>NZ_JAJPWR010000013.1:0-299334 GCF_046548995.1 Amycolatopsis sp. lyj-109
TGTGTGGTAATTCGGGTTCTAACCCGAATTACCACTCACGACCAGCTGCGGCAGACTGGGCAGGCCGGCGTCCAGGATTGTCCTGGCAGGCTGTCTTCGGCCGCACCGAACAAGGATCTCGCCCTGCAGTACTAGCGCGGTTTTCGGACGTAGGGGATGTTCCCGCGTTGGACCAGGCGCTCCTTCGCGGTCACGAACGCGGGGTAGTCCTCCCAACGGGCGTGGCGGGTCCGCCACGGGAATTCCTTGACCGCACCGGGATGGATGGACAGCTTCACCATGCCGAACCGCCGCCGGAAGGAGCTGACGATGCCGGCCTCGATCAGGCGGACGACCTCCTCCTTGTGCAGGAGCGTCCTGCGGGTTTGCCAGGCCGCCCACAGCCTGCTGAGCAGAGCCGTGACGAGGACCGCCGGGCCGACGAGCTGGACGACCGTGCCGGCGATGAGGACCACGAGGACCGCGCCCGCGTCGGACAGCAGGATCAGCACGAGACCGCTCAAGCAGCCCACGGACGTCGTCCCCACGGCGAAGATGGCCACGGCGAGCGGGAGCATTTCCAGGTTCTTGTTGCCTCGGCGCTCCTGGAGCCAGCACGCCGCCATGCTCACCAACAGCGCCACGATGTTCAGGACGCCGACGCCCCAAAGCGCCCACAACACTGCCTTAAACACCAGCATGACTGCCTCCCCGGGTTCGTCCGCCCAGCATGCGCCGAGCTCGGACATCGCGTCAAGACACAGTGTCCGGACAGTGTGTCCGGATTTGCTGTCCGGTTATGATCCGGTCGTGCCTTCAGTGACCCGGCCGACCGGCCGCAAACGCCAGGACCGCCGAGAGGAGCTCGAGCGACGTCTGTTCGCCGCCACCGAGGAGCTCGTCGGCGCCGGCGAGGCCTTCACCGAGCTCAGCGTCGAACGGCTGGCCGGCGCGGCCGGCATCTCCCGCTCGACCTTCTACGTCCACTTCGAGGACAAGGGCGACCTCGTCCGGCGGCTGGCCAGGTCGGTGCTGGCCGAGCTGCGGGAGGTGTCGAGCACCTGGTGGGAGACGGCCGACCCGGCCGGCCTCACCGCGGCCGTCACCGCGATCGTCGCGGTCTACCGCCGGCGCGCCGCCTCCTTCACGATCATCACCGAGACCGCGGCCTACGACCCGGCCGTCGCGGCCGAGGTGCGCACGCTGATGCAGGCCATCATCGACGCCACCCGCGAGGCGATCGAACGCGGCCAGGTGGCCGGCGTGATGCGCCCGGTCCGCCCGGCCGAGACCGCCGCCATCCTCACCTGGATGGTCGAACGCGCGGGCTACCAACTCGTCCGCGGCACCGAACCGGCCCAGGACGAGCACGTCGTCGACGCCCTGACCGACATCATCCGGACGACCCTGTACGCCTGACTGCCTTTGCGGGCAGCCCGGGCTGCCCGGAAAGGCGGCTGCCGGCCGGCGCGGAACCGGACGCCGCGGACGTACCGTGGAGCCATGGCGGAGCACGTGGAGGGACTCGCCCCACCGGTCGCCCGTGCGCACCCGGCCGGCAAGCACCGCGACCCGCCCGGATCCGGTGGCGGCGGACTCCTGCGCCTGCAGCGGCTGGCCGGCAACCAGGCGGTCGGCCGGTTCCTGCAACGCCCCGGCGCGCTGCGGGTGTCCCGGCAGGTCGACACCAGCCAGGCCGCGCCGATCAAAAAGGAACTCGACAGCCTGATCCCGTTCAACAGCACCCTGGAGGAGCTCTGGGCGAAGCTCGGGCTGCAGCTGCCCGAGGCCATCGCGGATCCGGCGTACAAGGACCTGTGGGACCGGTCGGTCACCAAGGAGAAGATCGACCCGGTCGCGGCCGCCCGCCCGCTGCTGTCGGGGTTCGCCTCCGACACCGTGGCGCTGTCGCAGTCCACACTGGGCTCGCAGGTCATCCGCCTCGAGAACCTCGCCCAGGACCTGCAGAAAGCCAAGGAGGACAAAGCCAAGGAGAACCAGTCCAGGAGGCCGGCCGAGCACAGCGACCCGGGCGGGGTCGAGGACAAGGGCAAACTGGTGAGCCGCGACACCACCCCCAAACCGCTGGCCGACGCGGGCAACCTGGTCGACGCGGCGACGGTGGTCGACTTCCTCGAGAACTGGCCGGACATCCTGCGCGGGGCGCAGGTGGGCATGCGGCGCACCGACATCAGCCTGCTGGCCCCGCCCGGGCCGCCGGTCGCCCCGTCGCCCGTGCTGCTGCCCGGACCGGATGGCCGGGACGCCGCGCGCACCGACGCGGGGCCGCCGGGGGAGCAGCTCTCGCCGGTGCTGTTCGACCCGAACCTCGACGTCGAGTACGAACGCAAGCGGGGCGGGGAGATCGACGACGTCGCGCTGGGCGTGCTGCGCGACGTCCACCGGCAGTGCGTCGAGAACGCCGGGACGTTCAAGGAACTGATGGCGGCGATGCTGGCCGAGGACGCCAACCTCGCCGTGCTGCACGAACGGCACGAGCTGAAATCGGTCAGCGCGCTGTCCGGCCAGTCCGAGGCCGTCGCGACCGACGCGATCATCCGGACCGCGCAGCAGAACGCCACCGACGCGAAGACGTTCCTGACCATGCTCGGCACGCCGGGCAAGGTGGACTGGAAGATCCTCGGCCCGTCGATCAGCCGGTTGCTGGGCGGCGAGCCCGGCCGACGGGACTGGTCGACCGCCGGCGTGAAGTACTTCGTGGACCTGTACAACAAGAAGATCACCGAGGCGGAGAAGGCGAAGGCCCAGGCCGAGCTGGGACTCGCGGTCGCGAACGTGGTCGCGATGCTGGCGTTGCTGACTCCGGCCGCCCCCGCCGCCGGTGCGTTCCTCGCGGTGATGGACGTGGCCGCGGCCGGCGGCGCCGTCGCGGACTCGGTCGCGGCGAACCGGCGGGCGGACATGCTGGGTGCGGCGGCCGCCGCCCAGATGGCGAGCAAGGACGCGGCGCAGGCCGCGCGCGAGCAGGCGGACGCGAAGCGCGCCGCGATGGTGTTCACGCTCATCACGAGCGCACTGCCCTACGTGTCCGCCGCCGCGTCCGGTATCGCGCGGACCGCGGGCCAGGCCGGCTCGGCCCTGCGCGGCGCGAAGTGGCCGGCGCTGATGCCGGCCGGGCGGGCCGGGCAGCGCGGCGCCGTGCAACTGGATCTGCTGCTGGACCTGAGCACTCTCGGCTTGTCCGCGGTCGCTCGCAACCGGGTGCAGGGAATGCTGGTCCTGTCCCAGATGGCGTCCCGGATCCAGACGATCAGCCGCACCTTGAACTGGAGCCGGGTGACCGCCGCGCTCGCCAGGGGCGGTGACGAGTCGCTGCTGCACCTGGGCAGCAAGTACGGCTTGATCGACTACATCCGGTACCACATCCACGGCCCCGGGCTCGGGCGTGAGGCGTACCCGATCTTCCTGGCGCCGGAGCGGGCGAACCAGTTCGCCAACAACCACATCGAGGGCTTCATGCGCCGGGAGTTCAAGGCGGGCGCGGACGTCGATTTTTCGGTGGCGTACACGACGTTCAACGGCGACGAGCTGTCGCCGTTCATCCGCGGCATGCTCACCAGCGGCGACAAGAAGATCCTCACCCGCCTGGCCCTCGACCAGGGCCTGATCGAGAAATTCCTGAAGTCGGCGACGTACGACATCCGGGTCACCCGCGGCGGCGTGACCCGGACCTACCGGGCTGGTGTCACGGTCGGCCCGCCCGGCTCCGGGGCGGTGAGCCTCAGCCCGCCGACTCTGGTGCCGTGATCGGACTGTCGACGGATTGTCGACGGAGCATGCGATCGTCGCCCCTGGGGGACGGGCTCGTCCCCACGAGGGGCGGGAGGCCACGTGCGTGTCAGATTGCTCGGCCCGGTCGACGCCGTCGTCGGCGGTGTGCCGGTGTCGATTTCGGGACTGCGGCGGCGAGCGGTCCTTGCCGTACTCGCCCTGCACGGCGGCGGAATAGTCGGCAGGCGCCGGCTCATCGAAGCCGTGTGGGGCGACCAGGCGGGCAGGGTGTCGCCGAACACCCTGCAAAGCCACGTGTCCGCCCTCCGGCGCGTGCTCGGTGACCGGAACGCCATCGTCGCCCGATCACCGGGTTACCTGCTGGATCCCGGGCGCGGCGCGACGGACGTGAGCGAGGCGCGGCGCCTGGTCGAGCGGGGCGAGCGCGGTGACGACCCGGCGCGGAGTGCCGCGACCTTGCGCACCGCGCTGAGCCTGTGGCGGGACCGCTCGCTGATCGACGTCGGCGGGGTGGCGTGGCTGGACGAGCAGGCGGCCGGTCTGGAGGCGTTGCGCACGCGAGCCCAGCTGGCGCTGATCCGGGCCAGGCTGGCCCTCGGCGAGCACGCCCAGCTGGAACCGGACCTGGAGCGGCTGGCCCGCGCGCGCCCGTTCGACGAGCAGGTGCACGCGCAGCTGATGTTCGCGCTGTACCGCACCGGCCGGCAGGCCGACGCGCTCGGCGTGTACCGCAGGCTGCGCCGGACCTTGGCCGACAACCTCGGCATCGACCCCAACCAGCGGCTACGTGACCTGGAAATCGCGATCCTGCGGCAGGACCCCGCGCTCGCCGTCCGGCTGCCGGCCGGTTGTTCGCCGTGATCGCCGTGCAGCGTGCCGACCACCGGGTTTCAGCTTCGGCTCAGGGCCGTTTCAGCGCCGCTTGGCAGAGTCGGGCGAGGGCCGGATGCCGAAGCCGGCGCCGATCTTCGCAGACAGGACTCCCATGAAACTTCGACGGCTCCTGCCGCTCACCGCCCTCGTGGCAGCGGCGGTCGTGGCCGGCGCCGGGGCGACGGCGCCCGCGAGCGCCGCGAAAACACCCCTCGGATACGCCGGCAGCCCGTTCGCCGGCGCGGCCCAGCACCCGGACGTGCCCGGCGGGTCCGCGCCCGCGGTGGCCGGTCCGCTGGTCAACGCGACCTCGCGGAACTGGGCCGGCTACGCCATCACGTCGTTGTCCACGCCCGCCGCCACCTTCACCCACGTGCACGCGTCGTGGACCCAGCGTCCGGTCACCTGCCCGGCGGCGGACGCCTGGGCGGTGTTCTGGGTCGGCTTCGACGGGTGGACCAACGGCACGGTCGAGCAGGGCGGCAGCTCGGCCAGGTGCGTCAACAGCACGCCGATCTACCAGCTGTGGTGGGAGATGTTCCCGACCAACGCGATCCAGCCGGTCCTGACCATCGACGCCGGCGACTCCGTCAGCGCGGACGTCGCTTACGACTCGACGACCGGGAAGTTCACGATCACCGTCGCGGACGCCACTCAGCACACCAGTTTCTCCACGACCCAGACGTGCGCAGCCGGCCTCGTCTGCTCCCGGAACAGCGCCGAATGGATCGTCGAGGTACCGGGCCGCTTCGGGACCAGCGACCTCTTCCCGCTCGCGAACTACGGCCGGGCGCTGATGGGCAACGCCGTCGCCTCCGACGACGCGGGCCACGGCGGGTCGATGACCGCGAGCTCGACCTGGCAGCGGACCAGGATCCAGGAGCAGGACGCGACGACCACGTACGCCGTGACCGAGGGCGCCAGCCGGAACGGTCAGAACTTCGCGGTCACCTGGGCGCACCAGTGAGCCCGGTCCGGCGCGCGGCCATGGTGGTGTGCGCCGTCCTGACGACCGTGGTGGTCACGGCCGTGGCACCGGCGGTGGCCGCGAACCCGATCACCATTTCCACCGGGCTGTTCACCAACAGTGCCGCGCTCGCCTGGTCTTCGGCGCCGACCACCACCATGGGCGACCGGACGGTCACCAGGACCACCACCGGGGTGCCGGGACTGGTCGCCGCCGGCCCGACCGGGTCGGTCTTCCACCAGACCCTCGGCGTGTCGAGGTACATGTTCATCGGTACCCACAACCACGTCCTGTTCCTGGAGACGCCGACCGGCGGCGGTACCCGCTCGGTGTCCCTGGTGGACTTCACCACCACGCCACCGACCGAGCGGCCGATCCTGTCCGTCCTGGCCGGTTCGGCGGCGGTGAGCTCACCGGGCGTCCAGTTCAGCATCGGGACCGGAGACGCGTTCTTCGTCTTCGCTCCCACCGGCACCACGGTCGCCGGGCTCGGCATCTACCGCAGTGACAACGGCACGATCCTCTGTCCCGGGCCGCCACCACTGGTCCCGACCGGGCAGCTGTTCGGCGAGGCCACGGCGACCCAGCTCCGGATCAAGATGGGCGGCACCGTGCTGGCCGCGTGCGCCCGCCCTCCGGGCACCACCGGCTGACCCTCACGGGTTACTCACGGCGCGCGGTAGCGGACTCGCCCGCTACCGCGATTCCGCCGTAGAGTGCCTTCATGCGTGCCCTCGTGTCCGCCGCGGAGATCGCCCGCACCCGGCCCGACAACGCCCATGGTCAGTGATGGCCCCGGACAGCGAATACAGCCGGTTCCTCGACGACCTGCTCCCCGAACTCGAGTTGTCCCTGAGCAAACGCGAAAACGCCGAAGGGGCGCTGGAGCGGCTCCGCGCCTACTACGCGGGGTTGCCCGCGCCCGGCCAGGAGCAGCGGCCGGAACCGGGCCGGGTCGCCGTCATCGCGCTCGATCCCTGGCGCGACTGGTCGGCCGAGGTCAAGAGCGCGGTGCTGGTCGCGGACCTGGTGATCTGCGACGACCCGCTGCTGTACGTGCAGGACCACATCAAGCGGTTCGCCCACTTCTACCGGCAGACCTTCGGCAGGCGGCCCGGGACCCGGCTTTCGGCCCACCTGGCGACCCAGCTCGACCGGATCTGGGACGTGCTGCCGCTGGTGCGAGCCGGGCTCGTCGTGTTCCGGCCGCTGCGCATGGCGGCCGAGGAAACGGTGGCAGCCGTGGAACGTGCGGTCACCGACCACCTCGCCGACCACCTGGAGATGCTCGCCTACGACGTGCACAGCTATCCGCAGTGGGTCGAATACCGGCTGCCCTTGCTGGCCGAGCACGAGAAGATCGAGCTGGACCGCGAGCTGTGGACGGAATTCGGCATGGGGCCCGCCGAGATCGCCCGCTTCACCGTCGAACCGCGGCTGACCCTGCAGTCGCTGACGACGTGGAACGGGCTGCTGCACGCGGAATCGGTCGACGGGACGTTCTGGAGCACGTCCGACGCGTACTGGCGGCTGGCCCGTGACGCGATGAACGGCCTGCATCCCGGGACGAGATTGCTGTCCTTCGTCGACACGCTCACCCGGCCGGTCCTGGAACGGATGCCGGCGCAGGACCTGGTCGCGATCCGGCGGAACGACGAGGCGTTCGACGCCTTCCGACGGCACCTCGCGCTGACCGAAGACCTGATCGGCTCGGATCCGGACGCGGAGCGATTCCCCGCCGACGTCGCCCGGATCTTCGACGAGGTGTTCCGGCCGAACATCCGCGTCATCGAGAAAGCCATGCGGCGCAACACTCTGCTGCGTGACCTGCCGTTCGTCCTGGCCACGGCCGGCTTCGCCGTCGCCGGCGGGGTGGCGAGCGCCGCACCGCCCGCGGCGACGCTCTTCGGTGCCCTCTCGAGTCTCCTCGGCTTCGGCCCCGCGGTCCGGGACGGCCTGCGCCGGGAAGCCAAGGTGCAGCAGGAGCCGGCGTTCGTGTTCTGGAAGCTCGGCGTGCCCGGAGCGTCGTGAGGCGTCGCTTCCCCGCGGCGCGTGGCCGGGTGGTCCTCGTTACCGGCCCGGTTGGTGGATCTCCGGTTGCGGCTTCGGCGCGCGGCGGGCGAAGGCGGGCGCCCGTTCGGGGCGGAACCCGACGCCGACGAGGTACACGGACAAGGCCTGCACCAACGGGAACCGCCGAGCCGCGGCGAGCAGCGGCCCGGCCGGTCCGGCCAGGCCTCCGGTCGCGAGCGGACGGGCGAGATCCGCGTGCATGATCCGTTGCAAGGTCTGGACCAAGACGGTCGCCGGTAGCCGGCGCCGGCGCACCCGGGCGAGGTCACTGCTGCCGACCGCGCCCCGGCGCAGTGGCTCGGCCAGCGTGGTCGCGGCCGCCACGGCGTCCTGGACGGCCAGGTTGACACCCATGCCGCCGACCGGCGACATCGCGTGCGCGGCGTCGCCGAGGCACAGGAGCCCGTCGGTGTGCCATCGGCGTAGCCGGTTGAGCCGCACGTCGAGGTGCTTGACCTGGTCCATCGACACCAGTTCGCCGACCCGGCCGGCGTAGTCCGGGAGGAGCTCGGCGATGTCGTCCCGAAACGCCGCGATGCCGCGAGCCCGCAACCGCCCGTCGGTTCCTTTGGCGGCTACGTAACCGATCTGGAAGTAACCGGGCCGGGGGATGACCACCGCGAAGCGTCCCCGCCCGGCGGTCCGGGACAGCACGCCGCTCTGCTCGCCGGCCCGCCGCGAGAGCTGGAACCACCAGGTGTCGAACGGGACCTTGTACGTGGTGACCGGCAGGCCGGACGCGGCGCGCAGGAAAGAGTGCCGGCCGTCGCAGGCCACGGTGAGGTCCGCCCGGATCTCGCCGTCGACGCGCGTACCGGAACCCGTGTCCGCGCGGTATCGAACGCCGGCGACCCGGCCGTGCTCCTTGATGACGGAGGTCGCTTCGGTGCCCATCCGCAGCCGGAACGCCGGCTCGGCTCGCCCGGCGTCCGCGAGCAGGGTGAGCAGATCCCATTGGGGCACGATCGTCATGTAGGGGTGCCGGACACCGAATCGGGCCAGCGCCGCGAAGTCGCCGACGCGCTCGAACCCGCCGGCCCGAGCGGGCAGCATCACTTCGGTGACGCGGGAGCGTGGCAGCGCCGCGAACCGGTCGCCCAGGCCGAGATCTTCGAGCAGATCCACGGTGGCGGGGTGCACGGTGTCGCCTCGAAAGTCGTCCCGGAAGTCCGTGTGCTTTTCCAGGACGGTGACCTCGACTCCGGCGCGAGCCAGCAACAGCCCGAGCATCATCCCGGCGGGGCCGCCGCCGACCACGCAACAGGTCGTCCGTGGCATCAGGCCGGTACCGTCCGGCCGGGGGCGGAACGGGAAAAACCAGGCATCGGAAGGCTTTCCGGTAGGTGCGGCCCAGGTCCAGGCGGGACGATCCGTCCCTGGTGGTTCCCCGGTGGGGCGGGGGCGGCCCGAACGTACTGAGGTGAGCCCGGTCCGCACAAGCGCACTCTCGCCAGGGCCGGCGGTTCTGCGCGGAACTCTCGTGAGCTGGGGGAGAAACGGGCAGAATCCGATCTAGGGCCCGAGTGTCCTTCAGGGACGACGGCGGGCCGGCGAACGGCCCCGAGTCGGACACCGACCCTCGGACCGAGGCCGAGCCGAGCGCCGGCCGCAGGGTCGCGCCGGCCGAGGACGCGGCGCGGCCGATCGATCAGGTGCTTTCATCCCCCGTCAGGGTGTCACCCGTAACTTGGCCGCCGAAACCGGCGATTTGGATGGCACTCACGTCCGAGGAGGTCCGATGAAACCGTTCTTTTGTCACGCGAATCGTCCGATCGGCGTTTTCGTCAAGGTGGCCGTTGTTGCCGGATTGCTGGTCATGGGGGTGATGAATTCCGCGCCGGCCCAGGCGGCTCCCGGCCGGACCAGCCGCGGCGACGCGGAAGCCGTCCTGCACGCCAGCGGCACCGGCGGAGCCGCCATCCGGAACCATCGCACGGTCAGCGACGGCTCTCCGGCCGACCTCGACAGACGGGTGTCCATCCGCGTGCTGCCATCGGTCGACGGCCGGCACTTCTGCCAGGACGACTGGCACGTCATCCTGGTGGCGGAAGTCAGCGGCGGGGACAAGTCGTTCACCATGCAGAACGCCAAGGCGGAAGCGAGCTCTTTGCGGCTGGAATTCTTTCTCGACGGCTCCCCGCTGGCCACCGAGCGCACGTCGATCAAACGGTTCCTGAACCCGGGCCAATTCGAGCTGGAAGAGGCCTACCTTTTCCAACAGGGCGCGATCATGGCGCCCGATGATCTGACGGTCGGCGCGCATTCGTTGCGGGTGGTCGCCACCGACCCGGCCGGCAGCGGAGAGAACACCATCACGGTCTGGATCGATGCCACGGGTACCGGTGTCTGCCGTTGACTCCGGCGGGCTGGTGGGTTCTCCGCCCCCAGGAACGGAGAACCCACCGGACGATCACCGCCGGATCACCCGCGGATGCCGATGACGGACGAAAGGTAGGCGGCCTGAGCCCTGTTTTCCCTGCCGGATACGCTGCCGCGGCCGAGCACGAGAACCGATGGGGGACAAGGCATGGACGTTACTTCCGGTATGGGCAGAGTGCGCGTTTACGAACCCATTCCGAATGTGCCGTCCGGGGCCGAACCGCTGTTTGCCGGGTTTGTCCAGAAATTGACCGGGCTGATCATCGTCCGCATGGGGCTCAGCGGTGCGCTGGTCATGCTGGGTGTGCTGCTCGTGCTCACCGAAGGGTGGGGGAGCACGCTGCCCTACATCTACTTCGGCGCCTTCGGAGGCATGCTGGCGATGTGGACTTACGTCCTGAGCCTCTACCGGCGCGTCCGAAGTCACTTCGGCGAGCCGTACCACCAGCTCGACGTCGCCCCGGACGGGTTGTTCACGAAGGGTTCGCGGGTATCGGTGCGCCTGCCGGACGGGCGGTGGCTGCGGACCCGGCTCCCCGACGGGCCACGGGTACAGCTGGCGGGCGAGCGACGGCTGTGGGTGCTCGGCACGGGCCGGCGCGTGTTCGTCCGCCCGCCGGGGGCGATGTGGTTGCGTTCCGGGCGGATCGAGGACGCACCCGGTTCCGGCGCAGCGCCTGCCGAGTTCGTCTCGCGCACCCCGACGCCGCCGTCGCGTGATCCGGTGCTCGCCGCACACCGGGCGTTCCAGGTCCGGCGGGCGGCCGTCACCGGGGTGACGTTGCTGGTGCTGGGCGCGGCGGGGATCGCGTTCGCGTCGTCGATGGAGCCCGAACCCGATGCCATCGCGGACGCGGCGGGGGTGGGCGGCGTCGCCGGGGGCAGCGCGGTTTTCCTCATGCTGGGGCTGTTGACGGTGGTCGGCAGCCTGCGGCTCCGCCGTCCGATCACCGGGGACAGCTGGGTGGAACTGCGGATCGCGCTCGACACGCCCTTCGTGCCGCGCGCTCGCACCGCGGTCCGGCTGACGGGCTGGGCGTTGTACCCGGACGGCCGGCAGACGCGGTTCCGGCTCGTCGCCGACATCTCGCTGGCCGCGAACGTCGCGGTGACCGGGCAGCTGTGGTTGCTGGGCTACCCGCCGCCGGGCAAACCGGCCAAAGCCGGTCTTCCGGGGCACCCCTGCCTGGGCAGCTTCCGCCCGGCCTGAGCCCGACGCCTTCAGTCGCACCAGCCCCAGCCGCTGACGGCGACCGCGTTCGTGCCGCTTTCCCCGGCGTGGTCGCCGACCCAGCCCGCGTAGCTGATGCACTGGGGCGCGTACCCCCGGACGACGGCGTAGTACTTGTAGTTCCCTTGGTCGTAGACGTTCCGGCTCGAGTCCTCGGAGTCCCGGTACAGCCCGGCGAAGGTGTCCGTGGCGACCCCGATGAACGACCACTTGATGGTGACGACGCAGTTGTAGCCACCGGACTTGTAGAGCAGGTAGACCCCGCCCCACTTGCTCCCGCCGTCGGTCTTGGCCGGCAGCGAGGAGATGACCCGGTAACCGGCTCCGCAGACCTCGGTCGGGGTGTACGGGTTCGTGGCCGCTCCGGCGGGCGGCGCGGCCACCAGGACGGCTGCGATGCTCAGCAGGGCGGCCAGGGTCCGGCGCGGAAATTTCATGGGAAACCCCTCGTTCGTCACTTGCAGGTCCAGCGCAGCGCGGCGTGGTCGCCGCCGGTGTTGCCGAAGATCACGCCGTCGTCGCCGATGACGTACACATCCGCGTCCCCGCCGTCCGGGAAGGGGAGCAGGCCGAGCAGCTTGGTGTCCTGCCAGACCGCGGACGGTCCGATCAGGTTGGTCAGGCTGCCCGCGATCAGTCCGTGCTTGTTGGTCGCTTCCGCCGTGCCGCCCTGCTCGAGGGGCCGCGGGTCGGCCGGGCCGTGCCACGCCAAGGCGCGCGAAGCGGGCCACGAGTCGATCGCCGTGCCGACCACGACGCCGTTGCGGATCTGCCGGATCAGCACGGGACGGTCTTCGCCGGTCAGCGGGGTGACCACGCCGGCCCGCCAGAGTCCGCCGAGCTGGTTGTCCGGGGCGCCCAGCAGCACCGTGCCGTCGTCGTCGAGGTCCATGCCGTACCGGTCCGGGACGTCGATGATCCGCGGTCCCACGGCCAGGACCGCCCAGAGGACGCTCACCCGGTGGCCGTCCTCGAGCGACGTGGCGGAAGTGAGCACGTCGCCGCGGTCGTTGAGGGCGACGGCCGATTCGAGCCGGTATCCGGGCGGGTCGGGCAGGCGGGTCAGCGTGCCGGGACCGAGGTGGCCGCCGCTGAACAGGTAAACGCCCCGGGGCGTCGACGGAAGGCTGCCGTCCAGCAGCACTGTTCCCGCGGAGTTCTCGTCGGCGACGTGCGGGTAGACGAACGGCGCGAGCGCGTCCGGGATGCGGGGCTTGCCGTCGGTCCAGAGCACGACCTTGCCCATGTTGACACTCCGGTCACCGACTTCACCGGAGTAGTTGCCGTGGCTGTCGGTCCCCCTGATGTCGACGTCGGCGTCGAAGTAGCCGTCGGGCGCCACGATCTTGTGCGCCGTCCAGGTGCAGGCCTCGGCCGCGGTCGCGGAAGGTGCGGTGACGGCGGTGCCCAGTGCGAGTGCCGCGAACGTGAGCGCGGCAGCACGTCGGAACATACGAATCCCCCTCGGAATCGGTCGACGCCGAGTCCACGCCCCGCCACGCTCGCAGGTTGAGCCGCGTCACCCGTCCGGCGTAGTTGGCGGCGCGGGGTCGACAGCCCGGCAGGCCCGACGACGGCACGGGTGGGGGCACGCGGTGGTACTTCGCCGCCGGGTCACCCGGATCGCGGCCGTAGCCGGCGGATGAGGTCGGCGGCCGTGGTGCAGGCCTCGTCGGTCACGACGTGCTCGTTCCCCGGCGCGATCGCCACGTCGAGCCGGGCCCCCGCCGCCTCGAACAGGCGGCCCGTCTCCGCGACCCGGTGGGCCGGCACCCACGGGTCGTCTTCGATACTCCGCAGCAGCACCGGCACGCCGACGAGCTCGGTGCCGGCCGGCGCCTTGATCGGGTCGGGGCCGATGAACCCGCCGGTCAGCAGCACCACCGCGCCGATCCGTCGCGGCCGGGTCAGCAGCAGGTGTGCCAGCAGGCACGCGCCCTGGGAAAAGCCCAGCAGCACCAGGTCGCCGGCGGCCGTCCCGGTGTCGAGGAGCGTGTCGATGCGGGCCTCGATCGCCGCGAGCGCTTCGTCGAGCTGGGGCTGGTTCGCCTCCATCGGCTGGAGGAACGGAAGCGGGTACCAGCTGCCGCCCGCCGCCGCCGGTGCGACGAACCGAGCCGGCAGCGAACCGAACCGCGCGGTGAGCCCGCGCATCACCTCGGGCTCCTGCCCGCGGCCGTGCACGGCGAGCACCACGACGGACGCCTCGGCCGGGCCCCAGGTCAGGACCCGCTGACCGAGGTGGGGATTCACCGGCGCCCTCAGCCGTCGATCGGCTCGAGTGCCGCCAGCAGTTCCTCGCGGCGGTGCTCGAACTGCTCGGGGAGCTGGAACCGCTGCCCCAGCTCGTGCGGCGATTCGTCGCAGTCCCAGCCACCGTCGGCGTGGGTGACCGCCAGTTCGAACAGGGCACCGGCCGGCGACCGGACGTAAACGCTCTTGAAGTACTTGCGGTCCTTCAGCTCCGAGATGTCGGTGTAGCCGCGGCCCTCGACTTCGAACTTCAGTTCGTCCTGGTTCTGCAGGGTGTCGGCGTTCCAGGCGAAGTGGTGGTGGGTGCCGGCCCCGTAGTGCCAGGTCCCCTGCTCGTCCGCGCGGTTGACGGTGATCTCGAGGTGGTTGCCGTGGGCTTGCTTCCCGAGCTGCACCGCGACCCGGTCGCCGTCCTCGGCCAGCCCGGCCTGGGCGTAGAAGGTGTCGTTGGCGAACTCGACCGTGCGATCGGGTGTCGTCACGTGCACCCCGAGCCCGTGCAGCCCGTGGATCGCGTACTCCGGCGGGACCCCGTGGCCGGCGTGGCCGACCCGGTCGTCGCCCTCGTTCGCGACGAACACGTACTCGATGCCGCACGGGTGCTCGAACGCCAGCCGCCGCCGTCCGAAGGCCTCCACGTTGCGCACCTCGACGTCGTGCTCGGTCAGCCGCCGGTGCCAGTGGTCGAGGCTGCCCTCGGGAACGGACAGCAGCACCTCGCGGCTCTGGTTGGTGCCGCGCTTGCCGTACAGCCCGACCTGGGCCCACGGGAAGGTGGTGACCACGCTCGACGGATCGCCGTTCGCGTTCGCGTAGTACAGGTGGTAGATCGGCACCGAACCGTCGAAGAGCACGGTCCGCTTGATGAACCGCATGCCCAGCACCTTGACGTGGAAGTCGACGTCCTCCTGCGCCCGGCCGACCGACAGCGTGATGTGGTGGGAACCTTCGATGTAGGCCATTGCGGGCGTCTCCTCGTCGAGCTGCGACCACTTCCGGGGCCACGCTACGAGCGGCCGGCGTCCCGGGCATCGGGGAAACGTGCACGCCGATGTCGCCGATGCGCACGGCATCGCCGACGGCGTACCCTGGTCGCGTTGCCCGAGTGTCTCCAGGAGCGACCATGGCCGGTTGGTTGAACCTGATGCCCACCGGGCACGTCGTGCCCGACACGGCGGCCAAAGTCGGCCCCGGTGTCTGGGAACAGCAGGTCAACGCCGGTGTGTCGCTGCACTTCAGCTTCGAATTCGACAACCCGAAGACGTTCGCCGGTTCCATCACCCACCGGGCTGTCGGCGAGCTCGGCCTGTTCGGCGTCGCCTGCCTGCGGCACACCGTCCACCGCCGTCCCGACGACCTGACGCGCGCCGCCGACGCCTCCTTCCTGCTGACCCTGCAGCTCGCCGGTACCAAGCAGGTCACCCAGGACGGCCGGGCCACGACGCTGCGCGCCGGAGAGTTCGCGCTCTACGACTCAGAGCAACCGCTGACCTTCGACGTCAGCGACGACTACCGGTCGGTGAACGTGCGGTTCCGCAAAGCGACGGTCGGCGCCCACGACGCGGCGGCCTTCGCCCACCTGGTCGCCCGCAGGTTCTCCGCCGACCACGGCATCGCGCCCGTGGTCTGGTCGACCATCCTCAGCCTCGGTTCGCTGGCCCCGGCGCACCAGCCCGCCGGGATCCTGCTGGCGGGCAACGTGCTCGACATGACGGCGACCATGCTGCGCGCCCACGCCGGGATCGCCGAGCCGGCCGGCAGCGACGACCGGCTCCGGCGACGGCAGGCCGTGCAGGCCTACATCGACGCCCGACTGTCCGATCCGGACCTGCGCGTCGAGACCATCGCGGCCGCCTGCTTCGTTTCGGTGCGCCACCTGCACGCCCTGTTCCGCGACAGCGGCCACACGGTGGCCGGGTGGATCCGGCACCGCCGCGTGGAAGCCTGCAAAGCCGACCTCGCGAACCCGGCCGCCCGCGACGTCCCGGTCGCGGCGATCGGTGCCCGCTGGGGGTTCGGCGATCCGTCCCACTTCGGCCAGGTCTTCAAGGCGACCGCCGGCGTCACCCCGGCGGAGTTCCGCCGCCGGGCGCTCGCCTGACCGTGATCGGCAGCAGCTACCGGGCACGGCGGCCCCGCTCCTGGCGGGAGCGGGGCCGCCGGTCACGCGGTCAGTCGACGTACACCGAGTAGCCGATGCCACCCGACCTGGTGCCGTCGGCTGTGTTGCCCCGCACGAGGACCGAGTAGCTGCCCCGGTCCGATGGGGTCCACGTCATCGTCCCCGCACCCGAACCGTCCGCCGGCACGGTGAGCTCCTCCGTCACGGCACCCCGGTCGCCCCGGACGGAGTAGGTGTACGAGACGATGCCCGGCATCCCCGGTGTGAAGGTGAACGTCCCCGGCACGCCGGCACCGCCCGACCATTGGCTTTCCGGGTATTCCTTGGACGACACGTACGGTGCGCTCAAGATGCTGAAGTAGTACGTGCTCTCCTGCGAGGAGACGGTGCCGGCCGTCACCGTACGCACCCGCAGGTTGTGGTAGGCCGAGCCGTCCGGCGGCAGCGGGGGAGTCCACGCCAGCACGGAGCGCCCGTCCTGAGCGGCCACCTGCTGGAACGGACCCCAGTCGAACGAGTACTCGAACACCGCCGCGCCCGGCTGACGGGCTTCGAACGTGAAGGTGCCGGGGAATACCCGACCGTTCGCCTGGAACTCCTTCGAGGTCACCGTCGGACCGTTCGTCACCGTCCACGTGATGTTGTCCGTTGCCGACCACACGCCCGCCGCGTTCTTCGCACGCACCAGCATCTCGTAGTCGCCGATCTTCGGTGGGGTGTAGCTCACCGTCGCGGTGTTCCCGCTGACCGGCACGGTCCACCTGGTCGCCGGGTCCGCCGTCAGCCAGTACTCGAACTCCACGGCGCCCGGCATCGGGGTGGTGAACGTGAACGTGGCGGCTCTGCCCTCCGTCCCGATGTCGCCCTGGTAACCGATCTCCGGTCGCCAGGTGTTGAGCGACAACCGTTTCTCCGCCACCGGGGACAGCCCGCCGGACGCGTCGCGGGCCTGGACCCGCAGCAGGTACTGGTCGGCCGAGGTGAACTCGACCGGCAGCGCGGCGGTTCCGTCTGCGTTCGCCTTGACCGTCCACTTCGTACTCTCGGCACTCGCGAACCAGTAGTCGTACTCGACGACGTGCGGCATTCTCGGGGTTGCCGTGTACGTGGCCGAGGTGCCCAGGTCGACGTTCCCGGGCCCGCTCACCACCGGTGACGCATCGACGAGGAACCGGTACTCCCGTTCCGGCGATGGCACGCCCGAGGCGTCGGTGCTGCGCACGAACAGCACGTGATCACCGCCGGTGGCCGGCGTGATCGTCACCTCGGCGACGCCGTCCTGGCCGGCCGTGACCGTGGCGGACGCACCGCCGTCCAGCCGGTAGCCGTACGCCACGACGTTCGGCATCCCCGGCGCGAACCGGAACACGCCCGGCACGCCGATGCCGCCGTCCGGGCCGCCCTGCGGCGGGTAGCGGTCGGACGTGACCGTCGGCCGCGTCTCCTTGACGATGAACGAGTAGTAGGTGCTGAGCGAGAGGTTGCCCGCCCGGTCCCACGCCCGCACGACCACCGACTGCCAGCCGGTGGCCGCCGGCGTGAAGCTCACGGTGGCCGTGCCGTCGGGGCCCGCGGCGATCTCCTGCGTGTTCGCACCGAAGTTGTAGTCGTACCGCGCGACGTCGGTGGAACCGTTGGGGGAGAACTTGAACTCGCCCGCCACGCCGATCCCGCCGCCCTCGGCACCCGCCGGGTACGTCGCGGAGACAACGGCAGGCGCCTTCGGATCCGTGCGGTCGACGGTGAACCGGCACGGGCCCGCCGTGGACGACTTCGCACCCCAGCTGTCCTGTGCGTACACCTCCCACGCGTAGGTGCCGTCGGCGAGTTCCGAGGTGTCCGGGTACGCCGCGGCGGGATTGCCCGACCCGGCACCCGTGTGCCGTTGCGACGGGGCCGCCACCGGCCACCACGTGAACCGCCCGGACGTGAAGTCGCCGTTCGGGTCGGACACCTGCGCGCTCAGCTTCAGCTGGCCGCTCGCCAATGCTCCGGTGCCGTCCTTGGCACAGGGTGCGTCATTGGAGCGGAGGTCGGTCGGCTTCGCGGGCGGCGCGTTGTTGACCACCCGCAGCGTCACCGGAGCCTCGATCAGCCGGTAGAACGCCGGGTCCGCTTCGTGGGCCTCGGCGACGCGGAAGGCCAGCGTGAGGTGACGATCCTTGTGGCCGACGGCGTCCCGCACCGCGGTGGTGACGTCGAAGGTGGCGTCGTTGTCGATGCAAGTGCCGTCGGCGCCCCTGGACGCCACCCGGGTCTTCTCCGCTGGGCGGTTCTGCCAGGTCGACTGCTTGGTGTAGGCGGAGGTCCGCCACACCTCGGTGGCGCGGCCGTCGCAGCTGGCGTAGTGCGTCTCGCCGGCCGACAGCAGCACCGTCGTGAACGGCGCACCCCGCAACGAGCTCAGGTCGAAATCCACGTAGGAGCGTTGGCGGTGCGGTGTGGTGTCCCAGGTGCCGATCGGCAGGTTGCCGGATGGCTTGAAGTAGGTGGTGGTCGGTGCCGCCGAGTCGACGTAACCCCAGGACGTCGCGGACAGCGTCACCTCGGAACGCGGTTGCCCAGCGGTTTCCGCTGCGGCCATCGCGCCATCGGTGCCGGTGAGCGCAATGGCGAGCGTGACGCCGAGCAACGTCAGTGATCTTCGTAAGGTCATGCTGGCTCTCCCCTTGTTGCGTGCACGACGTACACGCCCGAAGGGCAGGATTGGTTGCTCTGTGGATCAGCCCGCACGAACTCGCGGCGCCGGCCACGGGCGATACCGTGGTGCCATGGGTACGCCGCCGCCGTTGGTCTGGTACGCCAGTTACGGATCCAACCTGTACTCCGCGCGGTTGCGGTGTTACCTCGAAGGAGGAACCCCGCTGGGCGCCCAGCGTTCCTACGTCGGATGTCGTGACCGCAGCCCGGCGCGGCGCATCGTGGCGAGCGAGTTCCCCGGCGGGGTCTACTTCGCCACCGAGTCGCCGGTCTGGACCGGTGGCCGGGCGTTCTTCGACCCGGAGCTGCCGGGCCGGGCGGCGATGCGGTCGTACCTGGTGACCTCCGGGCAGTTCGCCGACATCGCCGAGCAGGAGATGTACCGCGAGCCCGGGGCCGACCTGGATTTGACGACCGTGCTGCGGACGGGCCGCGACCAGCTCGGGCCGGGTCGCTACGAGACCTTGCTGCACCTCGGCGATCTCGACGGCTTCCCCGTCCTGACGTTCACGGCACCGTGGTCGGCGTCGGACATCGAGAAGAACCCACCGTCGGCTGCCTACCTGGCGATGCTGGTGGGCGGATTGCGGGAGGCGTACGGCTGGTCTTATCCGAAGATCGCCGAATACCTGGCGCCTCTGCCCGGGGTGCAGGGGCACTGGTCAGCGCAGAAGATCGCCGACCTGGCTCCAGAGGGCACTTCTTGACGACCGGAAAGTGCTGGAGCAGGCGGTCCAGTCGGCTGACCTGGGGGAAGCCTCAATCGCCCACGGGCGGGAGAGTCAACGTGGGTTGACGGCGATCCGACGGGATGGCCGATGTGTTCCTGGTTCGGACTCCGTCGCCTGATACGGGCGGTGAAGCGTGGGGAGTGCCCCTGATCACCCTGTACCGGTGTCGTGGCGGGGGAGTGAGGCAACCGACGGACCCGCCCCCTGCGGTGACGGGGGAGGGTCCGTCGGTTGCCTGGCGGCGATCACGGTCGCGGGACTGGATCGCCATCCTCGGCAACAGCCCCCTTTACTGTATAACGCCATATACGGCGCGTATGTTTAAAACACGCATTCGCGGGGGGTCTGTTCCATCCCAAAAACGCTCCGAAACACGCAGGGCCATGCCGCCGTTTTCCCCGTGATCGCCCGATGAATTGTGGTGAGCTCCGCCAGGTAGTGGAACGCTGCTGGCTGAGCATCAGGGCGCTCCTCGGAGAGCGTGAACACGTCGTCGAAGTCGAATTCCGTAGGGCCGGGCGGCGCGGGCAGCGACGACGTTGCGCGCGGCGGTCGCGCTGTGGCGTGGTCCGTGCCCGAGTGGGGTCTCCAGCCCGCCGCCCGCCGGAACCCGAGCGTGACACCTCGGAGCCCGTGACGCCGCGGGGCCCGGTTCCCCGTCGGCTGCCCGCCGCCACCGAGGACTTCGCCGGGTGCGACAACGTCCTCGCCGTGGTGACCGGGATCCTGACCCGCGGGCCGGCCAGCACGGTACCGGTGTCCGCGTTGGACAACAGCGGGGACCGGCAAGGTGATCGCGTTCGCACCTCGGTCGGTGACGTGGGTGAAGTCCTCGGCCGTCGGCACGGAAACCAGCAGGAACGTCGGGTTTTCCGAGTTCGAGGCGTACCCGGCCGTTACGGGCAGGGGCAGGAAGGCAATAGCCGCCGGTCCGGCACCTTGAATCGGCCAGAAATTTTCGGACGCAGATTCCCGGGCAATCCAGCCGAACGAGTGAATCGGCGACCATCCGGTAATGGACTCCCGGTTCCCGGCGACTCACCAAGACCTCTCGCCCCGGCGCGTCCGAAGGAGCCATGATGCCCGATTATCAGTATTGCGCCCTGCCTCCACAACGCGAGATCGTCCTGCCGCCGGGTATCAGCACCCAGCGGGCGAACGCGATACTCCGAGGCAAGACCAAGTGGGTCAACAACACCACGCTGCGGTACTACTTCTTCGGCAGCACCGACGATGGCTGCCCGCCGGCGTGGCGAGTGCCCGACGCGCAGGCCGCTGTGGTTCGCGCGGCGTTCCAAACCTGGACGGGCCTCGGGATCGGCCTCCACTTCACCGAGGTGCACGAACGGTCCGAAGCGGAAATCCGCATCGGCTTCGACCAATCCGACGGCTCGTGGTCGTACGTGGGCCGGGACATCCTGCAGGCCGGCGCCAACGATCGGACGATGAACTTCGGCTGGGACCTCACCGCGAACGACTACGGGACGACCACGGCTCTGCACGAGATCGGCCACACCATCGGGCTGCCGCACGAGCACCAGAACCCGTATGCCGGCATCGTCTGGGACGAGGAGAAGGTCTACGCGTACCTCGGCGCACCGCCGAACAACTGGCCGCGGGACGTCACCTTCCAGAACGTCCTGCGCAAGGTGTCGGCCGCCGAGGTCACCGGCTCCGGCTGGGACCCCGATTCCATCATGGAGTACGGCTTCCCGGCGGGCCTGGTCAAGGAACCGGTGAAGTTCCACGACAACGGGATCGATCCGCCGGGCACGCTGTCCGACACCGACAAGGAATACGTGCGCAAATGGTATCCGCCGTCCGGTTCCGCGAAACCCACGGTGCTGAAGCCGTTCGCTTCCAGCGCGGTGACGTTGCGCCCGGGCGAGCAGGTGGACTACACGCTACAACCGGCCGAGACGCGCGACTACAAGGTAGGGACGTTCGGTGATTCGGACATGGTCCTCGTCCTGTTCGAGAGCATCGACGGTGAACTGCGCCAGCTCGCCGCGGACGACGACAGCGGCGAAGACCGCAACGCACTGATCGAGGCGAAGCTGTTTCAAGGCCACGAGTACGTCGTCCGGGCGCGGCTCTATTACGCGTGGAACTCGGGCAACACTTCGGTCATGTATTGGTAGCTCGTCGCACGCTCATCTGCCTGGTCGGCCGAATCCGGATACGGCTCGCCGGTGAGATCCGAGACGAAAGATGACGCCATGTTCAAGCAGCGTGTTCAACCCAAGCAGGACCGGCGACTCAACTGGATCGAGCGGGCTCTCGCGGGTACGGCGGGAGCCGTCCTGCTGGTCGTCGCCGTGGGCCTCGTCATCAAGCCGCCCGATCACGACGTCGCGCTGCAACAATGTCCGAATGCCGTGTCGGGATGCATCGTCACCGTCGACAATGACCTCGCCACCTTCGCTGCGCTTCTGGTGGCCGTCGGGGCAGTCGCGGCGGTGCTCGCGATACTCGGTATCCGGTTCGACTCGTTCAAGGCCGGGGGCGCGGAGTTCGGCCGCAGTCACGCGGACACCGAAGGCCTGGCTTGGGCCCCGCCGGTCAAAGCGAGTGCGGAGCCCGAGCCGCCGCAGACCTCGCCGGCCGAAAAGCCGGGTGATCGGCCGATCAGCGTGGAGACACGTCAAGGCCTCGGCAGGACACTCGGCGTCGTCCCGGTGGCGATCGCACGCCTCACCGAACCGATGTCCGCGGTGGACCCGCGGATTCTGCGTGACTACCGTTCGGCGCGAAAAGCGAGCCAGCACGATCACTTCCTGACACACGTGCTCAATCCCGCCACGGCACCAGGGCAGGCCTATTCCGTCGTCATCCGGGTGACCGCAGGCAAAGGCGCAACCGATAAAGTCCGGTCCGCATCCTTCTTCTTCGGCAAGTACTGGGGGAACAAGGTCTTCCCGGGGCAGCGAGGCAAGGACGGGCGATTCGGCGTCGTCACTGAGGCCTACGGGCCGTTTCTCGCACTGTGCGAGGTCGAGTTCGAGAGCGGCAGCCGTCTCCTGCTGGATCACTATTGCGACTTCGACATGGGTGAACTGCTGCGGCCGTGATCTGGCCGCGCTCGGTCCAGCGTTCGGGCGCGGCCAGGTACCGGGTGCTGGACCGCGGGCGTGCCCGCACCGGGTGGGCGACTCGATCGGACTCGTGCGCGTCAGGCGGGGTCGGCGCGGGGCTTCCGCCCGAAAGCCGGCACCGCGTACGGCCGGTGCCGCCGGCGGCCGGTCGGGAAGATGACGACCATGTCCTTGCCCGAGCCGCCCACCCACGCCGGCCGTCCGGGTTGGTGTCGCAGCGACGTGCTGCCGTGGCTCGACATGGAGGCTCGCAGCTCGGCCCGGCTTCCGTCGCGGTATTCGACGAGTATGTCCGGCAGGTGCCTGCCCGTGCGGATCGGATAGTCGGGCTGCACGGTGATCGAGGCCGGCCGCCAGCCGGTTCGCAGCACTGCCCGGTGCCGCCGTCGCCACCGGATCGAAGCGACCAGGCTCAAGGCGGCGGCCGTCAACGCGCACAAGGCGAGAATCCAGAAGAAGACGGACCCGCGATGGTCCATGCCGTCTTCCAGCGGCGTGCGCACCCGGGCCGGGTTCGCGGGGTCGTAGATCACCGTGACCGTCCCGCCCTCGGTGTAGCGCCGTCCCGAGTTCACGGCGATGGTGGCGAACCGCAGGTCGCCCTGCACGTCGTAGGAGACGTGGATCGCCCTCGGGCGGTCTTCGGCCTGCAGTACCGTCCCGGTCACGCGGACACCGTTGCGCAGCAGGTCCGCGGAAGGGCGCTCGAACGCGATCAGGCCGGCGAACACGCCGCCGGCGACCACCAGCCAGAGCACCGTGAGGACCAGCGCGCGCCGGCCAAGGGCGGGCAGTTTGCGAGTCTGGGCGGCCAAGTCCACGGTGCCGTCGTCGACTGCCTCGTCCGGCGGCAGCCACCTCAGGTCTTCCGTCACCTGCCCAGCGTTCCACAGCCGCGGTCCGAAACGGACGGAGCGGGCACCAGGGTTCGCGCGCTGCCGCTGGGGCGTTAGTCCGATCGGGTGAGGCCGCGCTCTCGGATAAACCATCTCCCGTTCCGAGCGTGAAGTACTTGCCGGGCTTCGAACCGGGCCACGGCAATGACTGCTGACCGGCACCCGAGTCCAGTGACAGGTACCCGAACGAGAGGAATGCACATGAGCAGGTTCAGCAGGACGGTGACCCGGTTCAGGGCCGCCACGGTGTGCGGGATCGCCGCGATCTCCATGGTCAGCGGGGCGGGCGTCGCGGCGGCGACCAACCCGGCCGACGCACCGCCCGGGTACGCGGGCCCGTTCTCGTACTGCAAGGGCAGCCGGTACGACTCCATCCCGCTGGGGAACGGCCACGCGTACATCGACATCTGGCGGTCCGCCGAGGGCAGCGGCACGTTGTGCGCGATGACCTACGACGTCCAGGACGGCCGGCACGCGATGGCGGTCTACATCCGCCGTGAGGACTGGAAGACGGGGTGGTACGACCTCGGCAACTACGACAGGTACGCCGGGGCCATCTACGTGGGCGGCACCGAGATCCACTGCGCGTACATCTCCGGGTGGGTGAACATCGACGGCATGGTGTACGACGGCGACCTGCCTGGCGGCGAACAGAAGGTCTGTTCCTGACCTCTCGCTCCTGGTGCGGTTGGATCGGGCAGACGATGTCCGGGTTCTGGGAGGCGTGACGCTGGTGGGTGGCGATGTCGGAGGGCCGGATCCGGCCGGGATCACTGACGTCGCGGGGTTCGTTCGCGAGGTCGATCTGCTGCGCCGGCTGGCGGCCCGCGGCACTGGGAAGGCGCGAGTGAGCTTGACCGAGCTCGCCGGTTTGGTGGATGTGCCGCGCTCGACCGTGCACGCCTATGTGTCCGGCAAGATCCACCCGCCGTCCGACGTGTTCGACCGGATCGTCATCGCCTTGGGTGTGCCGCGCACGGCGTGGGCGAGCTGGAACGAAGCCTGGTTCCGCGTGGCCGCCCACCTCCACACGGAGAAGCATGCGGCCGATCCGCCGGCGGTTCCCCGGCAGCTGCCCCTCGGCGTCGCCGGGTTCGTGGGACGCGAGCGGGATCTGGCCGCACTCGACGAGCTGTCGAGCGGCTCGCCGGGCACTCGGGTTGCGCTCGTCACCGGGATGCCCGGGGTCGGCAAGTCGGCGCTGGCGATCCGGTGGGCGCACCGGGCCGTCGATCGCTTTCCCGATGGCCAGTTGTTCGTGAACCTGCGGGGGTTCGCCGAAGCTCCTCCGGCCGATCCGGTCGACGTGCTGTCCGGGTTCTTGCGCGCCTTGGGGATGGCTGAGCGTGAGACACCGAGGGAAGTCGACCGGCTCGCCGCGTGCTTCCGGTCCGCGGTCGCCGGACGTCGCATGGTGGTGGTGCTCGATGACGCGAGTAGTGCCGAGCAGGTGCGCCCGTTGTTGCCCGGCTCGCCGAGCTGCGCTGTCCTGATCACCAGTCGCACGAGACTGGTCGGCCTGGTCGCCAGGGAAGGAGCTGTCCCATGGGAGCTGGGGCCGCTCGGGCCGGACGACGCCGTCGCCCTGGTCCGGCACGCCGCCGGGCCGGATCGGGTCGACGCCGACCCGGCGGCGGCCGCGGAGCTGGCCGAAGTCTGCGGACGTCTCCCGCTCGCGCTGCGGATCGCCGCGGCGAACGCCCGGGTCCGGCCGGGCCTGCGGCTCTCCGCGATGGTCGAGGAGCTTCGTTCGGCTGATCCGCTCGCGGTGCTCGATGCGGCGGTCGACCGGGAGACCGCGGTGCAGAACGCGGTGGCGTTGTCCTACCGGGCGCTGAACTCCCCGGCACAACGGGTGTTCCGGCTCCTCGGGCTGTTCCCGGTCGACGGGATCGCCTTGCCGGCGCTGGCGGCCGCGGCCGAGGTGGAGCCGGAGTCGCTGGTTCCGGTCGTCGGCACCCTGCTCGACATGCACCTCCTCTTCGAGCGGACGCCGGCGCGGTACAGCCAGCACGCCTTGCTGCATTCGTGGGCCAAGCGCCGTTGCCTGGCGGAGGACGCCGACGATGTGCGTGACTCGGCGCTGCAGCGGCTGATTGCCCACTACGCAGGGCTCGCGACCGAGGCAGCGCAGCTGAGGCACCCACGTCCGTACCGGGAGAAGTATGCGTGCGCCCGATCCGGCGGTGCGTCGTTCGCGACCGCTGACGAGGCGCTGACCTGGTTCGACGTCGAATTCGCCACGCTGTCCACACTGACCCGGCAGGCCGCTGCGGCGGGCTTGCATGCGCTGGCGGCTCAGCTGTGCGTCGCCCTGCACTTCGAGTTCGAACGGCATCGTTCCGCGGAGTGGCTGCCGGTCAGCGAAGCCGCGTTCGCCGCGGTACGCGTCGCCGGGGACGCGGCCGGGCAGGTGCTGTGCCTGCGGGTGCTCAGCAGTGCGCACTGGAGCAGATCGGACCACGCCGAAGCGTTCCGCCACCTCGACGAAGCCGTGAAACTGGCTGACGAGCTCGAGGCGCCGGACCTGCGGAGGATCGTCCTGAGCGATCTGGGCCGCATGTCGATCTCGATCGGCCGGCTCCACGACGCCGCCGGGTACTACCGACGGGCTCTGGAGCTGGAGACGGCGCAGGACGGGGCAGCATCCGTCCCGAACCTCGTCGTGCTCGGCGACGTCCTCTGGGAACTGGGGGAACTGGCCGGTGCCTACGACCTCCAGACCAAGGCGATCGAGACGGCGGCTCGGCAGGGTTACCTCGCCGGGCTGCAGCTCGCCGAAAGTCACGCGGGCCGACCCGTCCAGGCGCTCGGTGACCTGGAGCGCGCCGTCGAGCACTACCGGACCGGTCTCGAGCTGTGCCGGTCGGCCGGGGAGCACGCGGACGAGGCCAGCGTGCTCGCCAACCTCGCGGGAGCGTTGCGCGACCTCGGCGAGTACGAGGAGGCGCTGGCGACCGCTCGTGACGCCCTGGCCAAAGCGACCCGGCTCGGCATGCGACGGACGCAGGCGGGCGCGCACCACGTTCTCGGCACGGTCATGGTGGAGCTCGGCCGGATCGACGAGGCCCGCACGGCGCTCGAGTCGGCACTGGACCTTTCCGTCGAGGCGGGCCACCCGCGTGGCCGCGGGGACGCACTGGTCGCCCTGTCCGCGGTGCACCTGCGGCAGGGGAGATTCGACGAGGCCTACGACCGGGCCGGTCGAGCCCTGGTCCTCAGCGAGGAGACCGGCCACGGCCTGATCCGGGCCGACAGTCTGCTCGCGATGGCCGCCGTCGAGGTCGAACGCGGCGAATGCGGGGCGGCGCGTGCCCACGCCGAGCAGGCTCGAGTCCTGCACGGACAAGCGGGCTGCCGGCTGGGTGTCGAGCGCGCTGACGCGGTTTTGACGTCGTTGCCGTCCAGACGCCGCTGAGGGGGCCGGTGTCCGGGAGCGTCCAGGTATGTCCAGGATCCGGCCGTCCTCGGCCTTGGGCGTGGTGAAGTGTGGCGGTCGTCGCCCAGTCGGGGACGATGCGCCGGTGATCGCGGGGGCACTGGCCGGCGGTTCGGCGGTTCGCAGCCATGGGGAGGTGGCGACGCCGAACCGCCGTGGCCCGCTGTGACCGCGTCGTCTTCCCGGACTCCGACTCGCCAGCAGCATCAGGCGCAGCTGTCCGCCGCCGCCGTCGCCACCGAGAAGGACCACGGAGGAAGCTCCGGCCGCCGTCAACCGGAACCCGGTCCAGCGAGCACCGGCCGCGGGTCTCACAACAGCTTGTCGAGGGTGATGGGCAGGTCGTAGATCCGCTTGCCGGTCGCGTGGTGGACCGCGTTCGCGATCGCTCCCGCGACACCGGTGATGCCCACCTCGCCCACGCCGATCAGGCCGAGCGGCATCGTCGGGTCCGGGTCGTCGAGGTAGCCGACGTCGATCGGCGGGATGTCGGCGTGCACCGGGACGTGGTACTCGGCGAGGCTCGGGTTCATGATCCGTCCCGTGCGCGGGTCGATCAGGGTCTCCTCGGCCAGTGCCATGCCGATGCCCATCACGATCCCGCCGCGCAGCTGGCTCGACGCGGTCTTCGCGTTGATCACCCGGCCGACGTCGAACACCACGACCCACCGTGACACCCGCACCTCGCCGGTGTCCGGGTCGACGCGCACCTCGCAGAACTGGGCTCCGCAGGCGGCCTTCATCCAGCGCCGCTCTGCCGCGTGCTGGCGCGACTGGGCGGACGAGGTCGCCCGCCGGTTCGCGGCCGGGAACGACGTCGTCGACGTACTGGCCGAGACGCTCGCCGTACGGACTCTGTTCTGCGACCTGCTGGGCCACACCGCGACGTCTCTGGAGCACAACGTCTCGGTCCCGGCCGCCCGCGACTTCAAGCGAGTGGTGCTGGGCACCATCGCCGACCTCAGTGTGGCGGTCGCCCAGGCGCGCCCGGACCTGACCGAGGGCGAAGGATTCGAGCTGGTCGCGGCGGCCTGCGGCTTGGCCGGGATGCTCTACCCGGCCGCGAACCCGCCGCCGACGCTGCTCGAGGTCTACGCCCAGAACCCGGACCTCGCCGCGGCGTGCGTGCCTTTTGTCCCGACGCTGAAGCGTGCGCTGGCCGCCTTGGCCGCCGGATTGCCGTCCCTGCGCTGACGACCGGGTTCGCGCCCAGGGGCCGTTCACTCGCTCCGGATCAGGTGATCATCCCGGCACCGAGGCGGTCACGGACGCAGCAGGTGGCCGACCGTCCGCCTGCGGGCGGCGGTGTTGTCCCGCCGGGGGTCGAACACCGCGTCGAGCAGGGGCAGCACCTCGTCCCGGGCGGCCCTGGTGCGCATGATCCGTTGCCACAGCCACAGGTTCAGCGCGTGGCGGCGGGGTGAGGTGGCGGCCAGGCGGACGACGTTGGCGACCCCGCGACCCGGACCGCGGTCCAACACCGGCATCCGATCAATCGATGCGGTACACGCATGGACGACGTCCGGCCGGCTACCGTCCGGCCAGGCTCGGCACCGACCGGCGCGAGGGGGCCGGCGACGTCGGCGCCGAACCGAAGCGTGCCGATCAGCGCCGGGCGACCCGGGCGATGCGGTCGACGACCTCGGTCAGCACGGAACGGGACGAGGTGAGCGAGATCCGGATGCGGCCGTGCCCACCGGGTCCGAAAGCGACCCCGGGCGTCACCGCGACCGACTCCTCGGCGAGCAGCCGCCGCGCGAACTCGCGGCAGTCGGGGGTCACCGTGGCGGAGATGTCGGGAAAGGCGTAGAAGGCGCCGTCGACGCGGCCGCAGGTTATGGCCGGGATGTCGTTGAGCGCGGCGACCACCGTCTCCGCCCGCGCGGCGTACTCCGCGGTCATGGCAGTGACCGCGTCCTGCGGTCCGGTCAGAGCGGCGACGGCACCCTGCTGGGCGAACGATCCGGCGCACGCCACGGTGTGCTGGTGCACGGTCAGCATCGCCGCCACCAGATCGGCCGGGCCGGCCGCGTAACCCAGGCGCCAGCCCGGCATCGCGTACGCCTTGGAGAGGCCGTTCACCGTGATCGTGCGCTCCGCCGCACCCGGCAAGCCGGCCACGCTGAGGTGTTTCGCGCCGCCCAGCACGATCTTCTCGTAGATTTCGTCGACGACCACGACGAGGTCGTGGCGGCCGGCGAACGCGACGAGCTCTTCGGCTTCGCGCTCGCCGACGACGTGCCCGGTCGGGTTGTTCGGGGTGTTGATCACCACCGCCCTGGTGCGGGGGGTGAGGGCGCCGGTCAGCCGGTCGGCGGTGATCCGGAACCCCTCGGACGCCGCCAGGGGAACCGGTACCGGGGTCGCGCCCGCCAGCCGGGCCATCGCCTGGTAGCTCACCCAGCTCGGCGTGGGCAGCAGTACCTCGTCGCCCGGATCGAGCACGGCCATCAGTGCGACGAACAAGGCGTGCTTGGCCGACGGGGTCACCAGTACCTCGTGGTCGGGGTCCACGTCGATCCCGTTGTCCGCGGCGAGTTTCCCGGCGATCGCGGCACGCAGCGCCGGGGTGCCCCGGCTCGGGGTGTAGTGGGTGAAGCCGTCCAGGACCGAACGGGCGGTGGCCTCGAGCACGTGGGCGGGCGCGTCGAAGTCCGGATCGCCGCCGCCGACGTCGAGCACGTCGACACCCCGCGCCCGGAGGTCGCGCACCAGGTCGTTGAGCGCGACGGTGGGGGAAGACCCGATCTCCGCGCAGCGGGCAGCCGGCCGGGGGGTCACAGCGGGCTGACGCGGGCGTCGGTGGACACCGGCAGGTGTGGGCGCCTGCGTTGCTCGTAGTCCTCGATGTCCCGCGCGAAGCGCAGGGTCGAGTCGATCGGCGACGCGCCGGAAAGCAACCGGGCCCGCGTGTCGCCGTCGAGGCTGAACGGCTCCACGCGAGCACGCCACCGCACGGACATCTGTTCCAGGTCGACGGTGATCACCGTGTCGGGGAGCGCGTCGAGCAGGTCCCACAGTTCGTCGACGGTCGCCTGCGGCAGCGTGACCGTCAGCAACCCGCCCATCAGCGAGTTCGCCCGGAAGATGTCGGCGAACCGCGGCGCCAGGACCACCCGGAAGCCGTAGTCCTGCAACGCCCACACCGCGTGCTCACGGGACGAGCCGGTGCCGAAGTTCTCGCCGGCCACCAGGATCGTCGCACCCTGGTGCGGCGGCCGGTTCAGCACGAACCCGGGATCGGCGCGCCAGTCGCCGAACAACCCGTCGGCGTAGCCGGTGCGGCCGTGCGTGGCGCAGAACCGCCCCGGGATGATCTGGTCGGTGTCCACGTCACTGCGCCGCAGTGGCGCGGCGGATCCGGTGTGGACGGTGAAGGGCCGCATCGGCGTCTCCCGCGGTTCGTCGGTCACAGGTCGGACGGGGCGGTGAGCCTGCCGGTCACGGCGGTGGCGGCGGCCACCGGCGGCGACACCAGGTGCGTCCGCGCGCCGGGCCCCTGCCTGCCCTCGAAGTTGCGGTTGCTCGTGGACGCGGTACGCAGGCCGGGCGCGATCCGGTCTTCGCCGAGCGAGACGCACATCGAGCAGCCCGCCGCCGCCCGGAACTCCGCGCCCGCCTCGGTGAACACCCGGTCCAGTCCTTCGGCCACGGCCTGCGCACGAACCCGGGCCGACCCGGGCACCACGACCATCCGCACGCCGTCACACACACGCCTGCCGGCGAGGACCTCCGCCGCGGCACGCAGGTCCTCGATGCGGCCGTTGGTGCACGACCCGAGGAACACCACGTCCACCGCCACGTCGCGCATCGGTGTCCCCGGCTTGAGGTCCATGTACTCCAGCGCTCTCTCGGCGGCCAGCCGCAGCACCGGATCGGCGAAGCTGTCCGGCGCCGGCACCCGCGTGGACAGCGGCGCGCTCTGACCCGGATTGGTGCCCCAGGACACGTGCGGCGTCAGGTCCGACACGTCCAGGTGCAGGTGCTTGTCGAACACCGCGTCGTCGTCGGTGCGCAGCGTTCGCCAGTACGTCACCGCCTCCTCGGCCGGGTCGCGCAGGTACGCGAAGGTGACGTCGTCGGGGGCGACCATGCCCGCCGCGGATCCCATCTCCACCGACATGTTGCACAGCGTCATGCGGGCTTCCATGGACAGCGCGCGGACCGCTTCGCCGCGGTACTCGGCGATGTGGCCTTGCCCGCACGAGGTACCTGCCTTGGCGATCAGGGCGAGCACCATGTCCTTGGCGGTGACACCCGGCGGCAGCGTGCCGGTGATGTCGACCGCGAGATCACGCGGACGGCGCTTGACCAGGGTCTGGGTGGCGAGGACGTGTTCGACCTGGCTGGTGCCGATGCCGAAGGATATGGCCCCGAACGCACCGAGCGTGGTCGCGTGGGAGTCGCAGCACACGATCGTCATCCCCGGGTGGACGAGGCCCAGCTCCGGGCCGATCACCGCGTAGATGCCCTGGCCGAGCCGGCCCAGCGGGAAGAACGGGATGCCGAACTCGGCGCAGTTGTCCCGCATGAGCGTGCGCTGCAGGCGCCGTCCGGGGTCGGGGTCGAACGCGTCGACCGCACGGGTCGGGGTGCTGTGGTCCTCGGTGCCCACCGTCAGGTCGGGCCTGCGTACCCGGCGGCCCGCGGCGCGCAGCGCGTCGAACGCCTGCGGGGTGTTCACCTCGTGGAGCAGCTGCATGTCGACGTAAAGGAGGTCCTCGCCATCGGCGCCGTGCCGCACCACGTGCTCGCGCCAGATCTTCTCCGCCAGCGTCGTTCCCGCCATCCGGGTCAGCACCTCCAGTACGCGGCCGCGGTGGTCACGGCGCCCTGAACACCCCAGCACCGCCGCCGCGGGCCCGGCAATCACCCGGCGACGGCCGTGGTCTCCATTTCGGGATGACGGCCTCCACCCCGGGCCGAGGGCGGCCGCCGGGGTCCGCCTCCGGCACGAAGACACGCACGGCGGTGGATCGCCAAGCTCGTGGGGGCCCATGGGGCCGAGTCCGACGAGGAGATGGTGCGCGGTGAGCTTGGTCGACTCCCAGCCGGGCGCGGCGGCACGGCACGGCCGGTGGTGGGCGGCCGGGACGCTGATCGACGCGTTCGACGAATCGGTACGCCGGTATCCGGACCGGATCGCGGTGACCGCCGGCGGAGACGACCTGAGCTACGCCGAACTCGACGTCGCAAGCCGGGAGCTCGCCGCCGCGGTGTGGGCCGTCCGGCCGGCAGGCAGGCCGGTGGCGATCCTCCTGCCCCGCTCGGCCGGTCAGGTCGTCGCGGCGCTCGCGGTGCTGCGCGCGGGCGCCTGCTACGTTCCCGTCGATCCGGCGACGCCCGAGGCCAGAGTGCACGCGATGTTCGCCGAAGCCGGTCCGGCGGCGGTGATCACCACCGCCGAGCTCGCGGACAACGTGCCTGACGGCGTCGCGACGGTGATCCCCGGGGCGAGCGGCACGGGCCTGGCCGGCGATCCCGTCGGCGTGGAGCCGGACGAACGCGCCTACGTGATCTTCACGTCGGGCACCACCGGCACGCCTTCGGGTGTCCAGGTCACCCACGCGAACGTGCTCAGCCTCTTCCGCGACACCGCCGAGCTGTTCGACTTCGGCCACGACGACGTGTGGACGATGTTCCACTCGTTCGCGTTCGACTTCTCCGTCTGGGAGATGTGGGGCGCGCTCCTGCACGGCGCGCGGCTGGTCGTCGTGGACGCCGAGGTGGCCCGCGACCCGGGCGCGGTGCGGGCGCTGCTGAGCGAAGAGCGCGTCACCGTGCTCAACCAGACGCCGACCGCGTTCGCCGGGCTCGCCGCCGTGGAACAGCACCACGGCGACCGGTTGCCCCTGCGCTGGGTCGTCTTCGGCGGCGAGGCCCTGCGGCCCGCCGACCTGGCGCCCTGGCTGGCCAAGTACCGCGACGACGAGCCCGCGCTGGTGAACATGTACGGCCTCACCGAGGCCACGGTGCACGCGACGTACCGGCGCATCACCGCCGCCGACGTCTCGGCGGGCCGCGGGCCGATCGGAACCTCGTTGCCGGGCGGGGACATCCTGCTCGTCGGCGATGACCTCGCGCCCACACCGGATGGTGCGGAAGGCGAGCTGGTCGTCACCGGACCGCGGGTGGCCCTCGGCTACCTCGGTGACCCCGAGCTGACCGCGCGCCGGTTCGTCGAGGTCGGCGGGGTCCGCGGGTACCGCTCCGGTGACCTCGCCCGCCGCACGCCGGACGGCGACCTGGAGTACCGCGGTCGCCGCGACGCCCAGGTCAAGCTCCGCGGGCACCGGGTCGAGCTCGGTGATGTCGAAGCGGCGCTGGCTGCCCTGCCGCCGGTCGCCGCGGCCGCGGCCGCCGTGCACGACGGCGAGCTCGTGGGCTACTTCGTGCCCGCTGCGGGCGGGGACCCGACCGGCCTGCGCGCCCTGCTCGCCACGCGGGTGCCCGGATACCTGGTGCCCACGGCGCTGGTCGAGCTGGCGGCCCTGCCGACGACCGTCAACGGCAAACTGGACCGCGCGGCGCTGCCGGCGCCCGAGGCCGGTGTCGCCCCGGTCACCGGCGCCGACACCGGCTCACCGCACCTGGAGCTGTTGCGTGGCCTGTTCGCCGAGGTGCTGGGGCGTGCGGTGGTCGGCCCGGACGAGGACTTCGTCGACCTCGGCGGGCACTCGCTCTCGGCGATCCGGCTGGTCAACCGCATCCGCGCGGTGCTCGGCCTGGAGATCACCATCCAGGACGTGTTCACCACGGGCACCCCGCGTGGCCTGCTCGCCCTGGCCCGCCCGGACACGACCCGGCCCCCGCTCGTCCGGTCGCCGCGTCCCGCGTCCGTTCCGCTTTCCCATGCGCAGCAACGGCTCTGGTTCCTCGACAAGGTGCACGGCGGCACGGCCGCCTACCACATCCCGTACGCACTCCACCTGACCGGCCCGGTGGACACCGGGGCGCTCGCCGCCGCGTTCGAGGACGTCGTCGCCCGCCACGAAATCCTCCGGACCGGCTACCTCGAACACGACGGCACCCCGAGCCAGCACGTGCTGCCCGCCGGGCAGGGGGCACGCCTGGCTGTCGTGCCGATCGGGGACACGGACCTCCGCGAGCGGCTCCGCGCGGCCGCGGCGGAACCGTTCGACCTCGTCACCGGACCGCCGGTGCGGGCGACCGCGTTCACCGCCGGCCCCACGGACACCGTGCTTGTCGTCGTCGTGCACCACATCGCCGCCGACGGCTGGTCACTCGGTCCGCTGTTCGACGACCTGGCGGCCGCCTACGCCGCCCGCCGCCGAGGTGCGGTGCCGGACTGGGCCGACCTCCCCGTTCAGTACGCGGACTTCACGCTGTGGCAACAGCGTCTGCTGGGCGACGTCACCGATCCGGACAGTCTCGCGGCCCGGCAGCTCGCGTTCTGGCGGGCGGCGCTCGAGGGCGCACCCGCCGAACTGGACCTCCCCACCGACCGGCCGCGCCCGGCCCGCACGGAGTTCGCGGGCGGCGACGTCGTCGTCGACGTCGACGCGGACCTGCACGCGGCGTTGGGTGCGCTGGCAGCGGCGAGTGGCGCCACGGTCGGCATGGTGGTGCAGGCCGCCGTGGCGGCGCTGCTCACCCGGCTCGGCGCCGGTACCGACCTGCCGATCGCGGTGGCGGTCGCGGGCCGGACCGACGAGCGGCTGCACCCGCTGGTCGGGTTCTTCGTCAACACGCTGATCAGCCGGGTCGGCACCGAGGGCGACCCGAGCGCGGCCGAGCTGGTCCGCCGGGTGCGTACCGCGAACCTCGCCGCCTACGACCACCAGGACCTGCCGTTCGAGCGGCTCGTGGAAATGCTCAACCCGCCACGGTCCGCGGCCAGGCACCCGCTCGCGCAGGTGATGGTCGCCGCCCAGCCCGCGGTCACCGGTGGCCACGGCTGGCCGGGGCTGACGGTGCGCGCCGAGCCCGTGCCCAACGAAGCCGCCAAGATGGATCTGTCGGTGGCTTTCGAGGAACGGCGTGACGGTGACGGCGTCCCGCTCGGTGTCCACCTGCTGCTCACCTACAGCACCGACTTGTTCGACGAGGCGAGCGGGCAGCTCGTCGCCGCCCGCCTGGCCCGGCTGCTGCGCCAGTTCGCCGAATCCCCGCAGACCCGGCTGAGCGCCCTGGACGTGCTCGGCGACGAGGAACGGGCGCTGCTGTCGCGGTGGAACTCCACCGAGGCCGGACCGCCGGACGTGCGGACCGTCGCCGAGCTGGTCGAGCGGCAGGTCGACCGGACCCCGGACGTCGTCGCCGTGGTGCAGGACGGTGCCGAGTGGACCTACCGGGACCTGGAGGACAACGCCAACCGCGTGGCGAACCTCCTGCGCGAACGGGGTGCCGGTCCCGGGGCCATGGTCGCGTTGTGCCTCGGGCGCAGCCCATGGTTCGTCGCGGCCGTGCTCGGCACGTGGAAGGCCGGGGCGGCGTATACCCCGCTGGAGCCGAGCCACCCGGCCGACCGCCGTGGCTACCAGGTCCGTGACAGCGGCGCGGTGGTCGTGTTGACCGAAGCCGGGCTGTGCGCGGAGGTCAGCGTGCCGGACGGCGTCGCCGTCGTCGAGCTCGACACCGATCCCCGGGTGTCCTCGGCGTCGACGGCCCGGCCGCGGCTCAGCGCACCCGCGGGCTCCACCGCCTACGCCGTCTACACCTCGGGATCGACCGGCAAGCCCAAGTGCGTCCTGCTGGAACACCGCGGGGTCCTGGACCGGCTGTCCGACGTCGTCGACCGGTTCGGCCTGACCCCGGCCGACCGCAACCTGCAGGTCATCTCGCTGGGCTTCGAGGTCCCGGTGCGGGAGATCTTCGGGCCGCTGTCGATCGGCGGGTCGGTGGTGCTGCTGCCGCCCGACGGCGAGCGTGACCCCGGCGTCGTGACCGCGACCATCCGGCGGTTCCGCCCGACCGTGGTGCTGTGCGCGGTGCACTCCCTGCTGGAGGCCTTGCTCGCCTACGAGCCGGACCCGGCGGACTTCGCCTCCGTCCGGCTCGTCGGCACGGGCGGCGAGGTGCTGCGCCCGGACGAAGCCGAGCGGATGATGACCGGCTGGGGCTGCGAAGTCGTCAACCAGTACGGGCCGACCGAGACCACGATGATGGCCTTCGTGCACCGGGTACGCCGGACCGACCTCGCGGGCCGCATCCCGGTGGGCACACCGCTGCGCAACACCAGGGCCCACCTGCTCGACACGTCGCTGCGGCCCGTGCCGATCGGCGTGACCGGCGAGGTCTACCTGTCGGGCACCGGGGTCGGGCGCGGCTACCTGGGGCAGCCGGGCCTGACCGCCGCCCGGTTCGTCGCGGACCCGTTCGCGGCCGACGGGACGCGGATGTACCGCACGGGCGACCTCGCCCGCTGGCTGCCCGGCGGCGAGCTGGAGTTCGCCGGCCGCACCGACCACCAGGTCAAGATCCGGGGTTTCCGGATGGAGCTGGGCGAGATCGAGACCGTCCTGGTGGAGTACCCGGGCATCGCGGCCGCGGCCGTCGTGGTCCGCGAGGACCGGCCGGGTGACCGGCGGCTCGCCGCGTACGTGGTACCGGCCGCGTCCGGCGAAGCGCCCGACCCGGGAGACCTGCGGGACTGGCTGACCCGGCGCCTCCCGGAGTACATGGTCCCGCACACGTTCACCACGCTGGCCGAGTTCCCCTTGCTGCTCAACGGGAAGCTGGACCGGGCGAAGCTGCCGGCCCCGGACGCGGCGCACGAGGTCACCGGCCGCGGCCCGCGCACACCGCACGAGGAGGTCCTGTGCGGGCTCTTCGCGGAGGTGCTCGGCCTGCCCGAGGTCGGGATCGACGACGACTTCTTCCACCTCGGCGGCCATTCGCTGCTCGCGGCGCGGCTGATCAGCCGGGTGCGGGCGACGCTCGGTGAAGACCTGGCCATGCGCGTCCTGTTCGAAGCGCCGACGGTCGCCGCGTTGGTGCCCCGCCTGGGGCAGGGCAGCAGCGCCGACTCGCTCGAGGTGATGCTGCCGCTGCGCCGGACCGGCACGCGGGAGACGGTGTGGTGCATCCACCCCGGCGGCGGCATCAGCTGGAGCTACGTCGGGCTGCTGGGGCACGTGCCCGCCGAGTTCCCCGTCTGCGGGATCCAGTCGCACGGCCTCCTGCACCCGGACGAGATGCCCGCGACGATCGAGGAGATGGCCGCGGACTACGTGCGCCGGATCCGGGCCGTGCAGCCCGGCGGCCCGTACCACCTGCTGGGCTGGTCGCTCGGCGGTATGGTCGCCTTCGAGATGGCGGTGCAGCTGCGCGCCGGGGGACACGAGGTCGGGCTGCTCGCGCTGCTGGACTGCTACCCGGGGATGCCCGACCACTTCCGGGTCGACGACGCCACCATGCTGCGCTCGCTGCTGGACCCGACCCGGCCGGACATCGTGCTCGAGGAAGGGTCGGCCGAGCTGGCCAAGGCGGTCGAGATCATCCGCCAGGACACCGGAGCCCTGGCCAACCTCACCGAGCCGGAGGTGGTCGCGCTGATGAAGACCATGGCGCACAACCGGTACATCGTCCGGCGGTACGAGCCGACCTTCTACGACGGGGACGTCACGTTCTTCCTGGCGACCGAAGACCGGGTGGCGGGCGCCCCGACCGAGCAGGTGTGGCGGCCGCACGTCGGCGGGCGGCTGGCCTGCCACCACGTGCGCGCGGCCCACATCACCCTCGGCAACGCCGAACCCATCGCCCACGTCGGGCGGGTCGTGGCCGGCGTGCTGACCGGACGGGAAGACGGGACGGAGACCGATGTCCAGCCTGCGCACTGACCTGGCCATCCTCAAGGACCGCGCGGTGCGCCGGCTGCTCTGCGCGCGCGTGGTGTCCCTGCTGGGCAACGCGATCATGCCGGTCGCGCTGTCGTTCGCGGTGCTCGGCCTGCCCGGCGGCACCGCGACCGACCTCGGGCTCGTCCTGGCGACCAGGATGGTCGCCCAGCTCGTGTTCATCCTCGTGGGCGGGGTGATCGCCGACCGCCTGCCGCGCTACCGGGTGATGATCGGAGCGGACCTGGCCGCCGCCGTCATCCACGGCCTGCTTGCGTTGGTGGTGATCGCCGGCGCGGCGACCCCGTTGCTGCTGGCCGGGCTGGCCGCGCTCAGCGGCGCGGCGGCCGCGCTGTTCGAGCCGGCGTCGCGCTCGGTCGTCCCGCAACTCGTGCCCGCGGAAAGCCTGCAGTCGGCCAACGCGCTGCTGAAGTTGTCGATGCGCGGGGGCAGCATCCTCGGCGCAGCCGTCTCCGGTGTGCTGGTGGCCACGGTGGGGGCGGGGTACGCGCTGGCGGTGGATGCGGCCACGTTCGTGCTCTCCGCGGTGCTGCTGCTGGGGGTGACGGCTCCGCCCGCCGCGGCGGTGGAACCGTCCGGCACGCTGTTCGCCCAGTTGCTCGGCGGGTGGCGCGAATTCACCGCCCGCCGCTGGGTGTGGGTCGCGGTCGGGCAGATGGCCCTGGTGAACATGCTGCTCGCGGGGGCCTTCTACGTACTGGGGCCGGTAGTGGCCGAACGGTCGCTCGGCGGCGCACCCGGCTGGGGGGTCGTGCTCGCCGTGCAGGCGGTCGGGTTCGTGGTGGGCACCGGTCTCGCGATGCGGCTGCGGCCCCGGCGGCCGGTTCTCGTCGCCGCGCTGAGCACGGTCCTGTTCCCGCTGTCGCTGTTCTCCCTCGCCGCCGGTGCCCCGCTGGTCGCGGTCGCGGCCGCGGTGTTCGCCGCGGCCCTGGCCATCGACGTCTACGAGGTGCTGGTCGACACCGCGCTGCAACAGCACGTTCCCCCGGCGGCGCTGTCCCGGGTGATGTCGTACGAGGCACTGGGATCACTGGCCTTCGTGCCGCTGGGCGCGGCGATCGTCGGCCCGGTCTCGGGGCAGGTGGGTGCGCCGGCGGCCCTGGTCGGGGCGGGGGTCCTGATCGTGCTGGCCGGGGTGGTCATGGCGGTGCTGCCGTCGGTGCGGGCCGTCAAGGCCGTGCCCGAGGACGCGCCGGCCCCCGCGCCGGCCGGCCCCGGGCCGGAGAGCGGGCGGGCGGCATGAGCACACCGGCCCTGAAGTTCCCGCGGTGGCTGCTGCGCAAGCCCGACGACGACGCCGAAGCCCGCGTGTTCTGCCTGCCGTACTCGGGCGTGGGCGCCTCGATGTTCAACCGGTGGCCCCGGTGGCTCGGCGGCGCCGGACGGGTGGAGGTGTGCCCGGTTCAGCTGCCGGGCCGGGAGAACCGGCTCCGCGAGCCCCATTTCGGCACCTACGAACGGCTCGCCGACGCCATCGTCGCCGGCCTGCACGGCTACTTCGACCGGCCGTTCGTCCTGTTCGGACACTGCGCGGCCGCGTTGCCCGCGTTCGAGACGGCGGTGCGGCTGACCGAACGCGGCCTGCGCACGCCCAGCGCGCTGGTGGTGTCCGCGCAGGCGCCGCCGCACCACTGTCCGCACGACCGGTTCCTGGACCTCGGCGACGACGAGCTGACCGCCGAGCTCGGGGCGATCGCGGTCGCCCGCGGCGGCACCGCGCACCCGGACCTGATGGACCTCACGCTGCGGGTCCTGCACCTCGACCTGTCGGCGACGCGCCGATACCACCGGCCCGTGACACCCGTGCCGTTCCCGGTGACCGTGGTGCACTGGGCCGACGACGCCGAGGTCGATCTCACCTTGCTGGGCGACTGGCGTGCCTACTCCGAGGACACCCGGCCGGTGCGGCTGCCCGGCGGGCACTACGAGTTCCTGAGCGCTCCGCCCGGTCTGCTCGACCTGCTGGCCGCGCGAGCGCTCCCGGCGATCGCGAAGGAGTGATCACACCATGGTGAAGACAAGCCCGGTCGAGGCCGGCACGGTCGACGGCGCGTTCGCCGTGATCGCCCGGCGGTTCCCGGACCGCGTCGCCGTGCGCGCGGGTGAGGTGCGGCTGACCTACGCGGAACTGGACGCGGCCTCCGACCGGGTCGCGGACACGCTGCGAGGCCGGGGAGCCCGCCCAGGCGACGTCGTCGGCGTGCGGATGGCCCGGTCCGCCGAGGCCGTCACCGCCCTGCTGGCGATCCTCAAGGTGGGCGCCGCTTACCTGGGTCTCGACCACCGCCATCCGGCCGCGGTGCGCGAAGGCATGCTCGCCGACGCCGGGGCCCGGCTGGTGCTCGACGACGAGGTCGCCGCAGCCCCTGAGGCCCCCGAGGCCACCGGAGCGCCGGCCCCCGCAGTCGTCGCGGATCCCGAGCGGGTCGCCTATGTGGCGTTCACCTCGGGCTCGACGGGCCGGCCGAAGGGCGTGCGCGTGCCGCACCGCGCGGTCCTGCGGCTCGTGGCCGATCCCGCCATCGCCGAAACCGGGCCGGACGACGTGTGGCTGCAGTTCGCGCCCATCGCGTTCGACGCCTCCACCCTCGAGATCTGGGGTGCGCTGCTGACCGGCGCCACGCTTGCGGTCGTCCCCGCGGAAACCACCGCGATCGCCGATCTGCTCGACTATGCGGCGGCCGCGCGCGCCAGTGTCCTGTGGCTGACCGCCGGGCTGTTCCACGAGGCCGCCGGCGCGGGCCTGGACCGGTTGCGCGACCTGCGTTACCTGCTGGCGGGCGGGGACGTCCTCGATCCGGCCGACGTGAACACCGCGCTGCGGCAGCTTCCCGGCTGTGTCGTGGTCAACGGCTACGGCCCGACGGAGAACACGACGTTCACCTGCTGCCACCCGGTCCACGAGCCGCTGGACGGCCCGGTGCCGATCGGCCGGGCCGTCCACGGCACCGGCGTGCACCTGCTCGACGAGCGGTTGCGCCCGGTGCCCGACGGCGAGACCGGGGAGCTGTACACCGACGGCCTGGGCCTCGCCCACGGCTATGCGGGCAGGCCGGCGGAGACGGCGGCGCGGTTCGTCGCCAACCCCTTCGCCGTCCGGCCGGGAGCGCGGATGTACCGCACCGGGGATCTGGCGCGCCGGCGGCCGGACGGTGCCCTCGAGTTCCTGGGCCGGCGCGACGGCCAGGTCAAGATCCGCGGCTTCCGCGTGGAGGTGGACGAAGTGACCGCGGTGCTCGCCGGGCATCCCGCCGTGTCCCAGGCCGTGGTGCTCGTCGAGGACGGCGCCACGGGCCGCTCGCTCGCCGGGTACGCCGTGACCGGCGCGTCCGTACCCCAGCTGCGGGAATGGCTGGTGGCCCGGCTGCCGGAGTACGCCGTGCCGGCCGGCATCCACGTCCTCGACGCCTTGCCGCTGAGCGCCAACGGCAAGGTCGACCGGGCCGCTCTCGGCGCGCTGGGCACGCGGGCCAGGCCCGAGGTGAACGCCGAGTACCGGGCGCCCGCCACCCCCGGGGAACACGCGGTGGTCGCGCTCTGGTCGGAGCGGCTGGGGATCGGCGGGATCGGCGCGGACGACGACTTCTTCGAGCTCGGCGGCCACTCGCTGCTTGCCGTCGGCCTGGTCGAGCACCTCCGTGCCCGGTACGGGGTGCACATCTCCCCGCTGGACTTCTACCTCGATCCGACCCCGGCCGGACTGGCCAGGCTGGTGGACGCCCACGACCGGACCGGGACGGTGCGGCGATGACGACCTGGACGACGACCGGCCTGACCGCCGAACTGTGCGCGGTCCTCACCGGACGGCTGGGACAGCCGATCGGCCCCGGCGACGACTTCTTCGCCATGGGCGGTGACTCGCTGATCGCGCTGCGCGTCGTGGCGGACGCCTCCGAGCGCGGGATCGACCTGACGTTGCTCGACCTGTTGCGGCACCCCGTCGCGGCCGATCTCGCGGCCCACCTGTCGGCCGGTGCCCACGACCGGCTCGACGACCTCGACGGCATCGACGACCTGCCGCGGCAGGCCGGTGTTCTCCCGCCCGTGGACCTCGCCCTCGCCCCGGCCGGGGTGGCCGAACTGCTCACGGCGGGTGAGCTGCCGCTGGGCATGATCTACCTCTGCGACAGCAGCGGCGACCCCGAGCTGTATCACTCGGCGATCGGGTTCGAGGTGGGCCTGCCGTTCGACGAGGACCTGTTCGGCGCGGCGCTCACCGGCCTGTGCGCCCGGCACCCGGCCCTGCGGTCGTCCTTCGACCTCGGCAGCTACTCCGCGCCGGCCCGGGTGGTGTGGGACGAGCCCCGGGCGGTGCCGGTCAGCGTGGTGGACGCCGGCGAAGACCCCGCGGACCCGGCGTGGCGGAAGCACCTGCCGATCGACTGGCGCACCGCGCCGCTCGCGCGCTGCCACGTGCGCCGCGGGCCGGGGTCGTTCCGGGTCACGCTGGTGGTGCACCACGCGATCGTCGACGGGTGGAGCTACGGACGGCTCGTCGTCGACCTGCTCACGCTCTACCACGCGGCGGCGACCGACTCGGTCCCCGCGCTGCCCGTTCCTCCGGAAGCGGTCCACCGGCGGCATGCCGAAGCCGAACAGCGCGCGATCGCGGACGCCGGGTCGGCGGCCTTCTGGGGGGCCCGCGCGGACGTCCCGCCGCTGCTGTTCGACCGCGGGCGGTTCGCGGGCGCGGCCAACGCGGAGCAGTCCGTCCGGTGGCGGCTGCCCGCCGGCTTGGCCGCCGGGCTGCGGGACGCCGCGGCGCGCATCCGGGTGCCGGTCAAGGCACTCGCGCTCGCCGCGCACCAGTGGGCACTGGGCGGCCTCGCCGGCCGGGACCACGACGTGGTCACCGGCGTCGTGGTCAACACCCGGCCCGCGGTGCCGGGCTCGGACCTCGTGGTGGGCCTGTTCCTCAACACGGTGCCGGTGCGTGCGGACCGGCTCGCCACGACGTGGGCCGCCCTGGCCGAGGCCGCGCACACCGCCGAGCGCGAGTCGGTGCCCCACCATGCCTACCCGCTGGCCCACCTCGAGCGCGCGCTCGGCCGCCCCGCCTTCGACGCGGTGTTCAACTTCACCCACTTCCACGTCTACGACGAGCTCGACGCACTGGACGGCCTGCGGCTGGGAGCGTGGTCGGTCGTGGGCAAGCCGAGCTTCCCGATGCGGGTGGACTTCGAGCTCGGCGGCCGCGCCGACGGCGACCAGGTCGAGGTCGCCTACGACCCGGCGCTCCTGGAGGCCGCCGCCGCGGCCCGCTTCGCCCGGTTGTTCGGGCATGCGCTGCGTTCGGCCGCCGCCGCCCCCTTTTCGGCCGCGGGAGTTCCGCCCGCGGACGTCGCCGACGACCAGGGATGGACATGACCGAGACCATCGAGCACCAGACCACGTCCGCCCTCGTCACCGGCCTGCTGGACATCATCGACCGGCAGCGGTGGGACGACATCCCCTCGGTGCTCGCCGAGGACTGCGTGGTGGAGCGGCCGGGCGCGGCCCCGCTGACCGGGCTGCCGCGGATCGACCGCTTCTACCGGGAGGAGCGTCCCATCCGGGAGGGCAGGCACGTGGTCGAGCACCTGCTCACCGGACCGGGCACGGCCGCCTGCTGGGGTGTGTTCACCGGGACGACCACGGACGGGACCCGGATGGAGGTCCGGTTCGCCGAGACCTATCGCATCCGGTCCGGCCGCATCGTGCGGCGGACGACCTACGTGCACCCGCCGGCCGGGCACTGACCCGCGCCGGGGGTGAGGCCGAGTTCTTTCTTCACGTGACTTGGCAGCTATCTCGTGGTTAGCTGACCTCGTCGGAGCTTTCCGCCCGACGGAACGTGATCGCCTGGGGGACAAGGGATGCAGAACCCTTTTGACGACAACGAAGCACGCTTCCTGGTGCTGCGCAACGAAGCCGGCGAACACTCGCTCTGGCCGGAGTTCGCGGAGGTACCCGCCGGGTGGGCGACGGTCCTGGCGGCGACGTCCCGGGTGGACTGTCTGGACTACGTGGAACGCGAGTGGGCGGACCTGCATCCGAAAGCCGGATGACAGTCCGAAGTGGGGGGACGGCACTCGGGAACCGCAGCTGGGGGAAGGGAAGAGCGTAGTGGCCGTCGAGGACTACCGCACTGCCGTGCGGAGTGGACCTGTCCGGGTGCCCGGACGCACGTCGACCGAGTGGGACCTGGTGGTGGCCCGGGACGAGCCGGGCATCCGCACCGTGGTCGCCGAGCACGATCCGGTTTCCCGGCGCGTGCTGTGCGCGGTGCTCAGCCGCAGTGAGCGGCTCGACGTGGTCGCCGCGCTGGACAGTTATTCCCCGGTCGGGGAATGGCCGTTGTCGCGCGTCCAGGTCGTCGTCGTGGACCTCACCGCGCTGGGCCTGCGGGCCAACCCGGTGCCCGCGCTGATCGCCCGGGGCATCCGGGTGCTGCTGATCGGTGTGGACTGGAGCCGGGCCACGGTCGAGGCGGCGATCTCCGCGGGCGTCACCGGCTGCCTCGTGAAGGACCCGGACCTGACCGGGATCGTGGGCGGTGTGCACGCGGTCGCGGGCGGCCACATGGTGCTGTCCCCGGAACTGCTGGCCATGCACCTCCCACGGCCGCGGCCCGCCGGCGCGCGCGACGGCGGCAAGTGGTACTCGGTGCTGCGCCGCCTGAGCGACCGGGAGCGGGAGGTGCTCGCCCTGCTCGGGGAAGGGATGTCGACCGCCGAGGCGGCCAAGCGGTGCGGGGTGTCCGCGGCGACCATCAAGAGCCACGTTTCCCACGCACTGGCCAAGCTCGGTGCCCGCAACCGGCTGGAAGCGGTGCTGATGGTCAAGGACGCCGTCGCCCTCAGCCAGTGACGGTCGCGGCGGGCCGGACCGCCAGTTCGGCCGCCAGCCGGCGGCGGATGACCGACAGGTCCTCGCTGTCGCCGCCGGTGCGCTCCGCGACGTGCACCCGGTACAGCTCGTCCACGAGGGCGTCGTCGGCCTCGACTCCCAGCTGCGCCAGCACGTGGCGCAGCACCGTCCGGCCGGAATGCCGCCCCACCACCAGGGAGCGCTGCCTGCCGAACCGGGCCGGCTCGACGTACTCGTAGGTCACCGGGTTGCTCAGCATGCCCTGCTGGTGGATGCCGGCGGCGGTGGCGAAGGCGTACTCGCCGAAGATGGCCTTGTTGCGGGGTTCGGCCAGCCCGATGATCCGCCGCAACACCCCGTAGGCGGGGTACAGCCGGGCGAGGTCGATGTCGGTGTGGCAGCCGTACTGGGCCGACTTGTACGCCAGCACCGCGGCGACTTCCTCGAGCGCGGTGTTGCCGCTGCGCTCGCCGATGCCGCCCAATGTCACCTGGACCTCGTCCGCGCCCGCCCGCAGGCCGGCGAGCGTGTTGGCCAGTGCCAGCCCGAAGTCGTGGTGGCAGTGCAGGGACAGCTTCACCGGCCGCGGCGCCCATTCCCGCACCTTGGCCACCATCTCGCCGAACTCCTCCGGCGTGGCGCAGCCGGTGGTGTCGGCGAGGATGACGCAGGTCGCCCCGCTGTCCACGGCGGCGTCGGTGAGGGCGTGCAGGAGGTCGTCGGCGCCCCGGCTGGCGTCCTCGATGCCCACGGAGATGTGCCGGATCCCCAGGGACTTGGTGAACGTGACGGTGTCGACGATCTCGGCGACCGAGTCCGCGCGGCTGATCCCGCGCTTGTGCTCCAGGTGCAGGTCGCTGCCGGTGGCCACCATCTGCACTTCGTGGTTCGCCACGCCACCGGCATCCACGGCGACCTCGACGTCGGCGCGCCTGGTCCGGCAGAACGTGGCGAACCTGGCCCGGGTCAACGCTTTCGACACCAGCCGGGTGGCTTCCACCTCGCTGGGCGAAGACGCCGGAAAGGCCACCTCGACGCAGTCGACGCCGATGCCTTCCAGCAGCAGGGCCAGTTCCAGCTTGGCCGTGGGGTCCATCGCGTTGCCCGGTGCCTGTTCGCCGTCGCGCAGCGTGGTGTCAAGCACCGAGATCCGGCGAGTAGTGGCCGCGTCCGGCATCGGTGTCCCTCCTGTTCCTCTTCGCGCGTTCAGTCGCCCACGCGGCCGCGGACACCGTCCACCCACGCGTGGGCGTACCGGTCGGCGGTGCGGTCGTCGGCGAACGCGTAGGTCTTGAGCAGCCAGCGTTCCCGGGCGAGCTCGGGGTCGGCGACCTCGATCTGCTCCCGGTTGTGCAGGCCGTCCTGGTTGGCGAACGTGAACAGGTCGCCGGCCCGGATGCGGTGCCGCATCCTCGGCGCCCGCGCCAGCGCGTTCTTCAGGGCGATCACCGCGTCCTTCGCTTGCGCGGGCGCGTCCGGCGCGGTCGTCGTATGCGTGTCCAGATAACGGAAGCTGTGGTCGTTCTCGATGATCGCGTGAGGTGCGGAGGCCGACAGCGCGGTGTTGCCGTCCTTGGAGACCACGTCGAACGGCGTGACGTACCAAGGCTCGCGCAGATCCCGCCGCTCGGCGTCGCTCAGCCGCGCCGACAGGGTGCGGCCGCTGACGAATCCGGTGTAGACCAAGTCCGGCTCCGGGCAGCGCAGGCCCAGCAAGGTGATGTGGTCGGCGCGGACCGGGTGCGCCGTGCGGTCGTTGTGGAAAACCAGATCGCCGTCGGTGAAACCGGTCTGTTTCCCCCGGTACTTGTTGTGCGCCACCACATCGGTGAAGAAGTCCCCGTTGAACCTCGTCGCGTACGCGAGCAGCGGTGTCCCGGTGAGCCGCGAGAACAGTTCCAGGAACGCCTCGCCGACGAACGTGTGCTTGGCGGCGTACTTGCTGCCGACCGGATCGTCGAGGTCGAGCACCGGGATCTCCGCGTCCATCGGGCAGTTGCGCAGGGCGTGCGCCTCGGCGGCACCCGAGCGCCGCTCGTCCCGGATTATCCGGCAGGCCTCGGCGAACCCGGCGGGCACGGCGTCGTGGCCGTCGAGTTCGCCGACCGACCGCGAGAACGCCGGGTAGTCCTTGTACGGGTTTTCCGGCACCGTCGCCAGTGCCGCGGCCAACCGGTCGCGCTCGTCGTCGCGGAAGGTGTAGATCGGGTCCATCGCGCCGCCTGTTTGTCGGATCGCCGTTGCGGGTGACCCACGCTAGGCCGCACCGGGCCGGTCCGGCATCGGCTGAAGGTTGAACCGTCCCGGCCCGCTTCGTCCACGGGGGGACGGGTTTCTCCGCGGGTGGAGCACGGGATATCCGCTGTGGCGATCCTCGTGCGCGCGCCTTGACCGGCTCTCCGGCAGGCCCGTACAAAGAGGTTCCGTTGTCCCGTCGAACGATCGGTGGAGGTGCCGTGCCCGTGATCGTGGACGCCGCGCCCACGGCGGCCGACCTCGCCGGCGTCGAGCCGGCCGCGGTCGACCTGGCCGACCCGGCTTTCCACTCGGGCGACCCGCACCTGGTGTGGGCGGCGATGCGGGCCCGATCACCCCTGCACCGGCAGGATCTCGGTGACGGCAAGGCCTTCTGGTCGGTGACCCGGTACGCGGACGTGTGCCGGGTGCTGTCCGGGCACGACGAGTTCACGTCCGCCCGCGGCAGCCTGCTCACCCAGCTCGGCGGCCGGGAAACCGCCGCGGGGGTGATGCTGGTGGCTTCGGACCCGCCCGCGCACACGCGGTTGCGCAGGCCCCTCGCGCGATGGTTCAACAGCACGGCCGCGGCCCGGCTCCGGGACCGGATCGTCGTGGCTGTCCGCCGCGTCCTGCACGGGGTGGCCGAGGGCGGCACGTGGGATGCCGCCGGGGAGACCGCCGTGCTTCCCGTCGCGGTGGCCGCGGCCCTGCTGGGGCTGCCGGAAGCGGACTGGCCGGACCTGACCCGGTGGACCGGGATGGCGGCGGCGCCCGAGGACCCGGCCTACCGGGTGGCGCGGCCGGAGGTCACCCTGGCCGTCGCCCACCACAGCCTGTTCGAGTACTTCGCCGACCTCGGCCGTACCGCACGCGGCACGGATGGTCTCGTCGGCCACCTCATGGCGGACGCGGGCGGGCTCAGCCGCGACGAAGTGGTCGTGAACTGCTACAGCATCCTGCTCGGCGCGACGGCCACGACACCGCACACGATCAGCGGCACAGTCGCCGCCCTGGCCGAGCGGCCCGGCCTGTACCGGGCAGTGGTGGAGGACCCGGGTCTGGTTCCCGGGCTGGTCGAGGAAGGACTGCGGTGGACGTCGGCGGCGAGCAGCTTCCTGCGGCACGCGACCGGGCGGATCGAGCTGGCGGGCGGGACCGTCGAGGCCGGGGAGGCCGTGGTGGCCTGGGTCGGCTCGGCGAACCGGGATGCCGAGGTGTTCACCGATCCCTTCCGGTTCGACGCCGGGAGGCGGCCGAACCGGCACATCGCCTTCGGCCTCGGGCCGCACTACTGCCTCGGCGCGAGCGTCGCCCGGACGACGTTGCAGGTGTTCTTCGCGGAGTTCAGGCGGCTCGTGGGCGCCGTGGAGCCGGCCGGGGTGCCGGTTCCGCTGCGATCGAACTTCGTGCGCGGGTCGGGGAGCGTGCCGCTTCGGGTGACGGCGGCATGAGCCGGCCCGCGATCATCGTCGTCTACGACCGCGGCGCCGCTTCCGGGTCGGACATCGCACTGGGGATCGGCGAGCTCGCGGACGTGGTGTTCGCGGTCGCGGGCTCCTCGCACGTGGCCGGCGTGCGCGGGATGCTGGGGCACCTGGGGCGGGTGGTCGACCTGACGGGTGACACCGGAACGGACGCGGCCGTGCTGCGGGCGCACGCACCCTCGGCGATCCTCACGTTCAGCGAACCCATGCTCGTGACCACGTCCCGGCTCGCCGAGGCGCTCGGCCTGCCGTTCCACGACTCCGCGACGGTGAGGCTGCTGACCGACAAGGCCGCCCAACGTGCGCGGTTGCGCGAGGCCGGGGCCGACGACACGGCATGCGTGCCGCTTCGCCGGGCCGGCGACTGGTCCCGTGCGGTCGCCGAAGCCGGTCTGCCCGCGATCGTCAAACCCGTCCACGGACAGGGAAGCCGGCACACCTACGCGGTGCACGACGCGGCCGAGGGGCGTGCGCTGGTGACCCGCCTGCTCTCGGTGCCCGATCCGCCGGAACTCGTCGTGGAGGAGCTGCTGGGCGGCCGGGACACCGGAATGGTCGGGGACTACGTGTCGGTGGAGAGCGCCACCGGGCCGGCGGGGACGACGCACCTGGCCGTCACGGGAAAGTTCCCGCTCACGCCACCCTTCCGGGAATCCGGGCAGTTCTGGCCGGCCCTGCTGGATCCCGCCGACCGGGCCGCGGTGCTGGACCTGACCACTCGCGCTGTCCAGGCGCTGGGGGTGCGCGTCGGCCTGACGCACACGGAGATCAAGCTGACCGGCCGCGGTCCCCGGATCATCGAGGTCAACGGCCGGCTGGGCGGCCACGTCCATGAGCTGGCCAGGCGGGCCTGCGGGGCGAACCTGGTGCGGTTGGCGGCGCGGCTGGCGCTGGCGAAGCCGTCTGCGGTGGACGAGCTGGTGCCGTCGGGCAGTGTGCACTTCCAGCGGCACGGGCTGGCGCCGACCCTGGCCGGCACGTTCCTGGGGGTGCACGGCGCCGCCGAGGTCCGGGCGATGCCCGGGGTGAGCGGATACCGCGGCTTCACCCGGGTCGGCGAGCGGCTCCCCGGCGGCGTGACCACGAACGAGCTCGACATCCTCTGGGGCGCCTGCCCGGACCACCACACGATGATGCGGCTGGTGGAGGCGGCGGCCGGCCGCCTCCGGTACGAGTTCGACTTCGGCGGCACGGTACGGGTCCTGTCCGGGGCGGAGCTCCTGCGTTGACGACAGAACCCCATCAAGGGAATTCCTGGGCCGTCATCGCTTCTGGTCCACGCGACGGCGAAGCGTCTCGACGTCCACTCCTCGCTCATCCGTCTCGGTGATGCCGAGTGCGGTCAGCAGCGCCAGTGCCCGAGCCCAGTGGTCGCGGGCCTGATCCGGCCGGCCCAGGGCGTCGTGGGCGTGGGCGAGGCCGTCGTGGGCGCGGGCCTCGTCGCCGGGCTGGTTCAGTTCCCCCGCGAGGCGGAGCGCTCGATCGTGCCGGGCGAGGGCCTGCTCGGGCCGGCCGGCGGCGTGGTCCAGTCGGCCGAGGCTGTGGATGGCTTCGAACTCCCAGTTGCGGTTGCCGATCCGCCGGGACAGGTCAGCGATCTCTTCGAAGCACCGGCGGGCCGGCTCGTGGCGGCCCTGGAGGTGGTGCAGGTCGCCGAGAGCCGCGAGGCAGCTGAGCTCGCCCACGCGGTAACCGGTGGCGCGGGCCAGCTCCAGCGCGCGTTCGAATCGGCCGGCCGCCGGCCCGAGTTCGGCTCGTTTCAGGTGCACGTAGCCGAGACCGATCAGCGCGCGTGCTTCGCTGGTGCGGTGGCCGATCGCGCGCGCGATGCGCAGTGCCTCGGTCAGGTCGGCGACCGCGCTGTCTTCGTTGCCCAATGCGCGGCCGACGTGACCGGACCCGATCAGCGCGTCCAGCTCTCCGGTGCGGTGGCCCGCCGCGCGGGCGGTGTCCAGCGCCTGCCGGTAGTGCTCGGCCGCCCGCTTGAGGTCCAACTGCTCGAGGTGGGCGAAGCCGAGGCCGATCAGCGCTCGCAGCTCACCCGCACCATGCCCGGACTCACGGGCGATCTCCAGTGCGCACGCGGCTTTCCGGACCGCTTGGTCGTGGTTGCCCCGCAAGCTGTCGAGCTCCGCGAGGCCGACGAGCGCTTCCACCTCGCTGACGCGGTCGCCGGCGGCCTGCGCCGCGGACAGTGCTTTCCGGTGCAGGCCGTCGGCCTCCGCGTACCGGCCCCGGGTCCGCAGGCACCGGTGCAGGGTGCCGGCGAGGTGCCGAGCGTGCTCGCGGTAGCCGTTTTCGGCGGCGAACCGCGCGATCGGAAGCAGGTTGGGCAGTTCCGCCTCGAGCCAGTCCGCCGGGTCCGCCGGTGCCGCGGTTCGACGGCGCGGCGGTTGCGGGCGCGTGTCCGCTTCGTAGGGGTACAGGTGGTCCATCGCCGCGGACGCGTTCTCGCTGTAGTGGTCCAGCAGGCGGGTGAGGGCGGCGCGGCGTTCCGGTTCCGGCTCCTCCGCTTCGGCAGCGGCCACCGCGTGGGCGCGGATCAGGTCGTGGAAGGTGTAGTGACCGGGCGCAGGCTCCTGCAGCAAGTGCACTTCGAGCAGTTGCTCGAGCGTCGCCGATGCGGCGGGGGTGCCCAGCGTGGCCGCGGCGGCCTCCGGCGTGATGTGGGCGCCGGGGTGCAGGCCCAGCAGGCGGTACCCGCGAGCCAGCGGCGGAGGCAGGTCCCGGTACGACAGGTCGAGCGCGGTGGTGACGCTGTGCTGCCCGCCGTACAGCTCACCGAGCGGCCAACCCTCCCGCAGCCGCTGCAGCAGGTACTCGACGGTCCAAGCCGGGTGGGCTTTCAGCCGTGCCGCGGCCAGGCGCACGGCCAGCGGCAGCCGTCCGCAGCAGCGGGCGAGTTCGGACAGTGACCCGGGTGCCGCGTCCGCGACGCGCTCGCGCCCGGCGGAGGCGGCGAACAGCGCGATCGCCTCCGGCTGGGGGAGGACGTCCACGGACACGATCCTCGCGCCGGTCAGGCCGATCAGCCGCCGGCGGCTCGTGATCAGCACCCGGCACCCTCCCGTGCCGGGCAGCAGCGGCCGGACCTGCCCCTCGTCGGCGGCGTTGTCCAGGACGATGAGCATCCGCCGGTCCGCCAGCACGCTGCGGTACAGCGCCGCGCGGTCGTCGGCGTGCAGGGGAATCGACTCGCCTTCCACACCGAGGGCACCCAGCAGACGGGCGAGGAGATCGGCGGGATCCGCCGCGGCGGTGGTCCGGGTGTGGCCGTGCAGGTCGACGAACAGGTGTCCGTCGGGGTAACGGGATGCCAGCCGGTGGGCGGCCCGGACGGCGAGCGCCGTCTTGCCGACCCCGGCCATGCCGTCGATGGCGGTGACCGCCACCGCGTCCGCGGCCCGGATTCCGGTCAACGCGGCGAGCTCGGAAGCCCGGCCGACGAACCCATCGACGTCGGCCGGCAGCTGACGAGGCCGGACCCCTTGCGGTGCCGGGGTTTCCGGTGCCCCGGTGACCGCGCGGGTCAGCGTCGTCAGCTCGGCCGGACCGAGGTCGAGCGCTTCGGCCAGCGACCGCACGGAGGCACTACGCGGCCGCAAGGGTTCCCCCGCTTCCAGCCGGCGTACGGTCCGGACGTTCAACCCGGCCCGTTCGGCCAGCTGGTCCTGGGTCAGCAGCGCCCGCTCGCGCCAGCGGCGCAGCAGAACACCGAGCGTCGGATCCTCGGAAGGCGCTCTCCGGTTCACGCCTCGGCCGGTGTTCGACAACATGGGCAAGCCCCCCGCACGCGCTCTTCGCGAACGAGGCGACTATGCCACAGTTTCTCCGCCGGTATCCGGTTTCCGTGAATCAGGCGGCGGGTGCCATCGCCACCCGGTGCTCCGGTCGAGGCCCTCCCCGGAGCTGTGCGTGCAGATGCCTCATGGTGAGGCCGGGGAGCCTGGCGTCACCATGAGGACAACGGCTGTGATCCTCGACTTATGCCGAGCACAGGCGACCAGCGTAGGCCGCGTAGGTGTCGAATTGCTTGAGCCGCGTGAGACCCGGCTTCACGCACATTGTTCGATCGCCTTCAAGAAAGTTGTAGACGTTGATGACGATGTCCGTGCGTGGCGGTGCATCGCAGTGGCCGTAGTAGGGCCAGCCGTTGATCGTGTGATAACCGCATGTGAATTGTGCTGGTTGGATCGCTGAACTCCCCGGATGGGTCGTGGCTGCGGTGGCGGCTGGACCACCGGCGAACAGTGCCGCACCCAGTGTGACGATAAAAGTGAAAATGGTCAGTGAACGTGACCTTCCCGACTTGCTCATGATCAGATTCCCCTGAGAACGAGTGGAGGCACAACCGCGCGGTTGCGTCAGAATTTCTGCTGTTTCACTGGTCAATCTTTCTGGGCCGCACCGTCCGGCGAGGACGGGGCGACGATGTCATTCTTGGCCTGCCCCGGATCCGGCGTCGAGGGCGCCAGGAGGTCATTCAGCGGACATTGTGCGCATCTCTCGGGCAGCTCGGCCGTTGCCGGCGAAAGGCGATCACCTCGGAGAGGCCTGCGTGTGACCGGTTCACGGCGCAGGAGCGAATCCGGTTTGGCGCGTGCCGCGCGAGCCTGATTGACTCGGCACCGACACCCGATCACGATCTCTGGAGGACGCATGCCGGTCTCGAAGGCCCACGCGAACTGGAACGGCGACATCCCCACCGGGTCCGGGCAGTTCACCGCAGGCGGCGGGAGCATCAGCGGGGGCGTCACCTACAAGTCCCGCTTCGAGGACGGCCCCGGCGCGAACCCCGAGCAGCTCATCGCCGCGGCACACGCGACCTGTTTCTCGATGGCGCTCGCGAGCGCGCTGGCCGGGGCAGGGTTCCCGGCCGAGTCGATCGAAACGGACGCGGCGGTGACCCTGCGCCCGGTCGACGGCGCGCCGACCATCATCAAGATCGAGCTGACCACGCAGGGCCGTGTCGCCGGCGTCGACGAGAAGCAGTTCCAGGAGTACGCCGAACAGGCCAAGGCGAACTGCGCGGTCAGCCGCGCGCTCGCGGGCGTGCCCGAGGTGACGCTGCAGGCGAGTCTCGCGAGCTGACCCGGGCCGTGGGGCGCCGGTCGGCGCCACCACGGCCTGACCAGCCAATACGTCCGGGAGGGCCACCGGCTCGGCTTCGCCAACGTCGTGTTCACCGGCGGGGAAGCCGAGCTGCGCCGGCGTGACCTGATAGCCGCTCTGGCGCACGCCCGCGACCTCGGCCTGCCGACCCGGCTGGTGACGAACGCGCACTGGGCGGCGACACCCAAGCGCGCCCAGGAGGTGCTCGACGAGCTGGTCGGGGCCGGGCTGACCGAGATCAACTACAGCACCGGCGACGAGCACGCGCGGTTCGTGCCCGTGGACCGGGTCGTGCACGCCGCCGTCGCGGCCGTGCGGGCGCGGATCCCGGTCGTGGTCATGATCGAGCAGCGGCGCACTCGCACCGTCACCGCGGACACGATCCGCACCCACCCCCTCGTGCGCGCGTTGGGCGCGGACGCCGAGCTGGTGCGGATCACCGAAAGCGCCTGGATGCCCCTGGACCCCACGGTGCGCGCGGAGTACCCCGACGGCGCGGTGACCACGGCCGCGAACCTGGCGACCCGCCGGGGCTGCGACCACGTGCTGCAGACCTACACCGTCCAGGCCGACGGGCGGGTCGGCGCCTGCTGTGGGCTCGGGGTCCTGCGCCGTCGTAGACGTCGTCAAGAGCTTAGAGCACAATCACCTTCGCGGACACTACATGGCAACCATTCGGCTCACCGTAGACAACAGAGGAAATCGCAAATTCGTCTTGCGCCTTGTAGATGACCGGGCCATCTATTTCCCTGCTGTACGGCCAATGCCCCGAATTGCAGGTAACGCGCACCTTGTAAGATCCGAAACCGGACTCACAGAGGGCGAAACCCCAGTTTTCAGCCTGATCCGCCCCTGATCGACAATTCCACACCTCCGCGTATGCGGGCGTGGCAACCAATGTAATGCTGGACACCGCAGCCGTCACAACTACGACACCGAAGAGCGCTTTCCTGATTCTGGTCATATTCGCTTCCCCCTGCCGACACTGCGTCATGTGAACGTCGACAACGTATCAAGACGTAATCTGCTACGGCAACGCTTTCAGGGATAGTTGAAATGACTTGACAATCAGGAGTGCGAGCCCAATGGGCCCGCAGTGACACCTGCTGCAGCACCAGAACGTGCACGACCTGCCAACCGGGCTGCCGAACCGGCGCTGCGCAACGGCGATGACCTATCCGGCATCACCGTGCACGTCATCGACGAAGGCGTCGGCTCCGGCCCATCCTGGTCGAAGCGCCGTTCTCCATCTCGCTGAGGTTGTCCCCTTGAACCGGACGTCCTGATCCCAGACGGCGGTCTGGGGCAGGATGTCCCCGTGTCAGGCAAGTCGAAGTACCCCGAACAGTTCCGCAGGGACGCCGTCGACCTGGCCGCCGTAGCGGTCCGGCGACGACGTCGGTCATGGCCTCGAGATGGGCTTTGGCGCTCTTCTCGTGGTCAGGGAAGCCGCCGCGGACAGTGTTCGCGGTCTGCCAAGATTCAGGTCTTCAGGTTGTGAACGGTCAGTTCGGCGATCTTCTGTGCGGCGCCACAGGGGTCGTGTTGCCAGGGGCCGGTTTCGGGTTTGTCGTAGGTGGCGGCGGTGATGTAAATGAGGGTGGTGTTGTCGGCGGCGAGGGCGAGGGTGCAGCCGAGGGGGCCGTCCGCTTGTTTGCTGGGAATGTTGTCGTCGATGGCGACGATGACGGCGGGGTGGATGGTGTCGACGGTGATGGGTTCCCAGTGATTGCCGGTGTCGTGGCCGCGGGCGTGCTCGAGGTAGAGGGTACGCAGGCTGTTGCCGCGGTTGGAGGCGATGACCTGGGCAACGGGCCCGAACTTGGTGACGCATCGTTGGCCGTCGACGCTGCGTTCGCCGCCGGTGAAGCCGAGGCCGTTGAGCTGGGCGACGCTGACCGCGGCGCACGGGTCGGTTTGGAATCGGCAGCCCCGGGCAGGCCGGTGCCGGGGACCGGCGGGACGGACACCGGTGGGTCGGCCGGCCGCGGCGGGGGACTGGGTGCGCAGCCAGCGGCCAAGCCCAGCGCCAGCATGGCGGCGACGGTGCGGAAGGGGCGGCGGTCGGTCATGACGTCGGACCCGACGACCTGCGGATGGGCACCGCGCATTACCGACTGGCTGATCGACCACGCCGGCAACTGTAACTGCGGGTCGCCGCACGCTCACGCCGCTCGGGCAGCCTAGCCGATCGGCGTCCTACCTCGACGGCGCATTGACGACCGATCGCCCTCCGTGGTTTGGAATTCGCGGGCCCGTCGTTGTCGGTGGTGGCGCGTGCCGAGGGGCAGGTCAAGACCTCGGCGGCGGGGGTGAGGCCGGAGATCGTATCCGTCGTCGTTGGCCAGGTCGCAGCCGATGAGGTCGACGCGTTCGTGGCGGGGGACGGCGTCGATGAGGGTCGTAGAGCCGGTGGTGGTGTAGTGCGGGCACACGGCCGCTGTCAGTCGTGCATTTGAGCGAGCAGACGGCTCCGCCGCCGGACCGGTGATCGTCGTCAACACCAGCCGCTACCGATCCGACGCCCTGATCATCACCGCGCAAGGTGTCCGGGCGGTGCCGCTGCCGGACCTCACCGAGACGGAAGCGGTGTTCGCGGCCCGATGGGCGGCGGCTCGACCGGGCGCCGACTTGGCCGCGTCCGTAGCCAAAAGCGGGCAAAAGCGGGACATCGTCGGCCGGAAATCCTCCCGAAGTAGTGCCCTCTCGGGCGTTGACAGTAAACCCGCAACCCTGATAGTCGAGCGCGCCTCGCGGTCGTCCCATTGTGTTCAAATGATTGGACTCATCGGCCGAATCGGCTCGAAACTTTCACGTTTGTTCCGGGGGCTCGTCGAGAAAAGAATCATGGCGGTTTACCGATCATCGTCCTTGTATTGACATTCCTTGTGACCGCTTGGAACACTGTGCGGCGGCACACGATGTGCCGCATCGACGGGGCTGTCGGATCCACTGATCGCGTGGTTGCATCCGGCGCCGTTCCGCGAGGGTGTCATGCCTGTTTCCGCGGCGGTAATCGAATCCATTTCGAGGAGAAAATATGGGAATCCGCACTTTGCGGCTGAAGACATTATTGGCGGTGGCCGGTCTGGTGTCCGGCGGCGCACTGGTCGGGTCCGCGCCGGTCGCGTCCGCGGCGTCGGCGGACGGTGTCGTGCAGTCTCCGCGGTTCGACCGGTCCACCCAGGGGCAGAAGGAAGAGTTCTGGACGCCGGAGCGGCTGCGCAGTGCCAGACCCGTGGCCCAGGACACGCCGAAGGTCGCGGCGAGGACCGAGTCGGCGTCGCCGGTGCTGACCCCCGGCGGAGATCAGTTCGGCAACGCGCAGGTCGCCCGGCCCTACACGGCGGACTTCAAGTCGCGGGTGACCGGAAAGGTGTTCTTCGTCGATCCCCGGGACGGCCTGACCTACGTCTGTTCCGGTTCGGTGATCAACTCCACCGGCAAGAGCGTGGTCGCCACCGCGGCGCACTGCGTGTTCCAGGGCGCGGCCGGCCAGGCAGTGTGGAGCCAGAACTTCATCTTCATCCCGTCCTACGACAACAACAGCCGGCCGCTGGGCACATGGAACGCCGCGACCTTCTGGATCCCGACGACGTACTTCAACCACGGCAACGACGGCGTCACCCATGAGGACGACGTGGCGGCCGTGGCAATCGCCGCGCAGGGCGCGTCCAAGATCACCAACGTGGTCGGCGGCCTCGGCTGGGTGCCGAACAACTCCGGCACCATCAACGGCTGGGACACCCACGGCTACCCGCAGGAACGGTACGGCGGCCAGAACCAGCTGCACTGCATCGGCAACGGGCGGGACGTCGGCGGCTTCAACGGCGACACCTACCTGTTCACCAACAACTGCGTCGCGTTCGGTGGCTGGAGCGGCGGCCCGGTGATCAACAGCAGCAACCAGCTGCTCGCGGTCACCTCCGGCAGTGACCGGTCAACCAACGCGTTCTACGCGCGCGCCGCGTCGAACACGTGGGTGCCGGTGCTCAACGCTGCCCAGGCGGCCGGCTTCTGAGGACCCGGACCCGGCGAGGGGCCACCGTGGCGGGCGTCCATTCCGGACACCGCCGGGTGGTCCCTCGATCCTGCTCCTGACGAAAGCGCCGCGAGCTCGGATCGATAGGGTCCGGGGTGTGAAGTACCCGGAACTGGAGGCGGCCGTCCTGCGGCTCGTCATCGCCGCCGGCGATGAGGGCGCCGAGGCGTTCGGCGCCGCGACGATCACCCGGCTGCTCCGGGACGAGGTCCTGGCCGACGCGGGGCAGGACGAGCTCACCGAAGATGCCTGGGCTGCGCTGACCCGCGCCCGAGAGTCGATCCTGACCATCGACGCCGCAGAACTGGAGACGTTGATCGCCCGGATCGACGCGGGGATCCTCGTGGACGACGACCTGGATCGCGGGATCGTCGCCGCGATCACCGCGCTCATGCACTGGAACAGCTACCTCCGGGGCCGGCGCCGAGGCGAACTCTACGAACTGGCCATCCGCTCGATCGAGGACGTCGACTTCCAGGTGAGCGCCGATCTCGACGACGTGCTCGCCACCCCGGAGATGTCCGCGGAGTACGAACGGATCCAGCGGCTCCTTGCCTCTTGAGTGCCTGCTTCCCCCGTCCGAAGCACTGATCAGGCTGAAGTGGTCGCCGACCACGCATGTCTGTCCACAGTGGAATTTCTGGGCCGTACCTGGGCCGCATGACGATCGGTCGCAACCGGTTCCCACCGGTCCTGACCAGCCAAAACGCCCGAGGTGTGCCGAAGGGGTGCGCGCGGCCCCGATCGGGCTCCGCGGCACCCCCTCGGCACACCTCGTGGACGGTGGCCCGCCGGCGTCAGCTGGACCGGTTCGCCCACCACTGCCGGCCGGCTTCGGGCAGCGTCGAGATCGGGTCGTAGTAGGGGTAGCGCCGCTGCAGTGCCTCGCCACGGTCCTCGGCGTCGGCCTTGTCTACGCTGGTCAGGTAGTTCTTGGTCCAGTAGGAGATCCCCAGCTCCCGGTCGTAGTCGGCCAGCTGGTGCACCCACCGCTTCCCGACGTAGGGGACGTCGCAGACGATGCGCGGCGTCGCGTACCCCGGCAGGTAGCCCATGATCGCGTGCTGCAGTTCCTGCGCCTCGTGCACCGAAACCCGCCAGTGCTCCGCATTCGGGATCATGTCGCACATGTAGAAGTAGTACGGCAGGATGTTCGCTTCCCCTTGCAGGGCAAAGCAAAGGTCCAGCAGCGCCGCCGGGGTCGCGTTGACCCCGCGCATCAGTACACCCTGGTTGCGCACGTCCCGGACCCCGACGTTCAGCGCCGTCTGCGCCGCCTCCGCCACCAGGGGCGTCACCGACTGGGCGTGGTTGACGTGCGTGTGGATCGCCAGGTTGACCCCGCGCCGCTGGGCGGTGACCGCGACGCGCTCGAGGCCTTCGACCACCTTCGGCTGGAGCCAGTGCTGGGGGAGCGCCGCGAGGGCCTTGGTCGCCAGGCGGATGTCGCGGACCGTGTCGATGTCCATCAGGCGCATCAGGAACGACTCCAGCTGCGGCCACGGGACGTTGGCCACGTCGCCGCCCGAGACCACGACGTCGCGGACGCCCGGGGTCTTCTTCAGGTACGCGATCATCGCGTCCTGGCGGTCGACCGGCTTGAGCGACAGCTTGTGCTTCTCGACCGTCTCCGTCGAGTTGCCGACGAGGTCCATGCGGGTGCAGTGGCCGCAGTACTGGGGGCAGGTCGAGATCATCTCGGCCAGCACCTTGGTCGGGTAGCGGTGGGTCAGGCCCTCCACGACCCACATCTCGGCCTCGTGCAGGGAGTCGCGCTCGGAGTGGGGGTGGCTCGCCCAGACCGGGTCGCGGTCGGAGCGCACCGGGAGCATGTAGCGGCGGATCGGGTCGGCGTAGAACGCCTCGGTCACCTTCGCCGGGTCGGTGCCGGCCGTCGGGGCCATCGTGTTGAGCATCTGGGGCGGCAGCAGCATCGACATCGTCGCCATCTCGCGCTGGTCGGCGAGCAGGTCGTCGTAGAAGCGCTCCTCCAGCAGGTCGCCTATCAGCGCACGCAGCTGCTTGGCGTTGCGGACGCAGTGCACCCGCTGCCACTGCGCGTCGCGCCACTCGGCCTCGGTCACGTCGTGCCAGCCGGGGAAGCGGCGCCAGTCGGGTTCCACCAGCTCGGCGCGGGCGTACTCGTAGGGCTGGTCGAAGGCGGCGGCAGGCGTCACAGGTTCCTGGATCGCAGTCACTTGTACTCCTAGTCGTCGGGAACGCGTTAAAATATCCTGTCATAACGTTCTCACGGAGTAAATCTTCCTGCCTGCTGGGTCGCCGTCCCCCACGTGGACGAAGGGGGGAAACTCAAGGGCGTGACGGACGAACACACGACGCTCCTGCTCGGCGGGCGCATCTACACCCCCACCGGCCCCGACGCCACCGCGATGGCGGTCACCGGCGGCACCGTGGTCTGGGTCGGGCAGGACGCCCCGGCCCGCGCCCTGCACGCGAACGCCGAGATCGTCGATCTCCAGGGCAGCTTCGTCGCCCCCGCGTTCGTCGACGCGCACGTCCACGCCACCGCCACCGGCCTGCACCTGACCGGCCTCGACCTCACCGGCGTCCGCGGCCGCGCGGACCTGCTGGCCCGCGTGCGCGACGCCGCCGTTCCCGGGCAGGTCCTGCTCGCCCACGGCTGGGACGAATCCACCTGGACCGACCCCCGCCTGCCCAGCCGCACCGAGCTCGACGCCGCCGCCGGGGGCGCGCCCGTCTACCTCAGCCGCGTCGACGTCCACTCCGCACTGGTCTCCACCGCCCTGGTCGAGCTGGCCCCGGCCGCCCGCGACGCCGGCGGCTGGTCGCCCGACGGCCCGCTGACCCGCGCCGCCCACCACGCCGTCCGCGCGGCCGTGCGCGCCGCCATCACCCCGGACCAGCGGGAACGCGCCCAGCGGGCGTTCCTCGCCGAGGCGGCGCAGCAGGGCATCGTGAGCGTCCACGAATGCGCCGGCCCCGACATCTCCGGCCGCGACGACCTCGCCGCCCTCCTCGCTCTCGCCGGGCCGGGCACGCCCGAGGTCGTCGGGTACTGGGGTGAGCTCGGCGCCGTCGAAACCGCGCGCGACCTCGGCGCCCGCGGCCTGGCCGGCGACCTGTTCGTCGACGGCGCCCTCGGTTCCCACACCGCCGCGCTCACCCGCCCCTATGCCGACCACCCCGGCGAGGGAACGCGCTACCTCGACGCCCACCAGATCGCCGGACACCTCGCCGCCTGCACCGAAGCCGGGCTGCAGGCCGGCTTCCACGTCATCGGCGACGCCGCGGTCGCGGAAGTCGTCGATGGCTTCCGCCTGGCAGAAAAAGAGGTCGGCCAGCGCGCGCTGGCCGCCCGCCACCACCGGCTCGAGCACCTCGAGATGGTCACCCCCGAGCAGGCCGGGCAGCTGGCCGGCTGGGGCGTGGTGGCCTCGGTCCAGCCGCTGTTCGACGCGCTCTGGGGCGGCCCGGACGGCATGTACGCCGAACGGCTCGGCGCGGACCGGGCGGCCGGGCTCAACCCGTTCTCGGCCCTGGCCGCCGAAGGTGTCCTGCTCGCCTTCGGCTCCGACGCGCCGGTGACGCCGCTCGACCCGTGGGCGAGCGTCCGCGCCGCGGCCTACCACCGGACGCCGGGTGCGGGCCTGTCCCCGCGGGCGGCGTTCACCGCCCACACCCGCGCCGGGCACCGCGCGGCGGGCGTCAACGACGGCGTCACCGGCAGCCTCGTCCCGGGCGCCCCGGCGCACTACGCGATCTGGGACGCCACCGACCTCGTCGTGGCCACCCCGGACAGCCGCGTGCAGCGCTGGTCCACCGACCCGCGGGCCGGCGTGCCGCCGCTGCCCAGGCTCGAACCGGACGCCGCCCTCCCGCGGTGCCTGCGCACGGTCCGCGCTGGTGAAGTCCTCCACGACGCCATCTCCTAGAGTTGACACCCGTGGCAGTCACCGTGGCGGACCCCGAACCGGGCGCCCCGCACCAGCCCGCCCGTACGCGGCGGTTCCCCCCGGCCTGGCTGCTGCGCACCGTCGCGGCGCTGGTGTCCGGATTCGCCTATTACCTGAGCTTCGCGCCGCGCCCCCTGTGGTGGCTCGCACCGCTGGCCTTCGCCGGGCTGGCCCTCGTGCTGCGCGGACGCCGCTTCCGGGCCGGCTTCGGCTACGGCGTCGCGTTCGGGTTCGTCTTCTTCCTGCCGCTGCTGACCTGGCTGCTGGACTTCCTGGGCCCCGACTTCGGCCCCTGGCCGTGGCTGGGCCTGTCCTTCGCGCTGGCGCTCTACCACGGCCTGGCGGGCGGCCTGGTCACACTGGTGTCCCGGCTCCCGGGCGCGCCGCTGTGGGGCGCGCTGGTGTTCATCGCGCTGGAGACGCCGCGCGCGTGGTTCCCCTTCGGCGGCTTCCCGTGGGGCCGGGTCGCCTTCAGCCAGCCCGAAGGCGCGTTCCTGCCGCTCGCCTCCCTCGGCGGCGCCCCGCTCGTCGGCCTGGCCGTCGTCCTCACCGGCTTCTGCCTGGCCACCCTCGCCGCCCGGCTGTGGGAGGCCCGCCGGGTCACCCGGCCGGCGACCCTCGCCGCCCTCGGCACGCTGCTGCCCGTCGTTGCGGGCGTGGCCCTGTGGCCGGCGATCGGGACCGGCGCGCAGGACGGCGAGCGCACCGTCGCGACCGTTCAGGGCAACGCCCCGGACATCGGCCTCGCGCTGCAGGGGGAGCGCACCGTGCTGCGCGAGAACACCATCGCCGAGAGCAGGCGGCTGCTCGCCCGCATCCAGGCCGGGAAGGTACCCCAGCCGGACCTGGTGGTGTGGCCGGAGAGCGCCACCACCGTCACCGGCCCGGACCTGCAGGTCGACCAGCTCGTCGCGAACTTCGGCGTCCCGGCCCTGATCGGCGCGATCTACCGGCTGCCGGACGGGCACCTGCAGAACTCCGTCATCGCCTGGGACCCGCACACCGGACCCGGCCTGCACTACGCCAAGCAGCAGCTGGTGCCCTTCGGCGAGTACGTCCCGGCCCGCAAGGTCGCCGAGCTGGTCACGCCGTTCCTGGACCAGGAGACCGTCGACATGGTCCCCGGCGACGGCGCGAACCAGACCATGACCGCCGCGGGCACCAAGGTCGGCGTCTTCATCTGCTACGAGACGGCGTTCGACTACCCGGCCCGCGACGCCGTCCGCGACGGCGCCGAACTGCTCGTCGTGCCGACCAACAACGCCTGGTACGGCGAGAGCGAGATGAGCGTGCAGCAGCTGGCCATGTCGCGGCTGCGGGCGGTCGAGCACGGCCGGGCCGTCGTGGTGTCGGCGGTCTCCGGGGTGAGCGCGATCATCGCCCCCGACGGGACGGTGACCAGCTCAACGGGCCTTTTCACGGCGGATTCCCTGGTCGGGCGCGTCCCGCTGCGGACGCAGACTACGCTGTCGGATCGACTAGGTGCGTGGACGGAGTACGGGCTGCTGGCTCTGGCGATCGCCGGGGTGGCCGGTGGGCTCGTACTCCGTTTTCGCACCCGGCGCACCAGCGCCGGCACGGCAGGGGAAGCGGCGGACTGACCGCCGCGGATATCGGAGGAGCACGGATGTCGCAGGCGCCGCGGGGGGCCCGGGAAATCGAGCCGGTGCTGGTGGTGATCCCGACGTACAACGAGCGGGAGAACCTCGGCCCGATCCTGGATCGCCTGCACAAGGTGCTCCCGGACGTGCACGTGCTCGTGGTGGACGACGGCAGCCCGGACGGCACCGGCGAGCTCGCCGACGAGCGCGCGGCGGCCAACGACCACATCCACGTGCTGCACCGCACCGAGAAGGCCGGCCTCGGCGCCGCCTACATCGCCGGGTTCCGCTGGGGCCTGGCGCGCGAGTACAGCACGATCGTCGAGATGGACGCCGACGGCTCGCACGCGCCCGAGGACCTGCCGCGGCTGCTGGACGCGGTCGGCGACGCCGACCTGGCGATCGGCTCGCGGTACGTGCCGGGCGGCAGCGTGGTGAACTGGCCGCTGAAACGCCAGATCCTCTCGCGCGGCGCGAACGTCTACTCCCAGATCGCGCTGGGCATGCGGACCCGCGACATCACGGCGGGGTTCCGCGCCTACCGCCGTCCGGTGCTGGAGAAGCTGGCCCTGGACGAAGTCAACTCCCACGGCTACTGCTTCCAGATCGACCTGACGATCCGCACGGCCGACGCCGGGTTCGAGATCGTCGAGGTCCCGATCACGTTCACCGAGCGGGAGATCGGCGAGTCGAAGATGGACGGCTCGATCATCCGCGAGGCGTTCCTGCGGGTGGCGACGTGGGGCGCCGAGCGCCGCTGGCACCAGCTGCGCAAGCTGTTCAAGCGCGCCTGAGCCGTTTCCTCCCGTTCTGGGCCATCATGGGCCCGGTGACGACCATCGTGGCCTTCCACGCCCACGCCGACGACCCCGTCCTGCTCAGCGGCGGCACGCTGGCCCGCGCGGCGGCCGACGGGCACCGGGTGGTGGTCGTCGTGGCCACCGACGGCATGGTCGCCGAGCACCCGACGCCGCGCTGGGCCGAACTGGAGGCCGCCGCGGCCATCCTCGGTGTCCGGCGCGTCGTGCACCTCGGGTACGCCGACAGCGGCCATGGCCCCGTGCTGTATGCGGACCCGCCCGGGCGGCAGCGCTTCGCCCGCGCGGACACCGAAGAAGCCGCACACCGGCTCGCGGCCCTGCTGCACGAGGAACGCGCCGACCTGCTGCTCGGCTACGACGGGAACGGCGGCTACGGGCACCGCGACCACGTGAAGGTGCACGAAGTCGCCCGCCGGGCAGCCAGGCTGACCGGGACGCGGCTGCTGGAGGCCACCCTGCCCCGCGACTTCGCGGTGCGGTTCGTGCGGGTGGTCCGGGCGCTGCGGATCCCGTTCGAGTACGACGTCGAAGCGCTCGGCCGCACCTACAGCCCGGCCTCGGCCATCACCCACCGGTTCGACGTGCGGCGGTTCGCCGCGCGCAAGCAGGCCGCGCTGGCGGCGCACGTGTCGGACGTGCGCGGCGGCGGGCGGCTCTCGGGGGTGCTGCGGGTGCTGGTGTGGCTGCCGGCGCCGGTGTTCGGGCTGGTCGCCGGTCGCGAGTGGTACGCCGAGGTCACGCCCGCAGGATCGCCACGCCCCGCGCTGCAAGTTCCTGCACGTTCTGGTCGTCGGCGTCGGTGATGATCCCGGCGACGTCGCCGAAGGGCAGCACGGTGAACCGTGACGCCGCGCCGAGCTTCTCGGCACTGGCCAGCACATAGGTGTCGGCCGCCCGCCGGGCCAGGGTGCGCTTCATCGCGGCTTCGTCGGCGTCGCCGGTGGTCAGACCGGCTTCGGGGTGGACGCCGGTGACGCCGAGCAGGAAGACGTCGGCGCTGATCGACTGGGCGGCTTCGGCGGCAGCAGCGCCGCAGGTCACCGCGGAGTGCCGGAAAAGCCGTCCGCCCAGCAGGAACACTGCGATGCCGTGGTGGTCCAGGAGAGCGGCGGCGACGGTCGGGCTGTGCGTCACGACGGTCGCGTCCAGGTCGCGGGGCAGGGCCTTGGTGACGGCGAGGGTGGTCGTGCCGCCGTCGAGGATGACGGTCGAGCCGGGCCGGACCAGGGCCGCGGCGGCCGCGGCGACCCGGTCCTTGCCGCCGACGGCGATCGACGTCCGGCTCGCGTAGTCGGCGACGGCGGGGGAGACGGGCAGCGCGCCGCCGTAGACGCGCTGGCAGAGGCCGGCGGCGGCCAGGTCGCGCAGATCGCGGCGGATGCTGTCCTCGGAGACCCCGAGTTCGGCCGCGACGTCCTTGGCCAGCACCTTGCCGTCGGCGGCGAGCCGGGCGAGCAGCAGTTCACGGCGTTCCCCGACCAGCATGCACGATCCTCCTTGTTCTTTCCGAGTCGTGCACATTATGGTCGCGCCATGACCTCTTCGACAAGCCTGTCCCGCAACCCGCGCGTCCGGGTCACCGACGTGGAGCTGCTGTCGTCGGCCTGGTACGTGCTCCGCCGCACGACGTTCGACTACCGCCACGGCGACGGCCGCTGGACGACCGAGCAGCGCGAGACCTACGACCGCGGCAACGGGGCGACGGTGCTGCTCTACGACCTCGAGGGCGGCACGGTCCTGCTGACCCGCCAGTTCCGCTACCCGGTCTACGTCAACGACCACCCGGACGGCATGTTCGTGGAGACGGCGGCCGGCCTGCTGGACGCCGACGACCCGGAAACGGCGATCCGCCGCGAGGCCGAGGAGGAGACGGGGGTGCGGATCGGCTCACTGGAGCACGTGTTCGACGTGTACACGAGCCCGGGTTCGGTGACCGAGCGCCTGCACTGCTACGCGGCGCCCTACGATCCCGCCGCCCGCGGCGAAGGCGGCGGGATCGCGGAGGAGGGGGAGGACATCGAGGTCCTCGAACTGCCGTTCACCAAGGCGCTCGAGATGATCGGGACGGGCGAGATCGCGGACGCGAAGACGATCATGCTCCTGCAGTGGGCCGCCCTGCACGGCCCCTTCCGTCCGCGCTTGGCCCGGCGCCGGTGTCGCGAATGACTCATTCGGGACGTCGGACGTCCCGAATGAGTCATTCGCGACCTCCCCCCGCGGGGTCCAGGCAGAGGAACGGCCCCCGCGGGGGGAGGTCGCGGGGGCCGTTCCGTTGTGGTGGGAGCTTGGCTACAAGGCCGAAGCCGGGAGGGTCACGCCGACCGGGAGGTGCGGCGGCCCTTCAGCTCGGCGAGACGTTCGTTGAGCAGGTCCTCGAGCTCGGGGATCGTGCGCCGCTCGAGCAGCATGTCCCAGTGGGTGCGCGGCGGCTTGACCTTCTTTTGCTCGGGCTGCCCGCCATCGACGATCTCCGATTCGCTGCCGTGCAGCCGGCACTCCCAGACCGTCGGGATCTCGGCGTCGTCGGAGAACGGCACCTCGAACTCGTGGTTCTTCGGGCAGGCGTAGCGCACGGTGCGGCGTGGGGCGAGGTCGTGGTTGCGGTCGGTCTCGTAGCTGACCGCTCCCAGCCGGCTTCCACGAAGAACACGGTCGGCCATGATGGGGATCCTTTCAGTCAGCTCCGGGGTGGAGCCAGGGTGTTGCTCACCCTATGCAACGACCGACGGCCCCGGAGGATTCCCGGGACGCCATGTCGTTGCTCACGATGAGCTGCGTCACCCGCCTGCATCAGCTTCCACTAGTAGGAGGCGTTTCGCGCTCCGGCGTGACGTCAATACGGCCTTCTTAGTGCTGATATCCCCCGGATGGGCTACTAGCGTATCGCTCAGGTCAACCGTAACTGACCGTGATGAGCGGTAACGGGCCCCAAGTCACCCGATCGAAAGTGGCGGCGACACAATACCTGATAACGCACCGTAGCGAATTCGGCCTCAAATCGTACTGAAGCTGAAGTTTCAACTACGGATTGTTCGGTATCTGCCACCACGACGGTATCGCCCTCGCGCACCACCTCGCCGTCGACCACCCTCGCGTTGAACCGCCCGGACAGCCCACACCAGCACAACACCTCCACCTGAACCGGCTGCAACTCGTCCGCCAGTTCGAACAGACGAGCGGCACCCGGGAACAACCGGCTCCGGAAGTCCGTCGCGATCCCGAAGCAGTACACGTCGATCTCGACCCCGTCGGCCAGCTCCGCCAGCTGGTCGACCTGACCGGGGGAGAGGAACTGCGCCTCGTCCACCACGACGTAGTCCACGTGCCGGCCCTGAGCCCACTCCTGCCGCACCAGGTCACGCACGTCGGTGTCCTCTCCGACCTCCACCGCCTGCCGGGTCAGCCCGATCCGGCTGGAGATCTGTGGCGCCCCCGAACGATCGTGGCGCACCAGCACCAGCCCCCGGCGGCCCTGCCGCGCGTGGTTGTGGTCGATCTGCAGCGCCAGGGTCGACTTCCCGCAGTCCATCGGCCCGTAACAGAACTTCAGCCTGCCCACCGGCGGCGTCCCGCGGCGCGAACCGGCCGCGGGAACCGACGACAGGGCATCGGTGGGATCAGGGCCGGCGGCGTCGTCGATCAAGGTCACGACGCCCGACCCTATCGGTGGCTACAGAACCTCCGGCGGACGGTTGCCCGCCGCCTCGATCGCCCGCCGCACCGGCACCAGCCACACCAGCACCAGCCCCGCCGCGAAGAAGATCACCAGCGCCACGATGGCCAGCCGGAACGACCCCGTCGCCTGACCCACCCCGGCGAACACCAGCGGCCCCAGCCACGACGTCCCCCGCTCACCCACGACGTAGAGCGAGTAGTACTGCGCGTCCTTGCCCGCCGGGATCATCTGGCTGAACAACGACCGCGACAGCGCGTTCGTCCCGCCCAGCACCAGCCCGATCCCCACCGCCACCGCCAGGAACTGCACCAGCTGCTTCGGCTGCACGAAGTACGCCCCGGCCAGCACCGCGATCCACACCACCAGGCTGCCCAGGATCGTCCGCTTCGCCCCGATCCGCCGCGCCACCAGCCCGTGCAGCGTGCCACCCAGGTACGCCACGAACTGGATCACCAGGATCGTGACGATCAACACCTCGTTCCCGAACCCCAGCTCGTCCTTGCCGTACTGCGCCGACACCGTCACCACCGTGTTGATCCCGTCGGTGAAGACCAGGTAGCTGCCCAGGAACGCCAACGTCAACGGGAACGCCTTCGCCGCCACCAGCGTCTGCCGCAACTCCGTGAACCCCGCCCGCAGCACCGAACGCCCGGGCGCGACGTCCACCGGCACGTGCCGGCGGGGGAGCCGCCGCACCGCCGGGATGGTGAACGCCGCCCACCACAGCCCCGACGTCAGGAAGCAGATCTGCACCGCCAGGCCCTGGTCCACCCCGAAGAGATCGTGCTTCAGGTAGAACCCCAGCTGCAACGCCAGCGCCAGCCCGCCACCCAGGTACCCGAACGCCCAGCCCTTCGCCGAGATGCCATCCCGCTCGTCCGGCCCACCGATGTCGGCCAGGAACGAGTAATAGACGACCAGCGAACCGCCGTAGCCGATGTTCGCCACGATGAACAGCGCCGCACCCAGCTGCCAGTCCGAACCGGTCAGGAAGAACATGCCCGCCGCGGCCGCCGCACCCAGGAACGCGAACCCACCCAGGATCCGCCGCTTGTGGTGACTGCGGTCGGCCACCGCCCCCGCGATCGGCAGCACCAGCACCTGCACGACCGTCGCCACCGACAGCAGGTAACCCCACACCGAACCGGCCGGGAAGTGCAGCCCGAACAACGTCACGTCGCAGTGGTTCAGCGTGTCCGTCTTACCCGCCGCATCGAGGCACGCGCGGTCCCCGTTAAGGGTGATGTTCGCCTTCGCGTCCGCCGCCGCGATCGAGCTCATCGACAGCGCACCGAACACCGTCGTCGTCGACGAATAGAACGGCGAATTCGCCCAGTCGTAGAGATACCAGCCCCTGCGCTCGCGCTCGGTCGAGCGCGTCCCGGCCAGCGTCATCCACGGCTCCTTCAACTCAAGAACTTCCAGGTCAGCGCGGAGACTACGGGGACACGGCGACGCCACCGACCGCGCCACCGAAACCGTGTCCGGTTTGTCGCTTCGTGATCATCCACCGGCCCGCCGGACCCCCGGGTTCGCCGCCCATGGCGTGTCACCGGCAAAAGTGAACGGTGTTTCATGTGAGACTTGAGCGCCTATCGTGTCTGTTGTGGTCAGTGGGACACGCTCCTACTGTGCATCCATGATCCAGAACCGACGACGCACCGTGGCGAGACTGCTCCTCCTCGCCTTCGCCGCCCTGGGTCTGCCGCTGACCACCCCCGCCGCCGCGTCCGCGGACCCCGCGTCGAGCACCTGGACCAAGCTCCGCATGTGCGAGTCGAGCGGCCGCTACGCCACCAACACCGGCAACGGCTACTACGGCGCCTACCAGTTCGACCTCCCCACCTGGCGCAGCGTCGGCGGCCAAGGCCGCCCCGACCAGGCCACCCCCGCCGAACAGGACTACCGCGCCCTCTACCTCTACCGCATGCGCGGCTGGCAGCCCTGGCAGTGCGCCGGCATGCTCAAACTCGCCGCCGACGCCGACGCCCGCAGCAAACGCGTCCCCAGCTACACCGAATCCGCCTACATCGGCGGGGGAGGCCTGCCCACCCCGCCACCGGGCCCCGGCGGCCCCAAACCCGCCTGGCCCGGCGTCGTCTACCGCTACGGCGACTGCGCCGACCCCCTCAAGGCCTTCCAGCTCCGCATGAACGCCTACGGCTACGGCTTCACCGGCACCGGCTGCTACCTCGAAAAGACCCGCACCGCCGTCCTCGACCTCCAACGCGCCAACGGCATCAACGACAGCGGCCTCCTCGGCCCCAAGACCTGGGAAGCCGCCTGGACCGGCAAACCACCCCACTGACCCTGCCGCAGCTCTCGTGAGTGGTAATTAGGGTTCTAACCCTAATTACCACTCACGAGTCTTGGGACTGCTGCCACTTACCCCGCTCGATCAGCACCTCACGCAGCAGATCCGGCCGATCCGTCACGATCCCGTGCACCCCCAGATCCAGCAGCATCCGCATCTCCGCCGGATCGTCGATCGTCCATGTGTGCACCTCGATGCCCGAACGCCCGGCGATCGACAGGAAGGCCTTGTCCACCACCCGCAACGCCCCCTGCCGCACCGGCACCTGCGCCATCGCCCCCAGCACCAGCCGCCCCAGGGGGAGCAGCGGCAACTTCCCCCGCGCCCACAACGCCAACGCCGAGCGCGGACCCATCGCCGTCACCAGCCGCGGCCCCGCCAGCTTCCGCAACCGCACCAGCCGCGCGTCCGAGAACGCCGCCCCCGCCACCCGGTCGAACGCCTTCGTCCGCTCCAGCACCCGCACGAACGGCTCCACCGCCCGATCGGCCTTCACGTCCACGTTGAACCGCGCGCCCGGCAGCTCCTCCAGCACATCCTCCAGCCGCGACAGCGGAACCTTCCCGGCGACCTTCACCCCCTTCAGCTGCGCCCACGTCTGCGCCGCGATCAGCCCCGAACCATCCGTGGTCCGGTCCAGACTCGGATCGTGGTGCACCACCACCACACCGTCCGCCGTCGCGTGCACATCCGTCTCGAGGTACCGGTACCCCTCCGCACACGCCCGCTGGAACGCCGGCAACGAGTTCTCCAGCCCCTCGAGGTCACCGAGGTGCCACCCCCGGTGGGCGAAAGCACGGGGGAGCGGATCGGCCAGGTACGGGAACGACACGTGCATCCCCCAAGTGTGCACTTCCGCCATGACCCCGGCATGAGCAAACGATGGCCAGCTAGGGTCTCCCGGGTGAGGGACGCCGCCGAACTGACCCAGCCGACCACGATCGACCTCGCCCCGGCCCGCCGAGGCGCCCCCAAGCATTGCGGCTGGTGCGGACGACGCCTCCCCGAAGGCGGCAACGTCGGCCGACGCCGGCGCTACTGCGGACAATCCTGCCGCCAGCGCGCCTACGAACGCCGCACCGCACTGCAACGAAGCGGACTGCCCGAAGACGCCGTGGTCCTCTCCGACACCGAAATCGCGGCCCTGCAAGACCGGCTCTTCCAGCTCCGCTGCGCCGCCGAAGACATCGTGACCGCAGCCGACGACGGCGCCGACGTCCGGGAACTGCGCGGCCTCGCCGAGGAAATCGCCCGCGCCGCCAAGGACCTCGAACAACTCCGCTGAACCCAGCCGGACGACACGACCACACCGGCACCCGGGCCGTGTCGTCCATCCAGGCACGCGTGTCGTCCGCCCAGAGACGCGTGTCGGCCGTTCCGGTACCTCACCCCAGGCCGTCCAGGGCCCGGTATGTCCGATTGCTCGCCGCCGCCGCACGCTGCTCACGACCCGTCGCCTCGATGTAGTTCTGGCTCGTCGCCAAGCTCGCGTGCCCCAGCAACGCCATGATCTCCGACGCCGTCGCCCCGTCCTCCGCCAGCCGCGTCGCGAACGTGTGCCGCAACGCGTGCAGATTCGCCCCCACCGGCACCCGATCGTGCAACCCCGCACCCCGGTAACACGACTTCACCAGGTACTCCAGCGCACCCCGCCCGATCGGCTCACCCGCCCGATCCAGCAGCAACGGCGAACCAGGGGAGAACCGCGCACCCGGGAACCGCACCCGGCACGACTCCCGGTACCGCTCGATCAGCTCCGCCAGCACCGGCTGCACCGGAATCGACCGATCCCGGCTGCCCTTCCCCTTCACGTGCAACCGCAGCTCACCGGCCCGCCCCACCAACGACCGAGACGTCAGCGCCCGCATCTCCGCCGCCCGCAACCCCGCCACCAAACCCAGCGCGATGACCAGCACGTCCCGCTCCGGCCACGGATCCCGCGCACGCCGCGACCCCGCGGCCGCCGCCGACAGCAACTGCTCCGGGGTTTCCTCGCCCCGCAACGGCTTCGGCGTCAACGCCGGCGTCCGCGGCCGCGCCACCGCACCCATCGGATTGCCGGACAGCAGCCCGTCGGCCACGCAGAACGTCAGGAACTGGTTCCACGTCGACCACGCCCGCAGCACCGAGCTCTTCGCGTGCCCGTCCGCGAACGCGCCGAACACCGACCGCAGCGCCGGCCCGGTGAGGTCGGCGACCTCCAGATCGTCGGCCGGGCGGCCGAGCTCCGAAACCAGGAGAGTGGTGATGCCGGCGAGATCCCGGCGGTAGGCGTCGGTGGTGTGCGGAGAGTCCTTGCGCGGACGGCGGGCAGCGAAGAAGGCTTGCTGGGCCTCGGAAACCTTCATGTGGATCTTGTACCGCATGCCACCGACAGTTTCCGCGGCCGGGCCCGAATCCGGCATTTCATGCATAATTGCCATTATGCATGAAATGCCGGGATGACCCAGGGATCTTCCCCTGGGGGACACAGAACTCTTCGGAGGCCGTTTCCGGACCGTCGGACGCCCAAGTGCCCGATTGCGGCCATGCGCACACATGTTCGACACCGGCTCGCGTGGAGCACCGAGGGGGCCACGGGGTGGATGACGGCGAATCGACCGCCGTTGCGACGTGCCGCGCGCCAACTCCGGGCCGGTCGGCCTGGACGGTTTCGTCACCGTGACGTTTTAAGGTCGAGTGACTGGACCTCGGGTTCATGGCCCTCAGGGGATGCTCTCGGGCCTCCGAGGGCTCACTTCGGACCACCGCCGGGGCGGGTGGCCGTCAAAACCTCGACAGGAGCCGTCCTGGCGAAGCGAACGCTCTCGCAAGTCAGGCGACGGTCCGACCCTGGGTTTCGGCACCCCTCCCGGCCATCCGGCCAGCTCGGCAGCAAGTGCCGATAATGTACATTATGTCAAGTAACGTCAGTGCCAGTCGCTGATCGGCACGTCCTGCGGGCTCGGGGCACCTTCCCCGGTCTCAACGAGCTGCTTGAGGCTCATCAGGTAGGTCGCCCACTTCGTGCTGCAGTGGTGCATGAACTCGCCCGCCTCCCGCCAGCCTTCGTGCTTGAACAGGACGATCGTATAGTCGTTGCGCTGGTCGAGTTCCCAGCGGATCGTCGTGCCGATCCACTCCGGTGGCCCGTCGACGACTTCCCAGCGGACGAGCCGGCCCGGCTCGAGTTCGAGGACCTTCATGTCGAACCCGCCCGGAATGAAGCGGAACGCGATGACGCCGCCGAGTTCGGTGTCCCCCACGGTCTTCTCGGTCCACCAGCCGGACAGGCCGTCGAGCGTGGTGATCGCGTCGTAGACCTTGTCCGGAGTGGCGTCCCGGATGCCGATGCGGTGCAAGATGTCCATTTCTAGCGGTTCCTTTCGGTGGTCTTCTCACGGGTCTTCTCGATGGTTTCGGCGATGTGCTTGATGCGGCGGAGCCGGGCGTCCCAGGCGTTGCCGACGTCGGTGAGCTGGGCGACGGCGCGGGCGAGCTGGTCTTCGTCGACGTGGAACTGTTTTTCGCGGCCGGCGCTGTGGGCGTGGACGAGGCCGGCGCGGTCGAGGACGGCGAGGTGCTTGGCGACGGCTTGGCGGGTCACCGGGAGGTGTTCGCTGAGGCTGGTCGCGGTTCCGCTCCCCTGGCTGAGCAACAGGTCGAGCATCCGGCGGCGGGTGGGGTCGCCGATGGCCGACCAGAGGTCGTCGTCGACGGCGGTGCTCACCGGGTGGCTCCGACCTTGGCGGCGTAGGCGGGGAGCCGGGACAGGAAGTGGTCCCAGCCGGTGGCGTGGTCGTCGTACTCGGCGACGAGCTTGGCTTCGTCCCAGCCGCGTTCGCGGAAGCCGGTTTCGGTCATCCGCAGGCGGGTTCCGGTGCCGGCGGGTTCGAGCTCGAAGACGACGAGGAACGAGTTGCCGCGTGCGGCGGTCTCTCCTTCCGCGTGGGCCCAGCGGAAGGAGAAGAGTTTCGGGGGGATCGCGTCGACGACGGTGAACTGGACCCAGTTGCCGCCGAAGCCGATGCGTCCCGCTCCCCCGGGTTCGACGGGGTACTCGGCTTCGTCGGGCCACCATTCGCGGACGTGTTCGGGGTTGCTCACGACGTCGAAGACGACGTCGGGGCTGGCGTCGACGTGGATTTCCCGTTCGAGTGTGCCGTGTTCCATGCGAGCTCCTTGTGCAACGTTCGGTTGCGTGTCACGTTAGCTCGGCCGGTGTGGATGTGCAACCTTCAGTTGCGCGAAGGTCCTTCTGGGTCCAGGCGACGTCGTGCCAGGCGCCGTGTTTCCAGCCGGCCCGGCGGTAGACGCCGGCGGGTTCGAAGCCGAGGGCGCGGTGGAGTCCGGCGCTGGCGTCGTTCGGTAGGGTCATGCCGGCGAAGGCGCGCCAGAATCCGCGTTCGCGCAGCCGCTCGAACAGTGCTTCGTAGAGGGCGCGGCCGGCGCCGGTGCGGCGGCGGCCTTGTTCGAGGTAGATGCTGGTTTCGCAGGACCAGCGGTAGGCGGCGCGTTCGGCGAAGCGGGTGGCGTAGGCGTATCCGGCGACGTGTCCGTGGTCTTCGAGGACGAGCCAGGCGTGGGCGCCGGCGATGCGGCGGGCCATTTCGGCGGCGTCGGGTGGTTCGGTCTCGAAAGAGACGGCGGTGCCGGTGACGTAGGGCGCGTAGAGGGCGGCGCAGGCGGCGCCGTCGTGGGCGGTGGCGGTTCGGATCATGGCTCATATGATAGCCGGAATGAGTCGTATAGTATCCGGAGCTATGACCGATCCCCTGACTGCCCGCTTGGCCGCGACCGTGCACGCCGCCCGGACGTCGCAAGGTCTTTCGGCCGCGGCGCTCGCCGACCGGTCGGGGGTGTCGCGGGCGATGATCGGCAAGATCGAACGCGGTGACGTGCAGCCGACGGCGGCGTTGCTGGCGAAGTTGTCGGCCGCGCTGGGGCTGACGCTGTCGGAGCTGATCGCGCGGGCCGAGGGCGACGAGCGCCGGCTGGCGCGGGCGGCGGAGCAGCCGGTGTGGGTCGATCCGGACACCGGCTACCGGCGGCGGTCGGTCTCCCCCGCGGCCGGGCGTCCGCTGGAGCTGGTGGAGGTGGAGCTGCCGCCGGGGGCGGAGGTGCCGTTGACGTCGGGGACGTATGCGTTCCTGCACCAGCAGATCTGGGTGCTGGAGGGGCAGTTGCGGTTCCACGAGGGGGCGCAGGTGCACGAGCTGGCGGCCGGGGACTGCCTGCAGCTGGGGCCGGCGGCGGACTGCGTGTTCGCGAACCCGGGTCCGCTCCCCTGCCGGTACCTGGTGGCGCTGGTGAAGCGGAGTACCTGACCGGGTGGGGGGCCTACCGCGCTGAGCCGTCGGAGCGGAAGGTGCGGCGGTATGCGTGGGGAGTGATCCCGATGGCGGCGTGCAGGTGCTGGCGCAGGGAGACGCCGGTGCCGAATCCGGCGCGCTCGGCGACCAGGTCGACGGGCCAGTCGGTGGTCTCCAGCAGGTGCCGGGCCAGGTCGACGCGCTGGCGGATGAGCCACTGACCGGGGCTGGTGCCGACCTCGTCGCGGAACCGGCGGGTGAAGGTGCGCCGGCTGAGGTGGGCATGGGCGGCCATGTCGGCCAGGGTGACGGGCTCGGCAAGGCGTTCCATGACCCACGCTTGGGTGGGAGCGGTGCCGGGGGCAGTGGGGTCGGGGACGGGCCGCCGGATGTACTGGGCCTGGCCGCCGTCGCGCCAGGGCGGTACGACGCAGGAGCGGGCGACCTCGTTGGTGATGTCGCTGCCGTGGTCGCGGCGGACGATGTGCAGGCACAGGTCGATGCCGGCGGCCACCCCGGCGGAGGTGAGGATCTCGCCGTCGTCGACGAAGAGGACGTCGGGGTCGATGCGCGCGGTGGGGAACATGCGTTGCAGGTGGTCGGCTTCCCGCCAGTGGGTGGTGGCGGGACGGCCGTCGAGGAGTCCCGCGGCGGCCAGCACGTAGGTGCCGGTGCAGATCGCCACGATCCGGGTCCCGGGGCGGATGGCGGCCAGGGCCGCGCGCAGGTCGTCGGGCAGGCGACCCTCTTCGCGGATGGGCCCGAGCGTGTGGGAGGGCGGGATGACGACGGTGTCGACGGTGGCCAGCAGCGAGGCGTCGTGGGAGACGGTGAGCCGGTAGTCGGCCTCGGCGCGGACCGGGCGGCCGGTCAAGCTGCACGTGGTCACCGAGTAGAGCCGGTTGCCGGTGCTGTCGCGAGCGGCGCCGAAGATCCGGGCGGGGATGCCGAGCTCGAAGGGAAGCACGCCATCCAGGGCCAGAACGCCAACGCGGTGCATGGCCCGATCTTTTCATTTGTTGACCATCGGGCCACTGCCAGGGGGCTGCCGGGCCCGGCAGGGTGAGCAGGTGCCGGCGCACACCCACCGCAAACCCCCTGCTGGAAAGAGCACGTCATCATGAACCAGGCCACCATCCCCGCGACCATGCGCGCCATCTCCCAGGACGCCGCTGGATCACCGGACGTCCTCAAGGTCGTGGAGACGCCGCGCCCGGTGGCGGGCCGGGGCGAGATCCTGGTCCGGGTGCACGCGGCGGGCGTGAACCCGGCCGACTGGAAGACGCGCGAGCGGGGCGTGTTCGCCAACGGCGCGAGGCCGCCGTTCACGCTCGGCTTCGACGTCGCCGGGGTGGTCGAGACGGTCGGCGACGGGGTGACTCTCTTCCAGGCCGGGGACGAGGTGTTCGGGATGCCGCGCTTCCCGCACCCGGCGGGCGCCTATGCCGAGTACGTCGCGGCCCCGGCCCGGCATTTCGCCCGGCGTCCCCGGAGCCTGAGTCACCTCGAGGCCGGTGCGCTGCCGCTGGCGGCACTGACCGCCTGGCAGGCCTTGGTGGACACCGCGAACGTCCGGTCCGGTCAGCGCGTCCTGATCCATGCGGCCGCCGGCGGCGTCGGTCACCTGGCCGTGCAGATCGCCAAGGCCCGCGGCGCGTACGTCGTGGGCACCGCCGGCGCCGCCAAGCACGGGTTGCTGCGCTCGCTGGGCGCCGACGAGGTGATCGACTACCGCACCCAGGACTTCGCCGAGGTGCTGCGCGACGTCGATGTCGTCCTGGATTCCCTGGGCGGCCCCAGCTGGGCCCGGTCTCTGCGAACGCTGCGATCGGGCGGCACGTTGATCTCGATCGTGCCGCCGGACGGGACCTTTCCCGCGGCGGAGGCCGAGGCGGCCGGAGTGCGGGCGGTGTTCATGCTCGTCGAGCCCGACCACGCGGGATTGCGGGAGATCTCTTCCCTGGTCGAGGCCGGCAGCCTGCGGGTGATCGTCGACGAGGTCTTTCCCCTCGACGAAGCCGCCCGGGCGCACACGCTCGGCGAGACCGGCCGCACCACCGGCAAGATCGTCCTCTCCGTCAGTTCCTGATCCCCTGCGTTGACTGAAGCACTGAATCGGTGCTTCACTTCTTGACGTGCCCTACCGTCGCACCCCGAAGGTGCAGGAACGCCTCGACGCCCAGCGCGAGACGATCATCGCCGCCGCGACCCGGCAGCTGGCCGAACACGGCTACAGCGGCTGCTCCGTCGCCGCGGTCGCCGAGCGGGCCGGGGTCGCCGTCGGCAGCGTCTACACGCACTTCCCCACCAAAGCCGACCTGGTCGTGCACGTCTTCCGGCAGGTCGTGACGCGGGAGGTCGAGGCGGTCCGGACCGCGTCGGCCGCGGCCGGGGAACCGGCCGAGCGGGTCCTGGCGGCGGTCGACACCTTCGCCCAGCGTGCCCTCAAGGCACCGAAGCAGGCGTATGCCCTGCTCGCCGAGCCGGTCGACGCGCTCATCGACGCCGAGCGGCTGGAGTTCCGGCGGGCCTACACCGAGGTCATCGCCGAGCACGTCGCCGCCGGGGTCCGGGAGGGCGTGCTGCCGCCCCAGGACGGCCGGCTCACCGCCGCCGCGCTGGTCGGTGCCGCCGCCGAAGTCCTGATCGGACCGTTGACCAGCGGAAACGCCAGTGATGTCGCCGAGCTTCGCACGTTCATCCGTCGCGCTCTAGGAGGTTCCGATGCCCGCCACGCATGAGGTCACCAACCAGGTACCGCCGCTGGCTAGCCACGACGTCGCCGACGACCCGGCGTTGCTGGCCGGGCTCGAGCGGGCCGGCGCGGGCTGGGCGGCCGGCGAGCTGCAGGAGCTGGGCCGGCTGGCCGGGACCGAGCAGGCCCAGGAGTGGGGCCGGCTGGTCAACGAGAACGAACCGGTGCTGCGCACGCACGACCGGTACGGCAACCGGATCGACGAGGTCGAGTTCCACCCGTACTGGCACGAGCTGATGAAGGTGGCGACGGCGCACGGCCTGCACGGCACGCCGTGGCAGGACCCGCGCCAGGGCGCGCACGCGGCGCGGGCGGCGAAGTTCTACGTCTGGGGCCAGGTCGAAGCCGGGCACAGCTGCCCGATTTCGATGACCTACGCGGCGATCCCGGCGTTGCGCGCGAACCCGGAGCTGGCGGCGCGGTACGAGCCGCTGCTGGCGACCACCGAGTACGACTTCGGGCTGCGGGAGCCCAGCACCAAGCGTGGCCTGCTCGCGGGCATGTCGATGACCGAGAAGCAGGGCGGGTCCGACGTCCGGGCGAACACGACGTCCGCGACGCCGTCGTCGTCATCGGACGGCAGCTACACCCTGGTCGGGCACAAGTGGTTCACCTCGGCGCCGATGTGCGACCTGTTCCTGACCCTGGCGCAGGCGCCGGGCGGGCTGTCGTGCTTCCTGCTCCCCCGGGTCCTGCCGGATGGCTCGCGCAACCCCATCCGGCTGCAGCGGCTGAAGGACAAGCTCGGCAACCGGTCGAACGCGTCGTCGGAGATCGAGTACGACCACGCGGTGGGCTGGCTGGTCGGCGAGGAGGGCCGCGGGGTCCGCACGATCATCGAGATGGTCAACAACACCCGGCTCGACTGCACGCTGGGCAGCGCGTCGGGCATGCGGCTGGGGGCGGTCCGCGCGGTGCACCACGCGACGCACCGGCGCGCGTTCGGCAAGGCGTTGGTGGACCAGCCGCTGATGGCGAACGTGCTGGCCGACCTGGTCCTCGAGTCCGAGGCGGCGACGACGGTGGCGATGCGGCTGGCCGCGGCGGGCGACCGGCGCGACGACCCGCAGGAGCAGGCGTTCCGGCGGCTGGGGCTGGCGGTGTCGAAGTACTGGGTGTGCAAGCGGGCGCCGATGCACGCGGCCGAGGCCCTGGAGTGCTTCGGCGGCAACGGGTACGTCGAGGAGTCGGGCATGCCGCGGCTGTACCGGGAGGCGCCGCTGTCGTCGATCTGGGAGGGCTCGGGCAATGTCGCCGCCCTGGACGCGTTGCGCGCGATGGGCAAGCAGCCGGAGTCGGTCGCGGCGTTCTTCGCCGAGGTCGAGCAGGCCGCCGGCGGCGACGCCCGGCTCGACGACGCGGTGGACCGCGTCCGCAAGGAGCTGACGGACCTGGACGGCATCGAGTACCGGGCGCGGCGGCTGGTCGAGGCGATGGCGTTGGTGCTGCAGGGCTCGCTGCTGGTCCGCCACGGCCATCCGGCGGTCGCCGACGCGTTCTGCGCGTCCCGGTTCGGCGGTGACTGGGGCATCGCGTTCGGCACGCTCCCGGCCGGCGTCGACACGGGAGCGATCATCGAGCGTGCCGCGGTCCGCAGCTAGCCGGCTCAACCGCCCAGTGGCATCGGGTGCGTCAGATCATGCTGTTGGCGAAGTCGGGCCAGGGTCCGGCTTACCGTCCTGCCGTGGCTTGTCGTGAGTGGTATTTAGGGTTCTAACCCTAAATACCACTCACGACAAGCCGCGGCAGACCACCCGACTACCGCATCCCACTGCGACGCGCGACACTAGCGCGTGATGACGCAGGTCCCCGAGGCCGTGGCCAGCAGCTTCCCCTCGGCATCGCGGATCTCGCCCTCCGCGAAGGCGATCCGCGACCCCTCCTTCACCACGCGGCCGGTCGCGCGGATCTCCCCGCGGCCCGCGTGGATCGCGCGCAGGTAGCTCACTTTCAGCTCCACCGACGCGTAGCCGACGCCGGCCGGGAGCGTCGTGTGGACCGCGCAGCCGACCACCGAGTCCAGCATGGTCGCCGCCACGCCGCCGTGGACCATGCCGATCGGGTTGTACAGCGACTCGTCCGGCTCGGCGACCGCGACGACCTCGCCGGGGTCGATGCGCTCCCAGCGCATGCCGAAGTGCGCGGCGATCGGCGCCGGCGGGACGCGGCCCTCGGCGATCGCCCGCATGTACTCCAGGCCGGACATCGTGGCGCCGAGCCGGGCGGCCGCCAGGGGGTCCTGCCACGTGATGGTCTTCGAACGGACCTGTGCTTCGACGTCGGTCATCCGGACTCCTCGATTATGACAACTGTCTTAAGCCTCGCCCGTGGGACGGCGAGCGTCAAGCGCGGCGTGACCCAGACCACCGGTGGTCCGCCCGCGGCCGGGGTGGAATCATCCGGGAGTGGACACCGACCGCAAGCTGATCGACCCGGAACGCGTCGCGGCGGCGGTCGAGGGGCTGGGCGACCGCGGCGTCATCGACGAATGGGCCCGGCGCTTCTCCGTGGTCGCCGACCCCTCGCGACTGGCGCTGCTGGTCTCCATCCACTACGCCCGCGAGATCAGCGTCACCGACCTCGCCGCGGCCACCGGCATGACCGACACCGCGGTGTCGCAGGCCCTGCGGCTGCTGCGGGCGCACGGGCTGGTCACCCCGCAACGCACCGGCCGCGTGGTGCGGTACCGGCTGGCGGACGCGACCGTGCACGAGCTCATCCACCGCGTGCGCCCACACCCGGGACAGCCCGCGCACGAGAGCGAAGACCGGTAGCGTGCGAGCATGACGGGATTGCCCGAGACCATCACTGCCTGCTTGTTCGACCTCGACGGAGTATTGACCGGCACGGCCGTCCTCCACCGCGAGGCCTGGAAGCGGACGTTCGACGAATTCCTCCGCGCCCGTGACGGCGCCGGGTTCGCGGAGTTCACCGACCACGACTACGCGGCCTTTGTGGACGGCCGCCCGCGCGCGGACGGCGTCCGGGAGTTCCTGCGGTCACGGGGGATCGTGCTGCCCGAAGGCGAACCGGACGACCCGGTGGACGCCCCGACCGTCAACGGCCTGGGCAACCGCAAGAACGAACTGGTCCTCAAGATCATCGACGAGCGCGGCGTCAACCCGTACCCGGGGTCGGTGCGCTACCTCGAAGCGGCGAAGGCCGCCGGGCTGCGGATCGCCGTCGTGACGTCGTCGGCCAACGGCGCCAAGGTGCTCGACGCCGCCGGCCTGAGCAAATACGTCGAAGCACGCATCGACGGCATCGTGCTCCGCGAACAGCACCTCAAGGGCAAGCCGGCGCCGGACTCGTTCCTGGCCGGCGCCGCGGCGCTCGGCGTCGAACCCGCGCACGCGGCCGTCTTCGAGGACGCCCAGTCCGGTGTCCAGGCCGGCAAGGCCGGCGGCTTCGGGTACGTCGTGGGCGTGAACCGCGCGGACCAAGCCGACGCACTGCGGGCCCACGGGGCCGACATCGTCGTCGACGACCTCGCCGACCTCCTGGAGGACCGATGACCGAACCGCACGGCTACGAGTGCGCGCCGTGGGAACTGCGGTGGCGCGGCATGGACGTCGACGCCCTGCAGCGCACCGAATCGGCGTTCGCGGTGTCCAACGGCCACATCGGGCTGCGCGGCACCCTCGAGGAGGCCGAGCCGCGCGGGCTGCCCGGCACGTACCTCAACGGGTTCTACGAGCAGCACGAACTCCCCTACGCCGAGGCCGGCTACGGCTACCCCGAAGAGGGCCAGACCGTCGTCAACGTGACCGACGGCAAGATCATCCGGCTGCTCGTCGAGGACGAACCGCTCGACATGCGCTACGGCGCGGCCACCGCGCACGACCGGGTGCTGGACTTCCGCAAGGGCACGCTGTGCCGGACCACCGAATGGTCGTCGCCGACCGGGCGGCGGGTCCGCGTGCGCACCGAGCGGCTGGTGTCGTTCACCCAGCGCGCGATCGCCGCGATCCGCTACGAGGTCGAGCCGCTCGACGAGGACCTGCAGCTGGTCGTCCAGTCCGACCTGCTGGCCAACGAGCCGATCGAATCCGACACCAGCGACCCACGGGTGGCCGCGGCGCTGGAGGCCCCGCTGGTGAGCGAGTTCCACCGCGCGACGGAGTACAACGCCGTGCTGGTGCACCAGACCCGCCGGTCCGGGCTGCGGATGGCCGCGGCGATGGACCACAAGATCGAGGTGGACGACGGGATCCGCGCCCGCATCCACGCCGAGGAGGACCTCGCCCGGCTGACCGTCGCGGTCGACGTGCCGAAGGGCGGCCGGCTGCGGATCACCAAGTTCCTCGCCTACGGCTGGTCCGCGCAGCGCTCGGTGCCCGCGCTGCGGTCCCAGGTCGAGGCGGCGCTGGCCGGCGCCCGCCAGACGGGCTGGAAGGGCCTGCTCACCGAGCAGCGCGAGTTCCTGGACGACTACTGGGCCACCTCGGACATCGAGATCGAGGGCGATCCCGAGCTGCAGCAGGCGGTCCGCTTCGCGCTGTTCCACATCCTGCAGGCCGGGGCCCGCGGCGAAAGCCGCGCGATCGCCGGCAAGGGGCTGACCGGGCCCGGCTACGACGGGCACGCCTTCTGGGACACCGAATCCTTCGTGCTGCCGGTGCTCACCTACACCGTTCCCGACGCGGCGCGCGACGCACTGCGCTGGCGGCACTCCACAATGGACAAGGCGCGGGAACGCGCGCACCAGCTGGGGTTGCGGGGCGCGGCGTTCCCGTGGCGGTCGATCAACGGCGCCGAGTGCTCGGCGTACTGGCCGGCGGGCACGGCGGCGTTCCACGTCAGCGCGGACATCGCCGACGCCGTCCTGCGCTACCTCAACGCGACCGGCGACGAGGAGTTCGAGCGCGACTACGGCACCGAGCTGCTGCTGGAAACCGCGCGGCTGTGGGCGTCGCTGGGCCACCACGACCGGCACGGCACGTTCCGCATCGACGGCGTCACCGGGCCGGACGAGTACTCGGCGGTGGCGGACAACAACGTCTACACGAACCTGATGGCCCGGCGGAACCTGCAGGCGGCGGCGGAGTCGTGCGAGCGGCATCCGGACGTGGCGGCGCGGTTCGGCGTCGACACCGTAGAGCTGGACTCGTGGCGCGCGGCCGCGGCGGCGATGTTCCTGCCCTACGACGCCGAACTCGGCGTGCACCCGCAGTCGGAGGGGTTCCTCGACCACGACGAGTGGGACTACGAGGGCACCGACCAGTCGCAGTACCCGCTGCTGCTGCACTTCCCGTACTTCGACCTCTACCGCAAGCAGGTCGTGAAGCAGGCGGACCTGGTGCTGGCCCTGCACCTGTGCGGCGATTCCTTCAGCCAGGAGGAAAAAGCCCGGAACTTCGCCTACTACGAAGCACGGACCGTGCGCGATTCTTCGCTGTCGGCGGGGACGCAGGCAGTCATCGCGGCCGAGGTGGGCCACCTCGAACTCGCCTACGACTACCTCGCCGAAGCCGCGCTGACCGACCTGCACGACGTGCACAACAACGTGCGCAACGGCCTGCACATGGCATCGCTGGCCGGGGCGTGGCAGGGCGCCGTGGCCGGGTTCGGCGGCCTGCGCGACCACGGCGGGACGCTCGCGTTCGCGCCGCGGCTGCCCCCGCAGCTGGAGCGGATCACCTTCCGCCTGATGTTCCGCGGCACCCGGTTCCAGGTCGAGATCGATCCCGACCAGGCCACGTACCACGTCGTCGCCGGTGCGCCGCTGGAAGTGGTGCACCACGGCGAGCGCATCACCGTCACGGCGGAGCCGCAGCGGTTCGCGATCCCGAAGATCGACGCCGGCACCCCGCCGAAGCAGCCTCCCGGCCGCGCGCCGATGCGGCGTGACTCGGAAGAAGTGAGTCAGTACGCGGAACCGGCCAACCCGATCACTGCGGAAGGTCGCTAGCGGCTTCGCGTCCGGGCGGGGCCGGGATTTCCTCGGTCCCGCCCGGGCTGACGTCCGGGTCCGGGGCGGTCGGCACGTCGTGCGTCAGCTTGCCGGGGGTGGGGAGCTTCGGGAGCTCTTCGTCTTCGTCGTCACGGCCGTGGATGCGCTGCTGCTCGCTCATGCTTTCCGGAATACCCGGTTTTTCCGGTCACGGCCAGCTGATCAGGCCGCGCGTTTCCCCGCCGCCGCCCGCGCCTTGTCCTGCAGGGTGAGCAGCAGGCCGTCTCGGGTGGACCAGGGACAGATCGTCACCTTGCCGCCGGCGACCGTCAGCAGGGCTTCCGCGACGATCGCGCCGGCCAGGGCCTGGTGCGCGCGGCTGCGGGAGATGCCCGGCAGTTCCGCTCGCCTCGACGGCGGCAGCGCGGCAAGCCGCGGGATCCACGCGCGGAGGTCGTCGAGCCGCAGTTCCTTGCACTTGCCCGGGCGGGCACCGGCCAGCCGCGCGAGCTGCTGCAGCACCTTCGAGCAGCCGACGACCCGCGGGTCGTCGACGTCGGCGGCGCCGAGCGTGGTGGTCACGACGTCGAGGGCGTGCGCGTGCAGCGCCTTGACCTGCTTGTTCGACACGCGCTCGGACGGCAGCCAGTCCCGTGTCATCGAGCGGGCGCCCAGCGGCAGCGAGCGGGCGAAGGTGGCTTTCTCCCCGGAGCCGGCGGCCAGTTCGACGGTCCCGCCGCCGATGTCGAGCACGAGCATCGGCCCGGGCTCGGCGTCGTACCAGCGGCGGGCGGCGACGTAGGTCAGTTCGGCTTCGCGGCGGCCGGACAGGAAGCGCAGCTCGACCCCGGTTTCGCCGGCGACGTGCCGGACGACGTCCGCCGCGTTGGCGGCGTCCCGGATCGAGGACGTCGCGAGCGGGTAGACGTCGCTGACGCCGTGGCGGTACGCCATGGTCATGCCCGCGGCGACGGCGGCCGTGACGGCGGCGATGCCGCGGTCGGAGAGGCGGCCACGGACGTCGAGCTCGCGGTCCAGGCGCAGCCGCGTCTGGTGGTTGACCACCGGTTCGCGGGGTGAGCCGTCCACCGGCACCACCACGAGCCGGGCGCTGAACGAACCGACGTCCAGCACGCCCACCGCGGGCTCTTCTCTTTTTCGCACTGCTCGGGGCACCTCACTTCCGCCTGCTGAATATCCCCAGTTCACCGGTTCGAAACCAGCAATGATGTCCGATCTCACGCCGTTCCGCCGCGCATTTCCCCGATTGGGGCCCTCCGGACGGGTGTTCCTGACGCGAAGGTCACAGTGAGATAACCCGATCGAGTGAACCACGGTGCGATCGGACACGATTCGGTAACGCTCGCTCGCGAGCGAGCGATTATCCGGTCATCGAAACCCACGTGGAGCAGGGCCAGGAGAGGCAACGGCCGGAGCGGCGAGCCGAGCTCGTGCGGCCGGCTGCCGTCGTGCTCGCGGTCGTGGCCGGACTCGGCTGCGTCCTGCTCGGGGTGACGTCGGTGCTCGCACCGGCGCCGGTGATCGCCCCGGCCGCGGACAGCCCGTCGGCGGCCGGAACGCCGCCGGTGGCGCTGCTGATCCCCGGATTCGGGTTGACGGTGGACCACTTGGTCGCGCTCGGTCACGTCGGCGGCCGCCGTGAGCAGCCGGGCACGGCGCTGGGCGTGGGCTGGTTCGCCGACGGGCCGGTGCCGGGCGCGCCCGGGGTGGCGGTGCTCTCCGCGCACGCGAGCTTCGGGTACCAGGCCGGCGCGTTCGCTCGCCTCGCCCGGCTCGAGCCGGGAGCGACGGTGGTGGTCCGCGACGCGGGAGGCCGGGAGTCCCGGTTCACGGTCCGCCGGACGGTGGCGTTCCCGGCGAGCGCGCCGGACAGCACGCTGGTGGCCCCCTCGGGACCGGGCCCGGAGCTGCGGCTGATCACGAGCGACGGGACGTACGACAGCTCGGAGCCCGGCGAAACGCGGATCGCGGTCTACGCGGCTCCGGTCTAGCGGTGGCCCGAGCGGTCTGCCGCGGCTGGCCGTGAGTGAGAAACAGTGTTAGAACACTGTTTCTCACTCACGACCAGCTGACCGGGCGGACTCAGCCGATCAGTTCGCGCAACTGGGACACCGCCGCCACCCGAGCCTCGCGGCCCGGCTGGAGCGGGTTCACCACCAGCGTCGTCGCGCCCGCCTCGGCCATGGCCGCCACCCGCTCCTTCACGTACCCCGCCGGGCCGACCAGGGAAATCGCGCGCAGCAACTCGACCGGAACCGCCGCGGCCGCTTCGTCCTTCTTGCCGTCCAGGTACAGGTCCTGGATCAGCTTCGCCTCGGCCTCGTAGCCGTAACGGCGGGCGAGGTCGTTGTAGAAGTTCTTGCCGCGCGCGCCCATGCCGCCGATGTACAGGGCCAGGATCGGCCGCAGGTGGTCCAGCAGCGGCTCGACGTCGTCGCCGATGGCCAGGGCCACCGTGACGAACGTGTCCAGCTCGCCCAGTGCCGCGTCGCGCTTGGCCTTGCCCTCGGCCAGGGACGCGCCCCAGACGTCGGCCGCCTTCTCCGGGTGGAAGAAGATCGGCTGCCAGCCCTCGGCGATCTCGGCCGTCAGCGCGACGTTCTTCGGCCCGATCGAGGCCAGCAGCACCGGGATCCGCTCCCGGACCGGGTGGTTGATCAGCTTGAGCGGCTTGCCGAGCCCGGTGCCCTGCTCGGGCGGCAGCGGGATCGTGTAGTGCTTGCCCTCGTGCACCACGCGCTCACGGCGCCACACCTGGCGGCAGACGTCGACGATCTCGCGCGTGCGGCCCAGCGGCGCGTCGTACTTCACGCCGTGGAACCCCTCGATGACCTGCGGGCCGGACGCCCCGAGCCCGAGGATGAACCGCCCGTCGGACACGAAGTCGAGGCCGGCCGCGGTCATCGCGGTCAGGGTCGGCGTGCGGGTGTAGATCTGGAAGATGCCGGACGCCAGCTGGACGCGCTCGGTCTTCGCGGCCAGGTAGCCGAGCTGGCTGACCGCGTCGAACGAGTACGCCTCCGGCACGAAGACGACGTCGAGGCCGGCCTTCTCCAGTTCGACGACATCGGCGACGCTTTCGGCGAAGCCTCCGGAGTAGCTGATCCCGGTCCCGATCTTCATGGGCGTCCTCCCGTGGTGAGCAAGCGCTTAGTCGCAGGTCATTATGCGCGCTGCCCGGCGTCTTCCGGTATGGGCACCGCCACTATCCGCCCGCGACCACCGTCCCCCGCACGTCGCCGAAACCGATCCGCGCGCCGCCGGGGCCGGGCGCGGTCGCGCTGATCACCACCTCGTCGCCGTCCTCGAGGAACGTCCTCGTCACGCCGCCCGGCAGCTCCAGGGGCTCCTGGCCGCCCCAGGACAGCTCCAGGAACGAGCCCCGCTGGTCACGTTCCGGGCCGGTCACCGTGCCCGAGGCGTAGAGGTCGCCCGTGCGCAGGCTCGCGCCGTTGACCGTCAGGTGTGCCAGCTGCTGCGGGGCCGTCCAGTACTGGGTCGCGAACGGCGGGCTCGACACCAGGTGGCCGTTGAGCCGGATCTCCAGCGCCAGGTCCAGCCCCCACTTTTCGGAGGTCCGCAGGTAGTCGAACGGCTCCGGGTCCTGCGGCGGCCCGTCGACGCGCGCGTGCTCCAGCGCGGCCAGCGGGACGATCCACGGCGACACGGACGTCGCGAACGACTTGCCGAGGAACGGGCCGAGCGGCTGGTACTCCCAGGCCTGGATGTCGCGCGCCGACCAGTCGTTGACCAGGCAGACACCGAAGACGTGGTCCGCGAAGTCCGCTGTGGACACCCGGGTGCCCGGTGTGGACGGAGTGCCGACGACGAACCCGACCTCCGCCTCGATGTCCAGCCGCTGCGACGGCCCGAACGACGGGGTGCCGGCGTTGCGCGGCTTGCGCTGTCCGTGCGGCCGGACGACCGGCGTGCCCGACGTGACGACGGTGCCGGCCCGGCCGTGGTAGCCGATCGGCAGGTGCTTCCAGTTGGGCGGAAGCTCGGTCGCGTCCGGCCGGAAGATCTTGCCGGCGTTGAGGGCGTGGTGCTCGCTGGAGTAGAAGTCGACGTAGTCGGCGACCTCGAAGGCGAGGTGCGTGGTCACCTCGGCCAACGGGACCAGGTGCGGCCGGAGCTGGTCGGCGTAGCGGGGTTCGGTCAGCCACTCGGTGACGCTTTCGCGGACCTCGCGCCAGGTCGCGGCCCCGGCGGCCAGCAGCGGGTTGAGCACGCCGGAGGTGAGCAGCGGCGCGAACGCGGCGGCGGTCTCGGCGGCCGCGGCGGTCAGGTCGAGCACCTGATCGCCGACCGGCACGCCGACCCGCCGTTCCGGTGCCCCGCCGACGGAGAAGATCCCGTAGGGCAGGTTGGCCAGGCCGAACGGCGTGTCGTCGGCAAGCTCGAGCCAGGTCACGGTCACTCCTCGTCCCGGACGGCTCGCGCCGCCACCCAGTCGGCCACCACGTCCGCCAGCACCGGCAGCGGCAGGGTTCCGCTGCCCAGCACCGTGTCGTGGAACTCGCGGATGTCGAACCGCTCGCCCAGCTCGCGCTCGGCCTCGGTGCGCAGCCGCTCGATCTCCAGGCGGCCCACCATGTAGCCCAGCGCCTGGCCCGGGTGGCCCGCGTACCGGTCGATCTCCGCCTCGACCTCGATCTGGGCCATCGGCGTGTTCTCGACCAGGTAGTCGACCGCCTGCTGCCGGCTCCAGCCCAGCGCGTGCAGCCCCGTGTCGACCACCAGCCGGGCCGCGCGCATCGAATCCTGCGTCAGCAGCCCGAGCCGGGCCGCGTTGTCCGAGTACAGGCCCATCTCGTCCGCGAGCCGCTCGGCGTACAGCCCCCAGCCCTCGCAGTAGGCGTTGAACATGCAGATCCGGCGCAGCAACGGAACGCCGGTCAGCTGCTGGGCGAGCGTCAGCTGGAAGTGGTGGCCCGGCACGGCTTCGTGGAAAGCGACGGATTCGCTCAGCGTCCGCTGCCGCTGGTCCGCCTCGCGCGTGTTGGCGTAGTACGTACCCGGCCGCGAACCGTCGAGCGACGGCTCGATGTAGTAGGCGATCGAGCCGCTCTCGGCCTCCGCGTCGGGCACCGGGGCGACCTGGCAGCGCTGCTCCGGCACGCGCGAGAACCACTGGGGCGCCACGGCTTCCGCCCGCGTGATCGTCGCGCGGGCGGATTCCAGCAGCTCCTCACCGTCCCGCCAGCGCAGGGCCGGGTCCGTGCGGATCCGCTCGAAGATCTCGGCGAGGTCGGTGGTGCCGAACAGCTCGGCGCCCAGCTCGCGGTACTCCCCCGCCAGCCGCTCGATGATCGCCCGGCCGGTGTCGTGCAGGTCCTGCGGCGTGCGTTCGGTCGTCGTCTCGGCGCGGATCAGGGCCGCGTAGCGCTCCGGGCCGCCCGGCAGGTCGCCGATCCCCGGCGACGTCTCGGGCCGGGCCACCGGGACGACCTCGTCGGCCAGGAAGTCCCGGTAGCGCCGGTACGCCGGCCAAACCACTTCGGCCAGCAACCGGTCCCGCTCGGCTTCGAGGCCCCGGACCGGCACCTTCAGCGGGTCGTTCTCCGGGGCGGCGAGGTACCGCTCGACGTAGCCGACGCCGATGCGCGCCAGGAACTCCGGCGGCGTCAGCCCTTCGGCGAGCGCGGCCCGCTGCCGCTCGATCAGCTGGTCCAGGTAGGTGCCGACGGCGGCGAGCCTGCTGAGGTAGCCACGTGCCTTGACGTCGTCGTCGAGGATCGTCTGCGGCAGCTCAATGAGCAGTTCGAGGGCCGGCGCGGCCAGCCCGTCGCTCACCGCGATGTCGGCCCGGCCGGAGTCGAGCACGTCGAGCTGGGTGCGGGCCTGCCAGATCACGACGTCCCGGGTGACGCGTTCGGGCGGCGTCAGCGCCGTCGCGTCGATCGCCTCCGCCCGCTCGATGAGGCCGGCGAGCCCGGCGCGGAACCGGGCGGCGGCTTCGGCGGTCTGGTCGGCGAGCTTGTCGTGCGTGCCCGGCAGGCCGTACAGCGACGGGAACAGCGGCTGCGCCTCGAACATCAGCTCCAGGCACTCGTCGGCGAGCTTTTCGGGCGTGTCACGGCGGTGCGCCACCCACTCGGCGACCACGCCGGACAGCACCGGCAGCGGTAGAGTCCCGCTGCCCAGCACGATGTCGTGGAACTCGCGGATGTCGAACGCCTCGCCCAGCGCCTGCTCGGCGCCGGCGCGCAGCCGCTGGATCTCCAGCCGCCCCACCATGTAGCCCAGCGCCTGGCCCGGGTCGGCGGCGTACCGGTCGATCTCCGCCTCGATCTCGAGCCGCGCCATCGGCGTGTGCTCGGCGAGGTAGTCGACCGCCTGCTGCCGGCTCCACCCGAGCGCGTGCAGGCCCGTGTCGACGACCAGCCGGCCGGCCCGCATCGAGTCCTGGGTCAGCATGCCCAGCCGCGACACGTCGTCGGAGTACAGGCCCATCTCGTCGGCCAGCCGCTCGGCGTAGAGGCCCCAGCCCTCGCCGTAGGCGTTGACGTGCACGATCCGGCGCAGCAGCGGCAGACCGGTGAGGCCCTGGGCGAGACACAGCTGGAAGTGGTGCCCCGGCACGGCTTCGTGGAACGCGATCGCCTCGCTGGTGAACCGCGGCCGCTTCTCCGCCTCGTGCGTGTTCGCGTAGTAGACGCCCGGACGCGTGCCGTCGAGGGACGGCCGCAGGTAGTACGCGATCGTGCCGCTGGTGGCCTCGGCGGCCGGCACCGGAGCGACCTGGCACTTCTGCTCCGGCACCCGCGAGAACCACTGCCCCGCCACGGCTTCCGCGCGGGTGATGGCGGCCCGGGCCCCGGCCAGCAGCTCCTCGCCGTCCTTCCAGCGCAGCGCCGGGTCGGTCCGGATCCGGTCGAAGATCTCCCCGAGATCGGTGGTGCCGAACAGCTTCCCGCCCAGCTCGCGGTACTCCCCGGCCAGCTTTTCGATCAGCGCCAGCCCGGTCTCGTGCAGTTCCTGTGCCGTGCGGTCGGTGGTCGTTTCGACGCGGATCAGCGCGGCGTACCGCTCCTGTCCACCCGGCAGGGCCCCGATCCCCGGCGACGTCTCGGGCCGGGCCACCGGCAGGACCTCGTCGGCCAGGAACGCGCGATAGCGCGCGTACGCGGGCCGGACGACCTCGGCGAGCAGGCGGTCGCGCTCGGCCTCGAAACCCTCGAACGCGGACGGCGGTGTCACGCGCAACGGGTCGCTCTCGGGCGTGGCCAGGTACCGTTCGACGTAGTCGATGCCGATGCGCACCAGGAAGTCCGGCGGCACCAGCCCTTCGCCCGCCGCGGCGCGCTGCCGGCCGATCAGCGCGTCGAGGTAGCCGCCGATGCCCGCGAGCCGGCTCAGGTAGCCGCGGACCTTCGGGTCGTCGTCCAGCACCGTCTGCGGCAGGTAGAGCAGCAGCTGCAGCGCGGGCGCACCGAGCCCGTCGCTGACCGAGATATCGGCGCGGCGGGAGTCGATCTCGTCGATGACGGACCTCGCCTGGGAGAGCACGACCTGCAAGGTGACGCGCTCGTCGGCGGGCAGCCCGGCGGGGTCGACTGCCTCGGCGCGCGCGGCGATCGCCGCGTAGCCCGCGCGGAGCCGGGCTTCGGCCTCCGCGCCGGGATCGGGCAGCCGGTCGTGGTCACCGGGCAGGCCGAACACCGACGGGTACAGCGGCTGCCGTTCGAAGTCCAGCGCGACCAGCTCGTCGGCCAGCCGGCCGGGCGTGTCGAGCCGGCCGGCCACCCAGTCCTCGACCACCTTCGCCAGTGCGGAGAGCGGCAGCATGCCGTGGCCCAGCACGACTTCGTGGAAACCCCGGATGTCGAACCGCTCGCCCAGCGCCTGCTCGGCTTCGGCGCGCAGCCGCAGGATCTCCAGCCGACCCACCATGTAGCCGAGCGCCTGGCCCGGCCAGCCGACGTACCGGTCGATCTCCGTTTCGATCTCCAGCCGCGCCATCGGCGTGTGGTCGACCAGGAAGTCGATCGCCTGCTGCCGGCTCCAGCCCAGCGCGTGCAGCCCGGTGTCGACCACCAGCCGGCCGGCCCGCATCGAGTCCTGCGTGAGCATGCCCAGGCGCGAGACGTCGTCGGAGTACAGGCCCATCTCGTCCGCGAGCCGCTCGGCGTAGAGGCCCCAGCCTTCGGCGTAGGCGTTGAACATGCCGATCCGCCGCAGCAGCGGAAGATCGCGCAGTTCCTGGGCCAGGCTGAGCTGGAAGTGGTGCCCCGGCACGGCTTCGTGGAACGCGATCGCCTCGCTGGTGAACCGCGGCCGCTTCTCCGCTTCGTGGGTGTTCGCGTAGTACGTGCCCGGGCGCGTCCCGTCGAGCGACGGCTGGAGGTAGTACGCGATCGTGCCGCTCGCCGCGTCCGCCTCCGGCACCGGTGCGACCTCGCACTTCTCCGCCGGGATGCGGGAGAACCAGCGCGGGGCGGCGGCTTCGGCGCGGGCGATGGCGTCCCGGGCCGCGGAGAGCAGCTCCTCGCCGTCCCGCCAGCGCAACGCCGGATCGGTGCGCAGGCGCTCGAAGATCTCGGCGAGGTCGGTGCTGCCGAACACCTTCGCGCCCAGCTCGCGGTACTCCTCCCCCAGCTGTTCGATCAGGGCCAGCCCGGTGTCGTGCAGGTCCTGCGCCGTGCGCTCGGTGGTCGTTTCCGCGCGGATCAGCGCGGCGTACCGCTCGGCCCCGCCCGGCACGTGGGAGATGCCCGGGGCGGTGTCCGGCCGCCCGGCCGGCTCGACCTCCGTGCGCAGGAAGTCCCGGTACCGGGCGTACGCCGGGTGGACGACCTCGGCGAGCAGCCTGTCCCGCTCGGCGTCGAAACCCTCGACGGCCGCGGTCGTGCCCACCTTCAGCGGGTCGGCGTCCGGCGCGCCGAGGTAGCGGTCGATGTACTCGATGCCGACGCGGGCCAGGTACGCCGGCGGCACCAGCCCTTCGGCCAGGCTCGCGCGCTGCCGCTCGGCCAGGTCGGCGAGGAACCGCTCGATCGCGCCGAGCCGGGCCAGGTAGCCGCGCGCCTTCTTTTCGTCGTCCAGCTTGTAGTACGGCAGGTACATCAGCAGCCCGAGCGCGGGCGCGGTGAGCCCGTCACTGACCGCGAAATCGGCGGTCCGCGCGCCGAGCCGGTCGGCCTCGACCTCGGCGGAGGCGATCACGACCTCCCTCGTGACGGCTTCCTCCGGCGTCAGGCCGTCGACGGACAGGGCCCGCGCCCGGGCGGCGAGGCCCGTGTACGCGGCACGGAACCGCTCCTGTGCCTCCCTGGTCTGCTCGCCCAGCCGGTCGTGGTCACCGGGCAGCCCGAGAATCGACGGGTGCAGCGGCTCGTGCTCGAACGACAGCTCGACGAGCTCGTTCGCCAGGCCGTCGACGGTGTCGCCGTGCCCGGCCACCCACTCGTCGACGACGGAGGCCAGCACCGACAGCGGCAGCTGGCCACCGGCCAGCACGAGGTCGTGGAACGCGCGGACGTCGAACCGCGAGCCGAGCCGCTGCGACGCGCGGGCCCGGGCGCGCTGGATCTCCAGCCGCCCCACCATGTACCCGAGCGCCTGGCCCGGCCACGCGATGTAGCGGTCGACCTCGGACTCGATCTCCGCGCGCGCCTCGGGCGTGTGCTCGAGCAGGTAGTCGACGGCCTGCTGACGGCTCCACCCCAGTGCGTGCAGCCCGGTGTCGACGACCAGCCGGCCCGCCCGCAGCGAATCGCCGGCCAGCATGCCGAGCCGGGCGATGTCGTCGGAGTAGAGCCCCATTTCGGCGGCGAGGCGCTCGCTGTAGAGCCCCCAGCCCTCGACGTACGCGTTGAACATGCCGATGCGGCGCAGCAGCGGCAGCTCGGTGAGCCCCTGCGCGATGCTGAGCTGGAAGTGGTGGCCCGGCACGGCTTCGTGGAACGCGGTCGTCTCGGCCATGTGCCGCAGCCGCTCGGTGGCTTCGTGGGTGTTCGCGAAGTAGATCCCCGGCCGCGAGCCGTCGGCCGCCGCGCGCAGGTAGTACGCCGCGGGCGCGCCGGGCGCGACCTCCGCCGGCACCGCTTCGACCGTGCACTGCTGCTCGGGGATCCGGCCGAACCACTTCGGCGCTTCCGCCGCTGCCCGGGCGACGGCCGCGCGGGCGGTCTCCAGCAGCTCGTCCGCACTGCGCCAGCGCAGCGCCGGGTCGGTGCGCAGGCGCGCGAAGATCTCGGCGAGGTCGTCGGTGCCGTACACCTTCAGCCCCAGCTCGCGGTACTCGACGGCGAGCGACTCGATCGTGTCGAGGCCGATCCGGTGCAGCTCTTCCGGGGTGAGCCCGGTGGTCGTGTGCATCCGCGCCAAGCGGGTGTAGGTCTCCGCACCGCCGGGCAGCCACGACACGCCGGGCCGGTCCGCGGGCCGCCCGTGCGGCTTGACCTCGGTGACCAGGAAATCGCGGTACTCGGCGAAGGCCGGCCGGACGACGTCGGCGAGCAGCTCCTCCCGCCGCCGCTCGAACTCCTCGTCCGGAGCGGGCTGGCGGCGCAGCGGGTCGGCGTCCGGGTCGGCGAGGTAGCGGTCGAGGTGCGCGACGGCGGCGTCGACCAGGTGGGCCACCGGCATCAGCCCAGCCGTCATGCCCTCGGCGTGCCGCCGCGCGGCCTGGCGCAGGTACTCCGGTACCGCGGCCAGCCGGCCGAGCTGGGCCTCCGCGGCATCGCCCGCCGTCACCGTCGTCATCGGCAGGGCCATCAGCAGGCCGGCCGCGGGCCCGATGGACAGGTCGGTGACGGTGAACTCGGCCATCCGGCTGTCGATCGAGGCGAGGCGGTTTTCGGCCGTGGTGATCAGCACCTCGCGGGTGACCCGGTCCTCGGCCGCCAGGCCTTCGGCCGCCAAGGCGCGGGCGCGCTCGAGGAACGCCGCGAGCCGCGCCCGAAACGCCCGCTCGGCTTCGGCCGACAAGTCCGCCAGGCCGGGCTCCGCCGGGCGGATGCCCAGCAGCGCCGGCGTCAGCGGATCGGCGGCGAACAGCGCTTCGACAAACTCGTCGGCGAGTTCGGTGACCGCGGTCATGGCAGGACCCCCAGCTTCGGCTGATGTGCTCAAGGCCGACCCTAACGGAGATCACCGACAAGAATCGCGGGTCGTCCGCCCGAGGCCGGACGGCCTCCGGCAGGCGGATCGGCCAGGCGGTAGCGTTCCTCGGGTGGCCGTGACCGATCCCGTGGATACCCGCCTGCTCGCCGCGCTCGCCGACCTCGGCAAGGCGGCCGTGCACGAACTGGCGGCCAAGGTCGGCATGGATCCCCGCGAAGTCGCCTACCGGCTGGTCGCTCTCTCCGGCAGCGGGCTCCCCCTGCTCGTCGGCGTCGAAAGCGACCCGAACGGCCTTCGCGCGGCCATCGCCGGCGCGCCGCCGTCGTGGGCGAACCGGCCACCGCAGCAGCAGTTCCCGCCGCCTTCGCAGCCGGTGCCGCAGCAACCCGCCCCGCCGATGCCGCCGCCGGTCCAGGGCACGCCTTCGGGACCGTACAACGTCCAGGGCGCGCCCTCGGGGCCCTACACCGTCCAGGGCGCACCTTCGGGTCCGTACACCGTGCAGGGCGCGCCTTCCGGGCCCTACACCGTCCAAGGCACGCCGTCCGGGCCGCATCAGGTCCAGGGGACGCCGTCCAGCCGCCACCCGGGCCCGCAGCAGCACCCGCCCCGGCCGTTCACGCCGCCGCCGGTGCCGCTCGACCCGGCCGTGAGCACGTGGGGCGTGCCGCAGACGGCGTCGTGGGCCCGCGGCGACGAACCCGCCCGGCCGAGCGGGCCCGCGGCCGGCAAGCGGGGCAGGCTCGGCGAGGTGATGGAGACCCAGGGCCTGGAGGGCGAGCAGCTGTCGGTGCAGCTCCTGGAAGTCCAGGACCCGGCCGACTACCTGTTCAGCGCGGCCGGGTACCGCCTGGAGGACGGCGAACGCGCGGTCGTGGTGCACACCGAGATCACCAACCGCGGCGCGATCCCGTTCGCGTCGCTGCCGGACAACTACCTCGAGCTGCTCGCGGCCGACGGACGGCCGATCGGCAAGGCACCGGTGTCGCTGACGTCCCGGCCGCCGCACCGGATCGGCGTCAAACCGGGCGAGACGCTGGGCGGCCACACGGTGTACGTCCTGCCCGACGCAACCCGCGTGGTCTCGGTGCGCTGGAGCCCGCGGCCGGAGCCGGACGAGCGCACGATCACCTGGTCGATCGAGGACTAATAGCTTTCGTCGCGCAGTTTTTCCAGGGCCTTCGCCAGATCGTCCGGGTACTCCGACTCGAACTCGACCCAGCGGCCGTCCGCGGGGTGCGCGAAGCCCAGGGTCTTCGCGTGCAGCCACTGCCGGCTCAGGCCCAGGTGGCGGGCCAGGACCGGGTCGGCGCCGTAGGTCAGGTCGCCGACGCAGGGGTGCCGCAGCGCCGAGAAGTGGACGCGGATCTGGTGCGTCCGCCCGGTTTCGAGCTTGATGTGCGCGAGCGACGCCGCCCGGAACGCCTCGACGACCTCGTAGTGCGTCACGCTCGGGCGGCCGCCCTGGACCACCGCGAACTTGTAGTCGTGGCGCGGGTGGCGGTCGATCGGGGCGTCGATCGTGCCGCGCATCGGGTCCGGGTGGCCCTGGACGATCGCGTGGTAGCCCTTGTCGACCGTGCGTTCCTTGAACGCGCGCTTCAGCACGGTGTAGGCGTGCTCGCTCTTGGCCACCACCATCACGCCGGTGGTGCCCGCGTCGAGCCGGTGGACCACGCCCTGGCGCTCGGCCGCCCCCGAGGTCGCGATGCGCAGGCCGGCCGCGGCGAGTCCGCCGACGACGGTCGGGCCGGTCCAGCCCGGGCTCGGGTGCACCGCGACGCCGACCGGCTTCGAGATCACCACGATGTCGTCGTCGTCGTGCAGGATCTGCATGCCCGCGACCGGCTCCGCGACGATCTCGACCGGGTTCGCCGGCTCCGGGAGGGTGATCTCCAGCAGGCCACCGCCGGAAAGCCGGTCGGACTTGCCCGCGGGACGGCCGTCGAGCAGCACGTCCCCGGACTCGGCGAGCTCGGCGACGACCGTGCGGGACAGTCCGAGCAGCTTGGCGAGGCCGGCGTCGACCCGCATCCCGTCGAGCCCGTCGGGCACCGGGAGCATCCGCGAGCTCACGCCTGTTCCTCCTGCGTTTCCGGCTTCTTCTTGTCCTTGGTCGACGTGCCGTCGTAGTCCTTGCCCAGCAGCGACAGCAGCACGATCAGAGCGCCACCGACGCAGATGGCGGAGTCGGCGATGTTGAAGATCGCGAAGCCCTTGCCGTTGGGGGCGAACGCCGAGATGAAGTCGACGACGTGGCCCTGCAGCCCGCCGGGCGCGCGGAAGATGCGGTCGGTCAGGTTGCCGGTGGCGCCGGCCAGCACGAGGCCGAGGCCGATCGCCCAGCCGATCGAACGCAGCCGCCGCGACAGCCAGATGATGGCGATGACCACGGCGAGCGCGACCAGGGCGAGCACCCAGGTCATGCCGGTGGCCATCGAGAACGCGGCACCGGGGTTGCGGATCACCTGCAGGTAGATCAGCCCGCCGAGGATCTTGACCGGCTCCTTGCCCTCCAGGTTGGCCACGACCAGGTTCTTCGTCACCAGGTCGACCGCCCAGAACACGACGGCGACCGCGAAGACCCAGCCGACCCGCCGCTTCGGCAGCAGCGGCTTCGCCGGGACCTCCGGGTTCTCGGGCGCGTCGGCGGCCGGATCGGGCACCGCATCGGCGGGCGCGGCGGTGTCGGGTTCGGAGTGGCTGGGCTCGGTGCTCACCGGTCCATTGTCCACGGCGCTGGTCAGGCCGCGGCGGGCCCGTCCGGCCGCGGGCGCAGGAGCACGGCGAACGCGGCCGCGAACAGCACGCCCGCCGCGGCGAGCGCCCCGGCCACCGGGGGTAGGAACACGGTCGCGACCAGCGCGAACACCCCGGCGACGGCCAGCAGGAACCCGCTGCGCTCGTAGCCGGCCAGCAGCACCAGGCCGAGCGTCGCCAGCAGGGCGCCGCGGACGTCGCCGCCGAGCCGGAACTGGAGGGCGCCGACCAGGTCGAGCAGCGGGACGGCGGCCAGCGCCCCGAGCGTGCCCAGGACGAAGCGGCCTGGCTGCGGGCGTAGCTGCCGCCAATACCAGGCGGCCACGGCGAGAACCACGCAAGCGAGGCCCGCGAGCCAGCCGAGGGTCGCCGACGGCACCACGTCGTAGGCGACTGCACTCGCGTACGTCGTGCCGCTGAGTTCGTTGGTGGCGAGGCCGTGCAGCCGCTGGTAGCCCCGCGGAGCTTCGACGTGGGCCGGGACCAGGTCGACCGCAACCATCACGAGCAGCGCGAACCCCAGCGCGGCCAACGGGAACCAGGACCTCCGCGGACTCCCCATCGACTCAGGGTATCGAGCGCGGGTTTCCCCGCAGCAGGGTGATGAAGGCGGCGGCCAGGAGGATCACCGCCGAGCCGAGGACGCCCACCACGTCCGCCGAGAGCACCACGGCGACCAGCGCGAACGCGGCCGTCGTCAGCAGGACGAACCGGCTGCGTTCGTACGCGGCGAGCACGAGCAGGCCGAGGGTGGCCACGAGCGGGCCGCGCAGGCCGTCGCCGAGCCGGAACTGCCAGGACCCGACCAGGTCGAGCAGCGGGACGGCGAGCAGCGCGCCGACCGTGCCCAGGACGAACCACCCGGTGCGGGCGGGCCGCAGGGCGAGCGCGTACCAGACGGCCGTGCCGGCGAGGACCACCCCGAGCGTGACCAGCCAGGCCGGCCCTTCGGGCAGGCCGCGCCCGAACTCGTAAAACTCGTCCAGGGGCCGCCACTGCGCCTGACTGTAGGTCGGCCCGGCCGAGGGCGCCGGCCCGAGCAGCAGGTTCGCGGATTCGCTCTCGGCCTGGCTGCGGCGCGACAGCAGCTGCACCGCGGCCAGGGCGATCTCGGCGAATCCCAGCAACGCCAGCGGAAACCAGAAACGCGGCCCTCTCCCCATCGGCCCAGGCTAGCGCTCAGCAGAACGGCGGCAGCTCCCGCGGGTCGCCGACCGGCGCCCAGCGGCCGTCCACCTTCGCGTACTCCCAGCGGGCTCCGCGGGCGACGATCTGCCGCAGTGCCAGGAGCACGCGGTCGACGTGCTCCTCGGTGCTGCCGAGGCCGAGGCTGACGCGGACCGCCTGCTGCCCGTCGCCGCCGGTGACGCCGATCAGCCGCTTGGCCGCGATGTGGGCGCAGAAGGCGCCGTCGCGGACGCCGATGCCGTACTCGGCGGACAGCACCGCGGCGAGCCAGCCCGGGTCGAAGCCGTCGACGACGAAGCTGACCGTGCCGACCCGGTCGACCGGCGCGTCGAACAGCCGCAGTTCGGCGCAGCCCGGGAGGCTCTCGAGGCCCTTGCGCAGCCGGGTGAGCAGGGCCTGCTCGTGGTTTTCGATCGCGGCCCAGTTTTCGCCGAGGGTTTCGCACGCGACGCCGAGCGCGTAGACGCCGACGGTGTTGGGCGAGCCGGCTTCGTGGCGCTCCGGGCCGGTGTTCCAGACGACGGCGTCTTCGGTGACGAGCTTGGTCGCGCCGCCGCCGGCGAGGTACGGGCGGGCCGCGCGCAGCCAGTCGGCGCGGCCGATCAGCGCACCCGCGCCGAAGGGCGCGTACAGCTTGTGGCCGGACAGCGCGACGTAGTCGACGTCGAGTTCCCTGAGCGAGATCCGGCGGTGCGGGGCCAGCTGGGCGGCGTCGAGGGCGACGCGGGCGCCGTGTTTCCTTGCCACGGCGGCGATCTCGGCCACCGGGAGCAGCTCACCGGTCACATTGGACGCTCCGGTGACGACGACCAGCCGCGGTCCCTGCGGGGCGTCGGCGAGCGCTTCGTCCACAGCGGACACCGCGGCGAGGCGGGTCCGCGGGGTCGGCAGGCGCCGGACGTTCGGGCCCTGCCACGGCAGGAGAGCGGCGTGGTGCTCGGTGTCGAACACGATCACCGTGGTGTGCCGCGGAAGGCTGCGGGCGAGCAGGTTGAAGGCGTCGGTGGTGTTGCGGGTGAAGACGACGGTGTCGGTCCGCCGTGCGTCGACGAAGCGGCGCAGGACGTCGCGGGTGCGCTCGTAGAGCTTGGTGGAGACCTGCGACGCGAAGCCGGCGCCGCGGTGGACGCTGGCGTACCAGGGCAGGAACTCGTCGACCTTCGCGCGGACGGCGTCGAGGCACGGGGCGCTCGCGGCGTGGTCGAGGTTGGCGTAGCCGATGTCCCCGCCGGTCACCAGCGGCACCCGCAGCGACGCTCCCGCGACGGCGGGAATGTCGCGAGTCTCAGGGATTTCGCGGGTTTCGGGCTGGGTGCGGTCGATGGCGAGAGTCATCGGGGTGCCTCCTCGGCGATCCGGGGGACCCCGGCGAGGGGCCCGCGCTTGCCCGTCGCACGACGCGACCGGCCCGGTCTTCACCCGGGGCACCCCACCGCGGTAGGAGGGTTGCCGGCCAGCAAGCCGGGGCTTCGCGCTGGCACTCATGACCTGAGTCAGAAGGTAACCGAGAAACCGGCGGCCGGCCAAGTCCCGCTTCACATTCTGAGACGCCGCTCACAGACCGTGAGCGGCACCGAGCGCCCCAATGTGGCCTTCGTTGCGTCTGACGCACCCAAGGCGGCCTTCGGTGCGTCTGACGCACCGAAGGCCGCCTTGGGGCGCTGGCGACCCGCCAACAGGGACGCGCGGGATCAAGGACGTGCGCGGAACCGGCCCGGCAGCTGGACCACCGCACCGTCCGCGAGGTGCGTTGCGGTGCCCGAGTACTGCTCGGACCCGGCGGTGAAGCGCCAGCCGCCGAGGGTCTTGCCGTCGATCGGCTCACCGAGGGCCTCCGCGACCGTTGTCGCAATCCGGGAGAAGGCGACGCCGTCCCAGTCGCCCGCGGCCGCGTCCGGGAGCGTCCAGAGCGTGAAGTGCACGTGGGCACCCGTGCTGCTGCCGCCGCACGGCAGGGCGTTGCCGGTCGAGCCGAGCACGGCCCCGGCCTCGGCCCGCTCGCCGTCGGTCACCCGGATGCCCTCGAGGTGGTAGTAGCCGGTCCGCCACCCACCCGGGTGATCGAGGGTCACCCAGTCGCCGCCGGCGCAGTGCTGCAGGTGGACCGTGCCGGCCAGCGGGGCGCGAACCGTGCCGTCGGCGGGGCTGAAGTCGATCGCGTTTTTCACGCCGGTGCTGCCGTCGTCGGAGTGGATGCCCGCCGAGTAGACCTGCTGGCCGGCCTCGAACGGCAGGGTCAGCGCGGGAAAAACCTCGGCGGCCGCCGGAGCGGCGAGGAGTCCCACGGCCGCGGTGACCGCGGCGGCCAAGCCCGCCCATCGCACAGAAAGGTTCACGGCGGGTTCTCCTCTGGCGCCAAGTTCACTCAATCGAGCGCACATTAAGCCAAAAGAGGGACTATTGGGAAGGCTGTTCGTTAATTTCCGTTACTGGCCGGACTCGCCCTTCCAGCGAGCCAGACGGCCGGCCCGGTCGACGGCGCGCAACCGGCGTTCGACCGCGTCGCGGACCGCGCTCGTCGTGACGACCAGCAGCTGGTCGTGCTCCTGCAGCCGGCTGGTCTTCTGCGGGGTGAAGCCGGTGCCGTCGCGCACGACCAGGCTGATCGTCGCCCCGATGGGCAGCCGCAGCTCGGACAGGTACACGCCGTGCAGCTTCGACCCCGGCTGGATCCGGACCTGCAGCAGTTCGGCGCCCAGCTCGTCCAGCGGCGCGGAGTCGACCTCGATCTCGTGCGCCTCGGACTTCTTGGCCAGCCCGAGTTTGCGCGCGAGCGGGCCGAGCGTCGCCCCCTGGACCAGCGTCAGCACGACGACCAGCACGAACACCGCGTCGACCAGCCGCTGCGCGCCCGGCAGGCCCTGCGAAAGCGGGATCATGGCGAGCACGATCGGCACCGCGCCGCGCAGCCCGGCCCACGACAGGAACGCCTGTTCCCGCCACGGCAGCCGGAACGGCAGCATCGACAGCACGACCGAGACCGGCCGCGCCAGCAGCAGCACGACCGCGCCCGCGACCAGGCCCGGCACGATCGCGTCGAGCAGCCGGCCCGGCGAGGCGAACAGCCCGAGCAGCACGAACAGCCCGATCTGCGCCAACCAGCCCAGGCCCTCGGCGAACGACAGCGTGTCCGACCGGTGCGGCAGCCGCGAATTGCCGAGCACCAGCGCGGCGACGTAGGTGGCGAGCAGCCCGGACGCGTGCAGCAGCTGCCCGGACGAGTACGCCACGACGCACACCGCGACCGTCGCGAGCGGGTAGAGGCCGGTCGCCGGCAGCGCGGCCCGGCGCAGCGCGATGCCGCCGAGCCAGCCGAAGGCCAGGCCGATCGCCAGGCCCGCCGTCAGCTCGTAGACCACCAGCAGCGGCAGCGTCCAGTCCACAGTGGTGCCTTCGGCCAGCACCACGACGGCGATGTAGGCCGGCGCGTCGTTGATGCCCGACTCCAGCTCGAGCGCGCCGGTGAGCCGGTTGCCGATCCCCGCCGTGCGCAGCACCGAAAACACCGCGGCCGCGTCGGTCGAGGCGAGCACCGCGCCCCACAGCAGCGCCAGCCGCCAGTCCAGGCCCAGCAGCCAGTGCAGGGCGGCCCCGGTGGCCGCGATGCTCACCACGACAGCCACTGTGGACAGTGCGATTCCCCGGCCCAGCGCGGGTTTCACCGCCGACCACCGGGTGGTCAGGCCGCCTTCGGCGAGGATCATGACGAGCGCGGCGAGCCCGAGCGACTGGGTCAGTTCGGGATTGTCGAACCGGATGCCGAAGCCGGCTTCGCCCAGCAGGACGCCGATCCCCAGGTACAGCAGCAGCGAGGGCAGGCCGAGCCGGATCGACACGCGCACGGCCAGCACGGAGGCGAGGAGCACGACGCCGCCGACGCCGAGCAGCACGGGAAGCTGGTCCATGCCCGCCTCCTCCCGAGTGCCGTGGGGCCCTCAGAATAGTGAGGCGCGGGGGTTAACTCGTTCGTGTACCGCTGCCCGGCGTCGGACACCCGGTGTGTTAAGGCGCCGGGACACCACCGAGCGCGGCGAGATCGACACCGAGAGCGGCGAACGGCTCCCCCGCCGCCGGCAGCACCTTGACCGCGCGGTGGCCGTCCCGGGCCACCCAGCCGGCGTCGACGGCCCGGTCGAGCAGCGCCGCGGGCAGGGCCCCGGCGAGGTGGTCGCGACGCTCCGTCCAATCCAGACAGTCCCGCAGCAGCGGCCGCCGCCCGGCGGCGACCGGCACGCCGAGGTCCGCCAGCACCGCGCGCCCGCGCGGGGTCAGCGCCAGCCCGTCGGCGGTGTCGACCAGGCCGGTGGCCAGCATGCCGTCGCGCACGGCGACGCCGAGCTCGCCGGCGAGGTGGTCGTAACAGGTCCGCGCGAAGCCGAGCCGCCGCGCCCGCAGTGAGGACTTCAGGCCGGTCACCGGCCGGTGACCGGCGGTTTTTCGGGGGCTCCGGGTGGCGGAGCCCCCGGCCCGGGGCGAAACCCCGGATGTCACTGCATGCTGGGCCAGGTGCTCGATCAACTCGGCGACGCGTGGGTCGGCGATCCGGACGTAACTGGCCCGCCCCTGCTTGACGCGGGCGACGAAGCCCGCTCCGGCCAGCCGCGTGACGTGCTCGCTGGCGGTCGAGAGGGCGATCCCGGCCGCCTTCGCGAGCTCGCCGACGGTCCAGGCCCGCCCGTCCAGCAGCACGAGGCACATGGTGGCCCGGCTCGGGTCGGCGAGCACCGCGGCCACCTCGGCCAGCGCGATCGTCTCCATGCCCCCACGCTACGACCCGCACCCTTCGGCCCCTGCCGAACCTTCGCGTCCTGGTGGGCACTTTCACGTGAAAGTGCCCACCAGGACGCGTAGCTTTCACGTGAAAGCGGCGCGGGGGCCGGGGGGGTCAGAGGGCCTTGAGGAACTTGGCGGCCACCTGGACCGCCGGGCCCGAGTCGTTCGAGTTCTCCAGGACCACCGCGAAGGCCACGTTCCCGCGGTAGCCCACGAACCAGCCGGTGGCCTGCTTGCCGTCGCCGAACTGGGCGGTGCCGGTCTTGCCGAAGACGTTCCCGGCCGCACCGGCCGCGCGGCCGGTGCCGCTGGTGACCACCGCGCGCATCAGCTTCCGCACTTCGCCGAGCACCGACGCCGGCGGCGGCGAGTAGCCCTTGACCACCGTGGTCTCCAGGTCGTGCCACAGCCGCGGCGTGATCGCCTTGCCGGTGGCGACCGTCGCGGCCATCAGCGTGCCGCCGAGGGCGCTGACCTGGATCCGGCCCTGGCCGAATCCGTCCTCGACCTGCTCGTCCTTGCTCGCCGCGGGCTCGACCTTCCCCAGTTCGGTCTTGATCCCCGGGATCTCGTAGTCGGCGTTGAGGCCCAGTTCGTCGGCCGCCTTCTTCAGCCCGTCCGCGGGCAGGCCGAGCGCGAGTTGCCCGAACGTCGTGTTGCAGGAGCGCGCGAACGCCGTCTGCAGGTTCGTCGCGCCCAGCTCGAAGCCCTCGTTCTTGACCGTCCGCGTGCCGATCGTCGCCGTGCCGGGGCAGTCGACCGGTGACGTCGCCGAGAGGCCACTCTGCTGGACCGCCGCCACCGCCGTCGCGATCTTGAACGACGACCCCGGCTCGTACAGCCCGTTGAGCGCCTTCGGCGAGTTCCCGGCGGCGCCGTTCTGCGCGACGGCGAGAATGTCGCCCGAACCCGTGTCGAGCGCAACGAGCATCGCCGACCCCTGGTAGTCGCTCACCGCGGCCTGGGCGGCGCTCTGCGCGGTCAGGCTCAGGCTCGACACGAGCGGCTTCGCCCCTTCGGCCGACGTCTTCCCGAACAGCGTCTCGACGCTCGTCCCACGGGCATCGACGCGCTCGACGGCGAAGCCCTTGCCGGCCGCGGCCGTGACCTGCTCGATGAGAGCCGAGCGCAGCAGCGGGACCGGGTTGCCGTCGATCGTCCGCACGCCGCCGGGCCCGGTGATGATCAGGGGCTTGCCGTCCCGGTCGGCGACCGCGGTGGCGTCCTGCACGGCGGTGTTGAGCACCAGCCGCTGGCCCGCCTCCAGCTTGGGGTGCACCAGCGACGGCGCCCAGTGCACCAGCCACTTCCCGCTGCTCTGCACCAGCTCGAACGGCACGTCGTAGGTCCAGACCTGGCCCGGCTTCAGCGTCCACGACATGCTGAAGGTGCCGCCCGTCTGCTTCGCCCCGGCCGGGGACGGCTGCAGGACGGTCAGCTTGGCGGCCACCGACGTCGGGTTCAGCGTGTTCCGCGTGGCCCGCAGTGCCACCGCGGCGGCCGCGTTGTCATCGGTCAGCCGGCCGGCCGCGTCGGGGTTGTTCTCGGAAAGGTCCTGCAGGTACTCGGTGATCGCCGAGTTCGGGTCGAGCGCGCCGGGACTCTCCACCGAGGTCGCGCCGGTGGCGGCCTCCGGCGTCGATCCCCCGCTGTTCAGCAGGAAGAACGCCACGACCACGACCACGACGACCAGCAGCGCGCCGCCGATCAGGATGCCGCGTCTCTTGCCAGGATTCATTCCGGTTCCCTCCCCCATGCCCACCACCGTCGTGAGTGGCAAGTCGGGTTCTAACCCTACTTACCACTCACGACCGGCGTCAGGCTTTGGCGACCGCCACGGTGACCTTCGTGCCGTCCCCGACCGTGCCGGCGAAGCCCTCGGCGACCGGGCCGTAGGTCACCGACGTGGAGAGGGTCTCCGAGGCCAGGAACTGCTCGTGCGTCCGGGCCGCTTCGACGACCTCGGCGGGCGCGTCGACGGTCAGCGCGATCCGGTCGGCGACGTCGAGCCCGGCGTCGCGACGCGCCTGCTGCACGACCCGGACCAGGTCGCGGACCAGGCCCTCGGCCGCCAGCTCCGGCGTCACCTCGGTGTCGATCAGGACCAGGCCGGACCCGCCGGGCAGTTCCGCCGCCGCGCCGCCGCCCTTGGCGACCAGCCGGCGCTCGAACTCGCCCTCCTGCAGGGCGATCCCGGCGGCGACCACCGCGCCGCCCCGGAACGACCAGTCGCCCGCCTTGACCGCCTTGATCACCGTCTGGACGTCCTTGCCCAGCCGCGGCCCGGCGGCGCGGGCGTTGACCGCGACCTCGAACCCGCCGTGCGCGGCGACGTCGGTGGTCAGCTCGACCGCCTTGACGTTCACCTCGTCGCGCAGGATGTCGGCGAAGGCGCCCATCGTCTCGGCGTCCTCGGCCGCGACGACCAGCGACGACAGCGGCAGCCGCACGCGCAGCTTGTTCGCCTTCCGCAGCGAAAGCGCCGACGAAGCCACCTGCCGCACCCGGTCCATCGCGGTGACCAGCGCCGCGTCCGCGGGCAGGTCGTTCGCGTTCGGCCAGTCGGTCAGGTGCACCGAACGGCCGCCGGTCAGCCCGCGCCAGACGACCTCGGTGGTCAGCGGCAGCAGCGGCGCCGCGACCCGCGAAGTCACCTCCAGCACGGTGTGCAGCGTGTCGATCGCGTCCTTGTCACCCGCCCAGAAGCGGTCGCGCGAGCGGCGCACATACCAGTTCGTCAGGACCTCGAGGAAGTCCCGGACGGTCTGGCACGCACCCGCGACGTCGTAGTGGTCCATCGCGTACTCGACGTCGGTGACCAGCTCGTGCGTCTTCGCCAGGACGTACCGGTCGAGCACGTTCGGCGAATCCGTGCGCCACTGGCCTTCCACGCCTTCGGCGTTCGCGTACAGGGCGAGGAAGTAGTACGAGTTCCACAGCGGCAGCACGGCCTGGCGGACGGCGTCGCGGATGCCCTTGTCGGTGACGACCAGGTTGCCGCCGCGCAGGATCGGGCTCGCCATCAGGTACCAGCGCATGGCGTCGGAGCCGTCGCGCTCGAGCACCTCGTTGACGTCCGGGTAGTTGCGCAGCGACTTGGACATCTTCGCGCCGTCCGAGCCCAGCACGATGCCGTGCGCGACGCAGGCGCGGAACGCCGGCCGGTCGAACAGCGCCGTCGCCAGCACGTGCAGCAGGTAGAACCAGCCGCGCGTCTGCCCGATGTACTCGACGATGAAGTCGCTCGGGTAGTGGTGCTCGAACCACTCGGCGTTCTCGAACGGGTAGTGCACCTGGGCGTAGGGCATCGAGCCCGAGTCGAACCAGACGTCGAGGACGTCCGGGACGCGGCGCATGGTCGAGTTCCCGGTCGGGTCGTCCGGGTTCGGCCGGGTCAGCTCGTCGATGTAGGGCCGGTGCAGGTTGTCCAGCCGCACACCGAAGTCGGCCTCCAGCTCGTCGAGCGAGCCGTAGACGTCGGTGCGCGGGTACGCCGGGTCGTCCGACTGCCACACCGGGATCGGCGTGCCGAAGTACCGGTTGCGGGAGATCGACCAGTCGATGGCGTTCTCCAGCCACTTCCCGAACTGGCCGTCCTTGACGTTCTCCGGGTACCAGGTGATCTGCTGGTTCAGCTCGACCATCCGGTCCTTGAACTGCGTCACCGCGACGAACCAGGACGAGACCGCGCGGTAGATCAGCGGGTTCCGGCAGCGCCAGCAGTGCGGGTAGGAGTGGTCGTAGGTTTCGTGCCGCAGCAGCAAAGCACCCTGCCGCGCCGCCGATCCCGTGCCGTTCTTGAGGTCCCGCACGATGTTCGGGTTGGCGTCGAAGACCTGCTGGCCCTCGTAGTCCGGCACGGTCGCGTCGAACTTGCCGTGCGCGTCGACCGGCGTCACCGGCGGGATGCCGGCGGCGTCGGTGACGAGCTTGTCGTCGGCACCGTAGGCGGGTGCGATGTGGACGATCCCGGTGCCGTCGTCGGTGGTGACGTAGTCGGCGGCCAGCACCTGGTGCGCGTTCTCGGTGCCGGTGAAGTACGGGAACGGTGGGGCGTAACGGGTTCCGAGCAGCTGCGTGCCGGTGTAGTGCGCGACGACCGCGGGCTCTTCGCCGAGTTCACGCGCGTACGCGGCAACCCGCGCTTCGGCGAGCAGGAACCGCTTGCCGTCGTGCTCCACGACGACGTACTGCACGTCCGGGTGCACGGCCGTGGCGAGGTTCGACGGCAGCGTCCACGGCGTCGTCGTCCAGATGAGCAGGTAGGCGCCGTCGAGCTCGTTCCCGTTGCCCTCCAGGCGGAAACCGACCGTGACCGCCGGGTCCTGGCGGTTGCGGTAGACGTCGGAGTCCATGCCGAGCTCGTGGTTGGACAGCGGCGTCGCGTCGCGCCAGCAGTACGGCAGGACGCGGTAGCCCTCGTAGACGAGTCCCTTGTCCCACAGGCGTTTGAACGCCCAGAGCACCGACTCCATGTAGGTGACGTCGAGGGTCTTGTAGTCGTTGTCGAAGTCGACCCAGCGCGCCTGGCGGGTGACGTAGTCGCGCCACTCGTCGGTGTAGCGGAGGACGGACTCCTGCGAAGCGGCGTTGAACTTCGCGATGCCCATCTCTTCGATCTCGGACGTCTCGGTGATGCCGAGCTGGCGCATCGCCTCGAGCTCGGCGGGCAGGCCGTGGGTGTCCCAGCCGAAGCGGCGCTCGACCTTGCGGCCCTTCATCGTCTGGTAGCGCGGCACCAGGTCCTTGACGTACCCGGTGAGCAGGTGGCCGTAGTGCGGCAGGCCGTTGGCGAAGGGCGGGCCGTCGTAGAAGACGTACTCGTTTTCGCCCTTTTCGCCCGCGGGGCGCGCGTCGATGCTCGCCTGGAACGTCCGGTCGCTCTCCCAGTAGGCGAGGACCTGCTTCTCCAGCGCGGGGAAGGACGGCTGCGACGGGACTCCTGCGCCGTCGCCAAGCTGGGCCTGGGGGTACATCCGGGTGCTCCTCGGTTCGTCGCTCGCGTACGGACGACCGGCTCCCGCACCGGTCACCCACACGGGGACGAGACGCCTCGGCGTTCCGCGGTACCACCCCGCTTGCCCGTTCTCACGGGCCGCTTCGTTGAACGGCTGTCACGGGCCGCACCCGTCCGGTTCTACTGAGAGCGGTGACGCTCGGTTCTTCCGGAGGCTCCCCGGTGATGGCCGGATCGACGCCGTGTTGCCTACCAGGTTAACCGGCCCGCGCAACCGGGTTGTCACGAGGGGCACATACGGTCACGCCGATCGCGACCAGCCAGAGCGTGCCCGCGATCAGGCCCACCTCGTGCAGGCCGGTGATGAACGGGCCACCCACGACCGCGCCGAGCACCGCCACCCCGAGCGCGCCGCCGGCCTGGCGGGCGGTGTTGTTGACGCCGCTCGCCACTCCCGCGCGTTCGGGTGGGATGCCGTCGACCGCGGCCGTCACCACCGCCGTCGTCAGCAGGCCCATTCCGGTCCCGAGGCCGAGCAGCGTCGGCAGGAGGGCCGCGTACCCGCTCCTTTCGTTCAGCAGCACCAGGTTCAGTATTCCGAGCGCACCCAGGGCGAGCCCGGCGACGATCAGCGGGCGCGGCCCGAAGCGGCCGGTCAGCCTGCCTGCGACGGGGGCCAGCAGCGAGAGCGGACCGAACAACGGCAGCAGTCCGAGCCCGGCTTCGAGCGGTCCCGCGTGCCGGACGCCCTGCAGGTACAGCGTCAGCACGAGGATCGCGCCGATGCCGGTGAAGTTCATCGCCGCCGCGACGAAGTTCGGGCTCAGCGTCCGGCGGACGACGTCCGGGGGCAGCATCGGATCCGGCGAGCGGCGTTCCACGGCCAGGAACGCCGCGAGCGCGCCCGCGGCCACGATCCCGGCCACGACGTTCCGGTCGATGACCGCGTAGACGCCGGCACCGAGGGCGGGCGCCGCCGTGGCGACGCCGGCGACGTCGATCCGCCGTCCGGGCACCCGCTCGCCGCGCGGGACGAGCCGCCGGGTCGCGAAGGCGGCCGCCAGCACGACGGGGACGTTGAGCCAGAACACCGGCCGCCAGCTCGCGACGGCGACAATGGCGCCACCGAGCACCGGACCGGCCGCCAAGGCCAGCGCCGAGACTCCGGCCCAGATGCCGAGGGCCCGCGCGCGCTCGGCGTGTCCCGGGTAGGCGTTCGTGAGCACGGCGAGCGTGCCGGGCAGCAGCAACGCCGCGCCGAGCCCCTGGCCGGCGCGGGCGGCGACGAGCAGGGGTGCGGTGGTGGCGAGCCCGCACGCGGCCGACGCCGTGCCGAACAGCGCGAAGCCCGCGAGGACGACCCGGCGGTGGCCGAAGACGTCGCCGAGGGCGCCGCCGGTGAGCAGGAACGCGGCCAGCGTGACGGCGTAGCCGTCGACCACCCACTGCTGCGCCGCCAGGCCGGCGTGGAGACCGGTGCCGATGGCGGGCAGGGCGACGTTGACGACCGTGACGTCCAGCTGGACCAGGAACATCCCGGCGCAGAGGATGAACAGGAGCATGTCCTCCAGTGGACCGCGCGGACACTTCCGTTGGCGTGGAAGTGTCGCGGGGGCATCCTGGGAGGCATGGAGGGCGACGCCGACATCGCGCGCACGGCCGCGCTGTTCGCGGACCCGGCGCGGGTCCGCGTGCTGCTCGCGCTCGCCGACGGCCGGGCGCTGGCGGCGTCGGTGCTGGCCGCCGAGGCGCGGCTGTCCGCACCGGGCGTCAGCGCGCACCTGGCGAAGCTGCGGGCGGCGGGACTGGTCGTCGCCGAGAAGTCGGGGCGGCACCGGTTCTACCGGCTGGCCGGCCCGGACACCGCGGAGCTGCTGGAGACGCTGGCGCGGTGTTCGCCGTCGCAGGCGGTGACGTCGTTGCGCGAGGGAACGCGGGCGGAGGCGCTGCGGACGGCCCGGACCTGCTACGACCACCTTGCGGGCCGGCTCGGGGTGGCGGTCACGTCGGCGTTGCTCGCGCGGGGCGCGTTGGCCGGGCCTGGTGATACGCAACGGCGTCCGGGTGACCGGATTTCGGCTCCGCTGCGCGAACACCCGTACACGCTGGGTCCTTCGGCCGCTTCGGTGTTCGGTTCGCTGGGAGTGGATCTGGACCTTGCCGCGGGCCGGACGTCGTCCGCTGCTGAAGTTCTGCCTGGACTGGAGTGAGCAGCGGCACCACCTCGCGGGCGCCCTCGGCGCGGCGGTGGCGACGCGGTTCCTCGACGCGGGCTGGGTCCGGCGGCGAGCCCAGGCCCACCGCGCGCTCCGCCTCACCCCGGAAGGCTCCCAAGCTCTGCAAACCCACCTCGGCCTGCCCGCCTGACGCCGTGTCGTCCCTTCAATCACGCGTGTCGTCCCTTCAATCACGCGTGTCGTCCATCCAGGCACGCGTGATGTCCATTCGGATCCGCCAGGCCCGCGGACCGGATCGGCGAACTCGCGTACCTGGCCGGACGACACGCGTGATTAGGGGGTCGACACGCGTGATTGGGAGGTCGACACGCGTGATTGGGAGGTCGACACGCGTGATTGGGAGGTCGACACGCGTGATTGGGAGGTCGACACGGTCAGCGGTGGGCGGCGACCAGGGTGGCGTCGGGGCGGCAGCGGTCGCAGGGGGTGAAGCCGAGCTGGCGGGCCTCGCCGACGCCGATGGGGATCGTGTCGCGGGGGCCGAGCCAGGGGCAGGTGCGGAGGTGGTAGCGGGGGTACTCGTCGACGACCACGACCTCGTCGTCGAGGTCGGCCAGGACGGCGACGTCCTCGTCCGGGGTTTCTTCCACGCCCGGCTCGGAATCGGACGTCGTTTCGGTCTCGGCTGAAGCGTCGGCCGGTGCGGGCTCGGGCGTGTCGGCCGGGTCACCCAGGTCGCCGGAGGCCGGGATCAGGGTGGTTTGTTCTTCTTCGGCGGGCGACTCGGGCTCCGGCGGGGAATCAGCCGGAGCGGCGGGAGCTTCCGGTGCCGGAGGTGCGGCGGATCGGCGACGGCGGCGCAGCCAGTCGACGACCAGGATCAGCCCGGCCAGCACGGACAGGCCGATGGAAACCCACGCCCACAGCGAAGAGGCCGTGATCAGCGCGGAGACGAGCAACCCCAGAGCCGCCAGTACCAGGACCAGCACGATGTAAAGCACGCTGAATTACAACACGAACCGGACGGGAGCGAACCACGACCCGCCCACGTGCGGTACCGGATCGACTCCGAACCGTGGCACTCCCCGAAACGGGGGGTGCCACGGTTCGAGAGGAAACTCAGCCGGCTTCGGCCCGCGGGCCGAAGGAGTAACCCTGCCCGCCGCTCGTCGAGCCGGACGACTGCCCGGAGTTCGACGACGCCGACGCGGGCGCCGCGGAACCGCGGTCGTCGAGCTCACGCAGCTGGGACTCGAGGAACCCGCGCAGCCTCGTGCGGTACTCCCGCTCGATCGTGCGCAGCTCTTCGATCTTCTTGCCCAGCCCGCTCTTCTCGGAGTTGAGGCTGTTCATCGTCTCGGTGTACTTCCGCTGGGACTCGCGCTCCAGCGTGGTCGCCTTGTCGCGCGCCTGGCGCTCCAGGGTTTCGGCACGGGTCCGCGCGTCGTTCAGCATCGTGTCGACGCGGGTGCGGGCCTCGTTGACCATCGAGTCGGACTTCGCCCGAGCGTCCGAAAGCAGCTGCTCGGACTTGGTGCGGGCCTCGGCCAGCATCCCGTCGGACTCGGTCTTCGCCTCGGCGGTGAGCCGGTCGGCCATCTCCTGGGCCAGGCCCAGGACCTTGGCGGCCTGCACGTTCGGCTCCGTGCTGTCACCGACCATCGAGTGCGCCTGGGTCTGCTCCATGGCCGACTGCGGCGGCGGCACCGGCGCGAGACGCCGGGACGGCTCTTCCCGCATCGGGGGCGCGCCGACGTTCGCCTTGGCGTTCTCCAGCTCGCTACGGGTCGACTCGAGCTCCGCGTCGAGCTGTTCCATCTGCTGACGCAGTTCGTTGTTGTCCTCGATCAACCGGGCCAGTTCGGTCTCCACCAGGTCGAGGAACGCGTCCACCTCGTCCTCGTTGTAGCCCCTCTTGCCGATGGGCGGCTTGCTGAACGCAACGTTATGCACGTCAGCGGGGGTCAACGACATCAGATCACCTCACGCACTCCATGGCCTGCAGGGTCCACCCAAGTTTCCCCGATCAACTTGGAGTCGCCAGTTGCATCGCGAAGAACACAACCAACAGCAGCACCATAATCGACAAGTCCAGTCCGACGCCGCCGATCCGGACCATCGGAATGATCCGTCTGAACAATCGGACCGGCGGGTCCGTCACTGTGTAGATGGTCTCGAGCGTGACCGCAACCCCTCCGGCCGGATGCCACTCACGCGCGAAGGTCCGGACGAGTTCGACCACGATTCGCGCCGTCAGCAGCAGCCAGAAGGCGAACAGCACGTACCAGACGACCAGCCACACAGCTTCCACGTACCTACTCTAACCGGGCGCCCTCTCCGAAGGCGCAGTTGAGGGGGCTGACCCCGGATCGGGTCGGCAAAGTCACGTCTGCTTGCGCTCAGCGGTACGGCCGACTTCAGCCCCGCAAAAACAATCCGCCCTCGGCAATCCGTCGGCGGTCTTCCGCCGTGACGTCCACATCGGGCGGTGAGAGAAGGAACACCTTGTTGGTGACCTTGTCCATCGACCCTCTGAGCGCGAACGCCAGCCCGGCGGCGAAGTCGACCAGCCGCTTCGCGTCCGCGTTCTCCATCTCGGTGAGGTTCATGATCACCGGGATGCCCTCGCGGTAGTGCTCCCCGATCGCCCGCGCCTCCGCGTAACTGGTCGGGTGCAGGGTGGTGATGCGGCTCAGTGGGTCACGCACCGGCTGGCGCACGACCGGCTCGGTGACCGGACGCAGTCGCGCCACCGGCTCCGGCTGCCGGTCCATGGCGAGCGCGCCGTGGACGGCGGGCTCGGCACCGGACACAGAGCGTGACCGGCTTCGGCTGACAGGCTCGTCATACGTGTCATCGACCTCGCGGTATCGTGAACGCGACGACCGCGGCGCCGGCTCCTCGTAGGTGTCGTAGTCATCGTCGTAACCACGCCGGTAGTCGTCCCCGTCGTCGTAGCCGTCGTCGTCTGCGGGCACCATCCCGAAGTAGGCCTTCAGCTTCTGCAGCGCGCTCATGCCTCTCCCTAGCCCTAGCCGCTCCCGCACTGACTTTCGATCTCCACGCCGTCAGTGCCCCGCGCGGGCGGCCACGAAACGTGACAACCGCGCGAGCTCCCTACGGCGAGGCTAAACCGCGTCCACCGAGCAACGCGGTTCCGACACGCACACAGGTCGAGCCGTGCGTGATCGCCTGCTCGAGATCATGGCTCATCCCGGCGGAGACTTCTGCGGCATTCGGGTGATCTTTGCGCAAGCCCTCCCCCGCGCGAGCGAGCCGTTCGAAGGCGGCGGCCGGGTCCGCACCCAGCGGTGCGACGGCCATCAGGCCGCGAAGCCGCAGCTCTTCGGTCTGCGCGATTCGGGCAGCGAGCGCACCGAGCTCGGGGAGCGGGCAGCCGCCGCGTCCGGGATCGTCGTCGAGGCTGGCCTGGATCAGCACGTCGAGGGGTTCGTCACGTATCTGGGCGTCCCGGGCCGCACGCACCGCCTTCGCGAGCGCGTCGGCGAGCCGGGCCGAGTCGACGGACTGCACTTCGTGTGCCCACTCGACCACGGACCGCGCCTTGTTCCGCTGCAGCCGGCCGACCATGTGCCACCGCAGCCCCGCGACTTCGGCGGCTTTCGGGCCGGCCTCCTGGTCGCGGTTCTCCCCCACGTCGGTGACCCCGAGCTCGGCCAGCAGCGCGACGTCCGACGCGGGGAAGGTCTTCGTGATCGCGATCAGCTTGACCTCTTCGCGAGCGCGCCCGGCGGCCCGGCACGCGGCCGCGATCCGCTCCTCGACCTCGGCCAGGTTCTCGGCCAGCTCGGCCTTCCGGTCAGTGCTCATGCCGCCTCCGCGGGAAGAAGTACGTCGGCGGTCATGCCTCGATCCAGGTGATGCCGGCGATCCGCCCGGTGGTCCCGTCCCGGCGGTAGCTGAACAGCGTCTTGTCCTCGTTCGTGCACCGCGGGTCGACGCCGATCTTGCCGACGCCAAGGTCGGCCAGCTGCCGCCAGAGCCCGGCGCGCAGGTCGAGCCCCGGCGTGCCCTTGCGGGTCTTGCACGCGGTGCCGGGAACGTGTTTCTCGACGTCGGCGGCCATTTCGGCGGGGACCTCGTAGCAGTCGCCGCAGATCGCCGGCCCGAGCAGCGCTTCGATGCGCCCCACGTCGGCACCGGCCGACTGCATGGCCTTGACCGCCGCCGGGACGACGCCGACGCGCGTGCCCACCCGGCCCGCGTGCACCGCCGAGACCACCCCGGCCTCGGCGTCGGCCAGCAGGATCGGGACGCAGTCGGCGACCAGCACCACGAGCGCGACGCCCGGGGTCGCCGTCACCAGGGCGTCGGTTGCCTCGGCCGCGCGGGTCTCGGAGCCGTCGACGACGGTCGCCGTGCGGCCGTGGACCTGCTCCATCCAGGCCAGCCTGTCCTCGGCCAGGCCTAGCTCGGCGGCCAGGCGCTTGCGGTTGGCGAAGACGTCGCCCTCGTCGTCGCCGACGTGATCGCCCAGGTTGAAGGTGTCGTAGGGCGGCCGTGACGCACCGCCCGCCCTGGTCGTGACCACTCGCCGAACCCGCATGGTCCCCATCCTCCCAAACGCCGTGAAGGCCACCTTCAGGAACTACAAGTTCCTCAAGGTGGCCTTCACGAACAGCTGACTAGCGCCGCATGAACGGCGGGACGTCGACCTCGTCGTCCGACGGGTCGTCGTGCACCGGCATCGCGCGGCCGGGCAGGCTGCCCTGGGTCGCGTTGGAGCCGAGCGGCGAGTAACCGCGGGAGCCGCCGCCGGGCTGCGGGAGCCCACCGGACGACTGGTTGCCGGCGGCCGGCGGCAGCGGCGAGTGCGACCGCGGCGGCGCCACCGGGTAGCCGGAGCCGCCCGCGGACGGGACCGGGGTGGCACCCGACGGCGGCGACTGCGCGTTCGAGACCTGCCCGGCCGAGGCCGACGCGGTGCTGGACGCGCGCGAGCCGGAGCCGAAGGTCGACGGGTCCAGCTTCTTGTGCGTCGGCGCGCCGGCGTCGAACCCGGCGGCGATCACCGTGACGCGGACCTCATCGCCGAGGGAGTCGTCGATGATCGTGCCGAAGATGATGTTCGCGTCCGGGTGCGCGGACTCCTGCACCAGCGACGCGGCCTCGTTGATCTCGAACAGGCCCAGGTCCGAACCACCCGCGATCGAAAGCAGCGCGCCGTGCGCACCGTCCATGGAGGCCTCGAGGAGCGGCGAGTTGATCGCCTTCTCGGCCGCCTGGATGGCCCTGCCTTCACCGCGTGCGGACCCTATTCCCATCAGCGCCGAGCCCGCGCCGGACATGACGCTCTTGACGTCGGCGAAGTCGAGGTTGATCAGGCCCGGGGTGGTGATCAGGTCGGTGATGCCCTGGACACCGGAGAGCAGCACCTCGTCCGCGGAGCGGAACGCGTCCATCAGCGAGACGCCGATGTCGCCGAGCTGCAGCAGCCGGTCGTTCGGGATCACGATGAGGGTGTCGCACTCGTTGCGCAGCGCCTGGATGCCGTCTTCGGCCTGCTTGCCGCGGCGCTTGCCCTCGAAGGTGAACGGGCGGGTCACGACGCCGATGGTCAGCGCGCCCAGCTTGCGGGCGATCTGCGCCACGACCGGCGCGCCACCGGTACCCGTGCCGCCGCCTTCACCGGCGGTCACGAACACCATGTCGGCGCCCTTGATGACCTCTTCGATCTCTTCGCGGTGGTCTTCGGCGGCCCGCTGGCCGACCTCGGGGGCGGCGCCCGCGCCGAGGCCACGGGTCAGCTCGCGGCCGATGTCCAGCTTGACGTCGGCGTCGGACATGAGCAGTGCTTGCGCGTCGGTGTTCACCGCGATGAACTCGACACCCTTGAGGCCGACCTCGATCATGCGGTTCACGGCGTTCACGCCGCCACCGCCGATGCCGACCACCTTGATCACCGCAAGGTAGTTGTGCGGGGGCGTCATCGAAGTCCGCCTTCCTGATCGTTGTGCCCGTACAGCCCGCCGGCCGATGATCGACTCTCAACCTCAACCCCAGATCGAGAGTTATGTCAACCGCCGACGTTAGGCAGGACGGTAGGCACCAGGCAGGCTCTAATCCAGTAGGCACGCCGTGTGTCGCAAAGGTGTTTTGCCACAACACGTTCGAGCGCGCAAGAGCGACGGGCCGCGAACACCCCTTCGGCCCGATCTGCTATGGCCGATGGATCAGGCAGGCGCGGGCATGCTCATGAGGACTTCCGTGGGCGTCCCGGTGGTCGATCCACCGGCCGGTTCCACGCTCACCGCGACCTTGTCGGCGCTTCCGACACCCTCGGCGACGACCAGGCCACCCTGGTCCGCGGCCGCGATCACCCCGGCCGAGCGCGGCGCGTCCTTGCCGGTGATCAGCCAGGCTTCGTAGACCTTCCCGCCCGGCTGCGACGGCAGGCCCGCGTCCATCACCATCACCCGGTCGAGCGACCGCGACAGGACGACCGTGACGCCGCCGCCGGTGGGCGCCTCGCCGTGCGCGGTCTTGGCGTCCGGGGCCGCGAGCAGTGCCGCGACCGGCGCGAACTGCTGTTTCGCCTGGTCGAGACGGCTCTGCGCGGTCTGCAGCTCCTGCTGCTGGGTCAGCGCGATCCCGCCGAAGACCCCGCCCGCGGCGAGCCCGGCGACGGCCGCCGCGGCCGCCACGACGACCGCCCAGCGCGGGGCACGCGCCGAGCGGCGGTGCCGGTCGGGCGCGCCGGGCCGGGTGCGCGGCGGCAGCTGGCGGGTGGCGTGCATGGCCGTCATGACGCGGTCCTTGAAGTACGGCGGTGGCTCCTCGGCCATTGCCGCGCCCAGCCGCGCCGCCGTCGCGCGCAGCTCGGCGACCTCCTGCGTGCACGCATCGCACTGCTCGAGGTGGCGGGCGAACTCCGCGCGTTCGACGTCGTTGACGGCGTCGAGCGCGAAGGCGCCGGCCAGGGTGTGCATCTCCGGCGTGCTCAAGCGGTCACCCCCAGGCAGTCCCGCAGGCGGATCAGCCCGTCCCGCAGCCGCGTCTTGATGGTTCCTTGCGGCGTCGACAGCACTTCGGCCACCTCGCGATACGTATAGCCCTGGTAATAGGCGAGCAGCACGGACTCGCGCTGCAGGTCGGTCAGGAAGGACAGGCACCGGCGCACCTGGGAGCGTTCGAGCCGCGCGGTGACGGACTCGGCGACCTCGTCGAACGGGCGGCCGCGGGCAGCTTCGAAGGTCGCCTTCTGCTCGCGTTCGGTGCTCGCGCGCGCCGAGCGGACGCGGTCGACGGCGCGGCGGTGGGCGAGGGTCATCGCCCAGTTCAGCGCCGAGCCCTTGGCCGGCGCGTACCGCGTCGCGGTGCGCCACAGCTCGACGAGGACTTCCTGGGCGACCTCTTCGGACTGGGCCGCGTCCCGCACGATCCGCCGCACGAGGCCGTAGATCGGCCCGGCGAACTGGTCGTAGAGCAGCTCGAAGGCGCGCTCGTCGCCCTTGGCGACGCGCACCATGAGCTCTTCGGCCGTCGGACCGGCCGGGACTTCCGAAGGCACGGGCGCCATCCGGCGCGGGCGGGCCGGCTCATCCATGCAGCTGTCCTCCGGCGTTCTGCGGGGTGCGGGGCACGACCGCGGCCTTCCGCAGCCACAGGGCGACGCCGTGGCGGCGGATCAGCGCGGACACCCGCTGCGGGAGCAGCGGCCGGGCCAGGACCAGCCGGGCCAGCCACCGCGGGTTCACCGGGCGGCGAACTCCCCGCAGCGTAGCGACCAGCGGGGTGGCCGTCCCGCGGCGCAACGCCACGGTGAGGTCGAGCAGCGCCTCCGGGCGCGGCAGGCGCATCCGGTATTCGCCGTCCATCTCCTGGAACGGCGAGACGTAGAACTCCTTGGCCGTGCGGGCGAGCCCGGCCTCGTCGGGGTGCAGCAGGTAGGCGTGCCGGCCGCCGTAGGTGTTGTGCACTTCCGCGACGACGCACGCCAGCCGGCCGTCCGGGTCGTGGCACCAGTAGACGCTGATCGGGTTGAACACGTACCCGAGCACGCGGGCGGCGGCCAGCATCACGACCCGGCCGCCGCGCAGGTCGACGCCGCGTTCGGCGAGCCAGGCGTCCAGCTTCTCCCGGATGCCGCGCGGATCGGTGGCCGCGAAGTGGTCGCGGTGGTCGAACCGCGCGAACGGCCGCAGCCACCGCGGCAGCCGTGGGAGGTCGTCGAGGTCGACGTGCCACAGGTAGACGCGGTGGGCGAAGGCGTACGGCGGGTCGATCCGCCGCACGTGCGCGACCGTGGCGTCGTAGAGCGCGTTCGTCACCATCTCACCCCCAGGCTTTCCGCCGCGCGGGCGCCCGAGGAGCAGCCGTCCTCGTGGAAGCCCCAGCCGTGGTAGGCGCCCGCGTAGGCGAACACGCCGTCGTTGAGCCCGGGCAGCCGTCGTTGCGCGGCAACGGATTCCGGCGTGTAGACCGGGTGCTCGTAGCGCATCCGCGCGACGACGTGGTCCGGGTCGGGGCCGTCGCCGGGGTTGAGCGTGACGACGTAGCCGGTCGGCTCGTCGAGCCGCATCAGGCGGTTCATGTCGTAGCTGACCTGGACGGCGCCGGTCGGCGCGCCGCAGACGGGCGCGCGGTAGTTCCACCCGGCCCGGGCGTCGGCCAGGGACGGCAGCACGCTCGTGTCGGTGTGCAGCCAGGCCTCGTTTTCGGAGTACCGGAACGCGCCGAGCACCGCGCGCTCGGCGTCGGTCGGGTCGGCGAGCAGGGCCAGGGCCTGGTCGGCGTGCGTGGCGACGACGACCTTGTCGACGCGGTGCGGGGTGTCGGCGTCGTCGCGGATCTCGACGCCACCGGCGGTCCGCAGCACCGACCGCACCGGCGTCGACAGGTGCACGGCCGTCAGCTGCTTCGCCGCGAGCTCGACGTACTCACGGGAGCCGCCCACCACGGTCCGCCAGGCCGGCGAGTTCTGCACCGAGAGCATGCCGTGGTTGCGGAGGAACTCGAACAGGTACCGGGCCGGGTAGCGCAGGGTGTCGGCGCGGTCGGCCGACCACACGGTGGACACCAGCGGCAGCATGAAGTGGTCGACGAAGTAGCGGGTGTAGCCGCCGATGGCGAGGAACGCGCCGAGCGTGACGTCGCCGGCGTCCTTCGCCGTCAGCAGCCGCTTCGCGTGCCGATGGAACCGCTTCACCTCGGTCAGCATCCGCAGGTACCGGCCGCGGACGACGTTGCCGCGCTGGGCGAACAGGCCGCCCACGCCCTTGGCACCGGCGTACTGGAGGCCGCAGCCGTCGCAGCGGATGCTCATCGACATCTCGGTGTCGCGCGTGGCCACCCCCAGCTCGCCGAACAGCTTCAGCAGGGTCGGGTAGGTGCGCTCGTTGTGGACGATGAAGCCGGAGTCCACGCCGACCGTGCCGCCGTGGGTGCTCGGCACGTCGTGCGTGTGCGCGTGCCCGCCCAGGCGGTCGTCGGCCTCGAACAGCAGAACCTCGTACTTGCGTTGCAGCAGGTATGCCGCGGTCAGGCCGGCCACCCCGCCACCGATGACGCCGATGCGTTCTCCCGTGATCTCCACACCGGTCCTTCGAGACCGAGGCCCCGCTGGATTGCCGGAGGTTCGTGTGTTCTCTGCCGCGGCTTGTCGTGAGTGGTAATTCGGGTTAGAACCCGAATTACCACTCACGACCGTTACTCCGCGGCGAGGGTGGCGAGGCGCTCGGTGATGCGGTGGTCGAGCTCGTCGAGCGTCGCCACGGACGGGCCGATCAGCACGCCGTAGAGGCGGCCGGCGAACGCTTCGCCCGCGGCGGCGACGCCGGCCCCGGCGTTGACCGTGGCGAAGTTGTTGACGAGCAGCCCGCTCCCGGAGCCGGCGAACAGCAGGTCACCGAGCGTCTCGCGCAGCCGCGCGAACGGCAGGGGAGCGGTCAGCCGCACCGGGTAGTGCCGCGCCATCGCGACGGCGTCCCCGGGCACGAACCGCTCCTGCAGCGGCACCTGGTAGGTCGACATGTTGTTGCGGGCGTTGATCTCCAGCACCGGGAAGAGCCCGCCGTCCGGTTCGACCAGCGCGTCGACGCCGACGACGCCGTAGTAGCCGTCCCGGGCCAGCCGCGCGCCGAGTGCCTCCGCCGCGTCCCGGATCACCCGGTGCTGGCCCTCGTCGAGCCGGGCGGGCATCCGGTGTCCCTTGTGGACGCCGTGCTCGGTGATCGCCTCCTTGACGAAGTCGAACCGCACCGAGCCGTCCCGGCCCACGGTGAACTGGTAGTTCAGGTCGGCGCGCTTGTCGACCCAGGTCTCCATCACCAGCGCGAGCCGGTCGCGGCTGGCTTTCCGGGCGGACCGCTCGATCATCCGCTGCAGGCGCAGCAGCCGCTGCTCGCCGGCGACGACGGCGATGCCCTTCCCGGACACGCCGAACGCCTCCTTGACCACCACCGTGCCGCCCTCGACGAGCACCTTGGCCGCCTCCGGCACGGCGTCGGCCAGCTGGGCGGGTGTGTCGCAGATCCAGCCGGGCGGCTGCCGCAGGCCCAGCTCGTCGGCCAGCCGCCTGCTGTAGACCTTGCTGTTGACGGCCTTGCACAGCGCGGCGGGCGGCGTGGCGAGCGGAACGCCCGTGCGAGCCGCCAGGTCCTCTTCGACGGCCGACGCGCCGTGCGGCAGCAGGTGCGCGCCGTCGGCGGCCAGCTCGGTGAGCGCGGCGACGAGCGCGGGATCGGCGAGCGCGTCCTGGCTGACGTTGCGCGCCGGGTCCGGCGCCGCCACGACGTGCACTTCCGGCAGCTCGAAGCCGAGGTCGAGCAGGTAGCGGTGGTAGTCCGGGTCGGGCGCGTGCTTCAGCACGACGTGGTCGCCCTTGCCGCCCAGCAGCAGCGCGAACTCGTCCATGCTGTTGACCACCGCCGTGCTGCCCGCGGCGGACACCCGCGGCAGGCCGAGCTCGTCGGCCGCCCACAGTTCCTCGACCTCGAAATTGCCGAGGAAGACGAACGGGTGCTCGGCCGAGCCGAGCGCGGCCGTCTTGAGCCGCGCGATGAAGTTCGGGCTATCGGTGTTCCCGTCGGAGTCCACTGTGGACCTTCCCCTCAGACGACCAGGCCGCCGTCGATCTCGAATACGCTTCCGGTGATGTAGGCGGCGCGGTCGGACGCCAGGTAGGTCACCAGGTCGGCGACCTCCCCGGCGGTGCCGAACCGGCCCAGCGGGATGGCCGCGCGCAGCTTCTCGCGGGCTTTGTCCGTCATCTGCGCGGTCATGTCGGTCTCGATCAGGCCCGGCGCGACGGCGTTGACCCGGATGCCGAAGCGGCCGACCTCCTTGGCGAGCGCCTTGGCGAAGCCGATCACGCCGCTCTTGGACGCCGAGTAGTTGACCTGGGTCGGGTTGCCGTACACCCCGGACACCGAGGACAGCGTGACGACGCTGCCGCGGCGCTGCTTGAGCATGAGGAACACGGCCGGCTGGCAGACGTTGTAGACGCCGTCGAGGTTGGTCCGCAGCACGTCCGTCCAGCGGTCCTCGGTCATCGTCACGAACGCGCCGTCCCGGGTGATGCCCGCCGACGTCACCACGGCGTCCGGGACGCCGAGGTCGGCGGCCGTGGCGGCCACCCACTCGCCGGCCGCCTCGCGGTCGGTGACGTCGACCTTCGTCGCGACCGCCCGCCGCCCGAGGTCGTGCACCTCCTTGGTGAGCACGTCGGCGGACTGCTCGTCCGAGCGGTAGCAGAACGCGATGTCGTGGCCGCTTTCGGCGAGGCTCAGCACGACCGCGCGGCCGATGCCGCGCGATCCGCCGCTCACCAACGCCACCTTCGGGGCGCTCATGCGACCGGCTCGCCGAGCCGCAGCAGCGTGCACGCCACCGAGCCGTCGTCGTCGCAGGTGGTGACGACCGTGTGGTCGGCGCCGGCCCGGTCGGCGGATTCGGCGACGCTGAGGACGGCGGCGAGTTGGAACATCGCGCTCGCCGACGCCGTGTCGCCGAGGAGGTCCGCCGACGGCACCCGGCCGACGGCCGCGTCACCGAACAGCGCCCGCAGCGCCACCGTCTCGACCGGTTCGCCGCGGGAGCCGGTGAAGCCGCTCCCGGTGGCGGCCCACACCTGCTCGGGAGCGACCCCGGCGGAGGCGAGCAGCGCCCGCACCGCGACGGTGACCGTCCCGGCGAGATCGCCGTCGAGGCACACCCGGGATTCGAACCCCTCCAGGGTGCCGAGCACCCGGCGGCCGGGCGGCCGCAGGTCCGCGGGTTCGAGGAGGAACATGGCGCAGCCCTCGCCGATGACCACCGGGTCGCCGCTGCCGCGGCGGTGGTGCTCGACCCAGGCGCGGGCGGGGGAGTACTCCTCGGCGGCGCCGCAGAGCACCCGGGTCGCCCGGCCCGTCCGCAGCAGCCGCCGCGCGTAGTTGAACGCGTGCGGGCCGGTGGTCCGGCCCGCGGCGATCGTCGCGTTCGGCCCCTTGAGTCCGTGCCAGATCGCGGCCTGCCCGGCGGCGCAGTTCATCACGCAGCCGGGCACCGCGGCCGGTTCGACGTGGTCGGGCTTGTCGCCGGTGAGCGAGGCGCGGGTCAGGTCCATCATGCTCTGCACGCTGCCGGTCGTGGTGCCCAGCACGAACCCGATGTCGTCGCGCTCGTCGCCCGGCTCGACGCCGATGTCGGCGAGCAGGTGCTTCGCCGCGGCGACGGCCAGCCCGCTGACCCGGTTCATCGCCCGGGTGCCTTTCGTGCCGAGGAATTCCCGCGGCTCGAAGCCCGGGACGATGGCCGCCGTTCCCGCGGGGCCCCGCGCCCAGCGCCGGGTGTCTATTGTGGACACCGGCGACGTCCGGGTGCGGACGCCGTCGGCGAAGGAGGCGCGGTCGTGGCCGAACGGCGAGATCGCCGTCCAGGCCGAGATGACCGGGGCGGCCGGGGTTGCGATGGTCATGCGACCGCCTCCCGCGGGCCGTCGTAGCGGCCGATCAGCACGACCGAGTTGTTGCCGCCGAAGGCCCAGCCGTTGTTCTGCACGATCCGCAGGTCCGCCTCGACCGCCACGTTGGGCACGCAGTCGACGGCGCACTCGGGGTCGGTCTCGACGTGGTTGATCGTCGGCGGGATGAAGCCCTCGGTGATGGCGACCGAGCAGCCGATCGCGGCCAGCGCGCTCGCGGCGCCCATCGAGTGGCCGAGCATCGACTTCATCGACACCACGCGGGGCGTGTCGTCGCCGAACAGCTCGCGGATCGCCGCGGCTTCGGTCTTGTCGTTGGCATGGGTTCCGGTCCCGTGCGCGGAGATCAGGTCGACCTCGGCGGGCTTGACGCCGGCGTTCGCCAGCGCCAGCTCCATGCACCGGGCGATGCCGCCCTGGTGCGGGGCCACCGGGTGGTGGGCGTCGCAGGACAGGCCGTAGCCGAGCACTTCGCCGTAGATCCGGGCGCCGCGCGCGGTCGCCGACTCCAGGCTCTCCAGCATCAGGATGCCGGCGCCCTCGCCCGTCAGGATGCCCAGCCGGTTCTTGTCGAACGGGCGGCAGAAGTCCGGCGCGATGCTGCGCAGCCGGTAGAAGGAGGTGAACGTCTTGCGGCAGACGGCGTCCGCGCCGCCGCACAACGCGAAGTCGGCTTCCCCGAGCCGGATCGCGTCGAACGAGTGGCCGATCGCGTAGTTGCCCGCCGAGCAGGCCGTCGCGATGCTGCCGACCTCCACATTGGACAGCCGCAGCTCGTGGGCGATCGAGGTGGCGAGCCGGCCGGCCGACGTGCGCCGGGCCAGCCGCGGGCTCATCGCCTCCGGTCCGCCCGCGATGTCCAGCGAGACCATGCTGTCGAGCTCGTGCGACTCGCCGTCGGTCGTGCCGACCGACAGCAGGCAGCGCGCCTCGCGGAGCACGTCGAGGTCGATGCCGGAGTCCGCCACGGCCAGCCGGGCGGCGGCGGTGGAGAACCGGCTGGCGCGGCCGAGCGAGTCGATGTCGACGTTGCGGATCCAGCGTTCCGGCTCGAAGCCGATGACCTCGCAGCCGTTGTTGTGCTCGAACCCGGTCGTGTCGAAGACGCTGATCGGCCGGACGTTGCTGCGCCCGGCGCGCAGCGCCGCCGTGAATTCGTCGATGCCCGTGCCCAGGCTGGAAACCACCCCGCAACCGGTGATCACCACCCGCCTGCCGGGTGCGGTGGACTGCGTTGAAACCGGGGCTCTGCCCCGGGCCGGGGGCTCCGCCACCCGGAACCCCCGATACTGTTCGCTCATCGGATTTCCCTTACCAGCCCGCGGATTCCGCGACGACCTCGTAGGCGCTGTCGAGGTCGATCATCCGGCGGAACTGCGCCTGGTCGATCGTGACACCGAACTCCTTCTCCAGCGCCGCGAGGACATCCATCAGCGTGAGCGAGTCGGCTTCGTGGTCCTCGATGAAGTTGCTCGTCGGGGAGAGCTCGTTGTCCTCGAGCTCGAGGTGCTCGCGGACGATCGCGCGGATCTGTTCCCTGCGCTCGGACACTGCCGCTGTCATGACGACTCCTGTACCGTATTCGGACGAACTTCGGCCTCGCCGGGAAACTAGCCAGCGCAGATGACCGCACTCTGACCGAACGCTGACGAAGGCCGGCGTCGGTGAGCCGTCAGCCGTCCGTCATCCGGGTGCGCCATGATCATGCCCGTCGATCACGGAAGGGGAGTGGATGAGCCCGGAGGGTGTCCGTGGAGTTCTTCGGCAACGACAGCAGGGACGGCCGGTGGTCGCGCCGTCCCTGCTGAGGAATTGAGCTGTGCGGTTCAGTCGAGCATGCAGTCCTGGACCAGGATGGCCTGGTACAGCTGCCGCAGCGCCCGGCCGGGTGAGAGGCCGAGCTCGCTGCCGAGCCACTTGCTGGTGTGGTGGAACACCGACAGCGCCTCGCTTTGCTGGCCGGTGCGGTAGAGAGCGAGCATCAGCAGTTCGCTGAGCCGTTCCCGGCCCGGGTTTTCGGTGGCCAGCTGCCGCAGTTCGTGCACGATGTCGTGGTGCTGTCCCACCGCCAGCCGGGCGGCGATCAGGTCTTCCTGGACGGCCAGCCGCCGCTCGTTGAGGTGCGTGGCCGCGGCCCGGCAGCGCACCCCCTCCTGGACGTCCATCAGGGCCGGCCCCCGCCACTGCACCAGGGCTTCCCTCAGGATGCCGGTGGCTTCCTGCGGTGCGGAGGCGACCAGCGACGTGCCGCGCCGCGCGAGTTCGAGGAATCGGTGCGAGTCGATCGCCTCGGCGGCCACCTCCAGCTGGTAGCCGCTGTAGGTGGTCCGGACGATCTCCTCCCCGCTCGCGTCGGTGATCGGCTTGAAAAGCCGCCGCAGTCGTGCGATATTCGCTTGCAATGCGTTGCGGGAGTTGGCGAGTGACCGCGGGCCCCAGAGCTCGTCCGCCAGTTGCTCGTAGGACACCGGACGGCCCGGCGACAGTGCCATCATCGCCAGCAAGGTCCGCACCTTCTTTGCGCGTATCGAGTAAATTCTCCCATTCGATCTTATTTCCATGGCGCCCAGTAGTTCGATTTCCACTTCGATCGACCCCCAGATTCGGGCAGCCCGATACCCAACGGCCGGGCCATCCGAAGATGTATTTAGCGCAAGATAGTGGCAGAGGGCCCGTGGCTTAGGTACCTCCGTTCGGACCAGTGAAACGCCGAACTCGTCAGTAGTATCACTTCGTGGACAGTTTGACTCGGGATGTATTCGGACATACCCGGGATGGTGGTGTTAGCACCACCATTAATGGTGGTGTCAGCACGTCGGAGGTCCGGCTGATCTTCGCTGGTGAGGCCCCTGCGATCGACGGCGCCGGCTTGGCTGCTTGCACGAAGGGCAAGAGTGTCATTGCGCCGCGAAACCCCGCGCTGACCGTGCGGTCGGCGGCGGCAAGCGGCTGGTCCGGACCGCGCTGGAGGCGGGTGCGGAGGTGTGCCGGGCAGTCCGGCGGGCGGGGTGCCGGCGGCCCGGCGGCGGTCGGCGGCAATGGGAACACAAACATGAATCTGTTTTCATCCGGCTAATAAAATTTGCGGGCGCGAGGAGCGGGTTCGGCGGTCGTCCGGCTTTGTCCGGGCCTTTCGGTTCGTTGGTGAACGACGTTAACCGAGTTTCGAAACAAGCCGGCACCGGGAGGGGTGCGCGGACCGTGCCGGCAAAGGTGCCGAGCGGGGTTCGCCACCCGGTCTCGCGGACTTCTCGGCCGGGCGAGCCGGTGGCCGGGATTTCGCGGCGTGACTGCGGCCGGCCTGGCAGGGCCTGTGATGGTTTGGTTACGTTGCGTGTTCGAGTCACGTGTCCGTGGCCCGAGGTGGCTTTTGGCGTATCGATCGGCCGATTCGACCCGGCTCGTGGTCTGTCGGCCACAATGGACAGTCTGCGTCGGCGTGTCGTTCACCCTCGCGCTTATCCGGCGGCGGGTCCTGAATTCCCGTGATATCCTGGTCGTGTTCGGACCGCTCGATTACCGACAATCCCGCCCGGCCGGCGAGATCTGCCTCGATCCGACGTCTTTTCCCCGTTTTCCGGCGCCTTCGAACCGCCCTGCTGCATGTCCGGTGTGACGCACGAGCCCGCTGTTCCACGCGAGCGTGCGCGTGGACCGATGTGAAGGGGAATGTCCATGAGTGACACAGTTCTGGCCCAGGCCGCCAACATCAACCCCGGCCTCGCCGCCATCGGGTACGGGCTGGGGGCGATCGGCCCCGGAATCGGCGTCGGCCTGATCTTCGCCGCCGTCATCAATGGTACCGCGCGACAGCCGGAAGCGCGTGGGAAACTGCAGACGATGGGCTACTCGACGTTCGTGCTGAGCGAAGTCCTCGCGTTGATCGGGGTCGTTGTGTATTTCATCGCGTCCAACCGCTGAATCCGCGCCCGCACCCGGCCGATCCGGCCGGGCGCGGGCGACGGCGTGCCGCGGGCGGCGGGAAAGGCGGTGTTCGTGGCGGGAACTGCCCGCGGTGGAGTCGGGGGCGCGGGCTCGGGTCGGCCGGTGGTGTTCGTGGTGGGGCTGCCCACGGTGGCGTTCAGGGCGCCCAGCGAAGTCGTGGTGACCGCCGAACTGCCGGTGGCGGCGGCGAATTCGGCGACGTGGCCGGCGGAGCGCAGGCGGGCACAGCTGCCCGCGGGCAGCCGGCTGCGCACCCAGGCGAAGGTGACGACCAGCACGGCGAGCGCCGGCCGCCGGCTGGTGACGACGGCCCGTTCCGGCTGGGCGTCGACCGGGCCGCACCGGTACCTGGTCGTCGGCGTTCCCTTCCCGCTGCCCGGTTTCCCGGCCGCGCTCTTCGCGCCGGGCAAGGTCCGCGGTCGGCGCAGCGGTGTGCGAGCATGCGGTGGTGGACAACCTGGCGGGCGCCACGGAGACGGCGGTGATCGTGCCGGTCCCGGCGGCGGACGCGGTGGTGGGCCCCTACCGGCAGGCGTTGGACCACTCGGCGTGTGGGGCGTCCCGGCCCACGTCACGGTCCTCACCCGTTCGTCCCGCCCGACCGGATCACCGCGGCGGTGGTGGGCGACCTGAAGGCCGCGGTGGCCGAAACCGGCGCCTTCGAGTGCGTGTTCTCGCGGGTCGCGTGGTTCGGGCAGGAGGTGGTCTGGCTGGCTGCCGACTCGGCCGAGCCGTTCCGGGCGCTGACCGAGCGGGTGTGGCGCCGGTTCCCCGAGTACCCACCGTACGGCGGGGAACATCCCGACGTGATGCCGCACCTGACGATCGGGAGCACGCGCCGGGCCGGCGCCGCCGCGCTGAAACGGGCGGCCACCGAGGTCGGAGCGAAGCTTCCGATCCGGGTCCGGATCGACCGGGTGCGCTTGATCGCCGGCGCCACGAGCCCGGACTCGTGGCGCACCGTGGCCGAGTGGCGGGCTAACTCGAGCGCATCAGGATGAAGTCGCCGTGGCCGCCGTAGCCGAGGACGTCTTCGGCGTACTGGGTCCCGTCGAACGTCGGCAGCCACCAGCGGTTGCCGATCTTCACCAGCATCGGGTGCGGGATGTTCGTGCCGTACGGGGCGTTCAGCGTGCCGACCTTGCGCAGGCTCAGGTCGTACACCGGGTACTCGCGGGCGTCGCCGTCGCTGGCGAACAGGTACCAGCGGCCGCCCACGCGCTGGAGGATCGTTCCCTCCGTCTGCTTCACCGACACGTCGGCGCCCAGCAACGTCAGACCCTCGTCGTAGTCCGCGCCGCGCGGGGCCGCCGCCAGGGCCGGGTGGAACACGAACGCCGGTTGCTGGGCCGGGCTCTCGACGAACGCGATGTGCCAGCGGCCGTCGATCTTCGTCAGGGCCGGGTCCCACGAACTGACCGTCGTCGGCAGCGGCAGCCGCTCGGTGGGCAGGACGTGCACGCCCGAAAGCACGTCGGCGCGGGTGACCGTGTGGCGCACGTGGACGCCGGTGAACGAGAAATCGCCCCAGGAGCTCATCAGCAGGATGAAGCGGTCGCCGTCGCGGACGATCTGGCCGGCGTGGTCGCCGAGCACGACGCCGTCGCGGGCGAAGAACAGGGTCGCCACCTGCTCCAGCTTCGTCGGGTCGGCCAGGTCGAGCGTCCAGACCGCCCAGTGCGCCTGCTGGAAGAACCCCAGGCCGGCGTTGGTCATGGTCAGGTAGAGCTTGCCGTGCCGGATGTAGGGCCGGCCGTCGGCGTGCTGCACGACGTGCGGGTCGCGGACGCCGGCCTGGCCGTAGTACCCGGCCCGGACCCGGCCCAGCCGCGCCGGCCCGCGGCTGCCGTAGGCGTAGCCCAGCCGGCCCAGCACGGCCGGGTCGCGCAGGTCGATGCGCGCCCGGACCTGGTCGCGCTCGGTCAGCAGCGGCCGCCAGCCGGTGCCCTGGTCGGCCAGTACCGTGACCGCGTTCTCGTTGACCACCACGGCGAAGCCGAACGGCGCCCGCAGGTCCGCCGGCGCGGTCTTGACCACGGTGGTGCCGCCGGCCGTGGTGATCTCGATGGCCGCCTGCCCGGCGGCGGCGTCGTAACTGCCGAGCACCGAAACCCCGGCGCCGGCCAGCCCGGCGACGACGGGCGCACCGGCGTCGAGCACCTGCACGGTCACCGTCCCGTAGGGCGCCTTCGGCCGGATGCCGGTCTTGACGAGCGTGCCGGGCCGGGCGGGGGAGTCGAACTGCACGAACTTCGGGGCGATCAGGTCGAACGGCCGGAACTGCTCGGCGACGGCGAACTTCAGGTCCAGTGGGCCCCCGGCCCGGGGCGCAGCCCCGAGTGACACAGCCGGCTTTTCGGGGGTCCCGGTGGCGAAGCCCCCGGGCGACACAGCCGCTTCGGCGGTGCCGCCGAACAGGCTCGCCGTCACGCCGGTCACCCCCAGCGCGGTCAGGGCACGCAGCACGTCGCGTCGATCGAAGTCGGTCACCTTTGACCTCCGGGGTGGGGACGGCGGAGTCCCAGTTTGCAACGTGGCATGCAACGTGGCAACCGCCGTCGGGCCTCAATCCTCGACGAGGAACTCCAGGAGCCCGCCCGCCAGCTCCCCGGCCGGGCGCGCCCACTGCCGGCGCAGGGCGCGGAAGAGGGCCGCGGCGCGGGTACCCGGCCAGTCCGGCGGCAGCAGGGCCGGCGGCAGGACCGGGTCGCGGCGGATCAGCAGGAGCCATTCCGCGCCCAGCCGGATGCGGCGGGAGAGCTCGTCGCCGGGTTCGCCGGGTGCGCTTTCACTCCAGCGGCGGAGGAACTGCTCGTAGCCGGCCGCGATCCGGGGCAGGTCCCAGGCTTCGCGGGCGATCCGCGCGGGGTCGGTCCACATGAACGGTTCCGCGCGGAACACCTCGGCGTGGTCGAGGAGGTCGAGTTCGGCCAGCGCCGGCGCGATGTCGGCGGCCGACGCCGAGACCCACAGCCCGCTGCGCAGCGGCCCGAACCCGAACCAGCCCAGCCGGGTGCGCAGGGCGTACCGGTCGGCGCGCCGGGTTTCCGGCACCGAGAACGTCAGCAGCGTCCACCGGCCGTCCCAGTGCCGGTCGACGATGTCGCCGTCGAGCTTGCGCTGCCCGTCGCGCAGCACCGCCGTGCCGTGCGCGGTGAGGCCCAGGAATGCCTGCCGTCCGCGGCGGACGGTGTGCAGCAGGTCGCGGCGGCTCATCCGGCTCAGGGTCGCCCGCGTCGCGTGTTCGCCGACGCCGAGGCGGTCGAGCGCGGCGATGACCCCGCCGGTCGAGACGGCGATCCCCCGGTCCAGGACGTGGTCGCCGAACAGCGTCAGCAGCAGGGCCTCGGGCCGCACGCCCGGCGCGCTCTCGTCCTCCGCCCACCCGGCCGCTTCGAGCATGCGCCACCTCCTGCCGTGCCGGATTCTTCGCTGTTTCCACGACGATCATCAATCGTTTGTCCGGCATTTCGAGGGTATCACCGAGTTCGAAAGTTTCGGTATCGCGGAATAGTCGATGAATTGTTGACGGTCGTCGTCGATCTGCCTAACCTCAGTCGCGAGGGGGATCGCCGACCGGAGGTCACCGATGAGTGGATTCAGAACGGCGTTCGTGACCATGGCCAGTGCCCTGCTGCTGGCCGTCACCACCGCCGTGGTCCCGGCCCCGGCGTCGGCCGCTTCGCTGGTGGAAGTGACCGGCTTCGGGAACAACCCGGGCGGGATGCGCATGCACGTCTACGTGCCGGACACGCGGCCGGCCAATCCCGCGATCGTCGTCGCGATGCACGGGTGCGGCGGTTCGGGGCCCGGGTTCTATTCCGGGAGCGAATTCGCCTCGCTGGCCAACCGCTACGGGTTCCTCGTGATCTACCCCAGCGCCCAGCAGCAGGCCGGGTTCGGGAAGTGCTTCGACACCTGGTCGGACGCGGCGAAGCGCCGGGGCGGCGGCAGCGACCCGGTTTCGATCGTGTCGATGGTGACCTACGCCGAGCAGCGCTACGGCGGCGACCCGAACCGCGTCTTCGCCACCGGCTCGTCTTCGGGCGGGATGATGACCAACGAGATGCTCGCCCTCTACCCGGACGTGTTCAAGGCGGGCGCGGCGTTCATGGGCGTTCCCTTCGCCTGCTTCGCGAACGCCGCGGACTTCCCGCCGTGGACGAGCAAGTGCACCGGCAGCGGCGGCGCGAACCGCACGCCCCAGCAGTGGGGTGACGCGGTCCGCCAGGCCTACCCCGGCTACACCGGTCCCCGCCCGCGCGTCCAGCTGTGGCACGGCACCGCCGACACGCTCGTGCCGTATGCGCTGCTGCAGGAGGAAATCGAGCAGTGGACCAACGTGCTGTCCCTGAGCCAGACGCCGACGTCCACCGACACCCCGCAGTCCGGCTGGAACCGCCGCCGTTACGCAGACAAGGTCGAGGCGTACAGCATCCAGGGCGCCGGGCACAGCCTGCCCTCGACCGGGATGGCCGCCGCCGCGATCGCCTTTTTCGGGTTGTCCTGACCGCGGTGATCGATTCGCCGGCGAGGGTTCGACCCTCGCCGGCGAAACGGCTCATTCGAGGGGTTCGGCGGCCGGGAGGCGGACGACGACGTCCAGCCCGCCGGCCGAGCGGGCGGCAAGGGTGATCCCACCCCGGTGCGCGGCGACGATCGCGTCCACGATGGACAGTCCGAGGCCGATGCCGCGGTCGGTGTGGATCCGGGTGCCGTTGCCGCGGACGAACGGCTCCCGGAGCCGGTCGAGGGCCTCCGGCGCGATCGGCGCACCGCTGTTCCCGATGCGCAGGAACGCCCACCCGTCCCGGCCGCCGGTGGTGACCTCGACGTGGCCTCCGGAACGGTTGTGGCGGACCGCGTTGTCGACCAGGTTGCCGCACAGGCGTTCCAGCAGGACCGGTTCACCGCGGACCGGCGCGGGCCGCAGGTCGGCTCGCACGGTGAGGTCCACCCCGTCGAGGCTGCTCGCCACGACCTCGGCGAGGTCGACGCGATGCCGGACCCCGGCACCCGCCTGGCTGCGGGCCAGCGCCAGGAGCCCGTCGAGGGTACGCCGGCTCTGCTCGACGGCGGTCAGGACGTCGCCGGTCATGGCCAGCAGTTCCTCGATACCGGGTTCGCTGTCGAGGGTGACGTCGATGGCGGTACGCATGGTGGTGAGCGGGGTGCGCAGCTCGTGGGCGGCGTTGGCGGTGAACATGCGCTGGCTCGCGAGCACCCGGTCGCGTTCGGCGACGCCGTCGGAGATGCGGTCCAGCATCCCGTTCACGGTGCCGGCCAGGGTGGCGAGCTCGTCGTGGGGCGTGGTGACCGGCACCCGCTCGGACAGGTTCTCCGCCGAGAGGCGTCGTGCGGTGGCCGAGATCGTGCGGATGGGGCGCAGCACCCGCCCGGCCACCAGCCACCCCACGACCGCGGCGAGCACCGTCACCACCGCGAGCGCGATCGCGGCCTGGACGACCAAGTCGGTGAGGGTGACCGCCTGGATCGAGGGCGGCAACGGCGGTATCCCGGCCGGCCCCGGCGACGGGCCGAGGGTGATGATCGATACCCGGTGGCCGCCGCTGCGGCGCATCAGCAGGTAGGTGAGCGTGGTCAAGAGGGCGCCGGCGGCGAGGACCAGTGCGGCGTAGAGAATGGTGAGCCGGCCGCGGGCGGTCACGCGACGATCCGGTAGCCGGCGCTCGGCACGGTCTCGATGGGCGGCGGGTCGCCGAGCTTGCGCCGCAACGTGCCGACGGTGATCCGGACCGCGTTGGTGAACGGGTCGGCGTGCTCGTCCCACACCTTGTCCAGCAACGTTTCCGCGCTCACCACCGCGCCGCCGGCGGCGAGCAGGTGCTCCAGCACGCCGAACTCCTTGGGTGTCAGGTGCAGGAGCCGGCCCGCGCGCTCCGCGGTGCGCCGCGCGGGATCGAGCACCACGTCGCCGGCGCGCAGGACCGGCGGCATCGCGGGCGCGCTGCGGCGGGACAGGGCCCGTACCCTGGCGACGAGCTCGGAGAACGCGAACGGCTTGCCGAGGTAGTCGTCGGCGCCCAGCGTGAGCCCCTCGACCCGGTCCTCGACCGTGCCGGACGCGGTGAGCATCAGGATCCGCGCCGCGCCGTGCCCGGCGAGCTCGCGGCACACCGTGTCCCCGTGCACGACGGGCAGATCCCGGTCCAGGACGACGACGTCGTAGGGCGTGGCCACGCACTTGTCCAGCGCGGTGCGCCCGTCGAACGCGACGTCGACGGCGAACCCCTGCTTGCGCAGTCCGGCCGCGACGTACTTGGCCAACGGTTGCTCGTCCTCGACCAGCAGCACCCGCACCCGGGCAGTGTCCCGTGCGCGACATATGGATCACGTATGGGCCGGCGATCGGTCCTCGATCGGCCGTGCTCGGTAGACCTTCGGCCATGACCACGACACGACGATCCGCACTGGGCATGCTCGGCGCTTCCGGTGCGTTGCTCGCCACCGGTGCCGTCGCCGGAGCAGCTTCCGGCCCCGCCGTCACCCCCACCTCCGTCGACGTGCGCGCGTTCGACCGTTTCGTCAAGGAACAGGCGGCGATGGACGCGTTCTCCGGCAGTCTGCTGCTGGTCCACCGGGGACGGCCCGTGCTGGCCAGGTCCTACGGGCGGGCGAACGACGCCGCTCCCAACGGCCCGGACACCTTGTTCGCCATGGCCTCGGTGACGAAGCTCTTCACGGCGGTGGCCATCGCCCAGCTCGCGCAGGCCGGCAAGCTCGCGTACACCAGCACGCTGGGCACTTTCCTGAGCGGTTTCCCCGCCGAGATCGCCGATACCGTGAAAGTCCACCACCTCCTCACCCACACCTCCGGCCTCGGCGACACCTTCACGATGCCCGGGTACCTGGCGGAAGCGCTCACCTGGACCGACGTCGACCAGGTGATGAACGGCACGACCGATTACATCCGGCGGACTTCGCCGGAGTTCGCGCCGGGAGCCGGGTCCCGGTACAGCAACGCCGCCTACCACTTGCTCGGCGCGATCGTGGCCCAGGTGTCCGGGAAGTCCTACTACGACTACGTGCGTGAGCACGTGTTCCGTCCGGCCGGCATGACCACCACGGACTTCTACACCAGGCCGCAGTGGCACACGGATCCCCGCATCGCCCACCCCTATGCGAAGCAGCCGTCCGGCGGACGCGCCGACACCATCGACCAACGGCTGTACGTCGGCACTCCCGCCGGCGACGCCTTCGCGACGTGCGCCGACATGGCGCGCTTCGCCTCCGCGCTGCAGGGTGCGAAGCTGCTCGACCGTGCCTTCACGGGCATCACGCTGAGCGGCAAGGTGCCGCCTCCGCCGCAGCCCGGGCCGCCGCCCGGCGGGACGCCCGGGGGCCCGCACGTCGCCTTCCAGTGCTACGGCCCGGTGACGCTGCTGGTCGGCAACCAGTGGGTGACCGGCCACGGCGGTGGCGCCCCGGGCACGTCGACCGACCTTCAGCTGTACCCCGACACCGAGTGGGTGACGGTGATCCTGAGCAACTACGACTACGACGGCGGGCCCCCTCCGGTCGTGAAGAAGGCGCGCGACATCATCACCGCGTGAACCGGCGCCGTCAGGCGGTGAGGACCTTCAGGGCGGCGGCGTGCACCCCGGGCGCGGCGGCGAGGTAGCTCGTGCCCGCCAGGTCCCACGGGCCGCCGTCGAGACCGGTGACGACCCCGCCGGCTTCCTGGACCAGCAGCACACCCGCGGCGTGGGACCGGACGTTGTCGAACTGCCAGTGCAGGTCCATCCGGCCCGCGGCGACCTGGGCGAGCTGGTGGCTGACCGGCACGGAGATCCGCACGTACAGCGCGGCCTCGGACATCGCGGCGAACGAGGTGCCCATCCGCGCGAACAGGCCGGCGTCCTGGCCGGGCTGGGCCTGGCCGGTGCCCGCCAAAGCGCCGTCCAGCGACGTCTTGGCGGAGACCCGCAGCCGCTCGCCGTTGAGGTGGGCTCCGCCGCCTTCGGTGGCGGTGAACATCTCGCCGAGCACCGGGAAGTAGAGCACGGCCAGCACCGGGCGGCCGTCGCGGACGAGGCTCACGCCGACGTTCCATTCGGGCATGCCGTGCACGGCGTTGACGTTGCCGCCCATGGGGTCGATGAGCCACCACTCGCCCGCGGGCAGCGGCCCGGATCCGTGTTCGTCGTCGAGCCAGCGCGCCTCCGGCCGGATGGCGGCCAACGCCGGCCGCAGCACGTCGGCGACGGCGGAGTCGTTGTCGTGCAGGCTTTTCAGCAACTCGGTCAGGCCGGGCTGCCGGGTTGCGGGCGAGTAGCGCGCCAGCATCCGGTCCCCGGCGGCGCGGACGGCGGCGGTGGTGGCGGTGAGCAGGTCCTGGGTCATCTGTCCTCCGGTGCCTGTGGTGAATGTGATTGTCTTGCGTGCGTGCAACTCGACTTGAACTTGCTCACGGTGCTCGACGCGCTGCTCGAAGAAGGCAGCGTGATGGGCGCGGCCGACCGGCTGCACCTGTCGTCACCCGCGGTCAGCCGCACCCTCGGCCGGCTCCGCGCGGTGACCGGCGACGACATCCTGGTCCGCACCGGCCACACGATGGTGCCCACGCCGTACGCGCTGGCCGTCCAGGAGGACGTGCACCGGCTGGTCCGGCGGGCCCGGGAGGTCCTGCAGCCGGCCCGCGAGCTGGACCTCGGCGCACTGGACCGCACGTTCACGATCCAGTGCCACGACGCGCTCGCGACGTCGGTGGTCCCGGTACTGGCCGGCCGGCTCCAGGACCAGGCACCCGGCGTGCAGCTGCGGGTGCTGGCCGAGCACTCCGCCGACACGGACGACCTGCGCCACGGCCGCGTCGACGTGGAACTCGGCGGCGCCCGGCCGCAGCTGCCCGAGTTCCGGTCCGCGGTGCTCGGCCACGATCACCTGGTGGTGGCGATGCGCCCGGGCCACCCGGCGGCCGGTGGCCTCGACCTGCGGGCGTTCGCCGCGCACCCGCACGTCCTGGTCTCCCGCCGCGGCCGGCTCACGGCGCCGATCGACGACGTGCTGGCCGCGGACGGCCTGCGCCGCCGGGTGATCGCGTCGGTGGCCACCCTCGCGACGGCGTTGCAGCTGGCGGCGCGCAGTGACGCGCTGGTCAGCTGCACCGCGCTGCTCGGCCGCCCGCTGATCGACGCGTTCGGGCTGATCACCCGCCCGCTCCCGGCCGCGGCGCCGGCGGCGGAGATCTGCGGCACGTGGCACCAGCGCTACGACTCCGACCCGGCCCACGCCTGGCTGCGCGACCAGGTCCGGGCGTCCCTCGGCGAAATCACCGCCCACCGCTAGCCCGGTCCCGCGCGCCCCAAGGCGGCCTTGGTTGCGTCTGACGCACCGAAGGCCGCCTTGGGTGCGTCAGACGCACCGAAGGCCACATTGGGGCGCTTGAGGCGGGGCGGAGCGGGCGCGCTAGTCCGGCAGGGGGAGCGCGATCGTGCCCTCGAAACGCGGTGTCTCGGCCTCGTCGAGCATCGCGCCGGCCACCGTCGCCCGGGTGATCACCGCCTTGAAGTCGAGGGGTGGCCCGGCGGCCAGCCCGACCGTGCGCCGCCCGGGGCTTTCCGGGCCGTCGGTGAGCAGGCCGGCGTGGAACACCGTGCCGCCGGCGGCGAGGATCAGGCCGTCGGCCTCGACCTTGTCGCCGAGCCGGTCGCCCAGCAGGTTCGTCAGCGCACCGGCGGCTTCGCCGGCCACCTCGGCCGACTTGCCCGTGCCGTACGCCCCGAGCCAGACGATCCTCCGCGGCGCGGCGGCGACCACCGCCTTGGCACCCGCCAGCAGGACGCCCGCCCGGTCCGTCCCGAGTCCGGAAAGGACGATCGTGCCGGCGGCACCGGCGATGCTCGCCGGATCCTCGACGTCGCCGGCCACCTTGTGCAGACGAGCCGACGCGGGAACGTCGATACGGCCGGGATCCCGGGCGATCGCGGTGACGGTGTGCCCGCGCCGCAAGGCTTCCCGGGTGAGGGCGAGTCCGGTCCGGCCGGACGCCGCGAGGACGGTGAGGTTCATGCCGACCACGTTAGGGACAGAGCGGATTAACTACAAATGCAAGTTGTGCAAGTAATGATTTACCGTGACGCAAGGGGCGGCCGCCGCGGATGCGGCCGCCCCCTGCCTCAGCGGCGGTCCGAGCCGGTGAGCCGCGCCGGCGTGTAGCGGAGATAGCGGCCCGGCGCCCCGAGTTCGGCCGCGGCCGCGTTGAGGCGCTCCGGCCGCAGGTCGGGCCAGTGCCCGGTGTCGATGCGGGATTCCAGGGCGTGCAACGCCGCCAGGGTCTCCGACGGCTGGAACGCACAGTGCCCGGCCGCGCCGACATAAGCCTGGCGCAGCAAGGATTCCCGCCCCGCCGCGTGGACCCGTTGGGCGTAGGAGTTCTCCTGCTCGACCGGGACCAGGTGATCCGCGGTGGTGTGGATGGTGAGCTCCGGGACGCGAAGCCGTCCGGTCGCCGTGGACGTGCGGGCGAGCGTGCCGACCGCCCGGGCATCGGGCGTGACGTCCGCGTGGCGGGTCAGGTCGGCCAGGTCGGCGTCCAGGTCGAGACCCGCGGTGCGGTACAGCGCCCGCACCTGCCGGGCCAGCGGGCTGCCCGAGAGCAGGTCGCGGTAGTCGACGCCCCGGTTGAACGCGCTGTTCCCGCCCGCCGCCAGCTCGATCTGGTAGCGGCCGGGCATCACGAACCCGAGCACGAACGCCAGGGCCTGCTGTTGTTGCTGCTCCTGGCCCGCGTAGTCGGCGGGCCCGGGCGGGACGTCGCCGGTCAGCCACGGCGGGGTGTTCATCAGCGCGGCACCGAGGGCGATCCGCGCCCGGCCGGCCGCGGTGCCCTGCGCGTCGGTGACGATCTTCGTCAGCGCCGCGCCCGCCGCCCCCGCTTCGTCGGCGCTCGCGTACCGGACCAGCCTCACCGGCTGGGCCGGCGCGAGCAGGCGGGACAGCGCGTATTCGGCGTCGAGCTGGTAGTTGTTCAGGTTCAGCGCGCCCCCGACCAGGCCGCACGTGGTCAGCGCGCCGTCGAGCCGGCGCGTGCCGGACTCGGCTTCGAGTGCGCTGACCAGCCCGCCCATCGACGTGCCCCACGCGATGGTGCGGCGGGGCTCGCCGATCTTCCGGACGAGCTCGTCGAGCGAGGCGAACTGGTCCCGCGGGGCCGAGGCGAGCGCCCACAGCGACGGCCCGCTGTAGGACGAGCCGATCAGCGCGTAGCCGGCCGCGAGCAGGGCCTGCCCGGTCGGTTCGTCGGGCGCGTTGCGCGGTGCCAGGGGGCCGAAGCCGTGGCTGTAGAGGATGACGGTCCCGTTCCAGGACGCGGGCACGTCCGCCACCCAGCTCGCACCGTCGGGCAGCTGCCCGGTGTAGTGCGCGGGGGTGGCGGCCTGCGCCGTGCTTCCCGTGGTGAGACCGAACGCGGTCAGCGTCGTCGCGACGAGCGCGCCGACCCGGCGGAGCCAGCCGCTCATCCTCGGTTTCCTTCCCGCTGGGCGGCCGCGGGGACACTCGGCTCGGGGGTGAGCTCATTGCGGTGGGTTTCCCGCAGCGTCAGCATGCAGACGGCGGAGAGGACGCAGAACGCGGCGATGGTCCACGACACGGGGGTGGTCGAACCGCCGCCGTTGGCGCGCTGGAGCTCGGCGAAGATCAGCGGGGCGAACCCGGCGCCGAGCCCGGCGAGCTGGTAGCCCAGCGACGCGCCGGTGTACCGGCTTTCGGTGTCGAAGAGCTCGGAGTACAGGGCGGCCAGCGGCCCGTACATCATCGGGTGGATCACGCCCTGGCCGATCACCAGCGCCAGGACCAGCAGCAGCCCGCTGCCGCTGCGGACCATCGGGAAGAGCAGGAATCCGAACACCGCCATGGCGGCCGCCCCGGCCAGCACGACCGGGCGGCGGCCGATCCGGTCGGACAGCGCCGACCACAGCAGGATGCCGGCCACCGCACACGCCGACGACAGGGTGAGCGCGTTGAGCACCTCCTGCCGCGGATGTCCGTGCTGGACGCCGTAAGCGAGCACGAAGGTGGTCAGCGTGGCCTGGACGACGAACGCGGCGAGCCCGACACCCACGCTCAGCGCCAGCACGCGCGGGTGGTCCCGCAGCACGGCGACGAGTGGCAACCGCCGCCGTTCTTCCTTGCGGGCGGCCAGGAACGCGGGCGTCTCGTCGACGCGGGAGCGGACGAACAGGCCGATCGCGAGCAGCACGATGCTGAGCAGGAACGGGATCCGCCAGCCCCAGGCGAGGAAGTCCGCTTCGGAGGTGAGCCCGGCGGTGGCGGACATGACGAGCGTCGAGACGACCATGCCGCTCGGCGCGCCCGCGTTGGTGAAGCCGGCCCACAGCCCGCGGCGCGTCTTCGCGTGTTCGGCGGACATCAGCACGGCGCCGCCCCACTCGCCGCCGACCGCGATGCCCTGGACGACGCGGAGCAGCACCAGGCCGATCGGGGCGAGGGGGCCGATCTGGGCGGATCCGGGGAGCAGGCCGATGAGGAAGCTCGCGACACCCATCAGGGTCATGGTGAGCACGAGCATCCGCTTGCGGCCCAGGCGGTCGCCGAAGTGGCCGAAGATCAGGCCGCCGAGCGGGCGGGCGAGGTAGCCGGTGGTGAACGTGCCGAAGCTGGCGACCGTGGCCAGTGCCGGATCCAGGCCGGCGAAGAAGACCTTGCCGAAGACCACCGCGCTCGCCGTGGCGTAGAGGAGGAAGTCGTAGTACTCGATGAGACTGCCGAGGAAGCTGGACGCGACCGCTCTGCGGAGCTGAGTGCTCATGAGGTTCACCCTCGTCGTCGGGGGCGGGGCACTGCGGGGGGCAGGTTCGTCCGGTGCGGACGACGGGGGAGCGGGCCCCAACGTTAGTCAGAGGCATGACGGCCGTCAACATTCTGCATAACATCAAGTAACGGTTACGCTGACGCTCGTGACGCACTCCGCCGAGACCGGCTCCGGGCCCCGACCGAAGTCCGTCATGCTCACGTTCCTGGGCATCCACCTGCTCGGCCGGGCGAGCGCCATCTATTCGGGCAGCGTGATCGACGTGTTCGGGCGGGTGGGCGTCTCGGAGGAGGCGGTCCGCTCGACGCTGACCCGCATGGCGGGCACCGGGTTGCTGACCCGCCACCGGCACGGGCGGAAGGTCTACTTCGGACTCAGCGAGCGTCTCGCCGCGGTCCTCGAGGACGGCAGGCGGCGGATCTGGGAGACCGGAGCGGTCAACCGGACGGAGGACGGCGGCTGGACCCTGGTCGGTTTCTCGCTGCCCGACACCCGCCGCGGCGACCGGCACGACCTGCGCCGCCAGCTGACCTGGGCGGGTTTCGGCCTGCTGCAGAACGGGTTGTGGGTCTCCCCCGGCGTCCGGGACGTCACGGCCATCGTCGAGCAGCTCGGCCTCGACGGGCACGTCACGGTCTTCACGGCGCACCCGGCGAAGCCCACGGAGGCGGCCGAGCTCGTCCGCAAGGCCTTCGACACGGCGACGATCGCCTCGCGCTACCACGACTTCATGGAGAAGTGGGACGGCGGGACACCGGCGTTCCCGGACGACCTGACGCGCCGGCTGATGTTGCACTCGGACTGGCTGCACGTCGTCCGCCGGGATCCCCACCTCCCGGCCGAGCACCTGCCCGGCGACTGGCCCGCGATCCAGGCCGAGACGTTGTTCCGCAAGCTCGACGAAGACTTCCGCGAGGGCGCGGACCGGCTGGCGGGCGAGACCCTCGAGCTGATGCCGACTTCGGAGTAGCCCGGCTCGAGCGCCCCAATGTGGCCTTCGGTGCGTCAGACGCAACCAAGGCGGCCTTCGGTGCGTCAGACGCAACCAAGGCCGCCTTGGGGCGCATTCGGCGGAGGCCCGGGGCGGGCGGTGGCCGCACGCCCCGGGTGGTTCACCGGATCAGCGCTTGCAGGGGTTGCCTGCCGGGTGCGCGGCGGTGCCGTGCACGTCGGCCTGGGACTCCGCGAGCACGATCTTCGCCAGCGGGGTCTCCAGCGCGACGGCCTGCTGCTTCACGACGCCGTTCGCGATGGTCTGGCCGTTCAGCTTCAGCGAGCCGATGACCAGCGCGATGGTCAGCGGCGCCGAGCCCACCGTGACCGAGACGCCGTTGATCTTCAGCGAGGCGATGTTCGAGCTGCCGGTCAGCACCGGGGCGAGCCCGCCCGGAGCCGGCTGGCAGGTCGCCGCCGCCTGGGACTGGATCACGCCCAGCTCGATGGTCAGCCCGAGCGTGCTGATCACCGTCTTGTCGATCTTGGCCGACGCCTGCGCGTGGTCACCGGCCGCCGGAGCCGCCGACTGGTTGTCGGGGGCCAGGTCGGTCGAGGACGTCAGCGCGTGCGTCTGCACCTTGATCAGGCCGGCGTTGAGCGTCGCGTCGAGGACGGTCTTGCTGTCGTCGGCGCAGGGCAGGTTCGCCGGGTTCGCCACGGCGGCGGTGATGCCGATGACGTTCGCGGCCGTGCCGGTGCAGGAGAAGACGCCGTCCCGGTCGTCGTCGACGATCGTGCCGACGCCGGTCGGGTCGACCAGCCCGGCGCCGGACGGGGCCGACAGCGTGACCGTGAACGTCTCGTTCGGCTCGTCCACGGTGTCCGGGTTGACCAGGACGGTCACCGGCTTGGTCGTCTCGCCGGGCGCGAAGGTCACGTCACCGCTCGCCGCCTGGTAGTCGGCCGGTGCGGTCGCGGTGCCGTTCGAAGCGGCGTAGTGGACCGACACCGGGTTCGAGCCGGCCCCGCCGAGCAGTGACACGGTGAAGGTGGCCGGCACCGGCGCGCCGCCGGAGCCCTCGTTCACCGTGACGTCGTTGATGCTCAGCCCGAGCACGCGCACGGTCGTCGTCTCGACGTACCCGCGGGACATGCCGTCGACCTGGTAGTCGACCGTGCAGTGGTAGGTGCCGGGCGCGGCGTCGGCCTTGGCGGCGACGGTCTCGGTGAACGTCGCGACGTCCCCGCTGGCCACCTTGACGCTCGCCGGGGCGTTGGTGACGGTCAGCTGCGGGTCGCAGCTGGTGACCTTCGGCGTCACCGTGACCTCGATGGACTTGATGCCGTCGAGGATGGCCTGCGAGACCTGGTCCGAGGGCACGTTGTTCAGCAGCACGCCGCCGGTGGCCGTGGCGATGGCGCTCGCCTGGCCGTCGGCGTCCAGCGCGCCGACGTTGACCGCGACCACGCGGACCTTCGCCGCCTTGAGCGCGTCGATGGTCTGGGCCAGGGTGTGCCCGCCACTGGGGTCGTGCGACGGCGCGTCGCCGAACCAGGCGATGATGCGGGTGCCGTCCGGGCGGAAGGTGACCGCGCCACTGGCCAGTTCGTACAGGGCGTTGAGGTCGGCTTCGGGGAGGTCGCCGCCGCCGGCCGCGGACCACTGGTTGATGCCGGCCTGCACCGCGGCGGTGTCACCGGTGATGCCCTGGTTGACCTTGAAGGGCACCGAGTCGGAGAAGTCCTTGTACTCGGCCACGCCGAACTGGGCGGTCGGCTGGGCGGCGAGCACGTCACTCGTGATGGCGCCGGCGTTGGTGCGGACGTTGGCGATCGCGCCGCCCATGCTGCCGGTGGTGTCGGCGAGCAGCACGAGGTCGGGGTTCGGCGGGACGGCGGAGGTGGTGACGTGCTTGGTGACGCCTACGCTCTGCCCGGCGGAGAGCGTGAGATCGACGGTGGCCGGATCGACGCCGGGCGGCGCCGCGGCCGCCACCGCGGCCGGGGTGAGCAAGGCGCTGACCGTGGTCAGCGCGACGAACAATGATCTCCGCGACATGAACTTCCCTTTCCGAAGGCCGGATTACTGCGGGTTGCCTCGGGAAGACGGAAAAAGCGGAAATTCGTTAGCAAGCCGGGAAGGCGTCACCGGAGTGGCCTGTGTCAAGGCGCTCAACGGGGCATGGCACCGGATCGGAGCTACGCAAACCGGGGTTTCACTGGGCCGGAATATCGAAAGTCGCCGGGTGAGTTTCACTCTATCCAGCGATGAACCGGGGTCGGATCGACACCATCGGTACCGGCCGATCGGCGGTATCGCGGCGATTTCCGCACTGCGGGGAGCGAATTTCCGCCCGGATGTCGTAATGCGGGACGGGGTTCAGCGGCCCGGCCGGGCCGGCGCGCCGAGGTCGGCGAGCACCGCCCGCGCCGCCCGGGTGCCGGACGCCAGCGCCCCCTGGAGCGAGCTCGTGTCCCGGTGGTCGCCGCACACGTAAAGCCCCTCACCCAGCCGCACCTCCCGGCGGAGCTCGTGCGGTGGCGGCATCGCCGGAAGCGCGTGAGTGATCTCGTACCGCGCCACCAGCGGCCAGCGCGTCGCGTCCGTGCGGTACATCCGGCCCAGCGCCCGGCGCACCTCCGACTCCGGCAGCGCGGTCAGGGCCGACGCGCTCACCAGCGCCGCCCCCGGCGGGGCGTAGGCCGGGCACACCTCGCTGACCACGCTGGTGTTGACCACCGGCCCGCCGCGCGCGTCGAGCACGATGACCGGCTCGCGCAACGGTGACCGCGGTGGCGCGAAGTACCACGTCGTCCCGCTGTTCCAGCGCGGCTCCGCGACGCCGGTGAGCCGGGCGGCCGCGGACCCGTCGGTGGCGACGACGACCGCGCGGGCCGTCCACACCGAACCGCCCGCGGTGCGGACCCGGCCCGGCCGGACCTCCTCGACCGGCGTGCCCAGGTGGACGGCCGACGTCGGCAGCGCCCGGGCGAGCTGCCGGGGCAGCTCGCCCATCCCCAGCGCCGGCAGCGACGGCGCCGATCGCAGGAAACTGCGCCACACCAGCTGGAAGAACCGGGCCGAGGTGGTCAGCTCGGGTTCCAGGAACACCCCGGAGAGGAACGGCCGCAGCACCGTCTCCACCGCCCGCGCGGACACCCCGGCGCGGCGCAGTTCGTCGGCCGTCGTGCGGTCGTCGCGGTCGATGACCGCCTGGGCCGGTCCCGCGGCGACGCGGGCGGAGAGCACGCCGAGCGCGGCCAGGTCCTTCGCCGACAGGTAGCGGCGGGCCGCGATGTCGCGCAGTGCCTTCGGCGTGTCGATCGGGTGCCCGAGCAACGAGACGCCCTCGTCGTCGGCCACCCGGACCGCGCGCCAGAACCGGCCGAGGTCCAGCGCGCCGACGTCGACCAGCCGCCGGATCGCCGGGTAGGCCGGGTTGAGGATCTGGAACCCGCGGTCCAGCCGGAAGCCGTCGACGACGTCGGTGCGCACGCGCCCGCCGACGTCGTCCGAGGCTTCCAGCACCGCGCACGGCACGCCGGCCCGGTGCAGGGTGAGCGCGGCGGCCAGCCCGGCGAGCCCGGCGCCGACGATGACGACTTCGTGGTCCGGCATCCCGCTCACCCGCCGAAGTACTTCGTCGCGGCGAGCCGGTTCAGCAGGCCGATCCGGCCGCGGTTGGGGACCGAGCGCAGCGGGTGCCCGGCGAGTCCCCAGCCGGCCAGCAGCGTGGTGGCCGCGGCCCAGCCGGTGGTGGCCGCGCGTTCCATCAGCGCGACCGGGAGGTCGATCCGCACGCCGTCGCCCGCCAGCGCCAGCGCCGGGTCCGGCGTCGCGACCGTCGGCCGGTTCGCGAAGTCGCCGAGCCCGAATAGCGGGCAATCCTCGCGCCACAGGGAAATCGACGCGGTGACCCGCGCGCCGAGGGTCTCGGGGTAGATCGCGTGCAGCCGGTCGTCCACGGCCTTCACCAGCGTCTCGCGGTCGTCGGTCGTGGCCGCGTACGCGTGCAGTTCGACGACCGAGCCGCCGGTGCGGGCCGCCCATCGCCGTGCGTCGCCCTCGTAGCGGTCGAGCAGGCTGATGTTGTCCAGCGGCGGCACGCTCCCGGTGCCCAGGAACGACGGCCGGGCGGTGTCGACGGGCCGGTCGAGCCAGAGCCGCCGGACGAGGAACGGCGGTGCCGTGCGCAGCCCGGCCACGGCCGTCCGCCACTCCGGCGTGCCGACGTTCGGTGAAGCGGCGACGATCTCGCGCAGCCCCCGCACGTCGCAGGCGAGCACGACGGCGTCGAACTGCGCGGTGTCGTCGGCCGTCGTGACCGCGAACCCCTCGGACGTGCGGTCGAGCGACGCCACCGGGGTACCGGTCCGGATGGTCACCCGGCGGTCGGCCAGGTAACCGGCCAGCGGATCCCACAGCGCCTGCGGGAACGGCTCGGTGGGCACGTCGAACACCAGGCCTTCGCTGGAGCCCAGGAAGTACAGGTGGAACATGGTCGCCAGCTCCGCCGCGGACAGCTCGCGCGGATCGGCGAAGAAACTGCGCGAGAACACCTCGAACGCCAGGTGCTTGGCGGCATCGGGGAAGTTGATCGCGTCGAGGAAGCTCGCGGCGTCGGTGCCGTCGAGCCGGTGGTAGGTCTCCGGGACGCTGACCGTGGCCAGCGGCAGGGCGCCGCGGCCGTTGATGCGCACCAGGTCCCGCGGGGTGAACGTCGGGCTGCGCCACGCGAACGCCAGCGCGTTCCACGGCGGCGTCCGGGGGAGACCCGCGAAGGTGTCCGTGCGGCCCTGGGCGTCCAGCAGCGGGTAGTCGGCCAGCGGGGTCAGCCGGTCGAGCCCGGGATCGGTGCGCATGAGCAGCGACCGCAGGTTGTAGTACTGGCGGAAGAAGGCGTGGAAGCCGCGGCTCATCGTCACCGCGGTGCCGTCCGGGAGCCGGTCCGCCCAGCCGCCGACCCGCCCGCCGAGGTGGGTGTCGCGCTCGAACAGCGTCACCGTGACACCTCGTTCGGCCAGCCCGGTGGCCGCGGTGAGGCCCGCGATGCCGCCGCCGACGACCGCGGCGGCCGGGCGCCGGCCGAGCAGCCCGGCGTCGGCCAGGCCGGGCGGGGCCGGGATCGTCTCTATCCGGCGGTCGGTGCCGAGGGTCACGGGTGCTCCTGCGGGTTGGTGCCGAGGACGGTGTGGACGATGCCGTTCTGCCAGCCGGGCATCGACGCGGTGCGGACGTCGGTGAAGCCGGCCTCGGTGAGCCGGCCGGCGAGCGCGGCGATCCCGTCGAATTCCAGGACGCTGCGGCGCAGGTGGCGGTAGAGGGTCGCGTCGCCGGTGGTGACCTTCCCGAGCGGGATGATCACGCCCGCGCAGACCGCGTTCCACACCCAGCGGGCCCGCCGCGAATCCCGGACGGAGTACTCGTGCACCGCGATCCGGCCGCCGGGACGCAGGAGCCCGCGCAGCCGCCGCAGCTGCACTGCCGGCTCGGTGAGGTTGCGCAGCAGGTAGGCCGCCAGGATCGCGTCGAAGGGACCCGAGACGCCGTCGAGGTCCTCGACCGGCGTGTGGACGAAGGTGACGCCGTCCGGCCACTCCTTCGCCCGGGCTTGCGCGAGCATCTCCCCGGAGGCGTCGAACGCGGTGACCCGGGCGCCGGGGGCGACGGACACGAGCGCAGCCGTCGACGCGCCGGTGCCGCAGCCGGCGTCCAGGAGTCGCAGGCCCGTCCCGTTCGCCGGCAGCTCCAGCCGCCGGGCCGAGAGCCGCAGGTGTTCGTGGTAGCCAGGGTTGGCGCCGACCAGTTTGTCGTACCACCGCGCTTCGGTGTCGAAAGCCGACGGCACCGCACCGCGCGGGAGACCGTCCTTCGCCATCGCGTTCATGCTTGCTCCTCCCGGGCGCCGCGTCGTTCCCACACGAGCAGGACCGCGGTCACCAGCGCGTAGCCGAAGAGGAAGTCTTCGACCGGGATGTCCCACGGGAAGCGCCAGCCGGTGATGTGCTGCGGGGCGTACTTCACGATCGGGTCGGACAGCTTGGTCAGCCAGCCGTCCACCGGGATCTGGAACGCGGTCACGATGGCGATCGTGATCCAGTACGCGGGCCGGCGGAACAGTCCCGTGCGCAGCAGAACGAGCTCGGCCAGCACGACCGCGGCCACGGCGCCGACCGCGGGCACGGTGTAGCCCCACGGGATCACCGGCGCGCCTCCTTCCGGGCGAGCCGCCGGACCACCACGAGGGTGAGCTGGACGATCTCGTAGGTCAGCACCCCGCAGATCGGGATCACCACGAAGAACAGGATTTCTTCCAGAGGCAAGGCGAAGGGGGCGCGGATGCCGGTGACGTGCTCGGGCGCGTAGTCCCAGACGCCGGCCGCGATCGCCAGCGCGTCCCAGACGAGGAACACCAGCGCGACCGGCAGCACCGCGCGCGCCAGCCGCCGGGGCTGCCGGTAGACCCGCGCGCCCGCGATTTCCAGCGGCAGGGTGACGAGCACGCACGCGGCCAGCACGACGAGGTATTCGGCCTGGCCCACGTCAGCCCACCGCCACCGGCAGCGCCGGCGCGGGGTGCCGCCGCCGGGCCCACTGCGTCCGCGCGACCGCCCCGCACGCCACCGCCAGCCGCTGCCCGCGGGACACCGCCGCGCGTCCGGCGAAGACGTCGTGGCCGGCGTCCTCGATGCGGTCGAGGATGCCCCCGTACAACCGCGCCGCGGTGGCCACGCACGGGCGCGAAATCGGGTGCAGCATCGCGATGCCCGGCCGGGCTTCGGCGTAGATGTCGCGGGTGACGGCGATCTGGTTGCGGATCGCGGCCCGGACCGGCTGATCGGCCCGGCCGGCCCGCGCACACCACGCCAGCCGGTCGCGGTCGACGCCGTGCACGGCCAGTTCGTCGGCCGGCAGGTAGACGCGGCCGCGCTCCAGGTCCTCGGCGACGTCCCGCAGGAAGTTGGTGAGCTGGAAGGCTTTCCCGAGCGCGGCGGCCCTCGGCTCGGCCTCCTCGCGCGGGGCGACGGTGCCCAGCACCGGCAGCACCTGCAGGCCGATCACCTCGGCCGAGCCGTGCACGTAGGTGTCGAGCTCCTCGCGGGAGGCGTAGCCGTCGACGGTGAGATCCATCCGCATCGACGTGAAGAAGGCTTCGAAGTACGCCTTGGCGAGCGTGTACCGGGCGGCGGTGTCGATCACCGCGGTCAGCAGCGGATCGTCGCTCGCGCCGGCGTCGAGGTCGGCGAGGAAACACTTCTCGACCTCCAGCAGACGGGCGTCGAGCGTTTCGGGCGTGGCGTCGTCGTCGGGTTCGTCGACGATGTCGTCGAGCCAGCGGGCGAAGCCGTAGAGCGCGTGGATCGCCGGCCGCTGCGCCGGGGTCAGCAACCGCGTCGCGAGGAAGTACGTGCGGCCGTGCCGGGCGTTGAGCTCGCGGCACCACGTGTAGGCCGCGCGCAGCCCGGGTTCGCGGATACCGGCGGCGTCGAGTTCTCGTCGGGTCATCGGGTCCCTCCGGTGAGCCGGTCGGCAGCCAGTCTGCCGGAGATGAGCACGGTCGGCACGCCCACGCCGGGCACGGTGGCGCCGCCCGCCAGGACGACGTTGTCCGTCCCGCGGGGGAGGTTCCGCGGCCGGAACGGGCCGGTCTGGCCGAAGGAGTGCGCGTAGCTGAACGGCGTCCCGGCGACCAGGCCGCGAGCCGCCCACTCGGCCGGGCCGATCACGTGGGTGAAGTCCGGTGCGAAGCCGGGGAGGAGCCGGGCGCGGGCCACGTCGAGGACCTCTTCCGCGTAGGCCTCGGTTTCGGCGGCCCAGTCCGCGGGGCCGCGGTCGAGGTTGGGCACCGGGGCGAGCACGGAGTAGAGCTGACGGCCGGGCGGCGCGAGCCCGGGATCGGACGCGGTCGGCCGGGTGATCAGCAGCGACGGGTCGCTCATCCGCCTGCCCTGGGTGATGAGTTCGTCGAAGGTCGACCGCCACCCCTGCCCGAACGAGATGGTGTGGTGGCCGACGTCGGGGTGCGTGGCGGGGCCGCCGGCGTGCACGACCAGCGCGGACGGCGCGGCCCGCAGCGGAACCGGCCGGCGTGGGTGCCGGCCGAGCAGCCGGTAGCTCTCGGGCAGTTCGGTGGTGAGCACGACGGCATCGCACGGGTAGCGGGCCCCGGCGGCGGTGAGGACCGCGGTGACCCGGGACCCGGCGCGCTCGAGTTCGCTGACGGCGTCGCCGTAACCGAACTTGACCCCGGCGTCGGCGGCGACCCGGGCGAGCGCCTGCGGCAGGGCCGCGATGCCGCCGGGCGGGAAGTAGACCCCGCCGACGGTGTCCATGTAGGAGATCACCGCGTACAGGGCCAGCGCCCGCATCGGGGATTCGCCCGCGTACAGCGCCTGGAAGGTGAAGACCCGCTTCAGGCGTTCGTCGCTCAGGAAGCGGCCGACCTGGCCGTCGAGCCGCCGGAACCCACCCATGGCCACGAGCCGGGCCAGTTCGGGCCGGAGCATGCCGAGCGGGGAGTCGATGTTCGCGTCGATGAACCGGCCGAATTCGGCTCGGTAGAGCCGGGTCAGCCAGTCGCGCAGGCGGGTGTAGCCCGCGGCCTCGGCCGGGCCGGCGAACTCGCGGACGGCGTCGGCCATCGCGGCCGCGTCGGTGTGCACGGGCAGGGTGCTGCCGTCGGCGAACCGGGCGACGTACGCGGGGTCGAGCCGGGTGAGCGGCAGTTCGGTGGTCAGCTCGGCACCGACCGCGCCGAAGGTGTCGGCGAGGATCGAGGGCATGGTGAGGACGGTGGGGCCGGTGTCGAGCAGGTAGCCGTCCCGTTCGACCCGGCCCGCGCGGCCGCCGGGGCCCGGGTCGCGTTCGAGAACGGTGACCTCTCGGCCCCGGCCGGCCAGGTGCAGGGCAGCGGCCAGCCCGGACAGGCCGGCGCCCACGACGACGACGCGGTGCACCGGTCCCGGCACGGTTTTCATCGGTCGCGCTCCACAACGCTGTTGGCGAATTCGGCTTTCGCGCCCTGCCGCAGTGGTCGTGAGTGGTAAGTCGGGTTAGAACCCGACTTACCACTCACGACCGGCGGCGGAAGACCCTTGTCGCGGATTCGCCGGCGCGTCATCGGTCCCGCTCCGTGCAGCGGGCCGCCAGTGCCGCGAGCAGCTCGCCGGCGTGGCGCGGGACCACGGCCGGGTCGATCGCCGCCAGCGCCTTGTCCGCCCGCTCGCGGATCAGCTCCGCCATGCGCTCGCGGGCGCCCGTCGCCTCGATGAGCTCGCGCCAGCGCGTGACCGCCTCGTCGTCCACCGTGGCCAGCTCCAGCAGCTCGGCGAACTCGGTCTGCCGGCGCCGGTCGGCCATGGCCGCGGCCAGCACGACCACGCTGGATGCCTTGCGCTCGCGCAGGTCCTGCCCGGCCGGCTTGCCGGTGACCGACGGGTCGCCGAACACGCCCAGCAGGTCGTCGCGGAGCTGGAACGCCTCGCCCACCAGGCCGCCGAACTCGCCCAGCCCGGCCAGCACGTCCGGCCCGCAGCCGGCCAGCGCCGCGCCGAACTCCAGCGGTCGGCGGACCGTGTAGTTGCCGGACTTGCGGCGCAGCACGTCGAGCAGGGTGTCCCAGCTGGGCAGCGCCCGCGCGTCGTTCACCAGGTCGGCGAGCTGGCCGACCGCCAGTTCGGCCCGCATCGCGTCGTAGTGCGCCCAGCCCCGCGCCAGCTGCTCCGCCGGCAGCCCGCTTTCGCGCAGCAGCTGCTCGGACCACACCAGGAACAGGTCGCCGAACAGGATCGCGGCGGACTCCCCGAACCGCGGCGCCGAGCCCGCCCAGCCCTGCTCTTCGTGCCACCGCGCAAACCGGACGTGCAGCGCGGTGCGGCCCCGGCGCAGGGCCGAGCCGTCCATCACGTCGTCCTGGACGAGGGCGAAGCAGTGCAGCAGTTCCAGCGACGCGGCGGCGCGGATCGCGGCGTCGGATTCCGGTTGCCCGCACCGCCACCCCACGTACGCGAAGAGCGGGCGGAGGCATTTCCCGCCCGCGACGAACTCCGGCACCGCGGTTTCCGCAAGTGCACCTTCGCTCCGTCCGGAAAAATGCTCGCTCGCTCGCTCGCGCACGAATCCGTGCGCCTCGGCGAGGCAGCGGCGGCCCAATTCATCCAGCCGGCCGGCGGGGGCCACCCCGGTCGTCATCGTCGCGGTCATCCGGCGCCCTCCACTATCGACACTGTCGACCTGATTCGATTCGCAACCGTTTCATACGAGGGGTAGCCAAGTCCACTTGGCCGGGGTGAGCAGGGACGGACCGGTCGTGGATCGATGCGGAACCGGGCGGCCGGATCGATTAGCCCGCACCGAGTTCCGTAAACTATGACGTGAATCACAGGGCTTGCGAAGGAGGACGTGGTGGTGACGGACGTCGACGCGGTGAGCGGCCGGGACGGGCCCCGGGCCGGCGCGTCGTGGACGCCCGGCAAGGTCGCCGAACTGCTCGGCGTCTCGCCGGTGACGCTGCGCACCTGGGCCGCGCGCTACGGGGTCGGCCCGACGTTGCGCGACGACGGGCGGCACCGGCGCTACTCCGACGCCGACGTCCGCCGCCTGCAGTACATGCAGCGGCTCATCGACCGCGGGATGCGGGCCAGGGAAGCCGCCGCGGCGGCGTTCTCCGGCGCCGGCGAAGCGGTCCCCGAGGTTTCGGCCGACCGGCACATCGAGGAACTCGAGCGGGCCGCGGAGGGTCTCGAATTCGCGTCGCTGGCGGCGCTGCTCGACGAAACGCTGGACGCGCTCGGCCCCGTCGCGGCGTGGAGCGAGGTGCTCGTTCCGGTGCTGCGCCACCTCGGCAACCGCTGGCTGCGCGGCGACGTTTGCTTCGACTCGGAATGGGCGCTGACCGGCGAGATCTCCCTTGCGCTGCAGCGTTACAGCACCGGCTTCGCGAACACCCCGCCCGGCCGGGTCGTGCTGCTGGCCTGCTGCCCGGAGGAACGGCACAGCCTCCCGATGGAGGTGCTGCGGGCCGCCATGGTGGAGGTCGGCATCCCGGCGGTCTACCTGGGGCAGCTGGTGCCCGCCGAGACGACGAGCGCCATCGCCGCGAAGCTCGGCCCGGTCGTGGTGTTCCTGTGGTCGATGTCCGCCGGCACCGCCGACGACCTGCTGGTCCAGCGGCTGCGGCGGCGCGGCTTCGAGGTCGCCACGGCGGGCCCCGGCTGGGCGAACCTCATCGAGCGGGACGTCCCCCGGGTCAACGACCTGGCCGCCGCCCTCGACCTGGCCACCGAACGCCTGAAGGAGTGAACCCGCGCCCGGGCGCGCCCCGGCGAAAGCGTTGCACAATCGCTCCACATGTCCGAGGATGACTCGCGTGCCGGCCCCTCGGCCGGTCGTGGCAGGCGGGAGCGTGACCGGTGGACCTCAAGCGGCAGGTGATCGAGCGCTGGCCGGCGCGGTGGCCGGTGCAGCCGTTCCGGGAGCCGGCGTGGGCCCGGCAGGAACCCACCTACGCCGACTGCAGCCCCGCCCTGATCGAAGCGGCGGTGAAACGGGCGGGTGCCCGCCCGTCGGGCAACTGGTTCGTCTTCGCCGCCGGGCGGGACATCCGCGCCGACCGGCCGTTCGGGGTGCGCGTGGGCGGCCGGGAGCTGGTCGCGTGGCGCGGGCCGGACGGTGCGCTGCTCGTCGGCCCGGGTGCGTGCCCCCACCTCGGCGCGCCGCTCGACCAGGCACGCGTGCACTGCGGCGAACTGGTCTGCCGCTGGCACGGCCTGCGCGTCGGCGCGGACCGGCCCGGCTGGACGGCCCTGCCGTCCCACGACGACGGCGTGCTCGCCTGGGTCCGCCTCGACCGGATCGGCGGCGAACAGCCCACGGACCGGCCGATCGTGCCGGTCCGCCCGCCCGGGACCACGGTCGACGCCGTCGCGACGCTGACCGGGGTCTGCGAGCCGGAGGACGTCGTCGCCAACCGCCTCGACCCGTGGCACGGCGCCTGGTTCCACCCGTATTCGTTCGCGCGGCTGCGCGTGCTGTCGGCACCGCAGGGCGTCGACGTCGCGGAGGCCGAGGACCGGTTCGTCGTCGAGGTGACGTTCCGGCTGGCGGGGAAGATCGGCGTCCCGGTGATCGCCGAGTTCACCTGCCCGGGCCCCCGGACGGTGCTGATGACCATTGTGGACGGTGAGGGCACGGGCAGCGTGGTGGAGACCCACGCCACCCCGCTCGGCCCCGGCCCCGACGGCCGCCCGCGCACGGCGGTGATCGAGGCGACGATCGCCGCGTCCGGACGGCCGGGGTTCGCCAGGGCGGCCCGCATGGCCCCGGTGCTGCGGCCGCTCATGCGCCGCGCCGCCGCCCGGTTGTGGCGGGACGACCTCGCCTACGCCGAGCGGCGGTACGCGCTGCGAGGGGAGCACCGCTGACCCCCGGCGGCCGCCCGGCTCGCGCCCACCGGCCGGGTTTCTCCGGCGTTCTCAGGATCTTGCCAGCCGGAACTGGCTAGCGTGGCCCGGCTGGGAACGGAATGGCCGTTTCCCCGAGCGGGGTGAGGTTCGCGCCATCGACGTCGACGAAAAGGCCCGCGGATCCGCGCTCACCGGGTGGTCGACGCGGCCGCTCGCGTCGTTCCACCTCGTGCTGGCGCTGACCGGGATCCTCGTACTCCTCGGCGTGGTGATGGTGCTGAGCGCGTCGTCGGTCTCGTCCTATGACCCGCGCACCGGCGGCGGTCAGTACGACCTGTTCGCCAAGCACCTCACCTACCTCGGCCTGGGCGCGGTGGTGTTCTGGCTCGGCCTTCGCCTGCCGCTCGCGAGGATCCGGGCGCTGGCGAGCAAGGCGCTGGCCGTGGCGCTGGTCATGCTGGTCCTCGTGCTCACCCCGCTGGGTTCGGCCGGCGGCGGGGCCCAGCGCTGGTTCGTCGTCGCCGGGCAGTCGATCCAGCCGATCGAGTTCGCCAAGCCGGCGCTGATCCTCTGGTGCGCGCACGTCCTGGTGGCCAAGCAGCACCTGCTGCACCTCCGGCGGCACCTGCTGGTGCCGGTGGTCCCGGTGGCGCTGCTGATGTTCGCGCTGGTGATGGCCCAGCCGAACCTCAGCGGCACGATCACCCTCGGCGTGATCATGCTGGGCCTGCTGTGGTTCGCGGGCATCCCGGGGCGGCTGTTCGCGGCGCTGGTGTCCGGGGCGGTGGCCGGTTTCGCCGTGCTGGCCCTGTCCGCGGACTACCGGCTCGGGCGGGTCCTGGCGTTCCTGTCGGACTCGGGCGAGTCGTACCAGACGACCCAGGCGTTGTACGCCCTCGCCGACGGCGGGGTGTTCGGCCGGGGCCTCGGCCGCGGCAGCGCCAACTGGGGCTACCTGCCCGGCGTCGAGAACGACTTCATCTTCGCGCTCGTGGGCGAGGAACTCGGTTTCGTGGGCTGCGTCGTGGTGATCGCGCTGTACGCGGGCGTCGCGATCGTGGGGACGCGGATCGCGCGCCGCGCCGCCGACCCGTGGATCCGGCTCGTGGCGGGCACGCTGACCCTGCTGGTGGTCGCCCAGGCCGCGATCAACATCGGGTACGTCGTCGGCCTGCTGCCGGTGACGGGGGTGACCTTGCCGCTGATTTCCTACGGCGGCTCGTCGCTGCTGGTCACCCTGGGAATGTTCGGCATCCTCGCCAACTGCGCGCGCACCGAACCCGAAGCGGTCGACGCGCTCAGTCCTTGACCGCGCCCGCGGCCAGCCCGGTGCGCCAGAACCGCTGCAGCGCCAGGAAAGCCAGGATCAACGGGATGATCGACAGCAGCGAGCCGGTGACCACGATGGCCTTCAGGTCGGGGTCCCGGGTGATCTGGGTGTTCAGCGTGTACAGCCCGAGCGTCACCGGGTACAGCCGGTCGCTGGTCAGCATCACCAGCGGGAGCAGGAAGTTGTTCCAGATCGCCACGAACTGGAACAGGAAGATCGTGATCAGCGCCGGGGCCATCAGGCGCAGGCTGACGGTGTAGAACATCCGCACGTCACCCGCGCCGTCGATGCGGCCGGCTTCCAGGAGCTCGTCCGGGACCGACGCGGCCGCGTAGACCCGGGCCAGGTAGACCCCGAACGGGCTGATCATGCTCGGCAGCAGCACCGACCACACCGTGTTCGTCATCCCGGCGCCGGCCAGCATGAGGAACAGCGGGACGGCGAGTGCGGTCGGCGGCACGAGCACCCCGGCGAGGATCGCCGAGAACGTCACGGCCCGCCCGCGGAAGGTGAACTTGGCGAGGGCGTAGCCGGCCATCGCCGACAGCAGCGTGGCCGCCGCCGCACCCACCACGGAGTACAGCGCGCTGTTGGCCAGCCACCGCAGGTAGAGGCCGTCGCCGAACGTCACGGTGTCGTGCAGGTTGCGGCCGAGGTGGTTGCCGGAGAACCAGAGGCCGAACGTCGTCGACAGGTCGGAGGCGGACTTCGTGGCGGAGATCGCCAGCCAGAGCACCGGCAGCAGGAAGTAGACGGCGGCGACGAACATCGCCGTCGTCACGACCACCGACGATCCGGTGCCGCGCCGGGTGTTCGAACGGGTGGTCACAGGGCGGCCCTCGCGCGGGTGATCCGGAAGAACAGCCAGGACAGGACCGCGATGAGCAGCGTGACGAGCACGCTCATCGCGGCGCCGAGGCCGTAGTTCTGGGCGGAAATCTGGGCGTAGGCGGCCATCGACGGCGTGTAGGACGACGAGACCGCGCTCGAAACGCCGGCCATCACCTGCGGTTCGGTGAACAGCTGGAACGTGCCGATGATGGAGAAGACCCCGGTCAGCACCAGCGACGGCGCGATGATCGGCACCTTGATCCGCCACGCGATCGCCCAGCCGGACGCGCCGTCGAGCCGGGCCGCTTCGTAGAGCTGGGGCGGGATCGCCTGCAGCGACGAATAGAGGATCAGCATGTTGTACCCGGTGAACGCCCAGGTGACGATGTTCGCGATCGAGTACAGGATCACGTTGCCGGACAACAGGTCCGGGTGGATGCCGAGCGGGTCGAGCAGCTGGTTGACCGGCGAGAGGTTCGGGGCGTAGAAGAAGCCCCACATCACCGCGGCGATCACGCCGGGCACCGCGTACGGCAGGAAGAACGCGAGCCGGAAGAACCGCCGCAGCCGCACGACCGCCGAGTCCAGGGCCAAGGCCAGGACCAGGGCGAGGCCGAGCATGACCGGGATCTGGATCACCCCGAACAGCAGGACCCGCCCGACCGAGCCGACGAACCCGGCGTCACCGAGGGCCGCGAGGTAGTTGCCCAGGCCGGCGAACACCTCGACCGGACGGCCGTAGGTGGAGGTCCGGGTGACGGCGGTGAAGCTCTTCACCACGGCCACGACGATCGGGGCCACGTAGAACACCGCGAACCCGAGCAGGAACGGGGCCAGCAGCAGCCACGCGGCGCGGGCGCTGCCGTTCGCCCGCCGCCGGCGCGCCACCCGGGGGCGGGCGGGCGCGCCGGCGACGGTCTGGGACGCTGCGACAACCATCGTCGTCCCTACTTCGCCACGGGGATGGACTGGCGTTGCAGGTCGGTGATCGTCGCCGCGCCGGCCTCGGAGAGGGCCTTGCCGAGCGTGCCGTTGCCGGACAGCGCGGCGCCGAACCCGTCACGGACGTGGGCGTAGGTCTGCTCCATCGAAGGTCCCCAGGTGAAGTCCTGGCTGACGCCCTTGCCCGCTTCGCGGAAGACCGCGTCGACGTCCTGGCCGCCGAAGAACTGCGTGTTTTCGGGCGAGGCTTTCGCCGACTCCTGGGCGGCCACAGTGGCCGGGTAGATGCCGCCCTGGGCGGTCAGGATGGCGAGGGCCTGCGGGTCGCTGTTGAGCCACAGCGCGAACTGCGCCGCTTCGGCCGGGTGCTTGGTCCCGGCGAACACCGCGGTGGTCGAGCCACCCCAGTTGCCGGAGCGCTGCTCGCCCTTCGTCCACTGCGGCAGCGGCGTCACGGCCCACTTCCCGGCGGTCGAGGGTGCGGCCTTGGCGATCGTGCCCACGCCCCAGACGGCTCCGGTCCAGGTGGCGATCTGCCCGGAGTCCAGCGCCTTGTTCCAGGATTCGGAGAAGCCCTGGTAGTTCGAAACGAGGCCCTGCGAAAGCAGGTTCTGCCAGTAGTCGGCGACCTTGGTGGACGCGGGATCGGTCAGGTTCACCTTCCACTGCTGGCCGTCCTGGGTGAACCAGTGCCCGCCCGCCTGCCACACCAGGCCGGCGAACCAGTTGACGTCCTTCTGCGGGAAGTGCGTGATGGTCAGGCCGGGGTCGGCGGCGTGCAGCGTCCTCGCGGCCTGGGCGTACTCGTCCCAGGTCGTCGGCACCGGCACGTGGTACTTCTCGAACAGGTCCTTGCGGTAGAACAGGCCCATCGGGCCGGTGTCCTGCGGGACGGCGAAGACGCCGTCGCCGCCGACCGAGGCCTGCGCCCACGTCCAGTCGACGAACTTGGACTTGGCGTCCGCGACGCCGGGGCAGGCCGAGATGTCGCGCAGGCCCTGCTGGACGCGGAAACCGGGCAGCGAGTCGAACTCCACCTGCCCGAGGTCCGGCGCCTGGCCTGCCTTGAGCGCGGTGAACATCTTGTTGTAGGTGCCCTGGTTGCCTTGCGGCGTCTGCTCGACGGTGACGTGGATGTCGGGATGCCCCTGGTTCCACAGGGCGACGGCCTGGTCGATGCCGGGCAGCCAGGACCAGAACGAAAGCTCGATCTTCCCGCTCGCGGGAGCACAGTCGGCGGCAGCGGCGGGGGCGGCGGAGTCGGCACTGCCGCACCCGGCGGTCACCAGGGCCAGGGCGGCGAGCGCGGCGCCCAGCCGGCGGAGCCGCTTCGTCGGGGGAGAGGTACGCACCATTGCGTTCGGTCCTTTCGGGGCGCGGCTTCGGCTCGGCGGCGGGGCCGATCGTGCTCGGGAACGTTCCCGGGAATGTTCCCGGCCGTTGTTCCCGGGGAGTATGCGCACCGCGGTGCGACCCCGTCAAGAGGCTGTTTCCGGCCGATTCGGCTCAGGCGGTGGCGCGGGTGATCAACGAAACCGGCAGCGAGATCCGGTCGGCGGTGTCCGCCAGCAGGGCCCGGACCAGCGCCTGGCCGTGGTCGTACTTGTCGATCCGGACCGTGCTCAGCGGCGGGTTCAGGTACGCCGACATCTCCAGGTCGTCGAAGCCGACGACCGCGCAGTCCCGCGGCACCGCACCGCCGCGCGCGAGCACCGCCTGCACCGCCCCGATGCCCATCAGGTCGTTGAACGCGAAGATCCCGTTGACCTCGGGCCACGCCGAAAGCAGCCGGTGAGCCGCTTCCGTCCCACCCGGGATGGTCGGCGGCCCCTGGACGATCCGCATCGAGACGTCGCCGAAGCCCGATGCCGCGCACGCCGCGACGAAGGCCAGCCGCCGCTCGTCGACCGCGACGCCGACCGAGCTGTCCAGCATGCCGAGGCAGGCTTCCGGCCGCCGGGCGAGCAGTTCCACGGCCGCCGCGGTGCCGGCGGCGAAGTCGTTGCTCACCGAGGCCGCCACCTCCGCCGGCAGCTCGCGGTCGGCGACCACCAGCGGGACCGAGCGCGCGTAGTCGGCGAGGACGTCGTCGGGCATGCCGTAGAAGAACCCGACGACCCCGCGCGCGGAGCGGGCGAGTGCGTCTTCGATGGCGTCGCGTTCCCGGCCCGGGTCGGCGTCGGTGTTGTAGAGCACGACGCTGCACCCGGCCGCCTCCGCCGCGTCGTACACCCCGCGCGCCACCGCCGGGTAGAACGGGTTCGCGATGTCGGAGACGATCAGGGCGATGACGTCCGACCGCTGCATGCGCATGCCCTTCGCCAGCGCGCTCGGCCGGTAGCCCAGCCGGCTCGCCGCCGCAAGCACGCGCTCGCGGGTGTCCGGGGCGATCTCCGGCAGATCGCGCAGGGCCCGCGAAACCGTTTGCCGCCCGACGCCGGCTTCCCGGGCCACGTCTTCGATCGTCGCGCGCTTGACGCGCGGCAGCCGCCCACGTTCGGTCATGCCGTCACCTCCCTCCGCGTCAGACGCCGAGCCTAGGGGGTCAACGCTCCAGGGCGCGGCGCCAGTGGCCGGTGACGCTCCGGCGCAGCGCCTCGGTGTCGACGCTGTCCGGGTCGAGCAGCCGCTGCAGCGCGATCCCGCGCAGCTGGCCGACGACGGCGATCGCGACCTCCTCCGCGTCGGTGCCCGCGTCGATGCTGCCGTCCTTGATGCCGGCGTCGACGTCTTCGCGCAGGTCGGCGCGGAAGGCGGCGTCCCGCTCGCGGAAGATCGGGGCCAGCTCCGGCTGGGTGGCGGCTTCCGCCCACAGCACCAGGAAAGCCTGGTTGAACACTCCGATCCGGCTGAGCTCGCCGAGGTAGCCGTCGATCAGCCGCAGCAGGCGGTCGAGGCCGGGCGGCAGGTCCTCGAGCCCCGGGACGAACCCGGCCTGCGTGGCCCGCGCGAGCCGTTCGACCAGCGCCTGCTTGCCGCCGAAGTGGTGGGTGACGATGCCGCGGCTGTACCCGGCGCGTTCCCCGACGCGGGCGAGCGTCAGCGAACGCACGCCCTGCTCGACGACGAGTTCGGCGGCGGCGGTCAGCAGCGCGGCTTCGGCCTGGTCGCGGCGCTCCTGCTGGGTGCGGCGTACGGGGGGCATGACCAGAGCCTAGCAACCTAACTTGCGTGTCGATTAACAAGTATGCGGGAAGTGGGCCCCCGGAGGCTCAGCGGGCGGTGCAGGTCAACCCGGCCAAGGGCTGAACCGTGCCGGTCACGACCGCGCCCCAGGTCGTCGTCGCCCCGGCGGCCGGCGTCCCGTTGTAGGTCTGGTTGGCCGCCCGCACCTGCTGTCCCGTCTGGGTCGCCGCGGCGTTCCACGAGTTGGTCAGCTGCTGGCTGCCCGCGAACGAGAACGCCGTGGTCCAGCCGGACAGCGCGGCCGGACCGGTGTTCTTCACGGTGAACTCCAGCTGGTAGCCGCCGTTCCACGAGGACGTGACCGCCGACGTCACCGCGCACGACGCCCCGGCCGGCGTGGTCGGCGTGGTGGGAGTCGTCGGCGTGGTCGGAGTTGTCGGAGTTGTCGGAGTTGTGGTGGGGGTGCCGGTCCCGGTCGTGTAGCTGATGCCCGTGTAGGCGGCCGCACACCCCGAAAGGCACCGGTCCGGCAACGTGAAGCGGTAGACGCGGCCGTCGTTGACGAGCGCGTCACCCGCGTCCCGGACCCGGATCGCGTACGCGGTGCCCGCCGTGGCGGTCGGGCCGATGATGAAGGCCTGGCCGAGGTCGCTGTCCGGTTGCGCCTGCTGCCAGCTGCCGTCCGCGCCGAGGAACTCCACGCCGTGCACGCCGTTGGGCAGGTGTGACACGGCGATGGCCGTCCAATACCGTTGCGAGCCTTGGAGGAAGCCGAGTTTCAGGTCGCCGGTGTAGTTCGGGGCGGCCACGTAGGACCAGGAGACCCGCCGGTTGTTCCAGTGCGCGGGGTTCATGTCCCCGACCGGGACGCCGTTCTTCACGAACCGGTTGAGCGACGCGGTCGAGAGGTCGAGGTGCGCCGGATCGTCGCGGCACCACGCGTTCGAGTCGCCGCAGCTGTCGGCCACGACCATGGTCAGTTGGGCGCCGGCGTAGCCGTCGCTCACCCAGGACCCGTTGCGGCAGAACGGCTGTCCCGGCGCGCCGTCGTTGACGCCGGTGCAGTACTCGCCGATGGTGACCTGCACGAACCGCCCGCAGTTGCGGCCGTTGTCCCACAGGCCGATCTTGGCGGCCTGCGCCGGCGGGATCGGCCGCGGGTAGAAGCTGTAGTCGCCGGGCGTGTTGTAGACGTTGAGGGCGACGAAATCGGGCGAATCGAGCACGTCCTGCGGCAGGCCGCAGCCGCCGTAAGGGGCGCCGAGTGCGTCGAAGTGGGTCGCGTTGCCGGTGACGGGTGCGGCCGGCGCGGCGCCCGAATTCCATGGCCACAGCACGGAAACACCCACGACGAGCACGGCGATCACAGCGAGCACACCCGGGCGTGCGGCCGGCCGGCGGGAGGTGGATCCCATGGACGCTCCTTCCGCCTGTCGGTACCGCGGCAGGCGGAAGCGGCCCCGGCGGCACTGTCTGGAAGCGCTCCCAGAGTCCCCCGTGGACGGGCTGTTTGTCAATCGAGTCCTCAGGCGGGTCCGCGGGCCACGACGGTCAGCCGCTCGAGGGTCAGCCGTCCCGTGGTCAGCCGCAGGCCGATCGCGGGCGACCAGCCGGCGATCCGCTCCGGGCCGACGGCCGTGCCCGTCGGGATCGTGCCCATCGGGATCGTGCGCAGGAGCTGCCAGCGGCCTTGGTGGCCCAGCCAGCTCGTCAGCCCGCCCCGGTGGTCCGACACGACCGCGAACCGGTCGCCCGGAGACCAGGTGACCGCGGCGCAGCACCCGCCGGTCACGTCGTCGCCGTAGTCGCGCCCACCCGCGCGCACGTCCGCGCCGGACGTGCCGAAGTGGTGGTTGTACCAGGCCAGGGCCAGATCGTCGGGCCCCGCGGCGCGGCCGAGGAGCACGCTGTCCTCCGGCGCACCCCCGGCGAAGGCGCGGGGTTCGAGGAGTACCGCGAAGTCGCCGGCCGGGGCGGCCACCGGCGCCATCAGCACGGCGGCGGACTGCCGGGTCGCGGAGGCGACCAGGGCGCCGTCCGCCTGGCTCAGTTCGGGGACCGGTTCCCCGAACCGCCCGCCGATCCGGTAGGCGTTCAGCCGGTCCCCGGTGAAGTCGTCGTCCCACACCGGGGTGCCGAAGTCGGCGGGATCGAACCCGACCTTCGCCCGCAGGACGTCGCCGGTGCTGCGCACCGGAGTGCCGTGGTCGAGCGTGCTGACCAGCAGCCGCACCGGCACCCGGGTGCCCACCGGCGTGTCCGCGGGGGCCGTCACCCGCCACCGCAGCGGGACGGGCCGTCCCGGGGCGAGCCGGAGGTCGCCGATCGGGCCGATCGGCTGGGCCGTCCAGCCGCGGGGCAGCGTGAGGGCAGGCCGGACGGTCATCGCCCGCGAACTGCGGACCGAGCCGCCGACCTCGACCGGGTGCCCGGGCCGCACGCTCGCCGGGCCGTCCTGGAGCCGGACGTCGAGCCGCTCGTCCTCGGCGCGCCACGCCTGCACCGCCGTGATGCCCACGGCACCACCGTCCACTCTGGACGGCAGGATGCGGAGTGCGTCGGTGCGGACCGGCGGCTGGACGACGACGCGGTTCGGCTTGCCCCGCACCGGTGTGCCGGGATCCCGTTGCTGGCCGGGAAGCTCGGCCCACGACCCCTCGGTGGTGCGGTATTGGAGCGCGAAGGTGTCCGGGGTGCGGACGCCGCCACCGTCGTCGTAGAAGGAAATCCGGAGGTCGGAGACGTCGGTCGCCGCGCCGAGGTCGACGGCCAGCCAGTCGCTCCGGTTCGGGCTGCCGTAGCTGGTCCAGCGCGTCGACGGGACGTCGAGGGCGAAGTCCTGGCCGTCGATGGCGTTCGCCGGGCTGTCTCCGTGCCAGGTGTAGGACGCGGACGCGACGGGGTAGCCCGTGCGGTCGATGTTCGCCAGGTCGTCGACGACGGGGGCGGCGTCGGCCGCCTTGCCCGGGCGCACCGGCACGTCGACCGGCGTCAGGCCGGCCTGGCGGTGCACCAGGTTGCCGTCCAGCCAGACGCTCAGCCCGGCGCCTTGCCGGTAGACGTGGCCGTCCCGGTCCCAGGCGAGGGTCAGGTTGCGGCCGTGGTACGGCACGTTTTCGACGGCGAAGTGGTCCCAAGTGGACGGAACGAGCGGCGCGAGCCGCACGTGGTCGCCCTGCTGGGGCCGGATGCCGAGCAGCCCGGACAGCACGAGGTCGTCGAACGTCGAGTGGTTGTAGTCCTCGCTGTGCCCGGGGGAGTCGTACAGCCAGCGGTCTTCGTCGGGGTGGTGCGCTTCGGCGACGTAGGGCCGGCCGTTCTTCCGCTGGGTGAGGGCGTATCCGCGCAGCATGGCGTAGTAGTCCTGCGTCGAGACGTACGGCTGCGGGGGATAGTCGGCGAGCAGGTTCGCCAGCGCGGTGAGGGTCTGGCTGGTCGCGTAGGGCCAGCTCGGACCCGACCAGCGGCAGCACCCCACGAGGGCGTCGTGCATGAACCACGGGCTCCGCCGCTCGACCGTGGTGGGCCCGAACGGAGCCGCGAACCCCGCCGGATCGGTCACCTGCGCCCACGCGGCGGCGGCGCCGGCGGGCGCCATGTGGAAGTACCAGGGCACGAACCCCAGCTGTTCGCGGTCCGCGATCCTGGTGCGCGCGGGATTGTCGTCCCGCATGACGTGTTTGTAGAACCGGTCGCCGCCGTCCCACAGAAGGCTGTCCTGATTCGCTTGCAGGGAGCGGGCATCCCGGTCGTAGGAGTCGGCGAGCTGCCGGTCGCCGGGAGCGCCGCGCCGGCGCAGGAGGCTCGCGATGGCCCGCGCGTCGCCGTACTGGTAGGCGTTGAGCGTCGGGCGGAAGCCGGCGCCGCCGTGGTAGGGATCCGGGCTCTGGTAGGAACTCGCGGTGTACTCCATGGCGTCCCAGACCGGAACCTGCCAGTAGAGGCCGAGTTGCGGGTCGAACTGCGGTGACCAGGCGGCCCACTGCCGTTGCAGTTCGGGGATCCGGTCGACGGCGAAGTCCCACCGGCCGTCGACGGAGGCCCGCGCGAGCACCGCGTCGGCGGCCCAGAAGGAGTATTCGTGGGCCCAGTCGGTGGTGTTTTCGTTGAGGCCGTCGGTCGCCGGCTTGGCGCTCGCGCCGCTGCCGCGCAGCCAGTAGTCGACGTAGTCGTCGAGGTAGCGGTGATCCCGCAGCCACCGCCCTTCGTAGAGGTGGTGCCCGGCGGCGGCGTCGATCCCGCCGCCGGGGGCGGAGTACCCGACCGGGCCGAGGAATTCGGAGACGATCCAGCCGTCCCCGGGCCCGGTGTACTTCAGGGCTTCCTGGTAGGTCCGCCACCGGTAGTAGTAGGTGTCTTCGATCGCCTTGTCGGGCAGGTCGACGAAGGGGATGTTGGCTTCGTACCAGCCGGGATCGGTCAGGTCGGCGAGCTTCGCCGCGTGGTCGAACAGGTGCGTCCCGGGACCGACGCCGGGGTACATCGGCGGTGGGCCGGTCTCGGCCGCCGCCGCGGGGAGCACGGCGGCGGACAGGGTGACGAGCGTGGTCAGGACCGTGCACAGACGTCGAACCGAGCGCATGCCGACGCTCCTCGTACTCCTCGGGGACCGGGCAGGGAGACGGTAGCCGGTCCGATACAACGTTGTAAATACGCTTTACAACGTTGTATCCGGTTCTGCGGGTGAGTAGCCTCGGATCGTGCACCGCAGCCGGTTGTTCGGGATCTTCATCGACACGCCCACCGCCGAGGCCGGGGCGGCCGCGACGTTCTGGTCCGCCGCGCTCGGGGCGCGGGCCCGTCCGGTGGCGGGTGAAGAGCAGTTCACCGCGCTCGACGGCGCCCTGCCCGGCTTGATCCTGGACGTCCAGGCGATCGACGGCGAACCCCGCTACCACGTCGACATCGAGACCGACGACGTGGCGGCGGAGGTCGCCCGCCTGACCGCCCTGGGCGCGGAACCGGTCTCCCGCTGGCTGGAGTGCCACACCCTGCGCGCGCCCGGTGGGCACCTGCTGTGCGTGGTCCCCGTGCACAGTGACCCGGAGACGTTCGAAAAGCTCGCCCGCGCCTGGCCGTGACGAACTCAGGGCCGCCAGGCCGGGTCGCGGCCGAGGAAGCCCATCAGCTTGTCCTGCGCCGAAGCGCCGTCGTCCACCGGCACGGCCGGCCCGAACTGCCCGCTGTCGCGCAGCAAGGACTCCATCGGCTTCATCCCGGTCAGCGTGGCGGCGCAGCGCTCCGCGCCGAGGTCCGGCTCGCGACCCAGCGCCCTGGCCAGATCCCAGGAGTGCATCCAGACGTCGTTGGTGTAGAACTGGTCGATCGCCTCGTCCACCGGCCGGTCGCCGGTGTGCGGGTTGCTGAGCACCCGCCCGGCCGGGTCGTCGAGGATGGCCTGGATGTCGGCGACGTGCTGCTTCCAGGCGCCGGCCGGGTCGGCGTCCACGTCCACCGCCGGGAGTTCGATCCCGGCGCCGCGGAGGAAGCCGCGCGGCCACTCGACCAGGTGCCGCACCACGTCGAGTGCTGTCCACTCCGCGACCGGGCTGGGGCGCGTCCAATCGTCGGCCGAGGCCGACGCCGCCAGTTCCGTGAAGCGGGCCGCGTCCTGCGCGTGCCGCTGGGCGGGTCCCGTGGATGTCATTTCACGCCTCCGTGGCGAGCAGTGCGTCGAGCTTGGCGTACCCCTCGTTGACCCCGACGTCCATGCCACTGGCCAGCATGCCGTCCCGGGTGGCGAAGTCCGGCACCACGCTCAGCACCCGCAGCCGGGTGCGGCCGCCCTCGATTTCCTCCAGGGTCAGTGTTTCCAGGGCGACGCCGTCGGGCTCGCCGTCGTAGGTGAACGTCGACACGATCCGCTCGTTCGGCCGCACGTCGTGGAAGCTGCCGTGGAACGCGGCGATCTCCTCGCCGTCGCGGTCGTTGGCGAAGGCCCACTCACCACCCGTGCGCGCGTCCCACCGCGTGATCCGCGTGGTGACCGAATGCGGTCCGACCCACCGCGCGTACAGCTCGGGGTCGATGTGGGCGCGGAACACCTGCTCGGGTGCGGCGTCGAAGTCCCGGACGAGCAGGATCGTCGGGACCTTCTCGTCGGCCAGGATCTCGGTTTCGTGCTTCGTCAGCATCATGACGCGTCCTTCCGGGGGCGGGTTTCGCCGCCGCTCATGCGGCCCAGCAGGGCGTCGAGGCGCCGGTAGCGCTCCTCGGCCTGCCGCCGGTACCGCTCGATCCACTTGGTCATCAGGTCGAACACCTCGGCATCCAGGTGGACCGGACGGCGCTGGGCGTCCTTGCTGCGCGTCACCAGTCCGGCCTCTTCCAGCACCTTCACGTGCTTCGAGACGGCCTGGAGGCTCATGTCGTACGGCTCGGCCAGCTCGCCCACGGTCGCGTCCGCGCCGGCCAGCCGCGCCACCAGGTCGCGCCGCGTCGGGTCGGCCAGCGCCGCGAACACGCGGTTGAGCCGTTCGCTGTCTTCGTCCACCGGTTCGTCCTCAACTCTTCGGTTGAATACGACCGTAGAGCGTCGCCGGGGGTGCTGTCAACCTGGTGGTTGAGAAAGGGCGGGGCTCCGCGTACGGAACCCCGCCCGGTGGATCAGAAGTGGTCGGGCGTGTCGATGCGGCTCCGGACCAGGGCGCCGGACGCGGTCAGCCGGCCCGTGCCGTAGTCGCTGCCCGCACAGGTACCCGGGCGCAGCGCGGCACTGCTTTCGTCCGCGTCGGAGTACGTCCAGTTCGCGTAGCCGATCTGCAGCTGGTCGAGCAGGTCCAGCCAGGCGGTGGTGCTCGGCTGGTCGAGCGTGCCGCCGCCGGTGGCGGTCACCGTGCCGAACTCCGTGACGAACAGCGGTAGCCTCGCGGCGGCCCGGCTCACCGTGGCGCGGTAGTTGTCCTTGTGGCTGGCGGCGTAGAAGTGGAACGTGTACATGATGTTCGTGGCGTTGACGGGGTTGCTGACGATCTCGGTTTCACTGGAGCCGTCGGAAACGCCGAGGGACGACCACCCGCGGGTGCCGACGATCACGACGGCGTCCGGGTCGGCGGCGCGGATCACCGGGATGACCTGCTCGGCGTAGGTCTTGATGCCGCTCCAGCTGACGCCGTTGGGTTCGTTGGCGATCTCGTAGATCACGTTCTTCCGGGCCGAGTTGCGCGCGGCCACCGCCGCGAAGAACGTCTTGGCGCGGTCGAGGTTGTAGTTCGGGTCGCCCGGGGTGAGGGTGTGGAAGTCGATGATCGCGTACATGCCGCGTTCTTCGGCTTCGCCGACGAGGCTGTTGACCCGGTCGGTGAACCAGGCCGGGTTGGTCTCGTACCCCTTTTCCTGCACGTACATGGCGATGCGGAGCAGATCGGCGTGCCAGTCGTTCGCCAGGGCGTTCAGCGAGGCGTCGTTGTAGCAGGAGTCGAACCACTGCAGGCCGTGCGTGCTCATGCCGCGCAGCTGGATCGCCCGGTTCGCCTCGTTGCACAGGTGCACGCCGCAGACGTGCAGCTGTCCGTTGGCGGCGAGCGGCGTGCCGCCGGGGGATGGCGTGGTGGTGGTCGTGGGCGTGCTGGGTGTGGTGGTGGGTGTCGTCGACCCCGTGCAGGTGACGCCGTTCAGGGTGAAGGACGTCGGGATCGGGTTGGCGCCGGTTGTGGTGCCGGTGAAGCCGAGGTCGGTGGCGGCACCCGTGGCGAGGGTCCGGTTCCAGTCGGCGTTGGCCGCGGTCGCGGTGGTGCCGGACTGCGACCAGGTGGCGTTCCAGCCCTGGGCGACTTTCTGGCCGGCGTCGGGGAAGGCGAACTTCAGCGACCAGCCGGTGACGGCGTCGCCCAGGTTGGTGACTTTGACGCCGGCCTGGAACCCGCCCTGCCACTGGTTGGTGACGGTGTAGTCGACCCGGCAGCCCTGGGCGGCGGCCGAGGCCTGGGGGATGGTGAGCACGGCGGTGCAGCCGAGAACCGTCGCGCCGGCGGCCGCCAGCGCAGCGATGGAGCGCTTCATTGAACTCCCTATGATCCGGTGTTCGAGGGTTTCATCAGGCTGGGAGCGCTCCCAGAGATGAGAACATCCGGCGCGGGCCGGCGTCAAGGGTCCCGCGACGACGGGTCGCGCCAGTTCGTCGCGGGCGTGCTGCCCTGCGGGTCCGGCTACATCGGCCGGGCCACGATCGCGGAGCTGGTGCGGGCGGGTCACACCGTCGAGGCGCTCGCCCGCAGCGACGGCGCGGAGGCGGCCGTCGTGGCGGCCGGGACCACCGCGCTCCGGGGCGGGCTCGCCGCACTCGACGTCCTCGCCGATGGTGCCGGCCGGGCGGAGGCGGTGATCCACCTGGCGCAGGCCACGCCCGGGGCCGACCCGGTGTCCACCAGGGACGAACTCGGCCCCTGCGGAGCCCGGTTGAGCCGTGGGCCTCGTGCCGCAGAAGGTCCCGGGCGCCGCCGGCGGCGCCCGGGTGTCCTCGAACGGCGCCTACTCCTGCCGCCGCAGATCTTCGCCGCCGAATCGCGGCTCGCCCGTCCGCTCCCCATGGTTGCCCGGGACGTTCGTGGCCGAAAGCGTTGCGGCGTGCCATTTCGTGCTCACCGGGTCAGGTCGGTCAGCTCGCCGAGCAGCTCCGAGGCCGTCACCGGATCCAGTTCGCCGAATACTCTCGCACCCCGGGGGCTCCAGTTTCCCTCGCCTTTCTCGTCCAGCCAGATGTCGGTGAGCTTCTGCTCCGGTTCCTCGGCCGGCAGCCCGACGATGATGCCCGGGTCGAGGTTCACCACCACCGCGCCGCCGCCGGGGGTGGGGCGGAGGATCCAGCCCTCCACGCCGTTGTCCAGGGCCGGGCCCCGGCGCCAGCCCCGCTTCGTCAGGCCCAGGAGCTTGCCCGTCGGGACCGTGCGGTTCGCGAACCGCTCCAACGTCGGTGCCGACCGCTCGGCTTCCTCCAGCCGGGCCGCCGGGCGGCCCAGCTGGGGGAACGGCTGGAGGATCTCGTAGTCCGCGAACAGCGCCGACCACGCCGCCGGCTCGTCGGCGAACTCCAGGGGATGGGCCACGCCGACCTCGGCCGTCTCCGGGAGGGTGTACTCCTCGTCGTGGACGTCGGCGTACGTGCCGTCTTCGGCGCAGCGGAACGTCCGGCCGGCCGTGGTGCACCAGACCAGGCGGCGGACCAGGTGGACCAGCAGCGGGTGGCCGGCCAGCAGCTCGGTGAACTCCGCCGCCGGCCAGCGGCGGCCCAGCACCATGGCCGACTCCAGGCGGGGGATCTGCTCGGCCGCGACCGCGCGGACGTCCTTCTTCAGGGCGGTGAACCGCTTGTACTCGGCCGCCGCGAGTTCGGGGTCGTCCTTCGCGCCCGGCTTCGGCAGTGCCTTGCGTGGTTTGCCGTCCGGGTCGGTGACGTACGGTTTGAGCTGCTCGTCGAAGCCGACCACGAACCGGCGGGAGCCGTAGTCGATCAGCGTGGTGGCCGCCTCGTCGAGACCGAGCGTGGGCACCAGCCGGTCGGCCAGTTGTTCGGCCGACAAGCCGAGCCCTTCGGCGACGGCGGTGATCTTCTCCTGCGCCTTCAGCTTGAGCCCCTTGAACTTCACCTTCTGCGCAATGGAATTCAGGTGCCGCAGCGCGAGATCGGTGCCGATGCCGGCCAGTACGTCGAGGGCCGCGGTCGCCCGGGCGTGCCCGCCTTCGCCCGGCCACGCCTGGATCAGCGGGCTCAGCTCCCGCACCACGGCGTCGTCGCCGAGGAGACCCAGGGCCGTGAGCACCCAGCCGTCCTTCGCCGGGTAGTCCGCGGCCCGCCAGCGGCGGAACAGCGCCCAGGCGAACTCGGCCAGCGACGCCGGGTCGCAGAAGTCGCGGAGCTGCGCCAGCCCCGGGTAGGGCTCTCCGGGCTTCGACAAGGCGAGCAGCATGAGCACGTGGGGGATCACCCGGTCGGGCAGTGCCTGTTCGCCGCCGCGGACACGGATCTGGGGCAGCACCGCCGGGTCCGCCCACGCGCCGGGGACCGGCAGCCGCACCGGAAGGACTTCCAGCGGGTCGGCGACGAGCAGTTCGGCGACGGCCTCGGCCGCCTGAGTGCCGTGGTGGGCGGCCGCCGCGGACACGGCCGCTTCGTGCCCGCTCTTGGCCAGCACGCGCAGCGCGGCCTCGGCGGTGCGCCTGCTCGTGCCGGCCGGCCCCAGTGCCACCGGCACCAGGAACCTCGTTGCGTCGGTCAGGTGCCGGTCGAGCCACGCCAGGGCGACCTTGCGGGCCGTTTTCAGCCGGACCAGCCAGTCCGCCATGAGCATGGCGATCTCGGGGCTCACGTACGGCAGCAGCACTTCGCCGCGCTGCCCCGGGTTCGCCGTCGCCATCGCCAGCAGGGGCCGGTAGGCGAGCAGCCCGTGCCGGCTCGCCAGGACGCGACCCCAGACCTCGCCGTCCGAGGCGTCGGCCGGGCGCCACGCCGCCAGCCGCTCGCGCACCCAGTCATCGGGGGCCTGCACGAACAGGGGCGGCGCGTCCGGCTCGTACAGCTTCCCGGCGTCGTACTCCCCGGCCGCGCGCTGCCAGCCGCCGTACAAGCCGCGGTGGAGCCGGGTGTGCTGCCCCGCCCAATCGGCCTGTTCTTCGGGGGCCCACTCCAGCCTCGGCTCGGCCGGGCTGCTCAGTCCACTGAGGACGATGGGTTCGCGCCGGGGGCGGTTCGCGGCCCACGGCGGATCCGCGAGCACCCGCGGCAGGGCCGCCCCGGCCACGGCCGGCAGCCGCTCTTCGCCCTGCAGGGCGCGTTCGACCAGCGCCCGCTCTTCGCCTTCGAGGCCGGGCAGCACCGCGGCCGCGACGTCGGGATGAGCCGTGACGTGGCCGCGCAGCAGGAAGCCCGCCTCTTCGGCGTACCCCGCGTGCGCCGTGGCGCCCCGGGCCAGCAGCCTCACCGCACGCTCCGGCGTCCGCGCCATCGCGGCGGTGACGAGCGGCTGCACGTGCTTCTGTCCCAGCCGTGCCACGAGCAGCTCGAACGTCTCGTCGCCGGGCAGGCCGGCCAGCACGGACAACAGGAGTTTGCGGGAGTCACCGCCGCCCGGATCGGCATCGACGGCGCGGGCGAACGTGGGCGCCGAGGCGGCTCCCATCGCGTCGAGCAGCGTGTGGCGGACCTCTGCGTGCCACAGGAACCGCTGGAGCACCGCGGTCGGCACCGCTTCGAGCTGCTCCCTTGTGGACAGTGCCTGCAGCACCGACGCCCAGTCGAAAGAGAAGTCCCCGATCGGCCGGGCTTCCGCCACCAGCTCGCCGGCCCAGTCCTCGCGGGTGGGCACCAGGTAGGAGGCCGCCACCTTGCCGGGCAGGCCGGCCCGGCACGCGGCCAGTGCCGAAGCCGCCGCCTCGTAGCCTGCGGCATCGACCGCGGCGAGGAGCGTGCGCAGCCGCCGGAACAACGGGTGGTCCGCCGGACGGAAGTGCCGGCACGAATCCGTCCACCGTTGCAGCAGCGCGGTCCCGTCGTGGTAGTGGTCGGCGTGCACGACCTGGGTCAGGGTGGCCGCGGCCCGGACCGCGAACCCGGGCCCCCGTGCCCACCACGCGTCGGCGATCCGCCACGTCTCCTGCTTTCCACCGGCTTTCCGGCTCAGGCCGCTGTACAGCAGCACCGCCAGGACTGCCGCGCCCAGCACCTCCTCGTCGCCCGCTCGGGCGGCGCCGACCAGCTCCGGATCGCTCGCCGGATTCCGCAACGCGGCGGTCGCCACGTCTTCCCCGGCCACCCCGGCCCGCCACCAGGCGACCGCGTCCGCCGCGGGCTCGGCCTCCGGCGGGACCGACCCGCCCCGCCGCACGTGCACGTACGGTCTCCACTCGGGATCCGGTACGAAAGTCTCGCTCACTGCTGCCCCCCAAGTCGGTCGATGCTGGGCCGAAGGCTACGGGAGGGGTCCGACAATTTCCGGCGGTCTGCAGCTCCAGACCCGTTTCTGGCACAGTGGGTTTCTGGCACAGTGGGTGGCATGGGGGAGGACCTTGCCGCTGTCGTGGCCGCCGTCGTACCGGCCGTCCGCGCCGTGATCCCGCCCGCGCCCGCCGCGACACTGGGCCGGCTGCGGTCGGAGCCGGAACGCCGGTCGTTCCCGGACGTACCCGAGCCCGAGGTGCTGAAGTCGCTCAGAACCCTGCCGGCGTGGGTGATCGAGCGCGTGCACGGAGCGGTGGAGCTGCCGCTGGCCTCGCTCGTCGTTGCGGCGCCGCCGGTCGCGGCCGCGCCGAAGCCGCCGCCGGACGGCACGTTCGGCTTCCTCACCTCGGACAGCGAGGCGGAAGCCCTGCGGGAGACGCGGTTGCTGCACCGGCTTCGGCCCGGTCTCCTCGAGCTGGTGGCGGAGTCGACCACCGGCTTGGCGGCTGAAATCCCCCTCACCGCCGAAGGCGACGAAGCGGCGATCGCGGCCGCGCACGGAGCCCACCATCTCGCGATCGCGCTGGTGACCGCGACGATCGCCGCGCGCGAAGCCGGCAGCCCCGGCATCGCGGGCATCGTCGGGACGGCGCTCGGAGCGGCGGCAATCCTGCTCCGCTCGGCACCGATGCCCGACGGCTACGCGGCGGCCCTGCGCGACAAGCAGCGGGCCGAGTACCGGCTGCCGCAGTCCGGCAGCACGTCCGTGGCGGTCCGCGACCACGTCTTCGCGTTGACCGAAGGGGGTTTCCCGGCCTTCGGCGACTTCGGGGGCAACGGCCTCGCGGAGACCGCCGACGGTGGCGTGGTCGTCCGCACCGGCACGGAGAACGGCCCGGTCCGGGTCGGCATCCGGGTGCTGGCCGAGCCACCGGCCACGGCGGAAACCCTGGGCTGGGAGGAGGTCGTCGACCTCAGCTGGCGCGCGGAGCACGGCTCGGCCGGCGTGGGCGGGGAAGTGACGACACCGCCGTGGCCCGGCGACTACCGCGTCCGCGTGCACGCCTACGGCCGCGACGACCCGGAGGTCGAGGGCTACGACCTCTGGATCTGGGCGGCGCCGCCCGGACCGCCGGTGGTGCACGCCCGGGCGGACCGCCTCGGCCACCGCCTGCGCGGCGAGCCGGAGCCACCGGTCGTGGACCGGCCCGAGGCGCACTACCGCTGGATCGGCCGGTCCCGGCTGACGGTCGCGGCGACGGTCACGGTCGCCACCGGCCAGTCCGCCGAGGAGGTCATCCGCGCGTTCGGGGCGGACCCCGCCCGGCCCGAGCCGCTGGAGGAGCTGCGCGAGGCGTACGCAGACCCGTGGCTGGCGGTGCTGGACCTCGACGGTGTCGTGGTGGCGATCGAGGAGAACGGCTACTACGGCTCCCGAGCGCCCGTGCTCACCGCGGCGTCCCGCGCCGGCCGGGTGGCGAGCATGTTCTGGAACGTCAACGCGGTGACGCGGTTGTCCTTCGCCCGCGCCGGCGAAGTCCTCGCTTCGTTCGAGCCGGGCCTGAGCGAGCCGTCCGCGGACGAGGACGTCGTCGCGGCGCTGGCCGGTCTCGACCTGGAGGACTACCACGACCGAACCGAGAAGGGCCTGGTCGCGGTCGAGCGGTTCACCGGCCGGGGGCTCTACCCGGAAGACCTGGAGGACATCGACCGGCGCGGGGTGGCGTACCGGATCAGCGACCGCGGTTGACCGCGCTGATGTCGTCCTGAAGCCGTTCCCGGACGTTCGAGGCGGCGTCCCGGGGCACGGGCGCCGTCGTCTGGGACGGCTCGCCCGCCGGGCCCGGCACCGGGTACAACTGGTGCTCCCCGGGCAGCGGGACGCCGGGGCAGATGGTGGCCGCCGGTCGCGCGCCGCCGAGGTAGAAGCCGTTCACCAGATCGTCCACACAGGAATTCCCGCTGACCGCGTACTGGCCGTGGAAGGGCGAATCCGCCACCGAGATCATCGGGATCCCGGCTGCCCGCGCCGCCGCTTCCGCCTGCTCGTAACCGGTTTGGGGATCGAATTCGCCCTGGACGACGAGGATGTTCTTCGCGGCGCGCGGCGAGAGCGTCGGCAGCTGCTGCCGCGGCGGGTCGGACCAGAAGCCGCACGCCTCGCTCAGGCCGTACGCCCAGCCGAACAGCGGGTAGGCCGGCCCCTGCAGGTCGCTGAGCAGCTTGTACCAGCTCGCCGTCCGCGTCGGCTGATCGCCGCACGCCACGGCCAGCCGCGTACCCGGGACGTCGGCGTAGTCGGGCTCCGGCGGGTTCGCCGCCACGTCGGCGGCGGTCAGCCGGTCCGCCGGACGGCCGAAGACGGCACGCGAAGCTCGGTCGAGGTCGCTCCGCAGCGCGGCGGGCGGCGGGGTGGTCTTGCCCTCGAGCGCCGCCACGCCCTTGGTGAGGATCAGGGCGCCGGTCATCCACTGCCGGGCGCTGCCGTTGCCGACGAAGACCGAGTCGAAGACGTCGGGTGGCACGCCCTGGCTCTTGAAGTAGGCCCGCAGCCGCTCCCACGTGACCCGGACCTCCCCGGCGGTCTTGCCGAGCTGCTCCGGGAACCGGCGGGCCAGCCACGGCGCGTAGACGCGGTCGAACTGACGCTGGTCGATCTTCGGGAACGCCTCGAACGCGGCCTGGAGGCGGCCTTCGAAGTTGACGCTGGAGTCGAGCACCATCTTCCCGGCGCGGTCCGGGAAGAGCGACGCGTACTTCGCGCCGAGCCAGGTGCCGTAGGAGAAGCCGAGGTAGTTGAGCTTCTCGTCACCCAGCAGCGTGCGGATCAGGTCCATGTCGTGCGCGGTCTGCCAGGTGGTGACGAACGGCGCGAGCGCGTCGCTCTGGCACGCCTCGGCCAGCACTCGCGGCGTCCGCTGGTGCAGCGCGATGCTGTCCGCCGAGCGGTCACGGGCGTCGAGGTCGTCGTCCTGCGGCAGCCGCCCCAGCGGCACCCGGCACACGTACCCCTCGTCCTTGCCGCCTTCCTGGCCGGTACCGCGGGGGTCCATGCCGATGACGTCGTAGTGCTCGTTCACCGCCGGTTCCAGTCCGGCCAGCGCCCCCGCGAGCGCCGTTCCCCGGCCGCCGGGCCCGCCGGGGTTGACCAAGATCGCGCCCTGCCGGCCGCCGGTGGCCGCCGCGCGGCTGATCGCCACCTGCAGGTCGGTGCCGGGGGACGGGGCCGCCCAGTCCCGCGGGACGGTGATCCGCGCGCACTGCACCGGGCGGGGCTGGCTCCGTTTCTCGAACGGGCAGGCGCCCCAGGAGACCTCCTGGCCCCGGTACGGCGCGAGAGGGTCGGGCGTGGTGGCGGCAGCGGGCGCCGTGGCCGCCACGAGGACCGTGACAGCCACCGCCAGCCCAGCTCGGGACGTTCGCACCGCAGTTCCTCCTCGCGCACCGGCCGGACAAGATCCAATCACGGCGGGCGGGGGAGCGGCAGCACGAAACCGCGGCTCGCCGGGTGGAGTCCTTCGATCCGGTGAACGCCCCGGAGCAGGTCAGGTGCGGTACGGGCCGTGGTTGCCGAGGTCGGGGCCCACCCGCGGGTGCGGGCCGTCCTGGCCGGGCACCGGGGTGACGGCGGGGCGCCACGCCGGGTCCGTCGCCGCCGGCTCGACGACCACCTCGGTGGCCGGCCGGACGTAGGTGTCCCGTTCGGGTTCGCGGTCCTGATAGTGCTCCTCGACGATCCGGTCCTGACGGCGGCGCGCGAGCACGGCCAGGGTGAGCACGTGGGCCACGGCCATCAGCAGCAGGAAGATGCCGAGCCGCCCGACCAGCGCGGCCGTCGAGCCCGACCACTGCGGGCCGACCACCGAGAGCAGGGCGAGCACGCCGAACGAGACCAGGTGAAAGACGGTCACCACCATCCACGCCAGTGAGCTCGACCCTTCGCCGCCCTCCGGCCCGCTCAGGTAGCGGCGGCCGCCGCGGTGGAGGACCTGGCCGTCGGCCACCACGATGACCAGGCCGATCAGCAGAAATCCGGTGAGGTCGTTGTCGGGCATGCGTCTCCTCGTTTCGGGCGGAGTACCCGGCCGGGCCCGGTGCGGGCGCCGGTTCACCGGAACGAGCGAACGACGGCGGTCACACCCGGGAATCAATTCCGCCCGCCGGACGTCTGACGGTGCGTGAAGAAGATTGGCTTCCTCTCGTTCGGCCACTGGTCGGCGAGCGCGCACTCCGAGACCCGGTCGGCCGCCGACTTCCTGCACCAGTCGATCGACCTGGCGGTCGCCGCCGAGGAGCTCGGCGTGGACGGTGCCTACTTCCGCGTGCACCACTTCGCGCAGCAGGCGGGCAGCCCGTTCCCGCTGCTGGCGGCGATCGGCGCCCGGACGTCGAAGATCGAGATCGGCACCGGCGTCATCGACATGCGCTACGAGAACCCGCTGTACATGGTCGAGAACGCGAGCGCCGCCGACCTCATCTCCGGTGGCCGGCTCCAGCTCGGCATCAGCCGGGGATCCCCCGAGCAGGTGATCGACGGCTGGCGCTACTTCGGCTACGCCCCCGGGGAGGGCGAGACGGACGCCGACATGGCCCGCCAGCACACCGAGGTGTTCCTCAAGCTCCTGGAAGGCGAAGGCTTCGCGCAGCCGAACCCGCGGCCGATGTTCGCCAACCCGCCGGGCCTGCTGCGGCTCGAGCCGCACTCCGAGGGCCTGCGCGAGCGTATCTGGTGGGGCTCCGGCTCGAACGCGACAAGCGTCTGGGCGGCCAAGCTGGGCATGAACCTGCAGAGCTCCACGCTCAAGGACGACGAGACGGGCGAGCCGCTGCACGTCCAGCAACGCAAGCAGATCGAGGCCTACCGCGAAGCGTGGACCGAAGCCGGCCACGAGCACGAGCCGCGGGTCTCGGTCAGCCGCAGCATCTTCGCGCTGACCAACGACACCGACCGTGCGTACTTCGGCCGTGACCGCCAGTCGCGCGACCAGGTCGGCATGATCGACGAGAACACCCGGGCGATCTTCGGCCGCTCCTACGCCGGAGAGCCCGACGAGCTCGTGCGGCAGCTCAAGGAGGACGAGGCCGTCCAGGCCGCGGACACGCTGCTGCTCACCATCCCGAACCAGCTCGGCGTCGAGTACAACGTCCACGTGCTGGAGAGCATCCTCACCCACGTAGCCCCCGAGCTCGGCTGGCGCTGAGCTCGGCTGGCGCTGAGGGCGGTGGCCCGGTGGCGGCCGGGCCGTTCTCCGCTCAGCCGTGGGTGACGTTCAAGCCGTAGAACGCGACCCGCGCACCCTTCGTCGTGCTGCTCGATGAGGACTGGTTGTACGAGCCCGCCTTGAAGTACTGCTTGTACGGCTTGAACGACGACGGGATGCCGTAGTGCGTCGTGCTGCCGTTGACCGTCAGGTCGATCGTGTTGCCGCCGGAAATCCCGATCGTGTAGGTCCACGTCTTGCCGACCGAGACGTGGCCGACCGTGTGCGACGTCTGCCCGCCGTCGGGGGAGTTCTCGGTGCCCAGCACGATGTCCCCGCTCGCCCGGTAGTACAGCTCCAGCAGCGGTTTCGTGGACGAGCCGCCGGTGCCGAGGTGCACCTGGCCGACGCACACGTTCGACGTCACCGAGACCACGCGCAGGGTCGCGCTCAGCTTGTGCGAGCCGCTCAGCGACCAGTTCGCGGCGGAGCCGTCGCGGTTCATCTCGCGCAGCTCCGACCGCGCGTAGTTCGAGTTCGGTGTGGTGACGCCCTTCTCCGGGGCCCAGAAGGTCATCGCGCCGTCGCGGGTGTCGGTGTAGAAGTAGCTGTCCTGGAAGCCGTTCGGCCCCTGCAGCCGGGACGACGAGATGGTCGTCGGCTTGCCCGGCGAGCCGACCGGTTCCTGCAGCTGCCAGATCGAGAGGTCGAAGTTGCCGCCCGGGGCCACGGACGGGTCCGCCGCCAACGCGGGGGACGCGGTCGCCGCGGCCAGGGCCGGGACCGCCAGGAGGGCGAGCAGGGTGCGAACACGCATCATCGGGTGTCCTTTCACGATAAATGGTCTGGACAACCCGGCGGCGTGGGACTCACGGTAGGTCGGCGGTCACCCGATGTCAAGATCGCCGCACACGCGAACGGGCCCGGCCGAAGCTCGGCCGGGCCCGTCGGTGCGACTGTCAGGCGAGGTCGAAGCGATCCAGCTCCATGACCTTCGTCCACGCCGCCACGAAGTCGGCCACGAACTTCTCGCGGGCGTCTTCGCTGGCGTAGACCTCGGAGAGGGCCCGCAGCTGCGAGTTCGAACCGAAGACGAGGTCGACCGCGGTGGCGGTCCACTTCAGCTCGTCGGTCGTCACGTCGCGGATCTCGTAGACGTTTTCCGCGGACTCCGAGGCCTTCCACTTGGTGCCCGGCGCGAGCAGGTTGGCGAAGAAGTCGCCGGTGAGCACGCCCGGCTGGTCGGTGAGGACACCGTGCGCGGCACCGCCGTGGTTGGTGCCGAGCGAGCGCAGGCCGCCGACGAGGACGGTCATCTCGGGCGCGGACAGGCCGAGCAGGTAGGCGCGCTCGACGAGCAGCACCTCCGGCTGGAGCTTCTCGCCGGCCCGCAGGTAGTTGCGGAACCCGTCGGCGCGCGGCTCGAGCACCTTGAACGCGTCGGTGTCGGTCTGCTCCTGCGAGGCGTCGGTGCGGCCCGGGTGGAACGGCACGGTCGTCTCGACGCCGGCGTCGCGCGCCGCCTTCTCGACGGCGGCCGAGCCGGCCAGCACGATCAGGTCGGCCAGCGAGATCTGCGCGCCACCGGCCTCGTTGAACTCGCGCTGGACGCCCTCGAGGATCTCCAGGACCTTGCCGAGCTGCTCGGGCTGGTTGACCTCCCAGTTGCGCTGCGGCTCCAGGCGGATCCGGGCGCCGTTCGCGCCACCGCGCTTGTCGGTGGAGCGGAAGCTCGCGGCCGACGCCCACGCCGTGGACACCAGTTCCGCGGTGGTGAGCCCCGAGTCGAGGACCTTCGCCTTGAGGGCGGCGATGTCGGCGTCGCCGACGAGGGTGCCCTCGGCGGCCGGCACCGGGTCCTGCCACAGCTGCGGCTCGGCGACCCACGGGCCGAGGAAGCGGCTGACCGGGCCCATGTCACGGTGCAGCAGCTTGTACCAGGCCTTGGCGAAGGCCAGCGCGAACTCGTCCGGGTTCTCCAGGAACCGGCGCGAGATCGGGCCGTAGACCGGGTCGAAGCGCAGCGACAGGTCCGTCGTGAGCATGGTCGGCTTGTGCTTCTTGTTCGGGTCGAACGGGTCCGGGATGATCTCCGGCGCGTCCTTGGCGACGTACTGCTTGCCGCCGCCGGGGCTCGTGGTGAGCTCCCACTCGTAGCCGAAGAGGATCTCGAAGAAGCGGTTGCTCCACTCGGTCGGCTTGTCGGTCCAGGTGACGTCGAGGCCGCTGGTGATCGCGTCGGCGCCCTTGCCGGTGCCGTGCGTGCTCAGCCAGCCGAGGCCCTGCGCCTCGATCGGGGCGCCCTCGGGCTCCGGGCCCACGTGGTCGTCGGCGACACCGGCGCCGTGGGTCTTGCCGAAGGTGTGGCCGCCGGCGATGAGGGCGACGGTCTCCTCGTCGTTCATCGCCATCCGGGCGAAGGTCTCGCGGATGAAGTGCGCCGCGGCCTCGAAGTCCGCGCTGCCGCGGGGCCCTTCGGGGTTGACGTAGATGAGGCCCATCTCGGTCGCGCCGACCTCGGGCGCCATCTCCGCGTCGCTGACGTAGCGCTCGTCACCCAGCCAGTCGTCCTCCGGGCCCCAGATGATCTCCTCGGGCTCCCAGACGTCCACGCGGCCGAAGCCGAAGCCGAAGGTCTTGAAGCCCATCGACTCCAGGGCGACGTTGCCGGCCAGGACGAGCAGGTCGGCCCACGAGATCTTCTGGCCGTACTTCTGCTTGACCGGCCACAGCAGGCGGCGCGCCTTGTCGAGGTTGGCGTTGTCGGGCCAGCTGTTGAGCGGGGCGAAGCGCTGGTTGCCGTCCCCGGCGCCACCGCGGCCGTCGTGGATGCGGTAGGTGCCCGCGGCGTGCCAGCTCAGGCGGATCATCAGGCCGCCGTAGTGCCCGAAGTCGGCGGGCCACCAGTCCTGCGAGGTGGTGAGCACCTCGGTGACGTCCCGCTTGAGGGCGTCGACGTCGAGCTTCGCGAATTCCTTGGCGTAGCTGAAGTTCTCGCCGAGCGGGTTGCCCTTGGCCGAGTGGGCGTGCAGCACGGACAGGTCGAGCTGGTTGGGCCACCAGTCCTTGTTCGTGCGCGGGCGGCCGCCCGTCTTCGGCGTCGGGGAGTCGATCGCCGGGTTTTCGCTCTCGCTGCCGTGCGAAGTCACCGAGTCGTGCGCGACCGGGCACCCGGCCGCCGCCTTCTTGTCCACGCCCTGCGCGCTGGACGGGTTGTCCTGGGTGGAGCTCATTTACTTCCTTCCGGGAGCAGCGAATCATTTCGGGGACGTTCGGCCGCGCAGCCGGGGCAGGTGCCCCAGTAGACGACCTCCGCCTGGTCGATCACGAAACCGTGGTCGTCCGAGGCGGTGAGACAGGGGGTGTGGCCGACGGCGCAGTCGACGTCGGCTATCGCCCCGCACGAACGGCACACGACGTGGTGGTGGTTGTCACCCACCCGGGCCTCGTAGCGGGCGTTCGCACCGGCCGGCTGGATGCGCCGGATCAGCCCGGTGTCGGTGAGCGCCCGGAGCACGTCGTAGATCGTCTGGTGCGACACCGTCGGTTGGTCGGCGCGCACCAGGTCGATCACCGTTTCGGTGTCGACGTGGGGATGGTCGCGCAGCGCGGCCAGCACGGCCAGCCGGGGTCTGGTGACCCGCAGCGAGACCGCCCGCAGCTGTGCTTCGAAGTCTGACATCGCCGCCGACCCTAGGGCCTTTTCTGGAATGGGTCAAGTTATGGGCCCCGTCCGTGTCGGCCATCCGGGGTTCACGCTGAGTCAGCGGCACGGTTAGGCTCCCGGACATGCCGGACACGCAGTACGAAGACCTCCTCCGCCACGTCCTCGACACGGGTGCCCGCAAAGGCGACCGTACCGGCACCGGCACGAGGTCGATCTTCGGGCACCAGCTGCGCTACCGCCTGTCCGAGGGCTTTCCGCTGATCACCACGAAGAAAGTCCACTTCCGCTCGATCGCCTACGAGTTGCTGTGGTTCCTGCGCGGCGACGCGAACGTCTCGTGGCTGCGGGAGCACGGCGTCACCATCTGGGACGAGTGGGCGGCGGCCGACGGCGATCTGGGCCCGGTCTACGGCGTCCAGTGGCGGTCGTGGCCGACCCCGGACGGCGGACACGTCGACCAGATCGCCGAGGTGCTGCGCACGCTCCGTGAGAACCCGGACTCGCGGCGGATCATCGTGTCCGCGTGGAACGTCGCCGACATCCCGCGCATGGCGCTGCCGCCGTGTCACGCGTTCTTCCAGTTCTACGTCGCCGACGGCGAACTGTCCTGCCAGCTGTACCAGCGCAGCGCGGACCTGTTCCTCGGCGTGCCGTTCAACATCGCGAGCTACGCGCTGCTGACGCACCTGATCGCCGAGCAGGTCGGGCTGCGCGTCGGCGACTTCGTCTGGACGGGCGGGGACTGCCACATCTACGACAACCACGTCGAGCAGGTGCGGACGCAGCTGGCGCGGGACGCACGGCCGTTCCCGGCGCTGGGCCTCAAGCCGGCGGACAGCCTGTTCGACTACACGTACGAGCACTTCGCGCTCGAGGACTACGACCCGCACCCGGGCATCAAGGCGCCGGTGGCCGTGTGATCGGCCTGATCTGGGCCCAGTCTTCGAACGGCGTCATCGGCCGCGACGGCGCGCTGCCGTGGCACCTGCCGGAGGACCTCAAGCACTTTCGCACGGTGACCTCGGGGGCGGCGGTGCTGATGGGACGCCGGACGTGGGAGTCACTGCCGCCGCGGTTCCGTCCGCTGCCCGGACGGCGGAACCTGGTGCTGTCGGCGACCCCGCAGGAAGGGGTCGAGACGTTCGCGGACCTGCCCTCGGCGCTCGGCGCGGTTTCCGGCGATCTGTGGGTGATCGGCGGTGCGGCGGTGTACCGCGCGGCGCTACCGTTCGCGGACCGGATCGTCGTCACCGAACTGCAGGAGTCCTTCGAAGGGGACACCCACGCGCCCGAGGTCGGGCGCCCGGCGGACGCCGTGGGCGAGTGGCTGGCGTCGTCGACCGGCCTGCACTACCGCTTCCTGACCTGGACCTGACGCTCCCCAGGTGGGCACTTTCACGTGAAAGTGCCCACCTGGGGGCGGCACTTTCACGTGAAAGTGCCGCCGCCTGGGCCGTTGCGCTGGTGGGGTCGGCGCTATACGGTGGCTGGAACTAGAACACGTTACAGTTCCAGTGGCCGGTCGTACCGAGGAGCGAGTATGGCGAAAAGGGCGGCGCGCGGCGACGAGGCCGACTACGTCGTCGTCGGGTCGGGGAGCTCGGGGGCCACGATCGCGGGGCGGCTCGCACAGGCCGGGGCCAGCGTGATCGTCCTGGAAGCCGGCAAGAGCGACGAGCAGCTGCTGGTCAAGAAGCCCGGGCTCGTCGGGCCGATGCACGCCGTGCCCCAGCTCAAGAAGCCGCTCGACTGGGGCTTCTACGGCGTTCCGCAGAAACACGTTCTCGATCGCCGGATGCCGGTGCCGCGAGGCCGGGTCGTCGGCGGGTCGAGCTCCATCAACGGCATGGTCTACGTCCGCGGCAACCGCGCCAACTTCGACTCCTGGGCCGCCGAGGGCAACACCGGCTGGGACGCCGACAGCGTCAACGCCGCCTACAAGCGCATGGAGGACTTCGAAGACGGCGAGACCGCCTTCCGCGGCGCCGGCGGGCCGATCCGGGTCACCCGCGTGAAGAACCCCCAAGAGGGCTCGCTGCAGTTCGTCGACGCCACCGCCGACGCGCTCGGCTGCAAGATCCTCGACGACTACAACGCCGAGTCCCAAGAGGGCGTCAGCCGGATGCAGCAGAACGCCGCCGACGGCCTGCGCTACAGCGCCTCGCGCGGCTACCTCCACCACCTCGCGCCCCCGACGCTGCAGCTGCAGGACCGGGTGCTGGTCGAGAAGGTGCTCATCGAGAACGGCCGCGCCGTCGGCGTCGAAGTCCTCGACCGCGGTCGCCGTCGCACCATCCGCGCCGGCAAGGAGGTCATCCTCGCCGCCGGTGTCATCGGGTCCGCGCAGCTGCTCATGCTGTCCGGCGTCGGCCGCGCCGAGCACCTCAAGGAACACGGCATCGACGTCGTCGCCGACCTGCCCGTCGGCGACAACATGCACGACCACATGTTCCACGCCCTGACGTTCCACGTGACGACCAGCAAGAACAAGGGCACGGCGCCGTACTTCGCCCGCGGGCTGGCCCGGGAGCTGCTGCGCCCCGGCACCACGTTCCTGGCGAACTCGGTCTTCGAGGCGGTCGCCTTCCTGCGGACCTCGCAGGCCGGGGCGATCCCCGACCTCCAGCTGCACCTCCTGCCGTGGGCGTACGTGTCGCCCAACCAGGACGCGCCGATCCGGCACGACGTCGACAAGCGTCCCGCGCTCACCGTGCTGACCACGCTCATCTACCCGAAGAGCCGCGGCACGCTGCGGCTCGCCTCGGCCGATCCCGCCGCGGCCCCGCTCATCGACTTCCAGTACCTGTCCGACCCGGCCGACCTCGAACTGCTCGGCGAAGGCTCGGAAATGGTGCGCGAGATCTTCGCCTCCAAGGCGTTCAAGGGCGCGGTCAAGGAAGAGATCCACCCGGGCAAGGACCTCAAGGGCCAGGCGCTGCGCGACGCGATCCTCAACCGCGCGACGTCGGTCTACCACGGCGTCGGCACCTGCCGGATGGGCGTCGACGAGCTCGCGGTCGTCGGCCCCGACCTGCGGGTGCGCGGCGTCGAGGGCCTGCGGGTCTGCGACGCCTCGATCATGCCGTCGATCACCGGCGGCAACACCAACGCGCCCTGCATCATGATCGGGGAAATGGGCGCCCAGCTCGTCCTCGGGAGCCGGTCATGACGCTCACCCCGCTCGAACTCACCCGTCCGGCGTCGGTCACCGACGCCTTCCTGGAACAGCTGGTCGCCCGGGTGCCGGGCTCGGCCGGCGCGACCTGGAAGCTGACCGAGGTCTACACCGGCGACGTGCTCGTCGAGCTGCCGCAGTCGACACCGGAGGACATCGAGCGGGCCTTCGCCGTCGCACGCGAGGCCCAGCGGACGTGGGCGGCGACGCCGGTCAAGGAGCGGCTGGCGGTGTTCCGGCGGGCGCACGCGCTGTTCGTCGAGCGGGCGCGGGCCGTCGCCGACCTCATCCAGGTCGAGAGCGGCAAGAACCGGCGGATGGCGATCGAGGAGACCTGCGATCCGCCGATGGTGATGAGCCACTACCTGAAGCGGGCCGCTCGGTTGCTGGCTCCCACCAAACGCGGCGGCCCGGTGCCGCTGCTGACGACGTCGACCGAGGTCCGGCTGCCGAAGGGCGTCGTCGGCATCATCGCGCCGTGGAACTTCCCGTTCGCCACCGGCGTTTCCGACGCGATCCCGGCGCTGATGGCGGGCAACGCGGTCGTGCTGAAGCCGGACAACAAGACGGCGCTCTCGCCGCTCTACGGCGTCCGGCTGCTGGAGGAAGCGGGCCTGCCGAAAGGCCTGTTCCAGGTGGTCTGCGGCGAAGGGCCCGACGTCGGCCCCACCCTGATCGACCACGCCGACTACGTGATGTTCACCGGTTCGACGGCCACCGGCCGGGTGATCGGCGAACGGGCGGGCCGCAACCTCATCGGCTGCTGCCTCGAACTCGGCGGCAAGAACCCGATGATCGTCCTTCCGGACGCTGATGTTCCGGAGGCCGTGCAGGGTGCGATCTTCGGGGCGTTCGGCAACACCGGCCAGATCTGCATGCACATCGAGCGGATCTACCTGCCGGAGTCCCGGTACGAGGAGTTCAAGACGGCCTTCGTGGCGGCGGCCTCGGCCCTCGACGTCCGCGCCGCGTACGACTTCGGCCCCGACATGGGGTCGCTGGTCTCGGTCGACCACATGCGCCGCGTCAAGTCCCATGTGGACGATGCGGTGGCCAAGGGCGCCACGGTGTTGTGCGGCGGCAAGCCCCGCCCCGACCTCGGCCCGGCGTTCTTCGAGCCGACGATCCTCGAAGGCGTCACCACGGACATGCTGTGCGGGGTCACGGAGACCTTCGGGCCGGTGGTGGCGCTGCACAAGTACCGCACGGTCGACGAAGCGGTGGCGCTGGCCAACGACACGGACTACGGGCTCAACGCGTCGGTCTGGAGCACCGACGTCCCGGCGGCGCGCGCGGTGGCGGCCCGGATCGAGTCCGGCAACGTGAACGTCAACGACGTCCTGGCGACCGCGTACGCGGCGAAGGGCACGCCGTCCGGCGGGGTGAAGAACTCCGGCGTCGGCGCCCGGCACGGCGACCAGGGGCTGCTCAAGTACACCGACGTGCAGAACCTGGCCGTGCTGAAGAAGCAGGTGATGGGGCCGCGGCCGGGGCAAGGGTACGAGAAGTACGTCGAGAGCATGCTGTCCGGGCTGAAGCTGATGCGGAAGCTGCGGATCCGGTAGCTCAGGCACCGCGTGACGCGGCGCTGCGGCGCAGGAGCTCGGCGAACGCCTGAGCGGCGTGCGTCAGCGCGTGGTCGGTCATCCGGACGAGGAGGATCCGGCGGACCGCGGTGCGCGGCCGCAGGGGCAGGACCTTGACGCCCGGGCGGACGCCGTCGAGGGCCAGGGTCGGCGCGAGCGCGACGCCGATGCCGGCGGCGACCATGGCCTGGGCTTCCTGGTAGTCGTGTGCCTCGTAGGCGATCTGGGGTTCGAAGCCGGCCGCACGGCAGCTGCGGGTCAGCGCCTCGGCCACCGGGTGGTTGTCGGCGCGCGTGATCCAGGCGTCGTCGGCGAGCTGGGCGAGGGCGGCACTCCGGCGGCGCGCGAGCGGGTGCCGGTCGCCGACCAGGAGCGCGGGCGGATCGTCGAGCAGCGGGGTGACGGTGGCGTCGTCGCGATCGATGCGGCACCAGTCGTAGTCCCACATCAGGGACAGTTCGATCTCGCGGTTCTCCAGCATCCGCCACAGCCCGGCGATGCGGCTGCTGCGCACGGTCAAGCGGATTTCCGGGTGCGCTTCCTTGAAGGCGATCACCGCCGGCGGGAGCAGCGAGGCGCCGACCGTCGGGAACGTGCCGACGCGCAGGGTGCCCGCGCGCAGCCCGGCGAAGTCGGCGAGCTCGTTTTCGGCGGCGGTGAGCTCGCGCTCGATGCGCTCGCCCCGGTCGACGAGCGCGCGGCCGGCGTCGGTGAGCGTGACGCCGCGGGCGTGGCGCTCCAGCAGTGGTTGCCCGGCCTCGGCCTCCAGGCGGCTGATCTGCTGCGAGACCGCTGACGGGGTGTAGTTCAGCGCGCGGGCGGTCGCGGTCACCGAACCGCGCCGAGCCACCTCGGCGAGCAGCAGCACCCGTCGGACGTCCAGCATCTCGTCACCACGACCGTTCAGTTCAAGTTAATACCCATGCAGATTTTCGAGATTGTACTTCACGCTCCCGTCGTCGATGGTGGAACGCACCGGCAGGCGAACGACCCGCCCGAATCCACAAAGGAGCCCGCTGTGCTGCGTCTGCGGGGCGAGATGATCCGCGGGGGAACCAGCAAGTGCTGGATCTTCGGCCACGACGACGTCGTGGCCGCCGACGTGGACGTCGACATCCTGTTGCTGGCCGCCTTCAACGCGGCCGACCCCCGGCAGATCGACGGTGTCGGGGGCGCGTCCTCGACCACGTCGAAGGCCGCGATCGTGCGCCCCTCGGCCGAGCCCGGTACCGACATCGAGTACGTCTTCGCCCAGGTCGGCATCGGTGACGAGCGGGTCGAATGGGCCGGCAACTGCGGCAACTGCGCCACCGCCGTGGCGCTCTACGCGGTGCACCACGGCCTTGTCCCGCTCGGCGCGAAGACCACCACCGTCCGGATGCTCAACGCCAACACCGGCGCCCGGCTCACCGGCACCATTCCGACCCCCGGCGGCGTCGCCCCGGACGAAGGCGCGGCGACGGTGCCCGGAACCGCGGCCCCCGGGGTGCCGGTGCTCCTGGGGTTCGAGGACCCGGCGGGCTCGACGACCGGAACCGCACTGCCGACCGGCCGCCCGATCGACACCCTGGCCGGGCCGGACGGTGTCGTCGAAGTGTCCCTTGTGGACGCCGGGGCGCCTGCCGCGTTGTTCGAGGCCAAGGCTTTCGGCCTCGACGGCTCCGAGCCCTTGGCGCGTTTCGCGGAGGCGGTGCCCGCGCTCACGACGCTGCGCCGGGAAGCGGCGCTCGCCATGGGGCTGGCCCGGCCGGACGATCCGGTCAGCCACGCGGTGCCGAAGGTCGGTGTCGTCGCGCCTCCGGTGGCCTACCGCACGGCCCACGGCATCGAGGTCGGCGCGGACGCCTACGACCTGGCCGTGCGCATGGTCTCCATGCACGCACCCCACCCCGCGATCGGCCTGACGTCCGCGGTCGCGCTGGCCACCGCCGCCGCCACCCCGGGCACTCTCGCCCACCGCGCCGCCCGGCCGACCGCCGACGGCACGCTCCGCCTCGGCACACCCGCCGGCGTGCTCACCACCCGGACAATGCCCGGGAACTCCCGCTCCTCGTCCACGGTGCTGCTGCGGCGCGCCGCCCGGCGCATCGCCCGCGCGGAACTCCAGGTTCCGATCCCCGCGCCGCTGTAGAAAGGAAACCTGCCATGAGCCGCAATGCCGCCGCCATGGGCCATGTCCCGCCCGCGTCCGGAAGCCGCGTCCGGCGGCTGCTGTCCCACCTCTACATCCAGTGCCTGATCGGGGTGCTCCTCGGTGCCGCCGTGGGCTGGCTCTGGCCCTCGTTCGGTGCCGGGCTGAAGCCACTCGGTGACGGGTTCATCGGACTGGTCAAGATGATGATCGCGCCGATCATCTTCTGCACGGTCGTGCACGGGATCGCCTCGATGGGCAACGCGCGCGCGGTCGGCCGGGTCAGCGTGAAGGCGCTGATCTACTTCGAGGTCCTGACCACCATCGCGCTCGTCGTCGGGCTGGTCGTGGTCAACGTCGTCCGGCCCGGCAGCGGGCTGCACGTCGACGTCTCCACGCTGTCCACCGAGCACCTGCCGGCGGCCGCGAGCCAGACCCACAACGGTTTCGCCGATTTCCTGCTCGGCATCATCCCGACGACCCTGATCAGTGCACTGACCGGCAAGGAGATCTTGCCGGTGCTGCTCGTTTCCGTCCTCTTCGGATTCGGCCTGCACGCCGCCGGCGAGGCCGGCGCGGGCGTGGCCCGCGGGGTGGAGAAGTTCTCCGGCATCCTGTTCACGATCATCCGCTGGATCATGCGGCTGGCCCCGATCGGGGCCTTCGGCTCGATGGCCTTCACCATCGGCAACTACGGCCTGGGCACCCTTCGCCACCTCGCCCTGCTGGTCGGTTCGTTCTGGCTGACCGCGCTGGTGTTCGTCCTGGTCGTCCTCGGTTCGGTGATGCGGCTCAACGGCCTCCGGCTGCTGCCGTTCCTGCGTTACATCAAGGAAGAACTGCTCATCGTCCTGGGCACGTCGTCCACCGAGCCGGTCCTGCCGCGGATGATGTCCAAACTGGAGCACGCCGGCGCCGCGAAGCCGGTCGTCGGCATCACCCTGCCCGCCGGGTACTCCTTCAACCTCGACGGCACCGCGATCTACCTGACCATGGGCGGCGTCTTCCTCGCCCAGGCCCTTCGGATCGAGCTCAGCTTCACCCAGCAGCTGACCATGCTCGCCGTCATGCTCCTGACGTCGAAGGGAGCCGCGGGCGTCACCGGGTCCGGGTTCATCGCGCTGGCCGCCACGCTCAGTGCCATCCCGCACGTCCCGGTGGCCGCGCTGGCTTTGATCTTCGGCATCGACCGGTTCATGTCCGAGGCCCGGGCCCTCACCAGCCTGGTCGGCAACGGCGTCGCGACGCTGGCCGTCGCCCGCTGGGACGGCCAGCTCGACGTCGCCCGCGCCCAGGCGGTCCTGCGCGGCGATCTGCCGTTCGTGCCGGAACCGACGGCCGTGGCGCTGCCGAAGGCACCGCAGGAGCCGATCGCGGAGCCGGTACCCGCCGGTCGCTGACCACGACGCTCTCCGCCGAGGCGAGGACGCTGCCGGAGGAGGCGGCTCAGCCGTCCACCAGCAGCCCTCGCAGCGGGCCCTGCAACCGGCCCGCCCGCCGCGAAACGCCGGGCAGCAGCACCAGCCGGTGGGTCCGCTGCTCGCCGCGGCGTTCCCGCTCGGCCTGCTCCTCGGCCAGCGGCCGCCACAGGTTGTCGACCACGTCCGCGGGATCCCTGTGTTCCAGCTCCGACACCGGACGTCCGAGGTGCTCGGCCCACAGCCGCAGCCGGGTCGCGCGGACCACCTCCGGGTCGTCGGTGGCGATGTTGACCTCGGTGTCGTTGAACAGCGAATGCTCGTTGAGGTTGGCGGACCCGACCGTCAGCCACGAGTCGTCCACGATGCCGAGCTTCGCGTGGACGTACACCGGGGCCGCCGAGTCGCCGTCGTGGGCGCTGATCGTCGTGGCCAGCAGCCGCTGGTTGCCGTCGTCGGCGTCGAGCAGACGGCCCAGCTGGCCGCGGGTGGTGTCCGAGCCGTTGCTCGGCTTGCGCGGCAGCAGCAGGACCACGCGGAAGTCGTCGGACGGCGGATTGCGGAGCTTGTCGAGCAGCACCTCGGCGATCTCCGGCGACCACAGGAACTGGTTCTCCAGGTAGATCAGCCGCTGCGCCGATCTCAGGGCGCGCAAGTAGCCATCGAGAACGGTGAACTCGCCCTTCGGCAGGAAGTCGTAGGTGTCGTTCGGCACGGTGCGCAGCAGCTGGACGCGGCTGCCGCCCACCGGCGCGGGCACGGCGGGCGCGGGCAGGTCCTCGCCGGCGACCTCGGTCCACCGCCGCCGGAAGTGGTCGGCGACGTCGGCGACGACCGGCCCGTCGAGCCGCGCCATCAGGTCGTGCCACCCGATCGGCCGCGGCGGGTGGTCCAGGCTGTCGTGCCGGTCGCCCTCCAGCGCGGTGAGGTCCACCCCGCCGACGAACGCGACGGCGTCGTCGACGATCACCAGCTTCTCGTGGTGGCAGTGCAGGGTCCGCTCGCGGGAATCCAGGACGCACCGCACGTTCGTGCCCTCGGTGAACTTCCGCTGTTCGGACCGCGCCAGCTTCCGCGACGGCTGGAACGCCGGGAACGGCGGACCCGCCCACAGCAGCACGCGGACCTCGACCCCGCGCCCGGCGGCTTCGGCCAGCAGCTGACGCAGGGTGGGCGAACCGGGCTCCCGCGTCAGCCGGAAGTCCGCGCTGGCGTGCCAGTTGGCGATGTGCACGCGGGACTTCGCCGTTCGGATGGCCTCGGCGACGGCGGGCAGCGACTCCTCGCCGTCGATCAGCACCTCGACGCGGTTGCCTTCGCGGACGGGGGCCCGGCCGCCGAGCGGGTCGTCCGCACCGCCCGGTTCGAGCACCGCACCCCAGCCGAGCCTGCGCAGTCGCCGCCGGTGGTGGGCACACAGGATGCTTTCGAGCCCGTCGCCCAGCCGCTCGTCCACCTTGTCCAGGAAAGCGTTCACCCGTCCCATATCACTACAGATCGGCCCGGCTCGCCGTGCAGTAACAGTGGGTGACGCAGTCGCGACTCGACCTCCATGGAGCCTTTGGTGCTGAAGGTGGGGACAGCAGTCGTGAGCTCGGCCGTGAAGTCGTGGCTCACCAGCCGCAAGGGGGAACTCGAGCGGGAGAGCTCGCTGGCGGAGTTGGTGCGGGCCCGGATGGGCGGCGGCTTTTCCCGCAGGCGCTTCGACCGGGAGATCGAAGCCCTGGTCGACGTGGTGTCCGAGCGGCTGCTGCTGGTGTGCCAGCAGGAAGTCCCGGACCTCGACGACGGGGAGCGGTCGGCGGCGCTGGCGGAAGTCGCGGACGCCTTCGAACGGGCGGATCTCGCCGACGCCGACTTGTTCGAGGTCGACGTCGACCCGGCCAAGCTCGCCCGCCGCCTTCGCGCCACCCTGCCGGACGCGGCGGAACGCGCTGGTCTCAGCGAGGCCGCGACGTGGTTCCACCGCCGGGTCCTCGAGGAGTGCTGCGGCTACTACGTCCGCCTCGTCGTGCATTTGACCCCGTTCGCGGCCCGGGCCGGTGCGGAGCTCCTCGGCCGAGTCTCGGGCCTGGCCGAGCAGCTCGAACGAGTCCTCAACCGGCTGCCGGCGCCCTCCTTGCTGGCTCCCGACGGCACCGCGTCGGACACGGCGTTCCGGGCCCGGTACCTGCGTCAGATCAGTGAAACCCTGGACGACCTCGAGCTGTTCGGGGTGGAGACCCGCAGCTACCGGCTCCGGACGACGCTGAGCGTCGCGTACGTGAGCCTGACCGTCCGCGGCACCGGCACGGATTCCCGCGGACCCGCCCACGAGATGCTCTCGTGGCGGGCCGACTCGGCACGCAGCCAGGACGGGTCCGTCCGCGCCGAGCGAGCGTTGGCGACGGCCGGCCGCCTCCTGATCCGCGGCGAGGCCGGCTCGGGCAAGTCGACACTGCTGCGCTGGCTCGCGGTCAACGCCGCGCGAGGGACATTCCGCGACGAGCTCGCCGGGCTCAACGGGTACATCCCGTTCCTGATCAAGTTGCGCAGCTACTCCGGCCGGCGGCTCCCTTCGCCGGAAGAGTTCCTCGACGGGACGGCGCAAGCCCTGACCGCGCTGATGCCGTCGGCCTACGTCCACCGCCAGCTCGCCTCGGGACGCGCCCTCGTGCTCGTCGACGGCGTCGACGAGCTCGTCGCCGACGAGCGTGCCGCGGTCCGGGCCTGGCTGAAGGATCTGTGCCAGGCGTTTCCCGACGTCAGGCTGGTCCTCACGTCCCGGCCGGCGGCGGCCGCCGAGACGTGGCTGAGTGCGGAAGGCTTCAGTTCCGCCTGGATCGAGCACATGAGCCAGGCCGACGTGCGCGCCCTTGTCCGCCACTGGCACAAGGCCGTCCGCGAAGCCGGAAGCATGCCGTGTGCGGAGGAGGATCTTCCCCGGTACGAGGGAGCCCTGCTCAGCCGCCTGGACGGCAACGCCCACCTGAGGGCCCTGGCGACGACACCGCTGTTGTGCGCCATGTTGTGCGCCCTGAACCTGGATCGCGCCTCGTTCCTCCCGCGCAACCGGGTTGAGCTCTACGTCACCGCGTTGTCGATGCTGCTGGAACGGCGTGACGTCGAGCGGCGCATCTCCGCTTCGCTGAAGATCGGCAACCGGGAAAGCCGCCAGCTGCTCCGGCACCTGGCTTGGCGGCTGTCGGTGAACGGCCGGTCGGAGCTGAGCCGGGAGGAAGCACGCAGGCGCCTCGCCGAACGGCTCGCGACCATGCCGAGAGTCCACCATGACGCCGACCACCTGCTGGAACACCTTCTGCAGCGGAGCGGGATCCTCCGTGAGCCGACGCCGGGCAGGATCGACTTCGTGCACCGCACGTTCCAGGAGTTCCTGACCGCGGAGGAAGCCGCGGATCAGGGAGATGTCGGGCTGCTGGTGCAGAACGCGCACCTCGACCAGTGGCGGGACATCGTCGTGATGGCCGCGGGCCTGGCCAACGCGCCGCTGCGCGAACAACTGTTCCAGGGCCTGTTCGCCCGGGCCGACGCGGAACCGAGAACGCGACGGAAGCTCCGCCTGCTCGCCGCGGCGGCGACGGAGTCCGCCCCTGCCTTGACGGTGGAGCTCGCCGAGCGCGTGGAAAGTGCGCTGGCCGGGCTGATTCCACCGCGGGGGACGGCCGAAGCCCGGTCTCTCGCCGCGGGCGGCGAAGTCTTGCTGCCACGGCTCCTCGGCACGCCTGCCGACCTATCTGAGGCCGCGGCCGCGGCCACCGTGCGGACCGCGGCGTTGATCAACGGCCCGGATGCCTGGCCGGTGCTCGAGAAGTTCAGCGGCGATCCGAGGCCGGGTGTGCAGAAGGAACTGATCGCGGCATGGCGTTACTTCGATCCCGACGAGTATGCCGCACGCGTCCTCGCCGACGCGCCTTTACTGGACGGGCACCTGTCGGTCGACGACCAAGCGCTGCTGCCCGCAGTTTCCAGGCTTCGCCACCTGAACTACCTGAGAGTCGATCTTCGTGATTTTACGGACCTGGAAGTGCTGGCGCAGGTGCCGTGCCTGCGCATTGCCCAGCTTGCCGGCGAATTCGAAGATCTTGCTTCACTGACTCAATGCGCCGACCTGGAATCCTTGCTGCTGGCGCCTCGTGGCGCGGTCGATCCCCGTGCCCTCCTGGGTATCCCGAGTCTGCGACATCTGTACTTCTACCCCGGAGCCGTGTCACTGACCGATCTCGGGATCTTCCGGTCCATGACGAGTTTGGTGTCCTTGGGCCTGGAACGACTCGAGGAGGTCGACGACTTCTCCGCTCTCGGCGATCTGCGGAATTTGACCGGGTTGAGCCTCTATCGCTATCCGGCCGGGGCGGACTTTGGCTTCCTCGGCAATTTGCCCGCTCTTCACTTGCTGGATCTCGGGCGTACCGCCGAGGGGGTCGGGTTGAGCATCCGGGGTGGCTTGCGTCGGCTGGCTACGGACGCTCCTGGTATTGACGATCTGGGATTCCTCTACGTCCGTCCGCTCGAGGAACTCGACCAAATCATCCGTTTTCCTGCCTTGGACAGGCTGTCCTTCCGTCAATGCCAGGTCGAAGATTTCACCCCGCTCGCCAGCGTGGCACATCTTCGAACCCTCCAAATCTCCACGCCGGTCGCCCCCGGTTGGCTGGCGCAGATCGCCCGGCTGACCCGGCTGACCACGCTGGAGATCTTGTCGGATCCCGAAGACCGGGGGGATTTGGACCTCTCCGCTCTGGGCGATGCCGAGCTGACCGTCCGGACCTACGCCAACCGGCACCGGATCCTCGGCGCCGGCCCGGGAATCAAGGTGAAGTGGCTTTGAGCCCGCGGCGCGCCTCCGTCAGAGGTCGAGCACCAGCCGCGGCGAGCAGGCCCGGGACACACACAGCATCATCACCTCGTTCTCCAGCCGCTCATCCGCGGTCAGCACCGAGTCGCGGTGGTCCGGTTCGCCGCCGAGGACGCCGGTTTCGCAGGTGCCGCACGTACCCTCCCGGCACGACGACAGCACCGTGAGCCCCGCTTCCTCGACCACGTCGAGGATCGACCGGTCCGCGGGCACCGGCAGCACCCGCCCCGACCCGGCCAGCTCGACCTCGAACGCCGTCCGCAGACCCTCGTCCGGCCGAGCGGTGAAGCGCTCGACGTGCAGGTCGGCCGGTTTGAGGGCCTCCAGCGCGGCCAGCAGCGGTTCCGGGCCGCAGCAGTACACCGCAGTGCCCGGCTGCGTCGCCGCCAGCAGTGTCGGGAGGTCGAGCAGGCCGTGTTCGTCCTGGGGCCGGAACGTCACCCGGTCTCCGTAAGAAGCCAGGTCCTCCGTGAACGCCATCGACGCGCGTGTCCGGCCGCCGTAGACCAGCTGCCAGTCGCGGCCCGAGCGAGCGACCCGGTCGAGCATCGGCAGGATCGGCGTGATGCCAATGCCGCCGGCCAGGAACAGGTAGCGCTCGGCGTCCACCAGGGCGAAGTGGTTGCGCGGAGCGGAAACCTCGAGGCGATCTCCGGTCGACAGCGAGTCGTGCACGTACGCCGAGCCGCCGCGGCCGTCGGTCTCCCTCAGCACCGCCACGACGTACGCCGACGCGTCCGAAGGGTCGCCGCACAGCGAGTACTGCCGCACGAAGCCGGGCAGGTGGAGATCGACGTGCGCCCCCGGCTCCCATGACGGCAGCAATCCGCCGCCAGGAGGGCGAAGCGTCAGCCGGACGACGCCGTCGGCCAGCTTTTCCTTGCGGTCCACCACAAGTTCGAGGGTCATGAGTGTCCTTCGGGGTGGGCGAGCAGCCAGTCCCACAGCTGCACGGGGTCGTCGAACTCGCGCTCGGCGCCGCAGTGGCAGACCGCGCGCAGCCGGTCGGTGCCGAGCACCCAGTGGATCCGGTAGACGCGGTCGCCGGTGAGCATCGGGCCGGTCACCGTGCCGCCAGCCGCTGGAGCATCCGGCGGGCCGCCAGGCCGCCGGTGTCGATGTTGATGGACAGCTCCTGGTACCCGTCCGGTTCGGTGGCGATCACCCGCTCGAGGACGTCGAGGGCTTCGACGTCCTGCAGCACCACCGTGCGGTTGTTCTCGGCGAGGAACGCCGAGACGCCTTCGTCGTCGAGCGCGAAATCCCGGGCCACCGCCCAGAAGTCGTGCGTCGAGTGCTCGGTCTCGGGCGTGATCGCGTAGACGACCTCGACGTGGAAGGCGTCCGGGTCGCTGCCGTCGGGGTTCGGCACGGACCCGACCGGCGCGATGCGGCTGTGCAGCTTGTACAGGCACGGCGGCGTGTATTCGATGTCCTGCCAGCGCGTGATGCGGCCTTCCAGGCCGGTCGACTTGGCGTAGAAGGGCGGGCACGCGGCGTCGGCCATGTGCCGCGAGACGTAGACGATGCCGGCCTCGTCGTCGACCTCGGTCGTGATCGGCGTTTCGGCGACCTCCGGGGTGCCGATGTAGCCGCCGTGCAGGTAGGTCTCGTGGGACAGGTCCAGCAGGTTGTCCACCAGCAGCGAGTACCGCGCCTTGAGCGGTTCCATCCCGCAGACCGTGGTGTAGTCCGGCGAATCGAGCCAGGGCGCCCGCGGAATCGCGGCCGCGTCGGCCTTCGAAGGGTCGCCGATGAACACCCAGACGAAGGAGTCCTGCTCCACCAGCGGGTAGCGCGTCAGCCGCGCGGTCCGCGGCACCCGGGTCTGCCCGGGCACGGCCACGCACTTGCCGTCCACGCCGTAGGTGAAGCCGTGGTAGCCGCAGATCACCTGGTCGTCGACCAGTCGCGAAGGCGCCTGCGACAACGGGAACCGCCGGTGCACGCACCGGTCGGCCATCGCGGTGACGCTCCCGTCCCGGGTCCGCCAGAACAGGATGGGCTCACCGCAGATGGTGCGGCTGAAGAGGTCCGCCCCGATCTCGGAGCCGTAGGCGGCGACGTACCACTGGTCGCGGGGGATGGCGCTCATCGGGGTCGTCCTTTCGTGGTGGGCCGGATCACAGCCTGCGGGACCGGTCCGGACGCCACGAAGGGCTATTTCATAAGATGGAAAGCGCTCGTGAGATCGCGCGGGCACTGGTCATCACCAGCGGAGCCAGCGCGTGCGGCGACGCGCTCCCGTACCGCACGACGAGCGAAACCGCCGCGACGACCTGGCCCCGCGCGTCGTGGATCGGCGCCCCGACCGACAGCGAGTCGAGGGTCACCTGGCGCTCGCTGATCGAAAATCCGTGCGTACGCACGTCGGCCAGCAGGTGCCGCACCCGGTCCGGGTCGGTCACCGTCTCGGTGGTGTACCGCTCGATCGGGCTGCCCAGCACCTCCTCCTGGACCGCCGCGGGAGCGTGGGCGAGCAGGACGAGCCCGACGCCGGTCGCGGTCAGGGCGAACCGGCCGCCGACGCGGGTCAGCACCGGGACCGCTCCGGTGCCGGCGATCCGCTCGATGTACACCACCTCGGTGCCTTCGCGGACGGCGAGCTGGACGTTCTCCCGCGTGATCTGGGAGAGGTCCTCCAAGAACGGCAGGGCGAGTTCCCGCAGGCCCAGGCCCCGCGGTGCGAGCGAGCCCAGCTCCCACAGCCGCAGCCCGACCCGGTAGACGCCGGTCTCGTCGCGCTCCAGCGCGCCCCACTCGCAGAACTCGCGCAGCAGCCGGTGCGCCGTCGCGGCCGGCAACCCGGCCCGGCGCGCGACCTCGCTCAGCCGCAGCGCCGGCCGGTCCGGCGAAAACGCCTCGAGGACCCGCAGCGCGCGCCCCAGGACCGGCCCGGTGGCGCCGGGAACGCGACCTCGGTGCGGCACGGCGACCTCCGGCGGGAGCGGCTCAGAGATCCACTATGCCCCGCGCGGCCCGGCGCGCGGCGGTGGCGTCCCGGCGTTCCTCGAACCGGGACGCCTGGGTGTCGAGCCCCTTGATGAACGTGGCGAGTTCTTCCCGCGCGGCTTCCCCGACCGCGCCGAGGCCGGTCAGGTCGAAGACCTTCCAGTACCGCAGCAGCGGCTGGACGACGTCGTCGTGGTGGATGCGCAGGTCGTAGATGCCGGCCTTGGCCATCAGCGCCGCCTTGCGCTGGAAGCTCGGGATCACCGCGCCCGGCATCGCGAAGTTCAGCACCTCGTCGGTGATCGCGCGCATCATCGCGTCGGGGGAGATCTCCAGTGCCGCCTTGACGAGGTTGCGGTAGAAGACCATGTGGAGGTTCTCGTCCGTGGACACCCGGGCCAGCAGCCGCTCGGCCAGGGGGTCCTGGGTGTAGCGGCCGGTGTTGCGGTGCGAAAGCCGGGTCGCCAGCTCCTGGAACGAGACGTACGCGCAGACGTTGAGCAGCGGCTTGTCGCCGGTGTCGTAGCCCGCCTGCATGGTCTCCATCCGCATCCGCTCCAGCTCGACCGGATCGACGGCGCGGGTGACCAGCAGGTAGTCGCGGATGCAGATGCCGTGACGGCCCTCTTCGGCCGTCCACCGGTGCACCCAGGTGCCCCAGGCCCCGTCGCGGCCGAACGCGCGCTCGATCTCGCGGTGGTAGCTGGGCAGGTTGTCCTCGGTGAGCAGGTTGACCTCGAGGGCCGTCCGCGCGATCGGGGTCACCCGGGACTGCTCCGGATCCCACGCCTCCCCGCCCAGCTCGGCGAAGTCGCGCCCCTGGCTCCAGGGGACGTACTCGTGCGGCATCCACTCCTGGGCGGCGGCGAGGTGCCGGTTGAGGTTCTCTTCGACGGTGCCTTCCAGCTCGTGCAGCAGGCGGGTCGTTTCGGGGACCGGCATGGGACTTCCTTCCGTACCTACGCAACCGTAACTTACGGAGCCGTAGGATACGACAACGGACCCGGGCGTCGCGTGGTTCCCGGAGCTCAGTGGGTGGCTACCACCAGGTCGAAGACATAGTCCTTGAGGATGGGCCCGAAGAAACCGACTGCGGTGATTCGCACCACAGATCGCCCGGGAACCCCGTGAGCCTGGCCGAGGATCTCGCACTTCGCGGCGGGATCGGCGGGCACGACCTTCGTGATTTCCGGTGACGTACCGGCCGCCACCGGGATGGTGTGCGACGGCGCACCGGCGTCGAAGCCGCCGATCGTCCGGCCGCCGACCACGATCGTGATCGAGAGCGGTCCGGCCGTCGGGATGGCCCGGCCGTTGAACTCCTGCCAGTAGCGCACGCAGGTGTCGCGCCAGGTGCCCGCGTCGGCCTCGTGGGCGGCGAGCTTGGCCTTCACCTCGGCGAAGCGCCGGGCGTCGACGTGGGGTTCGAGCGAGTCCCACGCCCGGCGCATCCACGACACGTAGTGGACGCCCGTCTGGTACCGGTACACCAGTTCGTCCCAGAAGATCCGGCCATTGCGCAGCCGCCGGTCCCACGGCACGTGGTGGAACCACATCAGCAGGTTCTCGGGCACGGTTTCGATGTCGGCGTACCGGGCCGCGAGCACCGGGAAGTACTGCGCGGTGAAGCCGCTGCCGGTGGGGGAGCGGTCGTAGCCCAGCCCGGCGCGGTCGGCCCGGTTGTAGTACACCGGGCTCCAGTCGTCCCGCGCCAGCCGTTCGGCGGGGTTGGGGCCGTAGTGGTCACTGGACCGGAACTGGTGCGCGACGCCGAGCGGGGTCTGGTAGCTGACCAGCGCTTCCCGGGATCCCATCATCATCGCCACGATGGCCCGGACGACGAAGTCGTGGTTGCCCCAGGTCAGCCGGACCCAGTCTTCGGCGATGCCCCGGGTGTCGAGGGTCCAGTCCCACGCCAGCCTGCCGAAGGCGTACAGGTTCGCCTGCGCGAAGTGGTGCCCGGTCAGGTTGCCGGCGTTGCCGAAGTTGGCCACCCCGACGATGGCGCTGTCCGGGTGGCCCTGGGCCGAGCCGTCCACCACGTGGCCCACCAGCCGCTTGGCCAGCAGCCGGCCGTCCGCGCCGGTGGCGTACGTGTCGGATTTCAGGACCTCTTCCCACAGCGGGCCGAGGTAGCACAGCATCGTGTTCTGCCCGGTGTACTCCTGGGTGATCTGCAGTTCCAGGGCCTGGTTCGTGTGTTCCATCCGGCCGAAGAGCGGATTGGCCGGCTCCCGGGCCTGGTAGTCGAGCGGGCCGTTCTTGGTCTGCAGGAACACGTTTCCGGCGAACCGGCCGGTCGTGCCGTCGGGCTGGGGCTCCTCGTCGATGGGCCCGAACTCCAGGTAGGCGCGCTTGAGCCGGTCCGCGTCCACGTCGGCGTTGTAGACGAAGGTCCGCCAGAAGATCCGCATCCCGAGCGGCGCCACCGCCGCCGCCATGCCGTTGGCGCCGTCACCGTGGTCGTAGCCCAGGTCCTGGGGACCCGGCTGGCCTTCGGAGTTCGCCTTGACGGTGAAGCCCATGAAGTCGGGAATGGCGGCCTGCAGCTGCCGGGCCCGGCGGGTCCACCAGTCCCGGAACAGGGCACTGTAGGGATCCAGCTGTTCCCGGGTCAGGGTGTCGGGCGCGAACCGGGCGTCCGTCGGTGCCGCGTAGTTGATGGACACGGCGAGCTTGATCCCGTACGGGCGCAACGCGTCCGCCAGCGCGGCTTCCTGCTCGATGGCGGCCGGGGTGAGGTAGAAGCTGTTGGCGTTGACGTTGTTGATCGTGATGCCGTTGATGCCGAGCGAGGCCATCGCCCGCGCCGCCACGAGGTACCGGTCGAGGATCACCGGCAGGTTCAGCCCGGCGGACGCGCCGGTGGCGGTGAAGGCGAAGATCGCCCCGTTTTCGCCGTTCAGTCCACCGGTGCCGGCCGGGTTGTTCCCGGCGTAGAGGCGCTCGGTCTCCCAGTGGTTCAGGTACCGGTGGTTGATCCGGGGCACCGATGAAATATCGAAATCGGCAACGGAGTGCTGGGCCTGGAGACGCCGGAGGAAGGCGAAAGTCCCGTACAGGGCGGCGAGATCGGTGTTGCCGGCGATGACGATCGACCGGTGCCCGGCCCGGGACAGCGAGCGGATGAGGTAGCCGTCGTCGCCGAGCGCGGCGAGGTCACGCGCCGGGACGAGCCGGCGCACGAGGGGCGAGCTGTCCGGGGTGCCCACGATCACCGCACGGCCGGGAAACCCGCCCTCCACCGGAACCGGCCGCCCCAGCAGCCCGCCGAGCCCCCGGACGAGTTCGTCCCGTGCCGCTTCCAGGGTGCTGCCCACCAGGCGCTCGGTGGAGCCGGGGGCCATGCTCAGGTTCGCGGTGTGGCGGTGGACCGGGGTCCGCCCGGCGTTCTCCACGACGATCGCACCGAGCGCGGCCCGGTACCGGGCGAGGAGGCGGGGATCGGCGACCGGCTCGTAGCGCAGCCACAGGTCCGAGCCGTCGTAGTCGTCCGGGAAAGGAGGGGGACTTGCCTGCGCCGCGGGGGCGCCGAGCACCGACGTCGTCAGGACCGCTCCACTGCCGATCAGGAACGAACGCCGCCGCAGACCGTTCTCGTCGCTGAGAGACAAGGTTTCCCCATCGTGTCGGCCGGGTATTTAGTTCGCTTCTCGCACTATTGCGGGCGGGCTCCGTGCTGTCAAGAATTGGCGATATAGCGGGAATTCCCGAAAGTTTCGGCGTGTCGGGACGGCGTGCTCCGGCCCGGATGATCGGCCGTGTCAGACTTCGCGGCGATGCTCACTCCCGCCGACCTCGCCGACCTGCTCGACTGCGAGCACCGCAGCATCCTCGGCCAGGCGCTGGCCGCCGGCCTGCCGGGCGCGCCGCGGCCCGCCCCCGCCGAACCCGGCACGCGGCGCGGGCACGCCACGGCGATGCTCGCCCGCTTCCGCGCCGACGGGCACGAGATCGCCGAAATCGACGTCGAGGACACCGCGCTCGCCGCGAAGGCGACGGAAGAAGCGTTGCGGTCCGGGGTACCGGTGATCCACCGGGCCGTCTTCCTCGACGGCGAGTTCTCGGCGCAGGCGGACTTCCTGGTCCAGGACGGCGAGGGCCGCTACGAGGTCCACGACGCGACGCCGCTCCGGCAGGCGACGCCCGCCGCGGTGGTCCGGCTGACGGCGTGCGCCGACGCGATCACCCGGGCCGGCCGGCCCGCCGGGCCACACCTGCACCTCCGGCTGAGCGACGGCGGCACCCGGACGCTGCGCGTCGAGGACTTCCGGCCGCTCGTGGACCGGCTGCGGGCCCGGCTGGCGGGCCGGCCGCCGCGGCTGCCGGTCCCGCTGTGGGCCGACGAACGCCCTGCCTGCGCCGGCTGTGGGTTCGCGCAGCACTGCACGTCCGCGCGGGAAGCCGACCGGGACCTCTCGCTCGTCGCCGGGATGCGCGGCGACCAGCGCCGCAAGCTGGTCGCCGCCGGGCTCGGCTCGATCGACGCCCTGGCCGCGGCCGGCCCGGACGACCGGCCGCGGGACCTGTCCGCGACGGCGTTCGCGACCTTGCGCGCCCAGGCCGCGCTGCAGGTCCGGCAGGACACCACCGGCGAGATCGCCTACGAGATCGTCGACCCCGGCGAGCTGGCCGCCCTGCCGGCCCCCGCGCCGGGTGACGTGTTCGCCGACCTGGCGGGTGATCCGCACGCCCTCGCCGGCGAGGGCCTGGAGTACCTCTTCGGCGCGGTCGGCGACGGGCGGTTCACGCCGTTCTGGGCGCACAGCCGCGCCCAGGAGCGGCGGGCGTTCGAGGAGTTCGTCGACTTCGCCGCGGCGCGCGTCGCCGAGCACCCGGGCTCGCACGTCTACCACTACGCGCCGTACGAAGTGACCGCGATCAAGCGGCTCGCGGCGGTGCACGGCACCCGCGAGGAGACCGTCGACCACCTGCTGCGCAGCGGCGCGGTCGTCGACCTGCACGCGGTCGTGCGCAAGGCGCTGCGGGTGTCGCAGCGGTCGTACTCGATCCGGCACCTCGAGCCGCTCTACCAGCCCGGCGCCCGCGGGAAGACCGCCGTGTCCGACGTCGAGGCGTACGAGGAGTACCTGGCGCTCGCGCAGTCCGGCGAGCCGGAACGCGCCGAGGAGGTCCTGCGCCGCATCGGCGAGAACACCGAGGACGACTGCGTCTCCGCGCAGCGGCTGTTCGAGTTCCTGCACCGCGTCCGCGCCGACGCGGGCATCGACGTCCCGGAGCCTGCCGAGGAATCCGCCGAGGACGCGCTGCTGCGCGCGGCCGAGGAGGACGTCGCCGCCGAGCGGCGTGCCGAACGGGCCGCGCAGCTGGCGGCGCTGGTCGACCCCCTGCTCGAGGGGCTGCCGGACGACCCGGGCCACTTCACCGCCGACGAGCGGGCCCGCGCGCTGCTGGCGGCGTCCGTCGGCTACCACCGCCGCGAGACGAACCCGGCCTGGTGGGAGTACTTCCGCCAGCTCGCCGCCCCGCTCGGCGACCTCGAGGTGGACACCGCCTGCGCGGTGCCGCTCTCGCTGGAAGCGGGTGAGTGGGTGCCCCCGGCCGGGCGGGCGCGCACCGCGAAGCGGACGTTGCAGCTGGCGTGCGACCCCGACCGGCCGCACCCGTTCGCCCCCGGCGACGACGTGCGGCTGCGCTACGGCGACACCGCCCGCGACGCGAAGGTCGTCGCCGCGTCGGCGGTGGAGCTGACCCTGGAGGAGAGCTGCCCGCCGGACGCGACCACGAACGACCGGCCGACGGCGGTGCTGCCGGGCAGCCCGGTCCGGCCGTCGCCCAAGGACGAGGCGGTCGCCGACCTCGCACGCCTGGTCGTCGACGCGCTCCCGGAGCTGCCGCGGCACCCCGGCGTCGACCTGCTCCGGCGGACCCCGCCGCGGCTGCGCGGCGGCGCGGCGCTGCCGGAACCGGGGGAGGACCTGGTCGCCACGGTGATCGCGGCGGTCGACGCGCTCGACGGTTCGGCGCTGGCCGTGCAGGGGCCGCCGGGGGCGGGCAAGACCTACCTCGCCGGCCGGCTGATCGCCCGGCTGGTGCGGGCCGGGCGGACCGTCGCGGTCACCTCGACCAGCCACAAGGCCGTGGAGAACGTGCTGAGCGCGGCCAAGAAGAGCGCGCCGGAGCTGCCGTGCGCCAAGCGCGCGAAGAGGACGCCGGACCCGGCCGCGCCCTGGGAGCAGCCGAAGAGCAACCCGGCGCTGGTCAAGTGGCGGGCGGAGCACGACACCGGTCATCTGGTCGGCGGCACGGCGTGGACGTTCGCGAACGCGGCGGTCCGCGAGGAGCCCTTCGACCTGCTGATCATCGACGAGGCCGGCCAGTTCGCCCTGGCCGACGCGCTCGCGGTGTCGATGTGCGCTCGCAATGTCCTGCTCCTGGGCGATCCGCAGCAGCTGCCCCAGGTGGTGCAGGGCACGCACCCGGCGGGCGCCGAGGCTTCGGCGCTGGGCCACCTGATCGGCGAGGCCGACATCATGCCGCCGTCACTGGGCTACTTCCTCGACGAGACCCGGCGCATGCACCCGGCCGTGTGCGCGCCGGTGTCGGACCTGTCCTACGCCGGCCGGCTGCACGCCCACCCGTCGGCCGCGGACCGCGAGCTGGACGGCGTCGCGGCGGGGCTGTACCTGGCCGAGGTGGACCACCAGGGCGACACCACCCGGTCGGTGGCGGAAGCCGCCGAGGTCGTGCGTCTCGTGTCCGAAGTGCACGGTCGCTTGTGGACGGATCACGGCCCGGCCCGGCCGCTGGGCGACCACGACATCCTCGTCGTCGCGCCGTACAACCTGCAGGCGCGCACGGTGACCCGGGCCCTGGAGGAGGCCGGGTTCCCGGGGGTCCGGGTGGGCACGGTCGACCGGTTCCAGGGCCAGGAGGCCCCGGTGGTGATCGCGACGATGACGTCGTCGTCGGCGATCGACCTGCCGCGCGGGCTCGACTTCCTGCTGTCGCGCAACCGGCTGAACGTGGCGTTGTCGCGGGCCCAGGCGCTGGCGATCCTGGTGTGCTCGCCCCGGCTCGTCGAGGCGGACATCCGGACGGTGGACCAGCTGCGCCTGGTCGCGGGCATGATCGGCCTGATGACGGCGGCGCGACCGTGGCCGGCCGGTCAGCTGGGTGGTTCGATTTCGCCGGCGTCCTCGTCGACGTCCTGAGAACCGGGGTTCTTCGGTCGCTGGTCGGCTTCGGGGATTTCCACGTCGAGATCCAGCTCCGGCGTGCCTGGCGGGGCCGGTACATCGGGGGTCAAGGGGCGGTTCTCGGATTCGCTCATGGGAGGCGGTTACCCCCGGGGGCCGGTGATCAAGCCCGCTTGTGACAGCCGCCGGGGGTCAGGCGGGGTTGCGGGGCGCGCCGGGGTCCGCACCCGCGAGTTCGGCCGGCGCCAGGTCGTCCAGAGGCTGCCAGCGGAACACCCCGGCGCCCTGGGCGTAGGCCAGGTGCCCGCCGAGCGCGCCGCCCGCGCCCGTGGCCGCCAGGCCCAGCACCGCGAGGAGCCGTCCGCCGCGGCCACCGCGGCGGGCCAGGTAGGACGCGCCGAACAGGACCGTCGCCGTGGCATTGGCGGCCGCGTGCACCAGGCCGACCCGGCGTTGCCGCACGTCCAGGCCGGTGTAGTCGGCCAGGCCGAGCACCACCGCCACCGGGGCGGCCAGCAGGCCGGCCGCGATCAGGCGGCGCGCCGTGTCGCGGCCGTCCGGGAGCAGGTCGAACACCGCGGAGCACAGCCAGGCGCCGACGGGGACCGTCACCGCTAGCGGGTGCAGCGGATGCCCCAGCCCGTGGCCGCGCAGCTGCCGCGTCACGCGGCTTTCGGCGACGCCGTCCAGCAACCGCCCGAGACCGGTGGCCGGGCCGTCGAGCGCCTCGGCGTCCTCGGCCTTCCGCAGGACTCGGTGCGCCCAGGCGGGCTTCGAGCGGGCGTGACCGTCGCGCGTCGGATCCATACCGCCGGACATGACGCCTCCTCGTGTTCGGTGATCCGGGACCACCCGGATACCGCAGGCACCGCCGCACAAACGCCGGGTGGCCGCCGCCGGCCGGTGTTTCGCCGCCGCGTCAGCGGGAAGCCCGGAGACCATGACCGAACCGGACCAGAGCTACGACCCGCCGCAGGACACCGGCCCACCGGACGCCGTCGAGACGGACCCGGCCGCGCTGAACAGCGCCGAGGACCTCGACGAGGACCGGCTCCGCGCCGACCCGCTCGAGGAGGGCATGGATCCCCCGGAGCACTGGTCGGGCGTGACGAAGTACGGGATGACCCCGTGGGAGCAGGCGCATCCGAGGGGCCTGGGCGACCGCATCGCGGAGGAAATCCCGGACCCGGCCGCGGAGGTCCCACCGGCCGGTGTCGAGGCGCGGGCAGGCGAGGGAGCGGACTCGGATCCGGACACCGGCGTGACCCCGGACCAGCCGATCCAGCTGGAACCGGTGGAGGGCGACGGGCCGCCGATCGACCGGGAGCCCGACCAGGTGGCGGTGGAGGCGGGTTCGGCGGTGGCCGCCGGGCCGGAGCAGGGCGCGTTGCACATCGAAGGGGAGACCAGGCGGCCCTGACGCTAGCCCTGACGCCGGCTCGGAACCCCGCATGTCCCGCACCCCCGGGCGGGTAACCCGGCGACCGGAGGTGGTGCCGATGCCGGAAACCCGACGCTCGGCCTGGGCGGGGACCCTCACCGGGGTCGTGACCGCCGAACGGGGGGTGCCCCGCGCCGCCCGATGCTGATAAGTCTCTGCTCGTGACCATGGACACGATCGACCTGCACAGCATCAACCCGTGGGAGGTGTCCTTCCTGCGCGAGGAGGTCGGCGCCTACTTCGCCCACGGCGTCGAGCTCGCCCCCGGTGCGACCGTCCTCGACGTCGGCGCCAACGTCGGCGTCTTCTCCGCGGCCGTGTACGAGCGGCTGGACGGCGACGTGCGGATCTACGCGTTCGAGCCGCTCCCACCCCTCCACGCGACGCTGGAGCGCAACGGCCGCGAGTTCTTCGGCGGCCGGCTGACCGCGCTGCCGTACGGGCTGGCGGACGGCGAGGACGAGCTCGACTTCAGCTACTTCCCGGCGGCGACCATCTTCTCGTCGTCGTTGCGGGACGCGGCGAACGTCGAGGCCGAGCAGCGGCGGGTCGCCGCCAGCATCGTCGAGATGATCCGGCGGGGCGGGCTGGGGGCCGGGCTGCGCCGCGTGCCGGCGCCGGTCCTGCGGGGGATCGTCGGGCGCAAGCTGCGGGTGATGCGGGAGCTCGAAACCCATCGCGTGCGCGTCCGGCCGCTGTCGGCGGTGCTCGACGAGCAGGGCATCGAGCGCGTCGACCTGCTGAAGGTCGACGTCGAGGGCGCCGAGCTCGACGTCCTGCGCGGGCTGGAAGACCGGCACTGGCCGCTGGTCCGGCAGGCCGTGGTCGAGGTCGAAGGGTGGCGGCGGCACCGCGACACCGTCCGCGAGGTCTTCGCCGCGCGCGGGTTCACGGTGGAGGCTGTGCAGGACCCCGTCCAGGAGGCCGCCGACATCGGGATGGTGTTCGCGGTCCGCTAACGGCGGTATTCGAGCCAGTCGAGGTTGATCGCGCCGGTGTCGCCCGGGGCGTAGGAGAGGGTCACCACCGGGTCCCGGCCGGTGAGCGGGACGTCGGCGAAGGTCGTGGTGCCCCAGGCGTCCCAGCTGCCGGAGACCCTCGGGAAGCCGACTTGGCGCACCGGCTGCCCGTTCACCGACAGGGTCATCGTCCGGGTGTCGTCGTTGGCGTTGGCGTACCGCACGGTGAACGCGGCGCGCTCCGGCGCCGTCGTGGCGCGGTGCACGGTGAAGGACGACGCCGCGCCCTGCGCCCAGAGGCCGTCGAGGAACGCGCGGCCCGAGTAGCCCGTGTGGTTCACGGTCGTCTTCACGCCGCCGGTGTTGCGGGCGTCCTCGGCTTCGAGGTGCGCCGGGTCCGGGCAGCCGCTCAGTGCGGACGTGCCCGCGGTGTCGGCGCAGCGGTCCCGGGCGTCGGCCACGCCGTCGCCGTCGCGGTCGCCGGCGGGCGCTCCGGTCAGGGTGACGTCGATCGTGTGGTCGCCGGTGAGCGTGTCCGGGATCGAGGCCGGGGCGGCCCGGCCGTCGAGGGTGACCGACCGGATCGTGCTGCCCGCGCCGTGCAGGGCGATGGTGAGGTTCGCGCCGCGGTAGCGCAGGTTCCGCAGGGTGACGTCACCCCAGCCCGCCGGGAGGCGCGGCGCGAACGACAGCCCGTGGTCGGTGAACGTCAGCCCGAACAGGCCGGTGTGGACCATGTCGAGGAACGCCGTGGCCGACCAGGTCTGGTCGGGTTCGGACCCCCAGTGGAACTTCACGGTGTCGCCCAGCCGCTGCCAGCCGCCGTCGACGACGCCCGTGGTGCCGTTGTGGATCTCCCAGAAGCCGCTGTTGCCGCCGGCCAGCTTGGCCAGGCGGGCGGTTTCCGCCGCGAACGCGTTCTGCTCGCCCTGCCCGGCCAGCGCTTTGGCCCACAGGCCCTGGACGAGCGGCCAGACGATGGCGTTGTGCCGGCCCGGCTGCGCGTCGCTGTAGCGCGCCCAGTGCGGGAAGGTGTCGGGCATGCCCCACGGCAGTTCCCGCGCGTGCTCGACGATCGACCGGGCCTGCGCCGGGTTCGCGATGCCGAAGATCAGGGCGAACGCCAGCCCGGTGCCCTCCTGGGCGGCGCCGCGGGAGCCGTCGGCGAGGAGCTGGTAGTCGTACGAGCCGGTGGCGGGGTTCCAGAAGTTCCGGTTGATCGCCGTCCGCAGCGCGGTGGCCTTGCCCCGGTGCCCGGCGACCTCCGGCGCCGGGCGGCCCAGCTGCCCGGCCATGTCCGCGGCGGCGGCGTAGGCGGCGTAGTAGAGCTCGTTCGTGCTGAGGTACATCCCGCTCGCGACCCCGGGCCACGGCATGCTGCCGGTGCTGACCGACTCGGTCGCGTCGGCGGGCGGCGCCGGGTAGCCGGCGATGCCGTCGTTGAAGAACGAGGCGCCGGTGAACAGGCCGTAGGCCGGGTTGAAGCCGGCCGTGGTGGCGTGTTCGCGGATCGTCAGCGTGGTCGTCGCGGTGCGGTAGGCGTCCTGGAGGACCTCCCGGTCGCCGGTGACGAGGTAGTGGTGCCAGGCGGCGGTGACCCAGACCACCTGATCCCACTGCTGGTCGTCCTGCTGGACCCGCAGGGCGCCGCCGGCGTCCTTGTCGACGACCGCCCACAGCGTGTTCTTCGCCAGCGCCGGGTCGAGGACGCTGGTGGCGTTCCAGCTGTTGATCGACGCGTCGCGCGTCCACGGCTGGTGGTAGCCGCCGCCCGCGCGGACGATGCCGGTCGCCGGGTCCAGCAGGCCACTCCGGTCGTAGCGGGCGTCGTACCCGATCGTGTTGGTGTGCAACAGGTTCTGCAGTGCGGCGGTGTAGGCGCTGCCGAACAGCGCCTGGCTGTCCGGATGGGCGAATTCCAGCGATGGCGGTGCCGGGCTCGCCGTGGCCGGGGTGGCGCCGGCCAGCGTGCCGCACGCCGTCACCAGAGCCAGGAGCGTGGATCCGATCCGCTGCGGGAAACCGTTCCTCATGCGCTTACCCCTTCCGGCGCGGGGCGCCATTGCACCACGGGTCGGCCGGTCTCTCTCCGGGTACGATCGGTTTCTGTCTGTTTCTGTCCACCACGGCGACGTTCGGTTCCGTCACCGCGTGTGATCATGATCGGGTCTTGTGGCCCGGCCAGGTGGCAGGGCCGGGCATCGCCGTTGCATACTGCTGGAATGGCGCGAAGGAACCCGGAGACCGCAAGGTGAGTCCCCGCGAAGGGCCGTCTCGCCCGAAATTCGGCCGCATCGACCCGTTCTGCCTGATGGCGGTGCTGCCGGTGCTGCTCGTCGCCGGCATTCTCGGCGCGCTCGTCCACATCGCGCTCGGCATCGGCTGCGCGGTGTTCGCGGGCTTCATCCTGCTCTTCGACTCCTGGGTCAACCGGCCCCGGCCGGTCCCGCGGGCCGACCGCCCGGCTCGGCCCGCGGCGCCGCCACCGGCCCGTGGACCTCGCGCGCCCGCACCCGGCCGGGCACCGGCCCGCGCGCCTCGTCCGCAGGACGGTCGCGGTCCGGCGCGGGCGCCGGCTCGTGCCCCCGTCCGGCGAGCGGGCCCGCCGCCCACCGGACGCTGACCGGATCGATCGCCCGGTACTCCCCGAAGGGCCGGCCGCCGCCGCGCAGGGCCGTGAGCGTCGCCCGCAACAGCCAACTCACCGCCCGCAACAGCCAACTCGCCGCCCGGAGCGGCCAACTCGCCCGGGTTCTCCGGCGTGTTGGCCGTTGCGGTGGGCGAGTTGGCCGTTCCGGGCGGCATGAAGCCGAATTCGCCAACAGCGTCATGCCACTGGGGTGCGTTCGACGCGAGTGGGGCGCTAGTACTACAGGGACACTTGTGTGCGTGACCTGGGGAAACAAGGTCACCGTTTGCCGTGGCTGGTGGTCGTGAGTGGTAATTCGGGTTCTAACCCGAATTACCACTCACGACCAGCTGCGGCAGATCGGCAGGCCGGCGTCCAGGATTGTCCTGGCAGGCCATCTTCGGCCGCACCGAACAAAGATCTCGCCCTGTAGTACTAGTTCTTGCGCGCAACCAGGGCCAGGCCGCCGCACTCCGTGGGGTCGGGCGGCATTTCCGCGGGGTCGTCGGGCCGCCACTCGGGGATGAACACGATGCCCGGGTCGACGATCTCGAAGCCGTCGACCAGGGCCCGGAGCTCGTCGGCCGAGCGGGGCGTCACCGGGTTCGCGCTCTTCTGGTACATCGCGACCGCGCGGGCCGTGTCGTCGCTCTGCTGCTCGTAGGTCGCGGACGACAGGGCGAGGTAGCTGCCGGGCGCGAGCGCGTCGCGGTAGGCGGCGATCAGCCCGGCCGGGTCGCGCTCGTCCGGGATGAAGTGCACGAACAGCGCCATCACCACCATCACCGGCTGGTCCAGGTCCAGCATCATCTCGGTGACGTCGTGTTCGAGGACGTCGTCGGGGAACTCGGCGTCGGCGTGCACCATGACCGCGTTCTCGTTGTCCTCCAGGACGATCTCGCTGTGCGCCACGGCGACCGGCTCGTTGTCGACGTAGACCACCCGAGCCCGGGGGTCGACGGACTGGGCGACTTCGTGCACGTGCCCGACGGTCGGCATGCCGGAGCCGATGTCGAGGAACTGCCGGATGCCCTGGCTCATCCCGAACCGGATGGCCCGGCGCAGCCACTGCCGGTTGAGCCGCGCCCGCTCACGCGCGTTCGGCTGGGCGGCCAGCACCTGCTCGGCGAACATCCGGTCGACGGCGTAGTTGAGCTGCCCGCCGAGGATGTAGTCGTACACGCGCGCGGCGTTGGGCTTGTCGAGGTCGATGCCCCGCCGCGCGTGTTCGTCTTCGCTCATCCGCCGCTCCCCGGAGTCAGGTGTGTCGCGAGAATAGCCGGACGGCGCGGTCAGCCCGCGAGGTGACTCGTGTCGTTCAGCGTGTGCAGCGTCCGGTTGTGGAAGCGGTCGTCCTCCTGGAGCACGGTGATGCTCCCCGCGCTCGCCCGGAAGGCGGCGTACGCGCAGGCCTCGACCGGCAGGCCGATCCAGGCACCGACGACCCAGCTCAGTGAGCCGCCGTGCGTGACGGCCACCTGCTGTTCCGCCGCGCCGGACCGGATGCGGTCCACCGCGCGGTACACGCGCGTCACCCACGCGAGCTTGGTCTCGGCGCCCTCGATCCCTTCGTCGTGGTCGAGGCGTTCGCCGGTGGCCGGAGGGGGCGCGAACCGCGCGTCGAGCCAGGACTGCGGCCGCCCGCCCGCGACACCGTAGGACTTCTCCCGGAGATCGGGCACCAGCGCCGCCTCCACGCCGAACCGACGCGCGATCGGTGTCGCCGTCTCGACCGCTCGCCGCAGGTCGGAGCTGTACAGCCGGACCGTCGCCGACGGCGGGACCAGCTCACGCAGCCGTGAAGCGATCGCCGCGGCGTGGGTGTGGCCGCGGGCGGTCAACCGGGAGTCGAACCACCCGCCGACCCGCCCTTCGACGTGGTGCGTCGCTTCGGGGTGGGTGACGACGTACAGCCGGCGCATCAGTTCTTGCGGGCCACCAGGGCCAGCTGGCTGGCCAGCTCCGGGCGCTCGCCGACCTCGGCCGGATCGTCCGGACGCCACTCCGGCGTGAAGACGATCCCCGGCGGCAGGACCTCGAACCCGTCCACGAGCGCCCGCAGCTCCTCCCGCGACCGCGCGAAGACGTCCGTCACGCTCTTCTGGTACAGCTCGGCCGCGCGGCGGACCTCCTCGCCCTGCCCTTCGAACGTGCCCGACGACAGCGCCAGGTAGCTGCCCGGGACGAGCGCGTCGCGGTAGGCCGCGACGAGCCCGGCGGGGTTGCGCGAGTCCGGGACGAAGTGGATGAACGCCGCCATGATCACCATCACCGGCTTGCTGAAGTCCAGCAGCCGCTCGGTCGTCGGGTGCTCGAGGACGCCGGCCGGGCTCTCCGCGTCGGCCTGCACCATCTCCGCGTTGTCGTTGTCCTGCAGGACGATCTCGCTGTGCGCGACGGCGATCGGCTCGTTGTCGACGTAGACCACCCGGGCCTGGGGGTCGATCGACTGGACGACCTCGTGCACGTGCCCGACTGTCGGCATGCCCGAGCCGATGTCGAGGAACTGCCGGATGCCCTGCTCGGCGCCGAAGCGCACGGCGCGGCGCAGCCACCGCCGGTTGAGCAGGGCCAGTTCCCGGGCCTCCGGCCGCACCTGGAGCACCTGCTCGGCGAACGCCCGGTCGATCGCGTAGTTGAGCTTGCCGCCGATCAGGAAGTCGTACACGCGCGCCGCGTTCGGCTTGTCGAGGTAGATTCCACGCGGCGGGTGCTCATCGGTCATCGTTGCTCCTTGCGGCCCACCAATGCGAGGCCGCCAGACTGCTCCGGCGGGTCCTCGAGCGGGCCGTCCGGACGCCACTCGGGGGTGAACACGATTCCCGGCGGCAGGATCTCGAAGCCCTTCACCAGCGCCTGCAGTTCGTCGGGCGAACGCAGCGTCAGGGGCGTGCCGCTCTTCTCGTACAGCGCGACCGAGCGCTGGGATTCCTCGCCCTGCCCCTGCCAGGTGCCCGACGACAGCGCGAGGTAGCTGCCCGGCGCGAGGACGTCGCGGTAGGCGCCGATCAGCCCGGCGGGGTCCCGCGAGTCCGGGACGAAGTGGATGAACGCCGCCATGATCACCATCACCGGCTCGCTGAAGTCCAGCAGCGTCTCGGTGGCCGGGTGGTCCAGCACTTCGTCGGGGTGCTCGGCGTCGGCCTGGACCATGGCCGCGTTGTCGTTGCCCTCCAGCACGATCTCGCTGTGCGCAACGGCGATCGGCTCGTTGTCGACGTAGACCACCCGCGACTCGGGGTCGACCGCTTGGACGACCTCGTGCACGTGCCCGACCGTCGGCATGCCCGAACCGATGTCGAGGAACTGCCGGATGCCCTGCTCCGCCGCGAACCGCGCGGCCCGGCGCAGCCACGCCCGGTTGGTCAGCGCCATGTGCTGCGCGTTCGGCAGCACACCGAGGATCTGGTCGGCGAACATCCGGTCGACGGCGTAGTTCAGCTTGCCGCCGATCATGTAGTCGTACACGCGCGCGGCGTTCGGTCTGTCGAGGTCGATGCCCCGCCTTGCGTGTTCGTCTTCGCTCATCCGCCGCTCCCGGGTCGAGGGTGTGCCGGGAGAATAGTCCGTTCTAGAACAGCGGTGGCACCGCCGCGTCGATGAGGTGCGGACCGGGCTCGGCAAAGGCCCGCTGGAGCTGCTCGGCGAGCTCTTCGGCGGTGGTTGCGCGCGTCGCGGGCACACCCAGGCCCTCGGCGATCTTCACGAAGTCCATGTCCGGCCGCGAGAGGTCGAGCAGGTCGTTCGCCTTCGGGCCGTCGGAGGCCGCGCCGACGCGCTGCAGCTCCAGCCGCAGGATCGCGTACGCGCGGTTGTTGAGCAGCACCGTAGTGACGTTCAGGTTCTCCCGCGCCTGCGTCCACAGCGCCGAGATCGTGTACAGCGCACTGCCGTCGGACTGCAGGTTCAGCACCGGCCGGTCCGGCGCCGCGACGGCCGCCCCGGTCGCCACCGGCATGCCGTAGCCGATCGCGCCGCCGGTCAGCGTCAGGAGGTCGTGCCGCGGCGCGCCGGCCGTCGCCACCGGCAGCATCAGGCCGGACGTGTTGGCCTCGTCGGCGATGATCGCGTTGTCGGGCAGCAGCGCCCCGATCACGTCGACCCAATTCTGCGGGGTCAGTGGCCCGCTGGGCAGCGCGGGCCGGGACGCTTCCGCCAGCACGGGCTCGGTGTCCGCGGCGACCAGGTCGGCGACGTCGGCCAAGGCGCGGGTGACGTCCTGCCCGACCGACGCGAGCGTGTGCACCTGGGCGCCTTCGGGCACCAGGTCGCTCGCCTTGCCCGGGTAGGCGAAGAACGACACCGGCGCCTTCGTGCCCGCGACGACGACGTGCTTGATCCCGTCGAGCTGGTAAGCGACCTGTTCGGCGAGGTAGCCGAGCCGCTCGATCGACGGCAGCCCGGCGCCGCGCTCCAGCCGCGCCGGGAACGTCTCGACGAACACCTTGGCGCCGGTCGCGGCGCCGATCCGGCCGGCGGCGCGCAGGCCTTCTTCACGGCACGCGCTGCCGCCGACCAGCAGCGCCACCGGCTCGCCGGTGCCGAACACCGCGGCGACGTCCTTGACGGTCGTCGCGTCGACGGCCTGCGGCACGCGCGGCGGGATCGGCGCGCACGTCTCGCCGCCCTCGCCCCACGAAGCGTCCGCGGGCAGGATCAGCGTGGCGACGCGGCCGGGCGCGTCCTGCGCGGCGGCGACCGCGGCGGCGGCGTCCGCCCCGACGTCCTTGGTGTGCTCCGAGCGGCGCACCCAGCCTTCCAGCGAGCCCGCGACGGCCTCGATGTCCGACTCCAGCGGCGCGTCGTACTGCTTGTGGTAGGTCGCGTGGTCGCCGACGACGTTGACGATCGGCGTGTGCGCGCGCCGCGCGTTGTGCAGGTTCGCCAGGCCGTTGCCCAGGCCGGGGCCGAGGTGCAGGAGCGTCGCGGCGGGCTTGTCCGCGATCCGCGCGTACCCATCGGCCGCACCGGTGACGACGCCTTCGTACAGGGCGAGCACGCCCCGCATCTCGGGAACGGAGTCGAGCGCGGCGACGAAGTGCATCTCCGACGTGCCGGGGTTGGCGAAGCACACCTCGACACCGGCGTCGACCAGGGTGCTGATCAGGGACTGGGCGCCGTTCATCTCGGTCATGCGATTCCTTCGGGGAAGAGAACGCCGGGGTTGAGGATCCCGGCGGGGTCGAAGCTCTGCTTGATCCGGCGCATCAGCTCGATCTTCGCCGGGTCTTCGAGTTCCTGGTGGTAGGCGGCCTTGGTGCGGCCCAGGCCGTGCTCGCCGGAGATCGCGCCGCCGAGTTCCATGGCGTACGCGAAGATGTCCGTGAGCAGCTGTTTCCGCTTGGCCGCGTCCTTGCAGAAGATCCCGAAGTGGACGTTGCCGTCGCCGGCGTGGCCGCAGCCGATCGCGCCGCCGCCCGCGGCCATGGCCAGCTCCCGCGCTTTCGAGATGAACTGCGGCATCGCGGTCCGCGGCACGACGACGTCGATCACGTCGTCGGCGCCGGCCGCCTTCGCGGTCCAGAAAGCCTTTTCGCGGGCTTCGATGAGCTTGCGGGCGGCGTTGCCTTCGAGGACGTACACGTCGGTCGCGCCCAGTTCGACGAGGAGCTCGCCGACGGTCTCGATGTCCTCTTCGAGCCGTCCGGCTTCGCGGTTCTCCAGCGCCACCACGAGGTACGCCTCGCTGGTCTCGCGGATCTTGTCCGGGACACCCAGCTCGAGCTTCTCGTTGTAGACGATCGCCGCCATCGTCAGGTTGTCGATGTACTCGAGGATGTGCGGCGCGAGCCCGCTGGAGAGGATCTCCGGCACGGCGGCCATCACCTGGCCGAAGTCGCCGAAGGGGGCGAGCACCGTGGCGCCGTGGGTCAGCCGCGGGTGCAGCTTGACGGTGATTTCGGTGGCCAGCGCGAGGGTGCCCTCGGAGCCGATGATCAGCTGCGTGAGGTCGTAGCCGGTGGAGATCTTCGACGTCTTGCCGCCGGTCCGGATGATCTCGCCGGTCGGCAGCACGGCCTGCAGCCCGAGCACGTTGTTGCGGGTGACGCCGTACTTGACCGCGCGCATCCCGCCGGCGTTGGTCCCGACGTTCCCGCCGACGCTCGCGCTGAGCTCACCGGGGTAGACGGTGTAGCCGAGCCCGGCTTCGGCGGTCTTGGCGTCGAGTTCGGCGAGGGTGACGCCGGGCTGGACGACGGCGACGTGGTTCCCGGTGTCGACTTCGAGGACGGTGTTCATCCGCTCGAAGGAGATCAGCAGCCCGTCCGCCTTCGGCCGGGCCGCCCCGGACAGCCCGCTGCCGGAGCCACGGGCTGTCACGGGGACGTTGTACTCCGAAGCCGCCTTCAGCAGCTCCGCGACTTCCTCGGCCGTTGCCGGCTTCGCGACGTACGCGGGCTTCTGCGGCTCCGCCGTCAGTGCTTCGTCGTGCGCGTAGTCCTCCGAGATCGCCTCGCCCGTGAGCAGGTTTTTCTCTCCGACGATCTCCGCCAGGCGTGTCGCCACGTCGCCCATCGGCAGTTTCTCCTCCGCGCCGTCGCTGTGGTTACCGCAGCGTAGTACGTACCGGCGGTACGCCGCCATGAAGGATATTCACGTTTTCGCGCGGAGGAGCCGCGGTGGTCAGTTTGCCGTGTTCAGCGCGTCCTGGAGCAACGTCAGCGCCTGCCGTGCGACGACGTTGAACAGGCCCATGGTCGTGTCCGGCCGGGCGAACACGACCAGCAGGACGGGACCTTGCACGGGGAAGACGCAGATGTGGCCGAGCGAGCCCTGGAACATCGCACCCCGGGCTTCACCGAGGCCGGCCTGCCCGATGAATCGGGTGGCGAGGCCGACGGCGGCGGCGGACATGGCCGCGACGCTGTCCTCTTCGATGTCCTGCGTGTCGCCGGCCAGCAACAGCCCGTCCCGGCTGGACAGCAGCAGGCCGGTGATGTTGACCCGGTCGACCTGGTCGCGGATCTCGTGGAGGGCCTTGGCCGCGGCCTCGGCGTCGGGGTGGGACGGTCGGCGTCCCTGCTGCACCGGGAAAGCCGGGGAGCCGCCTTGCCTGCGGGTGGGCAGGGGGATCGGGGCACCGGGTACTTCGGCCGGCATCTCCGTCACACGACCAGCTCGGTTTCGATGTTCTTCAGGTAGTGCCGGGCCAGGGCGAGGTTGGCCCGCTCCCGGTCCAGGACGAGGTACAGGAACAGTGCGGAGCCGTGCTTGCCCGGCTTCAGCAGGCGGATCAAGTGGTACTGGCGGCTCAGGGTGATGAGGATGTCCTCGATTTCGTCGTTGAGCCGCAGCGCGGAGATCACCCGGAGCTTGGAGCGGACGACCTCGGTGTTGCCCGCGGCCGCGGTGTCGAGGTCCAGCCAGTCACCGCCGCCCAGTGTCCCGAGCGCCATCCCGCTTTCGTAGTCGACCAGGGCGGCCCCCACCGCGCCAGTGATGGAAAGGGCTTCCTTCAAGGCCGTTTCGATGTTCATGGGGCTCGTCTTCTCCTTTGTCCCGACGCTTCGACGTGCCGACCCCAGTGGTCAGGTCCGATCACCCTAGGTTCGCCTGACGCGTCAGGATATCCCCGGATGGAGCAATCCCATTACTCTGTTCGCGCTAACAAATCACGCAGAGTGCAAGTTGCAGGTTTTAGCTCAGACTAAATCTCTGGTTCGGGACGGTGGTGACGGCAATGCTTTCGGCATGACCTCGACGTACACCTTCGAAGACGGCCTTTCCGTGCACCGCTTGGGTTTCGGTGCGATGCGGCTGACCGGATGGGACCACGTGAAGGACGGCGCCAAGGCTGTCGCGCGCCGCGCGGCCGACCTCGGCGTGACGTTCTTCGACACCGCCGACGCCTACGACCTGGGCCTGAACGAGGAGCTGCTCGCCGAGGCGCTCCACCCGTACCCGGGGCTGCTCGTCGCGACCAAGTGCGGGCACGCGCGCCCGAGCCGCGGCGAGTGGGTCCCGCTCGGCCGGCCCGAATACCTCCGGCAGCAGGCGGAACTTTCGTTGCGGCGCCTGCGCGTCGACCGTCTCGAGCTGCTGCAGCTGCACCGCCTCGACCCGCAGGTGCCGCTCGCCGACCAGATCGGCGCGCTCGCCCGGCTGCGGGACGAGGGCAAGGTCGCCCGGATCGGGCTGTCCGAAGTCACCGTCGCGCAGCTGGCCGAGGCGCGGGCGATCGCACCGATCGCGAGCGTCCAGAACCGCTACCACCTGACCGACCGCGCTTCCGACGACGTACTCGGCTATTGCGAGCGCGAAGGCATCGCGTTCGTCCCGTGGCTCCCGATCGCCCGGGGTGACCACGCCACGGCGGGCGGCGTGCTCGCCAAGGTCGCGGCCGACATCGGCGCGACACCCGCCCAGGTGTCCCTCGCCTGGTTGCTGCGCCGTTCGCCGGTGGTGATCCCGATCCCGGGGACGTCGTCGATCGCGCACCTGGAAGAAAACTGTGCGGCCGCGGAAATCGGGCTTTCGGACGCCGAATTCGAGCGGCTGACCGCACTGCGGTGAAACGGGCCGGCCGCGGATTCCCCGCGGCCGGGCCCGTTCAGGCGCGCGCCAACGAGAGCGTCTCGCCCTCGACACCTCGCAGCCACAGGTCCTGCGCGGCCGCCGCCATCTCGGCCAGGCCCTCCTCGATCGTGGCGAACACGTTGCCGGGCACCCAGCCCGCGTCGCCGTTGATCAGCAGGTTGTTGCGGCCGTAGAAGATTGCCAGGTCGGTTGCGCCCTGATCGCCGTGTGCCTCGCTGTCCTGGTCGTAGCCGTATGCCGGATTGCCGATTTCCCAAGCCTCGAAACTGAAGTACACGACGTCGCCGGGAATCGGCGTGATCGTCGGATTTTCCCGGCCCGGCTTGGGTTCCGCGAACGGCGGCACGAGCGTGTAGACCTCGTTGCGCGCGTACTTCGCGTGGTAGGCCGAACCGCTCTGCGGCAACGCGTCCCAGACCGCCTTGCAGGTCCGGGGTGCCTCGTCGTCCAGCAGCCGGGCGCGGCAGGAGACGCCGCGCTTGTCGAGGGTGATCGTGATGTACCGGGCCATGCTCAGCTCCCCGTGACGGACGCGACGACCTCGCCCCAGATGCGCAGCGCGTCGTCGACCTGCTCGGCGGTGACGATGAGCGGCGGCACCATGCGGACGACGTTCATGTACGGCCCGCAGGTGAGCAGCAGCAGGCCGTTCTTCGACGCCGTCTGCTGCGCGGCGGCCGCGGTGGCCGTGTCCGGTTCGCCGTCGGCGGTGGTGAATTCCGAGCCGACCAGCAGCCCGAGCCCGCGCACCTCGCCGATCGACGGCGTCTTGTCCGCGATCACCCGCGCGCCCTCGATGAGCTGGCGGCCGCGTTCGGCGGCGTTCTCGACCAGGTTCTCCTGCTGGATGACTTCGAGCGTGGCGATCGCCGCGGCGCACGAAACGGCGTTGCCCCCGTACGTCCCGCCCTGCGATCCCGGGAACGCCTTCGCCATCAGCTCCTGCGAAGCGGCGATGCCGGACAGCGGGAAGCCGCTCGCCAGGCCCTTCGCGATGAGGACGATGTCGGGGGAGACGTCGAAGTGGTCGTGCCCCCAGAACTTCCCGGTGCGGCCGAAACCGGTCTGGATCTCGTCGACGACGAGCAGGATGCCGTGCCGGTCGGCGCGCTCGCGCAGCCCGGCCAGGAACTCGGTGTTCGCCGGGACGTACCCGCCCTCGCCCAGTACCGGCTCGACGAAGAACGCGGCGGTCTCGCTCGGCGCGCAGACGGTCTGGAAGAGGTAGTCCAGCTCGCGCAGCGCGAACTTCGTCGCCGTCCGCTCGTCCCAGCCGTAGTGGTAGGCGTACGGGAACGGCGCGACGTGCACCCCCGCCATCAGCGGGCCGATGCCGGCGCTGAACCGCGTCCCGGACGTCGTCATGGACGCGGCGGCGACGGTCCGGCCGTGGAAGCCGCCCTGGAAGACGATGACGTTCGGGCGTTTCGTCGCCTGCCGTGAAAGCCGCAACGCCGCTTCGACGGCTTCACTGCCCGAGTTCGCGTAGAACAGCGAGTCGAGCCCGCTCGGCAGGACGCCGCCGAGGCGCTCGGTCAGCTCGAGGAGCGGCTGGTGCATGACCGTCGTGTACTGGCCGTGGACGAGCTTGCCGATCTGCTCCTGCGCGGCCCGCACGACGCGGGGGTGGCAGTGCCCGGTGCTCGTGACGCCGATGCCGGCGGTGAAGTCGAGGTGGCGTTTGCCCTCGACGTCGTAGAGGTAAACCCCTTCACCGTGGTCGACCACGACGGGCGTTGCCTGCTTGAGCAGCGGAGAGAGCTGGGCCACAGCGTGCTCCTCGGTCGGTCCGATCTGGTTGTCGATTGTTGACAATATCCATAGCATGGCCTTCGGGACAACACGTGAGGAGCAAGTCGGGATGAGCGCGAGCACCGAGTCCGGCGTCGTCGAGGCGGTCGGCAAGGAACTGTTCATCGGCGGCAAGTGGGTCGCCGCGCAGGACGGGAAGACGTTCCCGGTGGTCGACCCGGCCACCGGCAAACAGCTGTGCCACGTCGCCGACGCCTCGCCGTCGGACGGCGTCGCGGCGCTCGACGCGGCCGTCGCGGCGCAGGCCGATTTCGCGAAGATGGCACCCCGGGAACGCGGCGAGATCCTGCGGCGTGCCTACGAGCTGCTGATGCAGCGCCAGGAGGAGCTGGCGCTGCTGATGACGCTGGAGATGGGCAAGCCGCTCGCCGAGTCGAAGGGCGAGATCGCCTACGCGGCGGAGTTCTTCCGCTGGTTCGCCGAGGAGGCCGTCCGCATCGGCGGCGGCTACGCGACCGCCCCGAACGGCGCTGGCCGGTTCCTGATCACCAAGCAGCCGGTCGGGCCGACGCTGCTGATCACACCGTGGAACTTCCCGATGGCGATGGGGACGCGCAAGATCGGCCCGGCGATCGCCGCCGGCTGCACGTCGGTGATCAAGCCCGCCGCGCAGACGCCGCTGTCGATGCTCGCGCTGGCCGGCATCCTTGCCGAGGCGGGCCTGCCCGAGGGCGTGCTCAACGTCGTCACGACCAGCGACTCCGGCGGCGTGATGGAGCCGCTGATCCGCGACGGCCGCGCCCGCAAGCTTTCCTTCACCGGCTCCACCGGCGTCGGCCGAAAGCTCTTGGAGCAGTGCGCCGACAAGGTCCTGCGGACGTCGATGGAGCTGGGCGGCAACGCGCCCTTCCTGGTCTTCGACGACGCGGACATGGACGCCGCCATCGACGGCGCGATGCAGGCGAAGATGCGCAACATCGGCGAGGCGTGCACCGCGGCGAACCGGTTCTACGTGCAGCGCGGCGTCGCCGAGGAGTTCGCGCGGCGGCTCACGGAGCGTATGCAGGCGCTGCCGATGGGCCGCGGCACCGAGAAGGACGTCGTGGTCGGCCCGCTGATCGACGACAAGGCCGTCGACAAGGTGACGGAGCTGGTCAAGGACGCCACCGACCGCGGCGCTCGGATCCTCACCGGCGGGTCGGCCGTCGACGGGCCGGGGCACTTCTACCCGGCCACCGTGCTCGCCGACGTCCCCCAGGAGGCGCGGCTGACGCACGAGGAGATCTTCGGGCCGGTCGCCCCGATCACGCCGTTCGACACCGAGGACGAGGCGGTGGCGAAGGCGAACGACACCGAGTTCGGCCTGGTTTCCTACGTCTTCACCAGCGATCTCAAGCGTGCGCTGCGGGTTTCGGAGGCCCTCGAAGCCGGGATGATCGGGCTCAACCAGGGCATCGTTTCGAACCCGGCGGCGCCGTTCGGCGGGATCAAGCAGTCCGGGCTCGGCCGGGAAGGCGGCTCGGTCGGCATCGAAGAGTTCCTGGAGATCAAGTACATCGCGGTGGCCCTGTGAGCTCCTACCGCTTGGCGAGCATCCCGGGCGACGGGATCGGCGTGGACGTCACGATCGAGGCCCGCAAGGTTCTCGACCGGGCCTCCGCGCTGTTCGATTTCTCCTTGGCGTGGACCGAGTTCGACTGGAGCTGCGAGCGGTACGCCCGGGTCGGCGCGATGATGCCGGACGACGGCGTCGCGCAGCTGTCGGCGTTCGACGGGATCCTGCTCGGCGCGGTCGGCTTCCCGGGCGTCCCGGACCACGTTTCCCTGTGGGGCCTGCTGATTCCGCTGCGGCGGGCGTTCCAGCAGTACGTCAACCTGCGGCCGGTGCGGCTGCTTCCGGGCACGACGTCCGTGCTGGCCGGGCGGAAGGCCGAGGAGCTGGAGCTGGTCATCGTCCGCGAGAACTCCGAAGGGGAGTACTCGGCGATCGGCGGGCGGCACAACGCCGGCCGTCCCGACGAATTCGTGCTGCAGGAGTCGGTTTTCACGCGAGTCGGCGTCACGCGGATCATCCGGTACGCGTTCGAACTGGCGCGGACGCGGTCGTTGCGAGTCTGCTCGGCGACGAAGTCCAACGGCCTGATCCACTCGATGCCGTTCTGGGACGAGATCTTCGCCGAGGTCGCGGCGGAGTTCCCGGACGTCCACAGTGAACAGATGCACGTCGATGCGCTGGCCGCGCGGATGGTCCAGGCGCCGGACCGGCTCGACATCGTGGTGGCGTCGAACCTCTTCGGCGACATCCTGAGCGACCTCGCGGCCGCGATCACCGGCGGCCTCGGTATGGCACCGTCCGGCAACATCAACCCATCGGGTGAACTCCCGTCGATGTTCGAGGCGGTCCACGGCAGCGCTCCGGACATCGCGGGGCAGGGGATCGCCAACCCCGTGGCGCAGATCCTGGCGGCCGCAATGTTGGTCGAACACCTGGGTGAAACCGTTGCGGCGCAAGCGATCCGCGCCGCGGTCGACCGCGTGCTCGACGAGGGCCGGGTGCGCACGCCCGACCTCGGCGGCACGGATACCACAGAACGGCTCGGCACGGCGGTGGCCGAAGCGCTGGGCTGAGTTTTTGTCGGTGCCCTCCGGCACGGTGGATCCCGAGCCCACCGAGGGGGAGGAGTCACCGATGTGCTTCGAGTGCGAGAACCGGGACAGATCCGGTTACCTGGAACGGCTTCGCGGCGGCGTGGCCGCCCGGGGCTGGCTGGTGCAGGGAGTGGAGGGAACCGGGCCGTACCCGCCGTGGGCCTACACGATCGGCCTGAGCGGGTACGGCTTGCCGGAGCTGGTCGTGACGGGCCTGCCGATCCTCGCGGCCGGCAGCCTGTTGAACTCCCTGGCTTCCCACGTGCTGCACGGCCCACCCCCGGCGGCGGGCGACCACCTCCCCTTGGCCGACGGCCGGCTGGTCGAGGTCGTCGAGCTCACGGAGCCGTCGGTGCACCTGGTGTTCGCGGCGGCGTTGTACGGCCCGGAAATCCGCGCGCTGCAACTGGTCCACGCGGACGCCCGCGGCCGCTTCCCCTGGTCCCCCGACTACCGCGACGGCCGCGCCGGCCAGCCGGTCCTGGGACCCCGCCATGCCCACTGACCCCCAGTCCCGAGTGCCGTCCATCCAAGTACGCGTGTCGTCCACCTGGGCACGCGAGTCGACTCTCCAATCACGCGAGTCGACTCTCCAATCACGGGTGTCGACTCTCCAATCACGGGTGTCGGCCCTGCAATCACGCGTTTCCGGGCACCGGTGGGGCTTCCCCGTCCGTCAGGCTCGTGCCCGGCGCGAGCCGCTGCACCGCGTCCTCCATGTGGGCGTCGAGCAGCGCCAGCGCCGTCTCCTCGTCGCCGTCGCGCAGGGCCTGGATCAGCTTCGTGTGCTCCTCCACGCGCTCCTCGACCCGCTGGTACGTGCTCTGCAGGGCCGTCAGGCACATCCGGGTCTCGATCAGCAGCGTCCGGGCCATCCGCACCAGCCGCTTGCTGCCGGAGGCGTTGATCAGCGCCTCGTGGAACTTCAGGTCCGCCGTGGAGAGCGCGCCGGGGTCGTCCTCGCTCGCCGCGGTCGCCATCTCGGCGACGGTCTGTTCGAGGACGTCCGCGATCCGGTCGCGGGAGCCGCCGCGCAGGGCGCGCAGCATGGCGGCTCGCTCGATCGCCGACCTGGCCGCGTAGATGTCGTAGACGTCGCCCGGCTCGAGGTCGATCACGAACAGCCCGCGGTGCCGTTCGCTGCGCAGCAGCCCTTCGGACACCAGGTGCTGCATGGCTTCCCGGAGCGGCCCCCGTGACACCTGGAACCGCGCGGCCAGCTCGGTCTCGCCGAGCTGGGTCCCGGGTGGGAGGGAGCCCGTCATGATCGCGTCACGCAGCTGGCGCGCGATGACGGCGGCCGTCGACTCGCGGCTCACCGGCTCGATCTCGGGCAGCATGCCCGGTGGCAGGGCCATCTCAGGCGCTCCCGTCCGGCAGGTGCCGGAAGAGCGCGCCGAGCGAGCGGACGAGCCGGTGCCGGCCGGTCAGGCGCAGGCCCTCCCAGACCGTCACCTGGTTGGCGGTCAGCACGGGCTTGCCGAGGGCGGCCTCCATGGCGTTGATCTCGCCGAGGGTGCGCATGGCGGTGTCCGGCACGAGCACCGCTTCGGCGTCCGGGTGGTCGTGGCGCACGGCGAGCTCGACGACGGCTTCCGGGCTCATCGTGCCCACTTCGGCCGCCGTGACGATGTCGGCGCTGGCCATCGAGACGACCTCGATGCCGCCGGCCTTGAGGAAGTCCGCGAACAGCCGGGCGATGTCGTCGGGGTAGCTGGCGGCGACGGCGACCCGCTTGACGTCCAGCGCACGCGCGGCGTGCACGAACGCGAAGGAGGTGCTGGAAGCCGGGACTCCGGCGACGGCGGCGAGGCGGTCGGCCTGGTCGCGGGCGCCATCCCAGCCGTAGACGAAGCTGCCGCTGGTGCAGGCCCAGATGACGGCGGCGGGCTCGTGCTTGGCGAGGAGGGCGGCGCCGTCGGCGAGGCGGGCCTCGCTGCCGAGGTCCAGCAGCTCGGCCACCGCGTGCTTGTCGGTGCCGTAGATGTGCTCGACCGCCAGCCGGATGTCGCCTTCGTCGACGGCCATGCCGCCGAGCAGCTGCTCGGCCAGCGGGTAGTCGTCTTCGGCCGCGTGGTCGGGGTAGATGAAGCCGATGGTGGTCACGGAACCTCCGGAGGGGACGTAAATTGTCGACAATCCTAGAGGGGAGGTCAAGGAAAACCTTTCACGACACGTCACGGAGCCACCGTCCGGGTCCGACGATGGGAAGGTGCATCCGGCGCAGGCAGGCCCACATCGTCAGCTGGTTGGCGGTGAGCACCGGCTTGCCGAGCGCGGTTTCGAGGGGTTCGATCAGGTCGTAGGTGGGGAGGTTGGTGCAGCTGACGAAGATGGCTTCGGCGTCGCCGTGGTCGGCGGCGAGGATGCGCTCGGCGATGGTCCGGTAGCTGACCTTCCAGATGCCGCCGCCGAGGCCGAGGTGGTCGCTGGCGACGGTCGTGACGTCCAGCTCGGCGAGGAAGTCGTGCAGGGCGCTGGTCAGGTCGGCGTCGTACGGCGTGAGCACCGAGACGCGGTGGAGGTCGAGCTGGTGCAGCACTTCGGCCAGCGCGCCCGAGGTGGTGACGGCGTCCGGCGCGCCGGCGTCGCAGATCGCCTTGGTCAGCGAACGCTCGTAGTCGACCCCGTTGACGAAGCTGCCCGACGTGCAGAGGTAGGCGACGACCTCGGGCTCGACGTGCAGCACGTCGCGGGTGGCGCTGGCCAGGTGGTGGCTGTCGCTGACCAGGCGGGCCATCTCCATGCTGACCGGCACGGGCTCGTACGGCGTGCGGGCGAGGTGGAGGGACACCTCCATCGGCACCCAGCGCCAGAGCTCGCGCTCCAGCGCGAGGTCGAACGGGGCGATCACGCCGATGCCGCGTTGCGCCAGCGGGCCGTCGAACGCCAGGAAGTCGAAATCCAAGGCTCAGCCTCCGGAATACGTCTGTGTTTGACACGTCCGGTGCTCCGGGGGTCGTTCCTCGGATTGTTGACAATCATACGAGTGACTTTTACCGTGTCAAACGTGATCGCCTCGGAACACCGGGAACTCCCCGTCCTGGCAGTGCTCTGCGGCGAGTCCCGCCCACCGGACATGCGTGCTGTCGAATCCGGGGCGGTCGTGCGTTACACGGACGCGGCGGGCCTTGCCGAAGCGTTGTCCGGAGCGGACGCCCTCTTCGTCTACGACTTCCTCTCCACGGCCGTCCCCGGCGCGTGGCACGCGGCCGACCGGCTGCGCTGGCTGCACATCGCCAGCGCGGGGGTCGACCCCGTGCTGTTCCCGGGGCTGCGGGAGAGCGACGTGGTCCTGACGAACTCGCGGGGCGTCTTCGACGACGCCATCGCGGAGTACGTGCTGGGCGTCGTACTCGCCTTCGCGAAGGACTTCGCGCGCTCGCACGACCTGCAGCGCGAGGGTCGCTGGCTGCACCGCGAAAGCGAGCGGATCGCGGAGCGCGAGGTGGTGGTCGTCGGCACCGGGCCGATCGGCCGGGCCATCGCGCGGCTGCTGCGCGCGGCCGGGATGCGGGTGCGCGGCGCCGGCCGTAGTGCGCGCACCGGTGACCCCGACTTCGGCGTGGTGCACGAGTCCGCGCGGCTGGCGGAGGTCCTGCCGCACGCCGACTACGTCGTCGCGGTCGCGCCGCTGACCGAGCACACCAAGGGCATGTTCGACGCGCGCGCGTTCGCCGCGATGAAGCCGTCGGCGCGGTTCGTCAATGTGGGCCGGGGCGAGCTGGTCGTCACCTCCGACCTGGTCGCGGCGCTCGAAGGCAAGACCATCGCCGGGGCCGCGCTCGACGTCTTCGACACCGAGCCGCTGCCGGCCGAAAGTCCGCTGTGGACCCTGCCCGACGTGCTGATCTCGCCGCACATGTCCGGGGACTTCGTCGGCTGGCGGACCACGCTGGTCGAGGTGTTCGCCGAAAACTTCCGTCGCTGGCGTGCCGGGGAGCCGCTGCGCAATGTCGTCGACAAGACGCTCGGCTACGTGCCGTCGGGGAACCAGGGAGCCGGATGAACGACAGGATGCTGACCGCCAGCGAGCTCGTCGCCGCCTACGCGACCGGCGAGCTTTCGCCGGTCGAGGCGACGCAGAGCGCGTTGCAGGCCATCGAAGCCCGGGACGGCGAGTGCAACGCTTTCTGCCTCGTCGACGCCGATCGCGCGCTGGAGCAGGCGAAGGCGTCCGAGGTCCGCTGGCGGGACGGTAACCCGATCGGCTGGCTCGACGGCGTGCCGTCGTCGATCAAGGACATGTTCCTCACTCAGGGCTGGCCGACCGTCCGAGGCTCGAAGAGCATCGACCCGGACCAGCCGTGGGACGTCGACAGCCCGGTCGCCGCGCGGATGCGCGAGGCCGGCCTGGTGCTGCTGGGCAAGACGACCACGCCCGAGATCGGCTGGAAGGGCGTCACCGACAGCCCGCTGTGCGGCATCACACGCAACCCGGCCGACCCGTCGAAGACGGCGGGCGGGTCGAGCGGCGGCAGCGCCGCGGCCGTCGCGGCCGGCATGGGCGAGCTGTCGGTCGGCACGGACGGCGGTGGCTCGGTGCGGATCCCGGCGTCGTTCTGCGGCATCGTCGGGCTCAAGCCCACCCACGGCCGGATCCCGCTCTACCCGGCGAGCCCGTTCGGCCCGCTCTCGCACGCCGGCCCGATGGCGCGCTCGGTGGACGACACCGCGCTGCTGCTGGACGTCCTCTCGCTGCCCGACCACCGCGACCCGGCCGCGCTGGCGCCGCCGGTGGGGTCGTTCCGCGAGGCCGTCCGGCGGGACGTGCGCGGGCTGATCGCCGCGTTCTCGCCGACGCTCGGCTACGTCGACGTCGACCCGGAGGTGGCCGCGATCGTCGCCGAAGCGGTCCGCGCGCTGGGGGACGCCGGCCTGCACGTCGAGGAGACCGATCCCGGGTTCGCCGATCCGAAGCCGGCGTTCGACGTCCTGTGGTCGTCGGGGGCGGCGAAGCTGCTGGACTCGTTCCCGCCCGGGTCCGAGAGCCGGACCGACCCCGGCCTGCGCCGGGTCTGGGAATCCGGCGAGAAGTGGACGGCGAGCGACTACCTCGACGCGACCGCCGAGCGGGCCGCGCTCGGCATCCGGATGGGCGAGTTCCACACGCGCTACGACGTGCTGATCACGCCGACCCTCCCGATCGCCGCGTTCGAGGCGGGGCACGACGTGCCGCCGGGCAGCGGGCTGGCCGAATGGCCGGAGTGGACGCCGTTCACCTACCCGTTCAACATGACCCAGCAGCCGGCGATCAGCGTGCCGGCCGGGCGCACGTCGGCGGGGCTGCCGGTCGGCCTGCAGATCGTCGGGCCGCGGCACTCGGACGACCTCGTGCTGGCCGTGGCGAAGCTGCTGGAGGAAGTGCGGCCCTGGGAGCCCTGACCACACGTGAGGGTGAAACCCGGACCGGAGCGGGGAAAGCTGTGCCACTGTCGGCCGGGTGAACGCTCAAGGCTGGCGGTACGAACGAGCCATCCCGACCGTCGACGCCGCCGGGGAGCCGACGCGGGTGGTCGTCGGCCTGATCGAACAGGGTGACCGGCTGGCCGCCGCGCTGCGGGTTGGTGACGGCAAGGCGGCGCTGGTCCCGCTGGAGACCGGCGGCGAGCTGCTGAAGGCGCTGCGCGAGACACTGGAGAGCTGGTGGCGGCTCGACGGTCACCGCGACCTGACGTCCGGACCCCGCGTGGGCCGCTAGCTTCCGCCCGAGCCGCCCGAGCCGCCCGAGCCGCCCGAGCCGACCGAGCCGACCGGTGCCCGGCGGACCAGCCCGCGCACCTGCGAGCTGCACAACACGAGCGCCGTCGCGCCGACGACCAGGGCGGCGCCGCCGAAGAGCGTCGCCGAGCGGCCGGTGTGTTCGGCCAGCGGGCCCGCGCTGATCTGGCCGAGCGGCATCGCGATGAACGAGCCGAGCATGTCGTAGGAGTAGACGCGGGCGAGCCTGTCGGGCGGGATGTTCTCCTGCAGCGACACGTCCCACGCGACGGAGAACTGTTCGATCGCGATGCCCGCGAGGAACATCGCGGCCAGCAGCGGAAGCAGGTACGGCGTCTGGCCGAGGGCGAGCATCGGCAGGGCGTCGACCATGATCAGCGCGACGCCGGCGAACAGCATCCGCCGCGGTTGCCAGTGGGCGGCCAGGACGCCGCCGAGCAGGGAGCCGGCGGTCTGCACGGCCAGCGCGAGCCCCCAGCCGGTGCGGCCGAAGGTGTCGTCGGCGACGAGCGGGCCGATCACCAGCAGCGCGCCCGCGTTCACGGCGTTGACGATCATGAACTGCAGCACCACGAGCCACACCCACGACCGGGCGCGGAACTCCCGCCACCCTTCGGCGAGCTCGGCGAGCGGGCGGCTGCCGGGAACGCGTTCACCGCGCGGCAGCCGGATCCGCCGGTAGGCCAGCGCGGCGGCGAGGAAGAGCAGCGAGTTCCCGGCGAGCGCCCACCCGGAGCCGGCGAAGGCGACGAGCACGCCGGCCAGCCCGGCCCCGGCGATGCGGCCGGTGTTGGAAAGCAGCCGGACCAGGGCGTTCGCCTGGGCGAGCAGCGGAGCGGGCACGGTCAACGGCGTGAGCGAGGCGGCCGCGGGCAGCGAGATGGCCGAGACGGCACCGTTGACGAACCCGAGCCCGGCCAGCAGGGGCACAGAGGCGAATCCACAAAGGACGCTGGCGGCGACGGCGGCCTGGGTGAGGGCGGCGGCGGTTTCGGTGCCCTGCAGGATCACCGACCGGGGAAGCCGGTCGGCCAGCATCCCGCCGAACAGCAGGAGAAGCACGTTGGCGATCGACCGGGCCCCGACGACGATCCCGAGATCGACGGCGGATCCGGTGAGGTCGACGACGGCGAAGGCCAAGGCGAAGGGAGCAACGGCGTTCCCGAAGTCGGCGAGGCTCCGGCCGGCGACTAGGGCGCGGAACCGGGTTTCCCGCAGCGGGGCGAGGAGTGGAGTGGTCACGGCAACGGCTCCGGAGCAAGAAGGCGAGTGGGATGCGCGGCGGCTGACGTCACGAATCCGCGCTCCCCAGCTCGAACAGGGCCAAGCTCGCGCTCACCCGTACCGTCCCCGGCGTCCGCGGTGGCTTCGCCGCGGCGTGCAGCTCCTCGCTCAATGCCGTCGCCTTCTCCAGCAGCCGCGCCCACAGCTCCGGGTCCACCCACAGCTCCGCGTCCGTCAACGACGCCGGGCGGTCGACCGCTCGCGAATCCGCGCGTCTCAGCAGCTCGTTCGCGATCGCCTTCGTCAGGAGCTTCTCCTCGCCCGGCGCGCGGGTAGTCAGGCGCTTGCCCGAGTCCGGCTGGTGGCGGTAGCGCTTGGCCCGGCCGCCGCGGATGTGGACCTCCTCGGCCACCTCCAGCAGGCCGGCGTCGTGCAGGCGGCGGATGTGGTAACTCACGTTCGCCTGTGTTTCGCCGAGTTCGCGGGCCGCTTCCGCCGCGCTCAGGGCCGTGCCCGTCAGCAACGACAGGATGCGCAGGCGCAGCGGGTGGGCCAGGACCCGGAGGTGGTCGTGGGGCATGTCCCCAGTCAACCACAACTGTCAAAGAGTTATTTGGGGGTCGTCAGAACGAGAACCGAGCGCCGTCCGGAGGCAGCGACGCGCCCGCGGCCAGTACCGCGGCGTGCTCGGCCGACGCCGGGTCGAGGACCGGGTTCGTGTTGTTCACGTGCGTGAACGCCCAGGGCCGCCCGGCCACCCGGGGCAGCGTCGCCGTGATCGGCAGGTGCCCCATCGCGAGCTGGTCCGGCCCGCCCACCCCGGCCATCTCGTCCGGCGCGTAGAACGTCCCGTCCAGCACCACGAGAGAAGCGTCCGCCACGAACGCGTCGAACCCGGTGGGCCAGCTCCGCAGGCACGGCGCGTACACGAGCACCCCGCCGGTCGCCGGGTCGGAGATCCGGTAGGCGACCACCCAGGGGCCGTCGGCGCCGGCCGAGGCGTACTTGGGCCGCTTGTCGCTCACCGGCAGCACGTCGACGCGCAACCCGGGAATGTCCACATCGGACGACCACGTCCAGCCGCCGTAGCCGTCCACGATGGCGCGGAACGGCGACAGCGCGGACAGGGCCGCCGGTGGCGCCCACACCGGGAGCCCGCCCGACTCGCGCAACATCAGCAGGCCCAGCGCGTGGTCGAGTTCGGCGTCCGTCAGCAGCACGCCCCGCAGCGGGATCTCGCGCGGCCCCGGCCCGGCCCGCAGCTCCGGCGTCCCGAGGATCTGCGCCCGGATGTCCGGCGAACAGTTCAGCAGGTACCAGCCGACGCCGTCCGCGCTGATCGCGACGCAGTCCTGCGAGCGCGGTTCCAGTCCCGCTACACAGTAGCGGCACGCGCAATTCCACTGTGGACACCCGCCGCCCGCCGCGGTGCCGAGCAGGATCACCTTCACCGGCGCATGACCAGATCGGTCTCCGGCGGACGGGTCAGGATCAGATCGACCACGCCGCGTTCAGGCGACCGCGAGCACACCGGGTCGGTCGCCGCGGCGTCACCGGTGAGCAGGAACGCCTGGCAGCGGCAGCCGCCGAAGTCGAGCCCGCGGCGGTCGCACGTGCGGCACGGCTCGGTCATCCACTCCTCGCCGCGGTAGGCGTTGAACGACGACGAGCGGTACCAGATCTCGGCCAGCGGTGTATCCCGAACGGACGACAGCGAAAGCGTCGAGATCGCCGACGCCGCCGGGCACGGCAGCACCGTCCCGTCCGGTGCCACGGTCAGTTGCCGCGCACCCCAGCCGTACATGCACGGCTTCGGGTACGGCTCGTGGTAGTCGGCCACGACGTAGACGATTTCCATCGTGCCCCGCAGGCGCGCGATCGCCGCCCGCACCAGTGGCTCCGCGGCCGCGAGCTGCGAGGCGGTCGGCATCAGCGCGTCCCGGTTGCGCAGCGCCCAGCCGTAGTACTGGGTGTTCGCCAGCTCCAGCCGGTCCGCGCCCATCCGCTCGGCCAGCTCGATGATCCCGGCGATCTGGTCGTGGTTGCGCCGGTGCAGCACCACGTTCAACGACAGCGGCAGCCCGGACTCCTTCACCAGCGCCGCCGCAACGAGCTTCCGGTCGTGCGCCTTCGCCCCGGCCAGCAGGTCGGCCCGCTCCCGGGTCGCGCCCTGCGCCGACAGCTGGACGTGCGCCAGCCCGCGCTCGACGAGGTCGCCGAGCCGCGAAGCCGTCAGGCCGAGCCCCGAAGTGACCAGGTTGACGTAGCAGCCGAGCCCGCTCGCGTGCGCGACCAGCTCGGGCAGGTCCGGCCGGAGCAACGGCTCGCCGCCGGACATGTGCACCTGCAGCACACCCAGTTCCCGCGCCTGGGACAGCACCGCCAGCCAGTCCGCAGTGGACAGTTCGGCGGCGCGAGAGGTCAGTTCCACCGGGTTCGAGCAATGAGGACAGTGCAGCGGGCAGCGGTGGGTCAGCTCGGCCAGCAGGCCCAGCGGCGGGCTCACGTCCATGCGACGACCCGCCGTTCGTTCAGCCGGGACAGCACGGAAAGGACGTCCTGCGCGAGCACGCCGGAGTAGCGCCGGGAAAGCGCCGCCGTGATCTCGGTGACGGACCGGGCGCCGTCGCAGAGCTCGAGCACCGCGGCCGCGGTGGCGTTCGGCACCAGGACGCCTTCGGGGAACAGCAGCACGTGTGTCTCCCGGACGTGGTCGAAGGACAGCCGCACGCCGCGGCGCAGCTGCGGGACGGACTCGGCGGTGATCACGCGGCCGCCCGCTCGATCGCGTCGAGCATCGACCACAGGACGTCGCATTTGAAGGCCAGCGCGGAGATCGCGCGGTCCTGCTGTTCGCGCGTGACGCAGTGGCGGACCACGATGTCGAGGGTGTCCTTGCCCTCGCCGGCGACCTTGTCGATCCGGTTGGTGAAGTAGGCGAGGTCGTCGGGGGCGATCCACGCATAATGAGCGAGCATGTCCGCCACCCGCTGCTGCATCAGGTGCCCGGCGAACATCTCGGTCAGTCCCGACGCGACGGCCTCCTGCCACGGTTTCGTCCGGGCGAAGGTCACGTAGGCGTCCACGGCGAACCGGACGCCGGGAGCGACGTGCCGTTCATCGAGAACCTCGTCGCGGTCCAGCCCGACCGCCGTGCAGAGCCGCAGCCAGCGTTCGATCCCGCCGGTGCCGGCGCTCACGCCGTCGTGGTAGACGATCCGGTCGAGCCACTGGCGGCGGATCTCCGGCACCGGGCAGTTGCTGATGATCGCCGCGTCCTTCTGGGGCAGCACGCACTGGTAGTACCAGCGGTTCGCCGCCCAGATCCGCAGCGCGCGCTCGTCGAGCTCGCCCGCGTGCAGCCGGCGGTGGAACGGGTGCGTTCCCCAGTACCGGCCGGAAAGTCCGCGCAGGGCGTCGATGAATGCGCTTTCCGGGAGTGGCTCGACCGGCATCGGTCAGTCCGCCATGCGGGCCGCGTAGGCGGTGACCTCCATCGGGGTTTCGTACTCGACGAAGTCCGGGGTCGTCCACTCCTCGGTCATGCCCTGCTCCTCTCTACGGGGGTGATCGTCGCCACCCTAGGAGCGCGCCACAAAGCTGACCAGCGAGTTCGGAAAGATTCCTTCCGATGGGGGAGCCGGTGAGCGGGCTACCTCACCGCGGCTTCGAGTTCCACCAGGGCCGTGTCGAGGTGGGTCAGGATCCGCTGCAGGTGCGGGACGCTGCGGCGGCACCCCGTGACGCCGATGTCGAGGTGGTCGCCGTTGCTGGTCAGCGTGATGTTCACGGCCTGGCCGTCGAGCAGCACCGACGCCGGGTAGATGCCGTCGAGCTGGGCGCCGTTCCAGTACATCTGCTTGCGCGGGCCGGGCACGTTCGAGATCACCAGGTTGAACGGCGGCCGCGTGTTCTTGACGACGCCCGGGATCGGGGAGACGCCGAGCTGCGCGACGTTCACCGCCGACAGCAGCAACGTCTGCAACGGCGTCAGCTCCGAGAACAGCCGTTTGCCGTTGCGCATCGACTGGTGGATCGTGACGAGCCGCTTGCCCGCGTCCGGCAGGTCGGTGGCCAGGTTGCACAGCAGCGCACCGACGCTGTTGCCCGCCGCCTCGCCGGGGTCGTTCTGGCGGCGCAGCGACACCGGCACCATCGCGATGAGCGGTGCGTCCGGCAGGGCGCGCTGTTCGATGAGGTAGTCCCGCAGCGCGCCCGAGCACATCGCGAGCACGACGTCGTTGCGCGACACCCCGGCCGCCGTCGCCACCTGCCGGACGCGCTCCAGTGACCACTTCTGCGCCGCGAACCGCCGCGCGCCGCCGATCGGCACGTTGAGCATCGTTCTCGGCGCCTGCCCCGGCAGGGTCAGGGTGTGTTCGCCGAACGCCTCCCGCGCCACCTTCATCGCGGCCGGAGCCAGGCTCGCGAGCTGGTTGGCCGTCTTGCTCGCGGTCTGCAGGAGCGACCGGGGGCGCTTCACGCGTTCTTCGCCGGAGGGCTTGCGCCGGCTGCCCCACCACGGCGGGCAATCCATGTCCGCGGGGTCGTCCGAGAGCGTGCCCTGCAGCTGGCGCAGTGCCGAAACGCCGTCCATCAGCGCGTGGTGGACCTTGGTGTAGACGGCGAACCGGCCGTCGTCGAGCCCCTCGATGAGGTGGGTCTCCCAGAGCGGCCGGTGCCGGTCGAGCAGGGTGCTGTGCCAGCGGGACGTCAGCTCCAGCAGTTCGCGGACACGGCCCGGCCGTGGCAGCGCCGAATGCCGGAAGTGGTAGTCGAGCTCGAGTTCGGTGTCGTTCGCCCAGACCACGTGGCCCATCGTGTTCACCGGCCGAGCCGGGCGCCGCCGGAACACCGAGCGGATGTTGTCCGATTCGAGCAGGGACTTCCGGATGTCGCGGAGGTACTCGTCGCCGGCGCCATCAGGTTTCTTGAACAGCTGCAGACCGCCCACGTGCATCGGATGCTCGCGCGTTTCGACGAGGAGGAACATCGAATCGGTCACGGGCATCATCGCCATGGGACATCACCTTCCGCACTCGGCACGCCGACTCTACGCGCTCGGCCGCCGCCGGTGGATCACGTTCTACTCTGGCGATTATGACTGCTGTCGGCGCCGGGGGAACGTCCTTGCCACCGATGGCCGAATGCGTCGTGATCGGCGGTGGCGTCATCGGCGTCAGCTGCGCGTTCCGGCTCGCCGAAGCCGGCGTCGGCGTGCTACTGCTCGACCGCGGCGAGCTGGGCGGCGGCTCGACGGCGAAGGCCGCGGGCGGCATCCGCTCGTCGTTCACCAGTCGCGTGAACGTCGAGCTCGGCCTGCGCGGACTGGCCGCGTACAGCGCTTTCTCCCGCGACTTCGGCACCGAGATCGACTTCCGCCGCGACGGCTACCTCTACCTCGTCACCGACCCCGCCGACGTGCCCGCGTTCGAACGCTGTGCCGAGCTCCAGCGCGAGCACGGCGTCCGCAGCCACCTGCTCGACCCCGCCGAAGCGAAGAAGGTGCTCCCGCTGGTGGAGACCGACGGCGTCGTGGCCGCGCTCTGGTCGCCGGAGGACGCCAAGGCGACGCCGGACGCCGTCGTCCAGGGCTACGCGAAGGCGGCCCGCGCGCACGGCGCGAAGCTGCGGACCGGCGTCGAAGTCACCGGGATCGAGCGCGACGGCGACGTGCTGACCGGCGTCGTCACGACGGCGGGGTTCGTCCGGACCGGCGCGGTGGTGTGCGCGGCCGGCGCGTGGTCGGGCCGGATCGGCGAGCTGGCCGGGCTGGACCTGCCGGTGCGCCCGTACCGGCGGCAGGTCGTGTTCACCGGGCCGGTGCCCGGGCTGCCGGAATCGGTTCCGCTCACCATCGAGATGCCGTCGGCCTTCTACTTCCACCGCGAAGGCCCCGGCCTGGCGATGTCGTTCTCCGAAGACGACACAGACGACGGCGTCCCTAGTTTCGACACGCGTTACGACGCGGGCGAGTGGCTGCCGCGGCTGGCCGAGCTCGCGGGCCGCCGGATCCCCGCCGTGCTCGACGCCGGCATCCGGACGGCCTGGGCCGGGCTGTACGAAATGACGCCGGACCGCAACCAGATCATCGGGGAAAGCGTCCTGCTGTCGCGGTTCTTCTACGCGACCGGTTTCTCGGGGCACGGCTTCCAGATGGGCCCGGCCACCGGCGAGCTGATCCGGGACCGCTACCTGCGGCGACCGCCGTCGGTGGACATCGCCGAGCTGGACGTCCGCCGGTTCGCCGCGGGCGCGACGAGTGCCGAACGCAACATCGTCTAGTCACCGTCTGCCGTGGCTGGTGGTCGTGAGTGGTAATTCGGGTTAGAACCCGAATTACCACTCACGACAAGCTGCGGCAGACCGGCCGGCTGGGGGGTGATTGCCAGATCGTTCAACGATCTGGCAGTATCCGAGTCGTGGCTGTGAGTGGTGCTCGGGAGCTGGTGGACGCGCTGGAAGCGCTCGGAACGGAGATCGTCTTCGGCCTCCCGGGGGTGCACAACCTGCCGTTGTGGGAGGCGCTCGGCGAGACCGGCATCAAGCTCGTCGGGGTCCGCCACGAACAGACCGCCGGGTACGCGGCCGACGGCTACGCCCGCGCCACCGGCAAGCTCGGCGTCGCGCTGGTGACCACCGGCCCGGGCGCGGCGAACACGCTCGGCGCGGTCGGCGAAGCCATGGCCTCCGCGGCCCCGGTGCTGATCATCGCCACCGACATCCCCTCGACGCTGCGGCGGCCCGGCGTCGTCCGAGGTGTGCTGCACGAGACGTCCGACCAGCAGGCGATGTTCGCGCCGGTCACCAAAGGCGGGTTCACCGTGCGGGCCGCCGACCAGATCGGCACCACCGTCCACCGCGCCGCCCGGCTCGCGCAGCTGCCGCAGAGCGGCCCGGTCTACCTCGGCGTGCCGACCGACTACCTGCGCGAACAGGTGCCGCACCGGCGGCCGCCCGCGCCGCACCGCAAGCCCGACGTCGACGTCCCCGACCTCGCGCGGGCCGAGGCGATGCTGTCCGAAGCGCGGCACCCGCTGATCTGGGCCGGCGGCGGCGCGCTGCGGTCGGGCGCCGGCGACGCGATCGGTTCCCTCGCCGAAAAGCTCGCCGCGCCGGTGATCACCACGTTCGCCGCCCGCGGGCTGCTCCCGCTCGACCACCCGTGCCTGGCGCCGAACCCGGTGCACACGCCGGAGGTCGGCGAGCTGTGGGACGAAGCCGACGTCGTGCTGGCCATCGGCACCGACTTCGACGGCCTGATGACGCAGAACTGGCGGATGCCGAAGCCACCCCAGCTCATCGCCGTCAACGTCGACGCCGACGACGCCGCCAAGAACTACCAGCCCGACCTCACGCTCGTCGGGGACGCCCGCTCGATCGTCGAGCGGCTCCTGCCGAAGCAGCGGGACGGGCTCGACGACATCACACTGCGGCTGGCCGGTATCGGCCGGCGCGTGCGCCAGCGGATCCGCGACGAGGAACCGCAGGCCTACGACTTCCTGTCCACTTTGGACGAGGTGCTGCCGACGGACGCGGTGCTGGTCTCGGACATGTGCGTGGCCGGCTACTGGGTCGGCGGCTTCCACCGGGTGCGGGCGCCGCGCAAGCTCGCCTACCCGATGGGCTGGGGCACCCTCGGCTACGGCTTCCCGGCGTCGCTCGGCGCGGCCGCGGCCGGCACCGGCCGCGCCATCTGCATCACCGGCGACGGCGGGTTCCTCTACGCCTGCGGCGACCTGGCGACGCTCGCGCAGGAACAGCTGCCGGTCACGGTCGTCCTGGTCGACGACGGCGGGTACGGAATGTTGCGCTACGACCAGGACCGCGAGGGCCTGCCGCGCCGCGGGGTCGACTGGGACAGCCCGGACTTCGTCGGCCTGGCCCGGTCGTTCGGGGTGCACGCCGACCGCGTCTCCGGTTTCGGGCGGGCGTTCCGGCGGCTGCTCGGCGAGTTCGTCGAGTCCGACGAACCGAACGTCCTGGTCGTGAAGGCCAAGCTGAAGCCGCCGCTCAACACCTCGCCGCGGTGGTACCGGACATGAGGATCGGCGTCGACATCGGCGGCACCTTCACCGACCTCTGCGCGCTGGACGAGACCGGGATCGTCGCCGTCGGCAAGGTCCTGACCACGCACGACGAGCCGGCCCGGGCCGTCGAAGAGGGCCTGGCCGCGCTGCTCCCGGACCTCGGCGCCGTCGACCAGGTGGTGCACGGGACGACGCTGGTCACGAACGCCCTGATCGAACGCACGGGCTCGCGGACCGCGTTGCTCGCCACTGCCGGGTTCCGGGACGTCCTGGAAATGCGCCGCGAGCACCGGTACGAGCTGTACGACCTGCACCTGGAACTGCCCGCGCCGCTCGTCCCGCGGCACCTGCGGTTCGACGTCCCCGAACGGATCCTCGCCGATGGGTCCGTCCACATCGGACTCGACGAGGAGTTCGTCGCACGGCTCGGCCGGGAGCTGGCGGACCGCGGGATCGAGGCCGTCGCGGTCTGCTTCCTGCACGCGTTCACGAACCCGGCGCACGAACGCCGGACCGCGGAGATCCTCGCCGAGGTCGCGCCCTCGCTGCGGGTGGCGCTCTCCTCCGAAGTCGTCCCCGAAATCCGCGAGTTCGAGCGGGCCTCGACGACGGTCGCGAACGTCTACGTCCAGGACCTCACCGAGCGGTACCTGCGCGACCTCGAACAACGGCTGCACCGGCTGGGGATCACCCGCGCGCCGCACATCATGCTGTCCAACGGTGGTCTGGCCACTGTGGACACCGCGGCCCGGTACCCGATCCGCATCCTCGAGTCCGGCCCGGCGGGCGGGGCGCTGGCGGCTGCCACATTGGGCCCGGCCGATCTGCTGGCCTTCGACATGGGCGGCACCACGGCCAAGCTGTGCCTGATCGCCGGCGGCGCGCCGCTGGTGACGCACGAGTTCGAAGTGGACCGCAAGTACCGGCTGCTGCCGGGGTCCGGGCTGCCGGTGCGGGTGCCGGTCACCGACATGATCGAGATCGGCGTCGGCGGCGGCTCGATCGCCCGGATCGACGCGCTCGGCCTGCTCACCGTCGGACCCGACTCGGCCGGGTCCGAGCCCGGCCCGGTCTGCTACGGCCGCGGCGGCGCCGAACCCACGGTCACCGACGCCGACCTGGTGCTCGGCTACCTCGATCCCGGCTACTTCCTCGGCGGCGAGATGCGCCTGGACGCCGAGGCGGCCCGTTCGGTCATCCGTGACCGGATCGCCGGGCCGCTGGGCGTGAGCGTCGAAGAGGCCGCGTGGGGCATCCACACCAGCGTCAACGAGGACATGGCCAACGCGGCTCGGGTGCACGCCGTCGAGCGTGGCCACGACCCGGCGAAGCTCCCGATGTACACCTTCGGCGGCGCGGGCCCGGTGCACGGCGTCGGCGTCGCGCGAGCGCTCGGGGCGCCCTCGGTCGTTGCGCCGCCGGCCGCCGGGGTGCTGAGCGCGGCCGGGTTCCTGACCGCGCCGCTGGCGTTCGACTTCGTGCGGTCCGCCCGCGCGGCCGTCCCCGACCTGGCGTGGGAGCAGGTCGACGCGCTGTTCGCCGAGATGGAAGCCGAGGGCGCGGCGCTGCTCGCGAAGTCCGGAGTGGACGAGGTGGCGCACCGGCGGATCGCCGAGATGCGGTACGCCGGACAGGGCTACGAGATTCGCGTTCCGGTCCACGACGGCGAGTGGCCCGGAACGCTGATCGACGAGTTCACCCGCACCTACCGTGCGCTCTACCGGCGCACCGGGCCCGAGGTCGGCGTCGAGGTGCTGAACTGGCGGGTCGTTTCGAGTGGGCCGAAACCGGCCGTGACGCTGCGGTTGACCGCGGCTTCCTCCGGGCAGGCGCGGAAGGGCACCCGCCAGGCATACTTCCCGTCGGCGGGTGGATTTGTCGACACGGCGGTGTTCGACCGGTACCGGCTGGCAGCGGGCACTCGCGTCGACGGACCGGCCATCGTGGAGGAACGCGAGTCCACTGTGGTCGTCCCGCCCGGCGCGCACTGCGTCGTCCGGACCGACGGCGCGCTGGAGGTGACCGTGTGAGCGACCCCATCCTGGCCGGGCTGTTCGGCAACCGCCTGCAGTCGATCCTCGCCGAACAACAGAACGCGCTGGTCAACACCGCCTTCTCCGCGGTCGTCCGCGAGTCGCTCGACCTGGCCTGCGCGGTGTTCGACTCGCGTGGGGAGATGATCGGCCAGTCCGTCGGCGGCACGCCGGGGCACATCAACGCGATGGCGACCGGCATGCACCACTTCGTCGCCGCGTACCCGCCGGAGACCCTCGAACCCGGTGACGTGCTGCTCACCAACGACCCGTGGCAGACCGCGGGCCAGATCAACGACATCACGGTGGCGACCCCGGTGTTCCGGGGCGAGCGGCTGGTCGCGTGGTTCGCGTCCTGCTGCCACGCACCGGACATCGGCGGGCGGCTGGTGTCCGCCGAGGCCCACGAGGTCTTCGAAGAAGGCCTGCGCCTGCCGATCCTGAAGTTCCTCCGCGCGGGCGAGGTCAACGCCGACCTGGAACGGCTGATCCGGGCGAACGTCCGGACGCCGGAAGAGACCGTCGGCGACCTGTACGCGCAGGTCACCGGCAACGAGGTCGGCGCGGCGAGCCTGCTGCGGCTGCTGGCCGAACTGGGGCTGGAAAGCCTGGACGACGTCGCCGCCGAGATCATGGACCGCTCGGAGCGGGCGTTGCGCGACGCGCTGCGGGAACTGCCCGACGGGACGTACACCAACGAGATCGTCACCGACGGCTTCGACGACGAAGAGATCGTCCTGCGCGTCGCGGCCACGGTGGCCGGTGACGAGATCCACCTCGACTTCGCCGGCTCCTCGCCGCAGAGCCGTCGCGGGATCAACGTGGTGCTCAACTACACGCGGGCGTATGCGTCGTTCGCGGTCAAGGCGGCGATCTCGCCGGAGGTGCCGCACAACGCCGGCTCGTTCCGGCCGGTGCACGTCACCGCGCCCGCAGGCTCGGTGCTGAACTGCCTGCCGCCGGCACCGGTCGCGTCCCGGCACCTGATCGGGCACTTCCTGCCGTCGCTGCTGATCGGCGCGCTCCCCGGCACGGCGATCGCGCCGAGCGCGGACGCGCTGTGGATGACCATCTGGCGCGGGCCCGGGTTCATGCTGAACGTCTTCCAGACCGGGGGGATGGGCGCGCGAGCGGACAAGGACGGCCTGTCCACCACGGGGTTCCCGAGCGGCCTGCGCTCGACCCCGACCGAGGTGATCGAGACGATGGCGCCGCTGGTCCAGCACACCCGCGCGCTGCGGACCGACTCCGGCGGCGCGGGCCGGTTCCGCGGCGGACTCGGACAGGTGACCACGATGGCGCTCCGCGGCCTCGTGAGTGGTAATTCGGGTTCTAACCCGAATTACCACTCACGAGCGCCAGGGCTCAGTTCGGCTTCCTGGAGCGTCAACGGGAACGTGGACCGGGTCCGCGCCGCGGCGTCCGGTGTGGACGGTGGCCGGCCGGGTGCGCCGGGTCGCTTCGGCCTGCGCGGCGGAGCGGACCTGCCCGCGAAGAGCCGGGTGGCGCTGACCGCGGGGTCCGTCGTGGACGTGACGCTGCCGGGTGCCGGTGGGTACGGGCCGCCGTCCGAGCGGCCGGTGGCGGCGGTCCTCGACGACGTCGTCGAGGGGTACGTCTCGGTGGCGGCGGCGCGCGAGGTGTACGGGGTCGAAGTGCGTTACCTCGGGGACCCGGATGCCCTCGTCCGGCTGCCCGAGGACTACGTGGTGGACGAAGAGCAGACAGCACGACTGAGAGCAGGGCAGTGAACATGGGTCGGTTGGCCGGCAAGGTTGCGGTGGTCTTCGGTGGCGCGCGGGGCATCGGCCTGGCCACCGTGAAGGAGTTCCTCGCCGAGGGCGCGACGGTCTTCGCCGCTGACATCCGCGAGCCCGCGGAAGCGGTCGACGGCTACCGCCATTCCCTAGTGGACGCCACCGGCGAGGACGCCGTGGCGGCGTTCGTGGCCGGCGTGATAGCCGAGGCCGGCCGCATCGACGTGCTGTTCAACAACGTCGGCATCCACCTCGGGAAGTCCCTTGTGGACACGACGCTGGCGGAGTTCGACCGGATCTTCGCCCTCAACGTGCGGGCCGCCTTCCTCGGCACCCGTGCCGTGCTGCCGCACATGATCGAACAAAAGGCAGGCAGCATCATCACGACGTCGTCGAACGGCGGCGTGATGGGCCGCCCCGGCGACCCGGTGTACAACGCCACCAAGCACGCGCTGGTCGGGCTGACGAAGTCGATCGCCGTCGCCCACGCGCACCAGGGCATCCGGGCCAACACGATCAACCCGGGCGCGATCGACACCGACATGCTGCGCAGTACGCTCAACTCGCCGGAGGAGTTCGAGACCAAGCAGCACCAGCTGGTCGCGAGCACGCCCGCGGCGCGCGTCGGCGAGGCGTGGGAAGTCGCGAAAGCCGTGGTGTTCCTGGCGAGCGACGAGTCACGGTTCGTCAACGGCGTCGTGCTGCCGATCGACGGCGCGAAGGCCGCGGGGGCGATGCCGGGCAACCGCTACAGCCTCGACTTCGAACTCGGCGTCAGGTAGTGCCGTGACCGTCGATGCCTCGGGGCTGGAGAGCGCGCGGCACCTGCTCGAGCGCAGCGGCACGGCCGAGCGGGTCGCGGCGATCCTGCGCCAGTACATCACCGACGGCGTCTTCGCCCCCGGTGAACGGCTGTCCGAGCCGGTGATCAGCTCGGCGCTCGGCGTCTCCCGCAACACGCTGCGCGAGTCGTTCCAGCTGCTCGCCCACGAGCGGCTGGCCGTGCACGAGCTGAACCGCGGCGTGTTCGTGCGCGAGCTGACGACGGAGGACATCGAGGACCTCTACGTCGTCCGCCGCGCCACCGAATGCGGCGCCCTGCGGCGCGCGGCCGAGCTGTCCACAGTGGATCTTTCGGTGGTCGAGCAGGCGCTCCGGGACGGCCGGGTGGCGGCGGCGGCCGAGGACTGGCCGTCGGTCGGCACCGCGAGCATCCACTTCCACCAGGCCCTCGCGGACCTGGCCGGCAGCGAGCGCCTGTCCGCGACGATGCGCCAGGTGCTCGCCGAAACGCGGCTGTTCTTCGTGCTCAACGAGAACACGCGCGAGTTCTACGAGCCGTTCCTGGACTGCCACGAAAAGATCCTGCGAGACCTGCGTCGCGGCCGGTTCGCCGCCGCGGAGGCCGCGCTGGACCGCTACCTGCGGGACGCCGAAGCCCGGTTGCTCGAGCTCAGTGCACCGGCGCCGGGAACCGGGTCACCGGGAACACCACGCTGAGCGCGTACGGCCGGAGGACCGTGACGGGGTGGTACCGCCCGTCGGCGCCGGCCACCCAGCCGTGCCAGGCGATGGTGCGCACGACGGAACACGCGCGGTAGCCGACGGCGGGCGGCTCGGCGGCGTGGGCCGGGGCGGCCGGTGCCGAGGCGAGCAGCACGGCGGCCACGGCGGCGACTGTCCTCGCACGTCGGAAGCACACCGCCTCACCCAACCTCGCGGCAACCCTCGACGGGAAAGGATTCGAGCCGGTTCAAATCCGCCGTCCAGGCTGCTACGGTCGGTGAGTGTTCAAGCTGCGGGTCGACGCCGAAACGGTGGCCAGGACACGGTTTTCCCCGTCGCTGGCGGCGGAGTCCCTCGCTTGGCTGAAGCTCGCCGGCGACGCGGGCCGGCACCCGGTGTTCGGCGACCCCGGCCCGCTCGCCCGCGCGGCGCTCGCCCACCCCGACGTCGCCCTGCTCCTGGACCTGCTGCCGCGCCCCGGCGAGGTCTACACCCCGGACCTGCTCACCCCGCAGCCGGGCACGGCCACCCGGCCGCGTGACCTCCTCGACGAGCAGATCGCCCGGATCGAGGCGGCCACGCAGGACGAGGTCGAGACCCAGGTGCTGGCCTACACCCAGGTCCACTGGACCAGACCGCTGCCGGTCGGCGCCCGGCGGAGCGTCGAATCGGGGTCGATGCCCCGGCGCCTGGCCAACGGCCTCGCCCGGTTCTGGCGCGACGCGCTGGCCGAGGACTGGACCGGCCTGCAGGCGGTCCTCGACCGGGACATCACCCACCGCGCGCAGGCCATCGCCCGCCACGGCATCGGCGGGGTGCTCGGCAGCCTGCACCCGACCATCGGCTGGGCCGGCGACGCGATCACGGTCGTGAAGCCGTTCGACGGCGAGGCCGACGTCTCCGGCCGGGAGCTGGTCCTCGCCCCGGGCGTGCTCAGCTGGCCCGGCACCAGCATCCAGATCGACGTTCCCGGCCAGGTCGTCCTCGGCTACCCGGCCCACGGCGTCGGCACGGGCGCCGACCGGCGGCCGGGCCGGATCGCGCCGGTCGTCGGCGCGGCCCGGGCGGCGCTGCTGACCGATCTCGAACCCGCGCGGTCGACCGCGGAGCTCGCCACCCGGACGGGGTACAGCCCGGGCACCGTCTCCTACCACCTGAGCGCGTTGCACCGGGCGGGCCTGGTCAGCAAGGTCCGGGACGGCCGGTACGTGCTCTACCGGCGGACCGCCCAGGCCGTCACGCTCCTCGAAGGAGCCTTCAGCACCTGACGTTCGGCGCGATCCAGTCCGCGTACTCCTCCGCCGAACCGTCGCCGCCGTCGTCGACCGCGATGGCCAGCTGCTGCACGCCGGTGACCGGGATCGTCAGCTTCTGCGGCGCCGTGCCGCGCCGGACGATGCCGGTCGAGAACAGCTCCCGGCCGTCGCCCAGCACCCGGAACGTCACCGTGGCCTGCGCGCCCGAGGCGTCGTCGACGCCGTACTGGGTGGTGAACGACGTGCACGCCCCGCCCAGGTACAGGCGGATCACCGAAGGTGCGTGCACGCCGATCCCGCTGTTCGGCGCGTAGCCGACGCCGCCGACCGCCATCGCGCGCCCGTTGGCCACGCTGCCGCGTTCCACCGGGCCGAGCCCGTTTTCCGAGTACAGCCACGGCCGCGTGTCCAGGTACGTCGTCCCGGTCCCCGGCGCGGTCACCAGCGGTGCCTCGGCGGAGCCCGCCGCGGACCGCGGGCCGAACTCGCTCGTGTACCCGCCGCTCACCCCGACCAGCACCTTCGCGGCCGGTGCCGCGACCGGCCGCAGCGTGATTTCCCGCGTCACCGTGCTGCCGGGGGAAACCCGGGGGACGTCGACCTGCGCGGGGCCGTCCAGCTCCCAGCCGGACGGCACGGTGATCGCGTACCGCGCGTCGGTGATCGGGGTGTCGCCGTCGTTGGTCAGCGTCACGGTGCCCGGTACCGCCTGGCCGGCCAGGAAGCCCTCGGGCAGGTCCACGCCCAGCGTCACCAGCGGCTCGGCGGGGGACGGCTGACCCGGCCACACGCGAAGGAAAGTCCCGGAACTCGCCCGCGCGGACGTGCGCAGCGTGCCGGTGCTGGTCAGCTCGGCGCCGGTCCACAGGTCGCGGACCCGGTAGGCGGACGCCGCCGCGACTCCGGATTCCGCGAGGTCGAACGCGATCGTCCGGGCGGACCGGCCACGGTTCAGCAGGAGCACGGCGACCGAGCCGTCGGACATCGGCTTCGCCCAGACCTCGGCGTCGCCGAGGTCGCGGATCTTCCGGCCCGGGGTGCCCGACCAGTCCTGGTCGACCGCGATCACGTCCCGGTTGCCGAGCGTGTCCAGCGGGAACGCCTCGTTCGGCATGAGCGGCGCGTTCAGCAGCGCCCACAACGAGAACTGCGCGCGCCGCACCCACGGGTCGAGGATGCTGAAGTTGAGGTAGCCGGGGTCGCTCCAGCCGCCGGGGCCGGTGTGCCCGGCGAGCGGGATCTGCTTGTCCACGGCCTGCATCACAGACGCGAAGTTGTCCGAAAGGTCGCTGGTGAGCTGCCACGTGTGCGCTCCGGCTCCGGGGGCCCACTCCCACTGGCGGTAGTTCGCCGAGAAGGTGTCGATCATGGCGAAGGTGATCGGCCGCCCGGTGCGCTTGAGCGCGTCGCCCATCTTCTTGGCGGCCGCCGCGACCCCGTTCTCGCCGCCGCACGTGTCGTACTCGAGGTAGTCGACGCCCCAGCCCGCGAACGTTTGCGCGTCCAGTTCCTCGTGGTCGCGCGAGCCGGGCATCGCGCTGCCGCAGACGAGCGCGCCGGTGCCGCTGTGCAGTCCGAACTTCAGGCCGTTGGCGTGGACGTACGCGATGAGCCCCGGCAGGTCCGGGTACTTGACGGGATCGGGCACGAGCCTGCCGTCGGCGGCGCGCGTCTTCGCCGCCCAGCACCCCGCGATGTCGACGTAGGTGTACCCCGCGTCCTTCAGGCCGCTGGTGACCAGCATGTCGACCGCTGCGCGGACCTTGGCGTCGTCGATCCGCGGGCACTGGTTCCAGCCGCGGGACCACGAGATCCCCATGGGCGGGGTCGCGGCGATGACGGGCTCGTCGGCGGCCGCGGGCGCGGCGACCGCCGTGCCGAAGGTGAGGAGCGTGAGCACCAGGACCCCGAACCGTCGCATGGTTCCCTCCCCGGGACTGCGGACAAGATCTCCAGGGTGACGTGGAGGCGAACCGGACATGAGGGGAGAAATGCCGCCCCCGGGCGGGTGGCCGCCGTCTCCGGGCGGTGGGTGAATTCCCGAAAGGTGCCGGGTAGAAAGGACCGAACGCCGAGCCTGAGGAGGAGCCGTCGATGCCCCCTGCTGTCCGCCCGCTGGACGGGATCAAGGTCGTCGACCTGTCCCGCATCCTCGCCGGGCCGTACTGCACCCAGTACCTCGGCGAGATGGGCGCGGACGTCGTCAAGGTCGAGCCGCCCGGGCACGGCGACGACACCCGCGGCTGGGGGCCGCCGTTCGTCGGCGACGAGGCCGTCTACTACCTGGCCGCGAACCGGAACAAGCGCGGGATCGTGCTCGACCTCAAGAGCGACCGCGGGCGCGAGGCCCTGCGGCGGCTGGTCGCGGACGCCGACGTCCTGGTCGAGAACTTCCGGCCGGGCACGCTCGAGAAGTGGGGCATCGGCTACGCCGAGCTGTCCGCGCTGAACCCGCGGTTGATCCACGTGTCGATCACCGGGTTCGGGCAGACCGGCCCGTACCGCGACCGCGCGGGGTACGACCTGGTCGCGCAGGCCCTCGGCGGCGTCATGTCGCTGACCGGCGAGCCGGACGGCGCGCCGGCGAAGGTCGGGCTGCCGGTGGCGGACCTGAACGCGGGGACGTGGGCGATCATCGGTGTGCTGATGGCGCTGCAGGCCCGGCACACGACCGGCCGCGGCCAGTACCTCGACGTGTCCCTTTTGGACAGTCAGCTGGCCTGGCACGTGTACGCCGCGGGCGCGCACTTCTACGACACGCCGCGGCCGCGCCGGATGGGCTCGGCGCACCCGAGCATCGTCCCGTACCAGGGCTACCACGTCGCCGACGGCTGGCTGATCATCGCGGTCGGCAGCGAAAAGCTGTGGCACGCGTTCTGCGGGGTGCTCGGCCTGGACATCGCTTCCGATCCGCGGTTCTCTTCGAACGCCGCCCGCTCGGCCCACCGCGAGCCGTTGAACGCGCTGCTGGAACCGGTGCTCCTGACCCGCACGGCGGCGGAGTGGATGACGGCGTTCGACGCCGCGGGCATCCCGGCGGCGCCGATCAACGAGATCGACGACGTCTACGCGGACCCGTGGGCGGCGGCGCGCGAGCAGGTGGTCCGGCTGCCGCACCCGACGGTGGGGACGTACGTGGGCACGGGCTTCCCGGTCAAGGCGTCGGACACCCCCGCGCGGCCGACGTCCGCCCCGCCGACGCTGGGCCAGCACACCGCGGAAGTGCTCGCCGAGCTGGGCTACTCGCCGGCGGAGATCGCGGAGTTCCTGGACTGATGGTAGGGATGGGGGCAGGACTGAGGAGGACCGATGTCAGCACAGCACGCCCTGTGGCACCCGTTCGCGGACATGGGCGCGGTCGACGGCGACCGGATGGTCATCACCCGAGGCGAGGGCTCGTACGTCTGGGACGACGCGGGCCGCCGGTACTTCGACGCGACGGCGTCGCTCTGGTACGCGAACTTCGGCCACGGCCGCCCGGAGATCACCGAAGCCGTCTCCCGCCAGCTGGGGGCGCTCGACTCGTGGAACCTGTTCGGCTACAACGCGAACCGCCCGGCGATCGAGCTGGCGGACCGGGTCGCGGCACTGGCGCCGGAACCGGGGTCGAAGGTGTTCTTCGGCTCGGGCGGCGGCGACGCCATCGACACGGCGGTGAAGCTGGCCAGGGCGTACTTCGCGCAGACCGGGCGGCCGGAGAAGAGCCACGTGATCGGCCGCACCCAGGGCTACCACGGAACGCACGGTTTCGGCACGGCGGTGGGTGGCATCCCGGCGAACGCGGCGGGCGTCGGCCCCCAGCCACCGGAGTTTTCGCACATCCCGTACGACAACGCGGCGGCGCTGGAGGCGGAGATCCAGCGCGTCGGCGCGTCCCGGGTCGCGGCGTTCTTCTGCGAGCCGGTGATCGGCGCGGGCGGGGTCCTGCTGCCACCGGAGGGCTACCTCGAGGAGGTGGCGGCGATCTGCCGCCGGCACGAGGTGCTGTTCGTGGCGGACTGCGTGATCGCGGCCTGGGGCAGGCTGGGAACGTGGTTCGGCATCGACCGCTGGCCGGTCCGGCCGGACATGATCACGACGGCGAAGGGCATCACCGGCGGAACGATCCCGCTGGGAGCGCTGGTGGTGGCGCCCCGGGTGGCCGAGCCGTTCTTCACCGGTGAGCCAGGAGCCCCGATCTTCCGCCACGGCCCGACGTACGCGGGCCACCCGGTGGCGTGCGCGGCGGGCTTGGCGACGTTGGACCTCTACGAGCGCGAGGGCTTGATCCCCCGCGGCCGCGAGCTGGAGAAACCCCTGGCGGACGCGGTATCGGGCGTCAGCGGGCACCCGTTGGTGAAGGAGATCCGGGCCGGGTTGGGCTTCCTGGCGGCGGTCGAGCTGACGGCGGAGGTCGTGGACGCGGACCCGGGAGCACCGGTGAAGCTCCAGCGAGCATGCCGCGACGAGGGCGTGATCGTGCGCAACCTGGGCCGGGGCGTGGCGGTGTCGCCGCCCTTGGTGGCGGCCGAGCCGGAGCTGGACTTGCTGGCGGCGGCACTGCCGAAGGCGTTGGACCGCTTGGCGGCGCAGGTGTGACGTCTTGAATGACTCATTCAGGACCTCCGAGGTCCTGAATGAGTCATTCAAGACGTTTGTGCCGGCCCCGGCCCCGGCCCCGGCCCCGGCCCCGGCCCCGGCCCCGGCCCCGGCCCCGGCCCCGGCCCCGGCCCCGGCAGGCGTCAGGAGACGCAGAACTCGTTGCCCTCCGGGTCGGCCATGGTCACCCAGCTGTGCGGGCCTTGCCGCCCCCGGTGCAGGAAGGTCGCTCCGCGGGCGACCAGCTTTTCCATGGCCGTCTCGACGTTCTCCGCGCCCACCCATACATCCACGTGGACCCGGTTCTTCACCGTCTTCGCCTCGGGAACTTCCTGGAACAGGATCCGTCGCGGTGGCCCCTCGGGTGGTGAGTCCGGATGCCGGATCCCCGCCCCCGCTCTCCACACCAGCGAGCCCCGATAAGTCCGGGTTTCCGACTCCGTCGCGTACCCCTTCGCGATCATCTCGCGGACGAAGTCCTCGTCCGTCGGTTCCACGGACCAGCCGAGCGTCTCGGCCCACCAGTCGGCGAGCACGTGCGGGTCGGCCGAATCCACCACTACCTGGAAGTCATGCGCCATACCGGCACATTAACGACCGAGTCCGACATTTTCCGGAGCATCGGGTCCTCGGGCACGACCGTGAAGCGCCACTTGTCCACGCCGCCGCCCATGATTTCGGCGTACCGGCGGGCACCGTCGGCGTTGGCGAAACGCACCTGCTGGCCGTTCGTCAGGTGGGTGATCTTGACCGCCACGACTACCTCCCGAAGTTGGTGGGCCGGCCCGCGGAGCTTCCCCCTCCGGGACCGGCAGGCACAGTAGAACACATGTTCGACCAGGCGCGCCACTCTCTCCCCCGACTAGGGGAGAAATGGAAGAAACCGCAGGTCAGAGCGGTCGGATCAGGGCGACACGCGGCCAGGCGTCCAGGCCGCGGGCCGCTTCGGCGCGGCGGATCGAGCGCAGGCCGTCGCCGATTTCCGCGTCCGGGATGACCCGGAACCGCAGTCGTTCGTAGTACGGCGCGTTCCACGGCACGGTTTCGAACGTCGTCAGCGTCAACGCGGTCAGCCCACGTGAAACGGCCCACTCCGCGAGCGTCTCGATCAGCGCGCTGCCCAGCCCGCGCCGCGCGTGCGACGGCCGGACCGAGACCTGCTCGATGTGCGCGTACCCGTCGACGACCTCCGCGACCAGGTAGGCCACCGGCCGGTCGGCGGCGTCGACGCTCACCCACGCGCGGCCGGCGGACTGGTACACCGCCAGCTCCGCCACCGAGCCCGGGTCGTCGTCGGCGATCGCGGCCATGCCGACGTCGTGGAAGAGCGCGCCCGCCTCCCGTTCGACGTCGATGAGCGCGGGCAGGTCGCCGGGGCGGGCCAGTCGGATCACCCGGGCAGTTCTACGCGCCCGGGCGGGTTTCTCACACCGAATAAGACGCGATCGCCCGCTGGATGCGGATCGCGTACTCCCGGAGGGTGGTGATCGCCGTGTGCCGCGTCTCTTCGGTGATCCGGGCGGCCGGCCCGGCCATGCTCAGCACGGTGGGCCGCCTGCCGATCGTCTGCACCGGCACCGAGCAGGCCCAGACGCCTTCGTCGAGCTCGCCGGAGCTGACCGCGTACCGGTTCTCCAGCGCCTGCTTCAGCTCGTCGCGCACGGCGGCGCCGCGCTGCTCGACGACCGACGCCCACCGCCGGTCGCGTTCGATCTCCGGCAGCAGCGCGAGCAGCATCTTGCCGGACGCGCCGACGCCGAGCGGCAGCGAATGCCCCGGCTCGAACGTGAACCGCATGGCGCGATCGCACTCGACGCGGTCCGCGCACACGGCGGAGTCGCCGAACTGCTGGAACAGCATCACCGTCTCGCCGAGCTCTTGGGCTGCTGTTTCAAGGGCCGGCCGCGCGAGCTGCACCATGTCGTTCGCCAGCTGGGCGGCCCGCGCCAGCGGCATCACCTGGCTCGTCAGGTGGTAGTGCCCGGCCCGGCCCTCCTCGAGCAGCTGGAGCTCCTTGAGCAGCGCCACGTACCGGTAGGTCGTCGCCACCGGGGTGCCGATCGTCGCGGCCAGCTCGGCCACGCTCGCCTCCCATCGGCGCTCCGAAAAGGCCAGCAGCAGCTGGAGGACCTTGCGGGAACTGCTGGCACCGGGGGTGCGTCGGGGGGAAGTGGTGGCGGAACCGTCGACGGTACTGACGGCAGGCGTCATCATGACCTCTCGGTGAGACAAAAACGACCTTCGCTATCACACGGGGTGAATAAATTAGCACGTAGTGTGAACGGAAAGCCAGTAAAGCCGGCGGCAACCCCCGGAAAGGAGCTGCCGCCGGCAAAACCGGGGTCACTGGGTGAGGAATTCGCCCGGTTTCGTCACCACGGGTGACTCGACGTAGAGCCCGCGGTACTCGTCCTGGATCCCGGAGTTGTGCACCTGCAGCGCCAGCGGGCCGACGCGCCCGGCGGTCTTGTCGGTGAACCGCAGCACTTCGACGCCCTTGCAGGTGATGGCGCTGCCGGTGAGCGGGCAGCACGCCATCCGCGCGACACCGGTGGCGGCATCGCCGATCAGCTCGCACTGCGCCCACTTCTTGATGTCGATCGTGGGGTGCGACAGCTGCTGGAACAGTTTCCCGCCGCCGTTGTTGTGCCCCGGCCGGTAGTCCCAGTGTCCCCCGTTCGGCGGTTGGAACTGGATGGCGCTCAGCGCGTCGCGGATCGGTTCGGTGGTGCCCCAGATCAGCACGGTCGGTTTGTGGTTGCCCTTGACCTGCCGGACATTGAATATCCACCGAAACGTGCCGACCTGCTGTTTGTTGTAGTACAACCAGCCGCGCGCGGTGCCATTGCCGTGGACGACGCCGTTTTTCGCCGACCAGAGACCGGCTTTCGACGACGTCCACGCGCTCAGGTCCGTGCCGTCGAACATCGAGACCAGGTTCGGGTCGCCGTAGGGGTTTTCCGCGGCTTCCGCGACCGGCGCGACCATCGAGGTCACGACGATTCCCGCGGCCAGCACACCGAGGAGTTTCCGGAACATCCTGCCGTCCTCTCGTGAACGCGAACTGCGATCAAAGGGTTCGGACGGCGGATTTCACGTTAGGAGGAGCGCGGGTGGAGCGTCAACCGCGGTCCCGGTCACCGGTGAGGAACGGCGTCAGCAGGCCGGGCAGAGCGCGGTCGGCGAGCGCCAGCCCGTCGGCCGCACCGATGTCGAGCACCTCGTACTTGCCCTTGCCCGCGGCGACCGGCGCGATCAGCGTGACCAGCCCGGCCCGGCGCTGGAAGTACGAACGCTCGACGACGATCCCGGTCAGCCCGTCGCAGCGGACCGCCGCCGTGCCGCGGTCCAGGGAACCCGACCGCGTCACGAGGTAGCGGCCGGTGAACGCGTGGCCGAGGCCGCGGTAGCGGTCCCAGCCGACGAGCGCGGCGAACGGCACCAGCACCAGCGCGGCCTGCCACGGCCAGTCCGGCAGCACGCCGAGCCAGGCCAGGCCGTAGAGCGCCGCGGCGAGCAGCAGCACGCCCAGGACGGCCCGGGACAGCCGCCGGTACAGCGCCCGGCGCGGGTGGCGCACCAGCGGCGTCGCGACCGGGTCCTCGCCGAGCACCTCGGCGACGACTTCGTGCGCGCGTGCCAGGGGCGCGGGCGGCAGCAGCAGGCCGCCGCCCTTGTCCGCGCTCTTGCCCTCCCGCAGGCCGGCGGCGATGGCGACGCAGCGGGCGCCGCCGGCCAGCCGCAGCGGCAGCGGCTCGCGGATCTCGGCGCCCCGCAGGCGGTCCTCCTCGATCGACACCGACCGCGTCGTGATCAGCCCGCGCCGGACGTGCAGCGTCCCGGCGGGCTCGCGGGTGAGCCGGAAGTTCCAGAACGACAGCACGTACCCGCCGATCGACAGCAGCGAGACGAGCACCAGCAGCCCGGCCGCGGCCAGCACCAGGCTCAGCCACCCCGGAGTGTCGGCGAAGTGCCCGACGACCGCCTGGACCAGCGAGAACTGGATCGGGTCGAAGTGCAGTTCGTGCGCGAAGTGGTACACGGTGCCGACGACCGCGCCGACCACCGCGAGCCCGGACAGCGTGAACGGCGCGTACCGCAGCCAGCGCTTGTCGACCGCGGCGATCAGCTGGTCCGGCGGCGCGGCGGCGGCCGCGGCAGCGTCATCGGAGACGGCCTCGGCTTTGCGGTGCAGCAGCAGCGTCCGCAGCCGCTGCGCCTCGGCGATGGTGACGGCGTCGAGGACGAGCTCGTCCTTGTGCCTGCTTCCGTTCGAGTGCCGCCCGGTGCCGATCCGCGCGGCGGCCAGCGAGAACAGCCGGTGCTTCGGTTCCGAGGTGACGTCGACCGTGCGGATCCGGTCGCGCGGGATGGCCCGGTGCTTGCGCGACAGCAGCCCGGTGCGCCATTCGACCTGCGCCCCGGTGATCCGGTAGCGCGAGGTCAGCACGTGCGAGACGCCGGTGAACACGGTGATCGCGGTGAAGACGAGACCGACCCACTGCCACAACTCGCCGTGACCGAACAGCAGGGCGCCCAGCAGCACCGGCAGCGATTTCACCAGGTCGAGCACGGGCCGGATGAGCAGCATACGGCGGTCGAGGTGGTGCCACGGCGCGTCCTGGGTGCCCTCGGCGGGCGGCGTCTCGACGGTCTCGGTGCTCACGTCGCGTCCCCGCGGACGGCCTGGGTCGTCTTCGTGAGCTCGTCGGCCAGCGCGAGCGCGCGGTCGTGCCTCAGGCCCGCGATGCGCAGCGGGCCGGCCGCGGACGCCGTCGTCACGGTGATCTTCGCCAGCCCGAACAGCTGCTCGAACGGGTCGCGCTCGATGTCGACGGTCTGGATCCGCGAGACCGGCGCGATCCGCCACTCCTGCTTCAGCCAGCCGACCTGCGTGTAGACGGCCTCATCGGTGACCTCCCAGCGGTGCACGCGGTAGCGCCACTGCGGCATCACGACGAGGTGCAGCGGGGCGAGCACGCCGGAGAGCACCAGCGTGACGGTCAGGAACGACGGCGCGTCGTCGCTGGTCACCACGATGAGCGTCTGGATGCCGATCAGGATGATCCACAGGATCGAGGCGGTCACCGTCCAGTAGCCGATGGCCCGGCGGCTGACCCGGTGCGCCGGCGGCCGCAGTCCGGGCGCCGTGGTCGTGCTGTGTTCGCTCACCGCTCAAGCGTGCCCGATCGGGGCCTTGCGTGCCCAGGACACTTGTCACGATGGCGACGCGGTCCGGCCTCGACCGCGTGCCGTTACCATCGGCGACACCGTCGGCGGAATGGAATCCCTCCTGGGGTGTGTTGTGCTTGACGGATAGCCATGTGGGAGAGAGCAGGAGGATCCGGTGGGACTCGATCCCGACGACCTGTACGAGGTGGACTCGGACGTCCCCGACCTGACCGGGGCGGTGCTGCTGCACCACTTCGAAGGGTTCATGGACGCCGGCTCGGCGGGCCGTCTGCTGGCCGAGCACCTGCTGGGCGGTGAGCACCGGGTGGTCGCCCGCTTCGACGTCGACCGGCTGATCGACTACCGCTCGCGGCGGCCGACGATGACCTACGCGGTCGACCACTGGGAGGACTACGACGCGCCCGAGCTGGTCGTGCACCTGCTGCACGACGCCGACGGCACGCCGTTCCTGCTGCTGTCCGGCCCGGAGCCGGACCACGACTGGGAGCGGTTCTCGGCGGCGGTCCGCAACCTGGTCGAGCGCTGGGGCGTCCGGCTGACCGCCGGGTTCCACGGCATCCCGATGGGCGCGCCGCACACCCGCCCGCTCGGCGTCACCGCGCACGCGACCCGCAAGGACCTGATCGGCGACAACCAGCCGCTGCCGAACCGGCTGCAGGTGCCGGGCAGCCTCGCCGCGCTGCTGGAGTACCGGCTCGGCGAGTGGGGCCACGACGCCATGGGCTTCGCCGCGCACGTGCCGCACTACCTCGCGCAGTCGACGTACCCGGCGGCGTCGCTGATCGTGCTCGAAGCGCTGAGCCGGGCGACCGGGCTGAGCCTGCCCGAGGGCGAGCTGCGCGCGGCCGCGGACCTGGCCGACGCCGAGATCAACCGGCAGGTCGCGGAGTCCGACGAGATCGCCGACGTCGTCCGCGCCCTGGAGCGGCAGTACGACACGTTCGTCGAGGCCTCCGACCGCGACAGCCTGCTGGCGGAGTCGGTCGAGCACATGCCGACGGCCGAGGAGCTCGGCTCGCAGTTCGAGCGCTTCCTCGCGGAGCAGAACGGTGGCGACGGGCCCGAGCGCTGATGACGCGCTACGACGAGATCGGCGTCGGCTACGCACAGGGCAGGCGGACCGACCCGCGCTGGCTCGAGCCGGTGCTGTCCGCGCTGGGCTCCGCGGGTTCGGTACTGGACGTCGGTTCGGGAACGGGGTCGTACGAGCCGCCTTCGCGGGACGTCGTCGCGGTCGAGCCGTCGGCGGAGATGATCCGGCAGCGCGCTCCCGAGGCGGCGCCGGTGGTGCGGGCGGTCGCGGAGGCGCTGCCGTTCGGCTCGGGCACGTTCGACGCCGCGCTGGCGGTGCTGACCGTGCACCACTGGAGCGACTGGCGCGGGGGCCTGGCCGAGCTGCGCCGGGTCGCTCGCCGTCAGGTCGTCCTGGCCTACGACACCGCGCTGCACAACGACTTCTGGCTGGTGCGGGAGTACGTGCCGGAGGTCGCTTCGCTCGAGGGCTCGCGTCCTTCGGCGCCGGAGATCGCGGAGTTCCTCGGGGCGTCTTCGGTGCTGCCGCTGCCGGTGCCGTGGGACTTCACCGACGGCGTCTTCCCGGCGTACTGGCGCCGGCCGGAGGCGTACCTCGACCCGGGCGTGCGCCAGTCGTGTTCGGCGCTGGCCCAGACGTCCCCGGCGGCGGTTTCCCGCGGGATGGCCCGGCTGCGGGCCGATCTCGAGTCCGGGCGCTGGCACGCGGACCACGCGGAGCTGCTGGACCTGACGGAATGGGACGCGGGGTTCCGGCTCATCGTCGCCTAGTACTGCAGGGCGAGATCTTTGTTCGGTGCGGCCGAAGAGCGCCTGCCAGGACAATCCTGGACGCCGGCCTGCCGGTCTGCCGCAGCTGGTCGTGAGTGGTAATTCGGGTTAGAACCCGCAGTACCCCGCACCCACAGCAGCCGCGGCAAACGGTGACCTTGTTTCCCCAGGTCACGCACACAAGTGTCCCTGCAGTACTAGCCGTGGCAGCCTTCTTCGTTGAGCGGCCCGAACGAAGGCAGCACGAGCCCGCACAGGTAGCCGTCGATGAAGCGCCCCGTTCCGGCGAGGTTGGTCCCCAGCCGGACGAACGGCGCGAAACCCCGGATCCCCGCGGCCAGTGCGTCCTGGTTGCGTTGCAGCATCGACGTCAGCTGGTCGAGCTGGGTGAGCAACGGGCCGATGCGAGACTCGCTGATCAGCCCGGACAGCTCCGTCGCGAGCTGCCGGGAGCCGTCGAGCAACGTGCTGATCGCCGTCTCGCGGTTGATCACCGCCGCGAGCAGCTGGTTCCCGTCGTCGAGCAGCCGGCGCACCGCCGCGTCGCGGTCGACGAGCGTCCGCGAAACCACCCGCGTGTTGCCCAGCAGCCTGGCGAGCTGACCGTCGCGCGAGGCGAGCGAGTCCGACAGCCGCGAGAGCCCGGTGAGCGCGGCGCGGACGCTCTGCGGAGTGTTCGCCAGCGTCGCCGACAGCGTGTCGAAGCTCTTCGCCAGCTGCGTGGTGTCGATGCGGTCCACTGTGGACGACAGCTCGCCGAACGCCGCGAGGATGTCGTAGGGCACCGTGGTTCGGGATCGTGGGATGGGCGACCCCGGGTCGAGCGTGCTCTCGCCCTGCGGGTCGAGGGCGAGGTACTTCTGGCCCAGCACGGTCTTCAGCCGGATCGCCGCGCCCGTCGCGTCGCCCAGCCAGGCACCCTTGGCCTTGAACGAAACCAGCACGTGGTCGCCGCGCAGCCGCACGGCCGACACGCGGCCGACCTCGACGCCGGCGACGCGGACGTCGTTGCCTTCGCTCAGCCCGGCCGCTTCGGTGAACTCGGCCGAGTAGGTCGTCCCGTCGCCGATCACCGGCAGGGAACGCGCGTTCAGCGCCGTGACCGCGCCCAGGGCCAGCAGCACCAGACCGGCGAGCGCCGTCCTGACCGGGGCATCGGCGGCCCGACGTGGTGACATGGGTGTCAAGAGTGACCCACCTCACGCCGGGCTGCCAGCCGAGTCCCCCGAAGAGCGGAATCACGCGGCGGTGAGCGCCGGGTATTCACGGTATTCGAGAGCGTTGGCCGCCCGGTCGGTCATCCAGGCGAAGACGCCGCCGAACAGCCGGGTGCTCAGCATCCGGTAGGCGCGGTTGCGGCTGCGGATCTTCGCGGCCGTGCGCGGCGCGAGGAAGTTGCCGGAGCCCTTGCCGTTCTTCTGCCCGACCGTGGCCGGCTTGCGCAGCCGCTGCTCGTACTTCGCGAACGCCGTCACGTGGTCGCCGCCGGCTGCCGCGAGCTCGCCCGCCAGCACCTGGGCGCCCATCATCGCGAGCCCCGTCCCGGACCCGCCCGGCCCGGCGCACCAGGCGGCGTCGCCCAGCAGCACGACGCGCCCCTTCGACCAGCGGTCGAGGTGGATCTGGCTGATCGAGTCGACGTACAGGTCGTCGGCCGCGGGCAGCGCTTCGAGCAGCTTCGGCGTCTCCCATCCGGTGTCCGCGAACAGCTGCGCGAGTAGCGTGCCCTGTTCGCCGGGTGTCCGGCGGTGGAATTCGACGCCGTCGGCGGCGAAGACCAGGCCGACGTGCAGCCGGTCCGGCCGCCGGTGGCTGCCGACCATCAGGCCGCGGCCGGGCTCGTTGTACAGGACGCTGGTGTGGTCGAGCCCGAGGTGGTTCGGCGCGGTGTAGCCGGCGATGCCGAAGCCGAGGTCATGCCGGAAGTCCCGCTCCGGTCCGAAGGCGGCGGCCCGCACGCCGGAGTGCACGCCGTCGGCCCCCACGACCAGGTCGAACTTCCGCGGTGCGCAGTGGCGGAAGGTGACTTCGACGCCGTCCGCCGTCTCGGTGAGGCTCGTGACGCGGTCGCCGAAGACGTATTCGGTGTGGTCCGCGGTGTGCTCGTACAGGATCCGGGCGAGGTCGCCGCGCAGGATCTCGACCTCGCCGCTCCAGGCGGCGCCGGGCACGGTCAGCGCGGGACGGCCGTCGAGACCGAGCACGGTCTGCTCGCCCATCGCCGTCTCGTACCGGCGGATCTCGTCGAGGACGCCCATCGCGGCCAGCAGTTTCACCTGCTCCCCGCGGAAGTCGACGGCCTGGCCGCCGGGCCGCAGCGCGGGCGCGGACTCGACGACGGTCACGCGGTAGCCGCCGCGGTGCAGCCAGTGGGCCGCGGACGGGCCGGCGATGCCGGCCCCGGAAACGAGCACGGTCTTGGTGGTCATCGGAGGGGTTCCTCTCGGTTCGGTGGGTACCGACGCCGAGACTGAGGGCCGCCACTTACCGTCTTCGCACGATCCGCTGACGGTTCGGTCAGTGCGGCGCGGTTGCAGTCGCTAACATGACCCGCGTGGACCGCGCCACCGACGGCCGGATCCAGGAGGACGGCGAGGACGTCGTCGAGGCACGCATCCTGGATGCCGCTGCACACCTGATCGCCGAAGAGGGCTTCGGCAGGTTGAAGATCGGCGGCGTCTGCGCCCGCTCCGGTTACGCGCGGTCGGTCGTCTTCCAGCACTTCGGCGACAAGGACGGGCTCGGGCAACGGCTCGTCGAGCACGCCGTCGAGGAGTTCACCGACGCCTACAGCGAGGCTGTCGCGGCCCGCACCGGATCGGCGAACGCGACGCCGATGGACATGTTGCGCGCGCTGCTGGACATCATCTTCGAACTGATCCGCACGATGCCGACGCTCAACCAGGCGTTCCTGGCGCTGTGGGGCGACGCGGCGGCGGAGTACTCGGGTTTGCGCGGCGTCCTGACGGAGGCCGACCGCCGGTTCCGGTTCGCCATCGCGCAGACCGTGGCCAGCGGGGTCGCGGACGGGTCCATCACCGGCGTCCGCGACCCGGATTCCTATGCTTCGGCGCTGCTGGCCCAGCTGCGCGGGATCTCGATGCAGGCCCTGATCGACCCCGACGGCGTCGACCTGCGAGGACTCCGCGCGGAGCTGGAGCGCAGCGTCGACCGGCTGTCCGCGGGGTTCCGCGGCACGCCCTAAAGGGCGTACACGATTCCCCGCAGCACGATCACGCCGATGAAGACGAGCGTGAAGGCCAGGTCGAGCGAAATCCCGCCGAGCCGCACCGGCCGCACGACCCGCCGCACCGGCCCGATCACCGGCTCGGTCGCGGCGTAGGCCAGGCCACGGGCGCGCCGCGCCCACGGCGGGGTGTTCCCCACCACCGCGACCCAGTCCAGCACCATCCGCGCGATCAGCACGAGCAGGTACAGGCTCAGCGCGAACCCGAGCAACGTCCCTAGAGCACCCATGGCCCCTCCGTTTCCACTACCCGGAGAACGCGCGGGGGACGCGGGGAGTGCCAGGTCTGTCCGGTTCACAGCTTTTCGACAGGATCGAGCGCCCCAGTGGCGTTGGGTGCATGTGACCATGCTGTTGGCGAAGTCGGGCCAGGGTCCGGCTTACCGTCCTGCCGCGGCTTGTCGTGAGTGGTATTTAGGGTTAGAACCCTAAATACCACTCACGACAAGCCGCGGCAGACCACCCGACTACCGCATCCGACGACTTCGCCAACAGCACCGTCACATGCACCCAACGCCACTGGGGCGCATCAGGTCAGGCGTCGTGAGGGTGCCCTTCATGGCGTTCGGCGAGGGCCGGCGGCCTGAGCCGGTTCAACAGGCGTAGTGCGCCTGCCGGGCCGTCGCCAGGACCTTCGCGGTGTCGGCGCTGCCGAGCCCCCAGGCCTCGACCTTCGCCTTGACCTGGCGCAACAGTGCCTCCTTGGTCGCGAACGGCGCGTCCGCCCAGATGTCGTCGAGCAGTGTCGTCCCGGCCGCGGCCGGGTTCGCGACCCCTGAATCGAGGCCGCCGAAGACCACCGTCGGCTCGGCGCGGTGGAAGTACGCGTGCGTCGGATCCTCCGTGCCTTCGAAGAACGGCGCGAACTCGACGTCGCCGAGCCGGAAGTGCAACGGCTTGCCGGGGACCGGGGCGAACGACGGGAGCAGGTCCCCGGACAGCCCGGCGTTCCGGTACAGCCCGAACTCGAGGAACGTCGTCCGCGGGTCACGCGCCACCAGGTTCACCGGGCCGAAGAACAGCGTCTGCGTCTTCGGGTCGTCGAGCGCCCGCTCGGCGTGCAGCCGGAACGGCGTCCGGACGACGACGGTGTCCCCGTCACGCCAGGTGCGGGTGAGCACCGGGCCCGCCGGCTTGCCGTTCACCTTGACCGAGAAGGTGTCACGGCACCAGGACGGGACCCGCAGCCGGAGCGTGAACCGCGCGGAGCCGTCGCGGACGACGAGCGTCGACCCCTGCTCGTACGGGAAGTTCGTCCGCTGCTCGATCGTGACGCCCTTCCACGACAGCTTCGACGGGCTGTACAGGTTCACGTAGAGCGTGCTGTCGTCCGCGCTGCGGAAGTAGACCGTGTCCTGGTACTTGGTCGCGCTCTCCATTCCGGTGCCTTCGCAGCACGTCGTCCCGGCCTTCGGCGTGTAGTCGCGGACGTGGCCCGGGTTCAGCCCGATGAAGTAGGTGACCAGCGGCTTCTCGGCGTCCGGCCGGTCCTGTTTGGACCCGAGGACCTGGTTGTACAGCCCGCGCTCGTAGTAGTCGAGGTAGCGCGGGTCCGGCTCGTGGAAGAACAGCATCCGGCTCAGCTTCAGCATGTTGTACGCGCAGCACGTCTCGGCGTTGGTGTCGCCGAGCGTGCCGGCGATGCTGCCGGGCTCCTTCCAGAACTCGCCGAGGCTGGTCCCGCCGATGCCGTACATCCGCGTCGGCACCACCATGCCCCAGAAGGTGCGGGCGGCGTCCAGGTACCGCTTTTCGCCGGTTTCGTCGTACAGCCGCACCAGGCCGGTCAGGATCGGGATGTGCTGGTTCGCGTGCATCCCGGTGAGGATGTCGGTGCCGGCCACGCAGCTGTCGATGAGGTGGTCGAGGTCGAACAGCTTCGCCAGCGCGAGGTGCTCGGCGCGGCCGGTGACGGCGTGGACGTCGCAGATCGCCTCGACGATCCCGCCGAACTCGCCGCTGGAGAAGATGCCCCACATCCGCTGCAACGTCGTCTTCGGCAGTTTCGACAGCCGCGAATACATCCAGTCGCACATGCCGGACGCGAGGTCGAGTGCGCGCTCGTCGCCGGTGGCGCGGTAGGCCTCGAAGAGCCCGCGCAGGATCTTGTGCGCGGTGTAATAGGGCGCCCAGACGACGGTGTAGTTCCCGCTCGTCATCGACTCCAGCGTGCTGAACTGCGTCTCGGGGTAGGCGGCCAGGAACCCGGGGTGACTCGGACCGCCCCAGGTGCGGCGCACGACCGCGGGACCGGACCGCCCGGTCCGGTCGGTGAGCGTGTCGAAGGCGTACGACGCGAGATCGCCGTCGCCGGCTTTCGCCTGCAGCGCACCGACTTCGGTGGCGGACAGCGCCCGGGACCAGACGTCGAACCCGCCGAAGGCGCCCGCGAACACCGGGTCCGGGTAGAGCGAGCGCCCCAGCCAGTGGTTCGCCAGCGCGCCGAGCGCCGCCGGGTTGAGCGTCATCGCGGTGTTCGTGCCGGCCACGGACCCGTTGACGTACAGCGTTCCGGTGGTGCCCGCGATCGTGACGGCGAGGTGGCTCCACTCGCCGACGGGCAGCGGAGTGGTCCCGTCGATGCCCTGCTCGCGCCCGGCGCCGCCGGTCGTGATGGCGAACCGCGGGACGCCGGAACCGTTGCGCGCGGCCAGGTACAGGTACTTGGTCGTGTTGTCGCCGAAGTCGAACACCCGGGCCCAGTTGTCGGCGTGGCTCGGGCGCACCCACGCGGCGATCGTGAGCTCGGCGGCGTTCCCGAGCACGGTGGCGGGCAGGTCGACGTACTGGTACGAAGCGCGGGGCTGCTCGATCGCGCCGCCGAACCGGCCGGGGACGACGAGCGCGGCCGGATCGCGGCGAAGCGCGTCGCGCACCTCGCCGAGGGCGCCGACCACGTACCGGATCCGGTCGCCGAACCCGGCCTCGCCGGTGCTCGCGTAGGCCTGCGAAAGCATCGTCAGGAAGTGTCCGGTGTAGTGCCCGCGCAGGTTGCCGTTGGCCTCGCCGTCCAGGCCTTCCCAGCCGCCAGGGGCGACCGCGCCGCGGGTGTCCAGGCCCGCGTTGGCCCGGAAGACCTGCAGCAGCCGGTCGACGTCGTAGCCGCGGGCGTGGTCGAGCATCAGCGTGCGTTTGGCCGCGAACAGGCCGTCGCGCAGCTTCACGTCGCCGAGTTCGAACGGCCGGACCGCCCACGATGCCGGCAGGGGTGCGGCGGTAGTGGCAGCTGCCGCCGCCGCCGTTGCCGGTGCGTCGAGCGTGATGCCGAGCGCGGGCACAGCGGTGGCGACGGCGGCGCTGCGAAGGACGGCGCGTCGCGTCATCGGGACTGCCATGGTGGCCCTCCAGGGTTCGAGGGCCGAATGTTAACGTGAACAATATCGTTCGAGTGATCCAGTTCACTCGAATGGCCTACTCGCCAGGTCGGGTCAGGGCGGCTCAGCCGAAGGTGACCACGAGCCGGCCGTCGGAGGCGAAGGACCACTTCAACGTGCCGGCGTAGGACGTGCACCGCGACCCGTTCTTCCCGGTCCAGAACTGGTCCGAGCCGTCGACGTTGCCGACCGTCTTGTCGTTCGACCCGCCACTGGCGAAGCGGCACGAGGTGTCGTTGCGGAACACCGACGTCCCGGTGTCGAAGGAGAAGTTGCGTTCGGCGTTGTCGATGCCGACGTTGTCCGAAACGGACATGGAGCCGGGGTTGCTGTTGTAGGTGAACCCGTGGTGGCCGTTGCGGTAGGCGATGTCGCGCCGGACGATGTGGTTGACCGCGATCTTGTCGCCGCCGAGCTTGTAGCCGTTGCGGTCGCCGTTCTTGTTGACCGTGCCGTTGCTGAGGGTGCCGTTCGCGTAGGCGAGGGAGTCCTCGATGGTCACCGGGCCGATCGGGCCGGTGTCGGTCTTGGTGTAGAGGTCCCAGCCATCGTCGATGTTGTTGTGGGAGACGTCGTAGCGGAAGACGTTCCCGGTGCCCGAGGTGAGTTTCGCGGCGAAACCGTCGGCGTCCTCGCCGTCGGAGTCGGCGTTGTCGTGCGATTCGGAGCTGACGACGAGGTTGTTCGACGGCCACTGGTCCTTCGGCGTGCTCGACGCGATCCGGGAGATCTGCAGGCCGGAATCGCGGTTGAAGCGGGTGACGACGCGTTCGATGACGTTGTTGCTCCCGCCGACGAAGATCCCGTTGTCCCCGGCGCGTTCGACGACGATCCCGGCGACGCGCCAGTAGGAGCCGTTGACGGCAAGACCGCGGTTGGCCGGGTCTTCCGCCATGGCCGAGAAGTTCAGCACGGGCTTCTCGCCGGGGTAGGCGGACAGCGTCTTGCGTGCGCTGGAGGTGCCGTTGTTGCCGGGGGCGATGGTGACGGTCTGGGCGTAGGAGTAGGTACCTCCGCGAAGGGAAATGGTGCCACCGGAACCGATCCGGGTGAGCGCCGAGGGCAGGGTGGTCGGATCCGCCTGTGTACCGGCGGCGGAGTCCTTGCCGGTGGGCGCCACGTACAAGGTGGTGGCCGCGGCGGCGGATGGCGGTGCCAGCGCGGCCACCGTGACCAGTGCGGCGACTGCTGTAAGCGCTTTCTTGGTGCTCCCGTACGAACTCATGCGCGCCTCCTTGCGGGCAAGAATCGACACCGAATCCGAGAGCGCTCCCAATGTTGCGGGGAACGGGATCTTCGGTGAGGCGACGGTAGCACCGGGTGCGCCGGACGCGAGTGGGCCAAGCGGGTCGTCTGTACTGAAAACGCTTTCAGAACTCCGGGCGCGAATCGGCCCCTGCCGCGTCTTTCGCGGGCAGGGGCCGTCCGCGCGGCCGGGTCAGGCCTTGTGGACCAAGGTCGCGCCGGTCCAGAAGTCCTCCAGGACCGCGGTGATCGACAGGTGCCGTGTCACGCAGGTGTAGCCGGGTACCTGAAGTCCCTTGACTTCGAGTGGCAGCTTGGCGGTACCCACGACGGTGCCGTCGTCACCGATCGGATATTCGGCCACCTCCAAGATGGTCGCGGACTTGCGAATGGTGAGCGTCGACTGACCCCGCGTGCAGACGACGCTCACGTCGACGGTCACCTTGACGGAAATCACGGTCGTGTTGCTCTCCACCGCCACGTCCACCTCTCGGAACGAGACGGTGGCGACACTGCCGTCCCAGGCGGCTTCGGTGGCCTCCGCCACGAAGTGCGCGTCGGCCGCCAGTGCGACGCCGGCGCCGCCGGCCAGGAGGGCCATGGTTGCCGCGGCGGCCGTGGCGGCCCTCGCGAGCCCCCGCTGTGCCGCTCCCGTCGATTTCCTGATGGAAAGCATGCCGACCCCTTGTCCGGTGTCAGTGCGGATGGGAAGAGTGGTCCGTTCCCGGTCAGACCGGCTCGAAGTCCACCGGAACATCGTTGTTGTCCTGGTCCTTGGCACCGCCGGACGCCCCGTTGACGACCGTGAAGTCCTTGGTCGTCCCGTTGAAGTTCAGCCTCAGCGTTTCGAACCCGATCCGCAGGGTGGACACGCCTCGCAGGTTGGCGGCCGAGACCTTGAACTTGATGTCGATGGTGACATCGATCAGCTGCTCGCTGCGGAAGGTCTCCTTCAGGACGCTCTGGCTGGTGTCCTTCTTGAAGCTGAGCACCCACACCTTCCAGCCGGACGACGACGGAAGGTTGTAGACCTGCCACAGGCTCTTGAAATTGTAGCTCCGGAGCCGGCCCTGAATGCGTCCTTCGAGATCGAAACCCTGCGACTGGATCGTGAGGCTCTGGAAGGTGCTGAAACCGTGGAATGCGGTGACTTCGTCGGCCGCGATGGAGTTCGCGACCCGGCCGTTCGGCAGGACGAGGTCGAACTGGCCGTGGGTCACGTCGATCGCGGACGAGCTCGGCGCGCTGACCGGGGCGGCGGCAGCCACCGCTCCCGTGGCCAAGGTCATTGCGCTGACAGCGATTGCCACTGCTGCCCGGGTGCACACTTTCCATGCACGGTTGTCCATGTCCGCCTCTTTCATTTCCGTTTTGATTGCCGTCGAAAACTTCATCAGGAGGTACTGGACGGGTACTGGACGGCGATTGGACGGTCCGGGGAACCGCCGGACGGCGGCTCGTGCCCGCCCCGGGCGCCTCCGCCGCGGGTGGAACCGGGTTCCATCGCCGGAATCGGCCTTTAGCCCGAGCGGAGCCACTTGCTTGTGTGCCGGCGGCCGGGCCCACTACGTTTGGTCAGCAGCCGATAGCGGGGAACCACGGTGACAACGAGGTCGGTACGCATCCAGGTGCTGGGTTCGCTGCGGGCTTGGCACGACGGCGCCGAACTCGATCTCGGGCCGCCCGGCCGGCGCGCGGTTCTCGGGCTGCTCGCGCTGGCTGGCGGGGATGCCGTGGCCCGGCGGGACCTCGTGGACGCTCTGTGGGGCGACCGGCCGCCCCCGACCGCGGTGAACGTCGTCCAGACCCACGTCAAGCACCTGCGGCGGCTGCTGGAACCCGGGCGTGCGCCGCGGGCGGGCAGTGGGGTGCTGCCGCACGTCGGCGGGGGTTACGCCGTGCAGCGGGACGCCGTCGACGTCGACCTGTGGCGGTTCCGCGAGCTCATCGCCGAGGCGAACGACGCGCAACGCGACGCCGACCCCGTCCGCGTCGTGGCTTCGCTCGGCGAGGCGCTCCGCCTGTGGCACGGCAGGCCGCTGGCCGATCTGCCGCCGCTCACCGGCCACCCGAAGGTCGTTTCGCTGGTCGTCGAGCGCCGGGAAGCGTTTTCCCGGTACGCCGGGGCGATGATCGAAACCGGTGCCGCCGCCGAGGTCCTGCCCGGCATAGCCGAAGCCGCCGCGGAGCAACCCCTCGACGAAGCCGCGCAGGCCCTCCTGATCCGCGCCCACCACGCACTGGGGCAGCGGGGCGAGGCGTTCCGGCTTTACGGGCAGGTGCGGACGCGGCTCGTCGACGAGCTCGGGATCGACCCGGGGCCGGAGCTGCTGGCCGCGCACGCGGCCGTGCTGCGCGCCCCCGTCACCGCGGTCCCCGCCGAACCCCGGCAGGCGCAGCGGGTCCCGAAGCAGCTGCCCGCCGAACCGCGCGGGTTCACCGGCCGGACGGCGGAACTGTCGTATTTGGACAGTCTGGTGACCGGCGGCATCGCCGCGGTCTCCGGCACGGCGGGCGTCGGCAAGACGGCGCTGGCCGTGCACTGGGCCCACCGCGTCCGGGTCCGCTTCCCGGACGGGCAGCTGTACGCGAACCTGCGCGGCCACGCACCGGGCTCCCCGGCCGCGCCGGCCGAAATCCTCGCGCAGTTCCTGGCCGCGCTGGGGATTCCGCCCGAGCGCGTGCCCCCGGACGTGGAAACCGCGGCCGCCCTGTACCGGACCCTGACCACCGACCGGCAGCTCCTGGTCCTGCTGGACAACGCCGCCGACCCGGACCAGGTCCGGCCGCTGCTGCCGGCCGGGCCCGGGTGCCTGGTGGTGGTGACCGCGCGCGACCGCATGACGGGCCTGGTCGCCGTGCACGGCGCGCGCCGGCTCACCCTCGACGTGCTCAGCCCCGACGACGCCGTCGAGCTGCTCGCGGGCGTGCTGGGCCACGGGCGGGTCCGCGCCGAGCCGGAGGCGGCCCTCGAGTTCGCCAAGCTGTGCGTCCACCTCCCGCTCGCGCTGCGGATCGCCGCGGCCAACCTCGCCGATCGGCCCGGCGCCGGCATCGAGGACTACGTCGCGGAGCTGCGCGAGGGCAACCTCCTCGCCGCCCTCGCGGTGCCGGGTGACGAGCAGACGGCGGTGCGGACCGCGTTCGACCTCTCCCACGCGGCTCTGCCCGCCGACGCCCAGCGGCTGTTCCGGTTGCTGAGCCTGGTCCCCGGCGCGGACGTCGGCGCCGAGGCCGTGGCCGCGCTGGCCGGCACCGAGACCACGCGGGCGGTCGCCCTGCTGGACCGGCTCGCCGCCGCGCACCTCGTCGAACACCACGCGCCGGGCCGGTACCGCTTCCACGACCTGCTTCGCCGGTACGCCGCCGAGCAAGCCGGCCGGCTGGAGCCCGCCGCGGACCGCGAGCGGGCGCTGCGCCACCTGTACGACTGGTACCTGGCGGCGGTGGACGGCGCCGCCCGCCTGCTCTACCCGCACATGCTGCGGCTGCCGGTGGACGGTGTCCCGGCCGCTTTTCCCGGGCTGGGCGAGGCGTCGGCGTGGCTGGACGCCGAACGCGGCAACCTCGTCGCCGCCGTGCGGTTCGCGGCCGACCGCGGACCGCGGCCGATGGCGTGGCGGCTCGCCGACGCGTTGCGCGGGTACTTCTGGATGTGCATGCGCGGTGTCGAATGGCTCGCGGTCGCCGAAGGCGGCCTCAGCGCCGCCAACGCCGACGGTGGACCTCGCGCGCGGGCCGTCACCCGGCTCAGCCTCGCCGACCTGCACTTCCGCCAGGGCCGGTACCGGCAGGCGGTCCGGCAGTACACGGCCGCGTTGCTGCTCGCGCGGCAGGCGGACTGGGCCGAGGCGCAGGCCGCGGTGCTCGGCAACCTGGGATGTGTCTACTGGCAGTCCGGGCGGCTCGCCGACGCCGCGTCCCGGTTCGGCCGCGGGCTGGCCCTCAGCAGGCGGATCGGCCAGCCGGCGGGTGAAGCCGTCGCCTTCGGCAACCTCGGGCTCGTCCACTGGGAAATGGGCAGGCTCGCCGAAGCCGCCGACCACTACACCCAGGCGTTGCGCCGTTATCGCCGGATCGGGTCCCGGTACGGCGAAGCGATCAACCTCGCCAACCTCGGGCAGACGCAGCGCGCCCGCGGGCGGACCGCCGAGGCGGTGGAGCTGCTCTGCCGGTCCCTGGACCTGCAGTGCGAGGCGGGAAACCGGGGCGGCGAAGCGGAAACCCGCAGCCGGCTGGCCCTGGCACACGCCGATCGCGGCCATCGGGCCGTGGCCCTCGAATGCGCGGGAACGGGGCTCGCGCTGGCCCGGGAGGCGGGGGATCCGCGGACCGAGGCGGAGGCCCTGGCGGCCTTGGCGGCCGTGCTCGCCCGCTTCGGCGACCGGCCGGAGGCGGTCCGCCGGTACGGCCAGGCCCTCGACCTGATCCGCGAGACCGGCGATCGTTACCCGGAGGTCGACGCGCTCATCGGTCTGGCGGCGGTCACCGCGGATCCGGGTCCCGCCCAGCAGGCGCTCGTGCTCGCCGAGCGGGCGGGCTACCGGGCGCTGCAGGGCCACGCGCTGACGGCGCTGGCCGGAGCCCTGCTCGCCCGCGGCGAGCCCGGTGCCGCGGCCGAGCACGCCCGGAGCGCGCTTGCGTTGCACCGGGAGACCGGGCACGGGCCGGGGGAGACGCAAACGCTCGCTCTCCTTTCCCGGCCCGAGACGAGGTGAATGACGGCTACCAGCGGATGCCGCTCTTGTCCACGGTGTAGCTGCCGTTCGGCTGGACGGTGACGATCACCCACGGGTTCACGCCCTTGGCGCCGATCGCGCCCGGGCACGTGAATTCGCTCTGGTCGTAAACGGTCCGGCCGATGCCGTCCTTCGCCGGGGTGTCGGACTCCTCGATCCGTCCTGCCCAGCTGCAAGCCTGGTTGAGCACTTCGTGCGTGACCGTCACCTCGACCGACGTGATCGCCGCGCCCCGCGCGCACCACGAGACCTGGTTGGAGTACTTCCACACTCCTTCGTTCGTCAGCACGATCGGTGCGGTGGACCAGCACCCGTCCTCCGCCGCGGCGCCCGTGATGAACGGGATGGCGGCGAGCAGTCCCGCTGTGACGGCTGTGAGTGCGCCGGCTCTTCGCATGGCTTTCCCTCATTTCCGTGTCCTCCCAATGTGCTGACTCCCCGCGGGGCCCGCAAGACGCCGATCCGGCCAGTCCAGCCGACGTCCAATGCTTGTCCAGTTCGCGCGAATAGCGTGCGGGTGGCCTACGGAGCCCTAGGAGGGGACGAACGATGAAGGCACGGCTCAGGAGAAGGATCGCCGTCGTGGCCACGGTCCTGTCGGCCGCCGGTGCGGTTTCGATCGGCACGGCGGGCAGCAGTGGTGCCGCCCAGGCGGCCGGCCTGCGCGCGTTCGGCATCACGGCCGACGGCACGTTGATGGCCACGTTCTCCACCGACCGGCCACAGGTGCTCGACTGGGTCCGGGTCGTCACCGGCCTCAGCGGCGACACGGCGTTGCTCGGGATCGACTTCCGCGTCCAGAACGGCTTGCTGTACGGCGTCGGCAACGCCGGCGGCATCTACACCATCACCACCCCGCCGACGACCCCCGACGTCGTCGTCAAGAAGGTCTCGCAGCTCAGCGTCCCGCTCTGGGGCACCAACTTCGGCGTCGACTTCAACCCGGCCGCCGACCGGCTGCGGGTGGTCAGCGACCAGGGCCAGAACCTGCGGCACAACCTCGCCGACGGCACCACGGCCGAAGACGCCATCCTGACCACCCCGCCGGCACTGGGGCCCACCCGCGGCGTCACGGCCGCCGCGTACACGAACAACGACCTGAACCCCGACACCGCGACCACGCTCTTCGACCTCAACACGGCCACCGACCAGGTGGTCATCCAGTCCCCGGCCAACAACGGCACGCTCGCCCCGACCGGCGCACTGGGCGTCGACGCGGGCCCGAACGCGGGCTTGGACATCTACAGCGAACTGGTCAACGGCAAGGCGGTTTCGGCGACCGCGTTCGCCACGTTGGTCTCCGGGAGCACCAACCAGGCATCGCTGTACAGCGTGAACCTGCTGACCGGAGCGGCGACCGCGGTGGGGCAGTTCCCGCTGGCCAACACCGACATCGCCGTCGCACTGGGCTGACCCCCACGGATCGGAACTACCGGACACGCCCGGAGGTGGGCAGGGTGCCGCCCTGCCCACCTCCGCGACTTACGGACACAACTTCCGGCAGCCTGCTCAGCAGTGGCGCTTCTCGAACCGGCCGTTCCCGTTGTCGTCGTATTCGTGGATGGTCATGTTGCCTGCGTACATCCAGCCGGAATTCGCCTGGTTCTCTTCGCGGACCCAGTACCACGTGTTTTGGGAACTGTTGACCACGTAGCACCAGAGCCAGACCTTGGTGCCCGAGGGCAGGTTGTTCGTCGCGCTGCAGTCGACGGAGGGCCCGGTCCGCAGGCTGTGGGTCCCGTTCACGATCCCGTATCCCTCACCGTTGGCGGCGTGGTTCGGGCTTCCGGGGCACGCCTGGGCGGTGGCCGACGCCGTGGCGCCGCCGGTCACCGTCAGCGCCGTGCCCAGCGCGATCGTCGCCATCGCCGTGGTGAGCATTTGTCTGACAACCGTCATGTTCTTTGTCCTTTCCTCGTCCAGTCGGTTCAGTGTGCGGTGGCGCGGACCGGCCGGTATTGGAAGAAACCGAACTCAGTGCGCGAGAAGGGGCGCGCTGGTGACGTGTCCGGCCAGCCGATCGGTCAGCAGCGCCTGCATGGCCGGGGTTTCCGCGCGGATGCGGCGGAACTGCGCGGGTGTGCAACTGGTGAGGGCCTTGAAATCGGTACCGAGGTGCGCTTGGTCGTAGTAGCCGGAATCGACGGCGATCTGCGCGAGTGGCCGATTCCCGGCGGTCAGCATGCGCAGCGCGTTCTGGAGCCGGAGGATCCGGGCCAACCGTTTCGGGGGCAGGCCGAGCTGTTGCCGGAAGCGGCTTTCCAGGTGCCGTCCGCTCCACCCCACATCGGCCGCGAGCGCCGAGACGGCCAGCCGTCCCCGGCTGAGCCGGAGCCGCCGCCAGAGGTGTTCGACCTGCGGCGACCAGGTCGGGCCTGTGTCGAGCCGGGCCAGGAGCAGTTCGTCCAGCCGCGCGAACCGCTCCGGCCAGTCCGGCAGGGCCGCCAACGCGCCCGCGGCGACCGGAGCCGGGAAGCCGTGCGGTTCCGTGAGGTCGACGATCCGGTTGGTCAGCTGGTCGACCGGCAGACCGAACAACGTGAACGCGGCGAGCGACGTCATCGAGACCTCGATGCCGCACATCCTGCCCGCGTGTTCGCCGATCACCGCGCCTTCGTGCGGTCCCGCGAGTAGTGAGATTACGGTGGACGGGGGCATCGCGTGCGTCCCGGCGCCCTGGACCCGCAGCGGCTCGCCGAAGCCGAGGAACATCGTGACCACGTCCACCGGGAGTTCCAGCCGCCGTCGCGGCACCTCCATGCCGAGACGGCAGCCACGGTAGCCGAGCACCTGCCCCCGCAGCCGCGGATGCGGCGGCCAGGACACGACTTCCCATACACCGGCGGCCGTTACGCCGTGCCTGACCTGAACTCGCATGGGCCACCCGTCCGGTAGCGTGGGTGGTCCCCGATCGGGTCCACCGGTGGCGAATGACGCTACGGAGATCGAGAAGCCGGATCGTCCGGCGCCCGTAGGAGATCCGGCTGTGGCCGGCGGAGTAGGTGCGGACCACGTGTCAACCACAGGGGTACGCCGGAAGTGGGATGCGCTCGCTCGCGGAGCTGACTAGTGTCGGCCGGTGCACCGGATCGCCCTCGTGCGCCGGGAACTCCGCGCCGTGGACCTGGCGCTGGCCTTGACGCAGCTCGCCATGATGTGTCTCGTCGGCGCGCTGTTCCGGCGCGAGGGTGACCAGCCTTTCGACTGGTGGGCTTACGTGCTGACCGGCGTGATCTGCCTCCCGCTCGCCGCCCGCCGCGCGGCGCCGATGGCCGTCCTGCTCGTGACGTCGGCGGCGTACGTGATCTACGCGGCGGCCGGGTACCTCGCGGGCTTGCACCTGTGGGGCCCGCTCGTGGCTTTCTACAGTGTCGCCGGGCTGAAACCGCCCAGGGTGACGGCGATCGGCGCCGGGGTGACCGCGGGGGTGATGGTCGCCAGCGGCTTCGCGATGCGAGGGCCGTTGGTCGCGATCATCGCCGAGGCGGTCGCCGTTCCCGCGGTGGGGTGGGCGCTGGGCAACGTCTCCCGGCAGCTGGAGCAGCGGAACCGTCAGCTCGCCGAAACCACCGCGCAGCTGGAATACGAGCAACGGCAGCACATCGAACAGGCGCTGGTGCAGGAGCGGTTCCGGATTGCGCGTGAACTGCACGATGTCGTCGCACACCACATGTCGATGATTTCGATGCAGGCGGGGCTCGCGGGATACGTGTTCGATTCCGACCCGGAAACGGCACGGACCGCGGTGGATACCATCGGCACCACCAGCCGGGAAACGCTCGACGAGATGCGCCGCCTGCTGGTCCTGCTGCGCGAGTCGGATCTGGAAGACGCCGCCGGGGCGCCCGCTCCTGCGCCGGGCCTGAACCTGTTGCCGTCCTTGGTGGAGCGGGCCGAGGCAGCGGGGATCGACGTCGCGTTGACCACCTCCGGTGACCTGGAAAGCCTGCCGTCCGGTCTGCAGCTCGCCGTGTACCGGGTCGTCCAGGAGGCGGTGACGAACGTGATCAAGCACGGTGGCCGGTGCGGGGCCGAGATCTCGATCCGCCGCGAGCCCGGGGTGATCCACGCGACGGTCCTCGACGACGGGCCCGGAACCGGGCGGCCCGGCACCGGGGGATTCGGCCTTACGGGGATGCGGGAGCGCGCGAGGTTGTATGGTGGGACTCTCACGGTGGGGGCGCGACCCGGCGGAGGATTCTCGGTGAAGCTGGCCGTCCCGTATCCCTGACGCTCGAGCGAAAACCCGTTCCGCATCGGAAGAGTCCCACCGGGGGAGGACGACTCCACATGGTTTCCGTACTCGTCGTCGACGATCAGCCGCTGGTGCGCGCCGGCCTGGCGGCACTGCTGCACGCGGCCCCGGATCTCGACGTCGTCGGTGAGGCTGCCGACGGCGAACAGGCCGTCGTCCGGGCCGCGGCCACCAGCCCCGACGTCGTCCTGATGGACGTCCGCATGCCGGGCCTGGACGGGATCACCGCCACCCGCCGGATCCTCTCCGGTGCCGCCGAACAGCCGCCGCGGATCCTCATCCTCACGACCTTCGATCTCGACGAGTACCTGTACGACGCACTGGCCGCCGGCGCTGCCGGTTTCCTGCTCAAGGAGGCCGAACCGGCCCGCCTGCTGTCCGCGATCCACACCATCGCCGCCGGCGACCTGCTCTTCGCCCCGGTCGTCACACGAAGGCTGATCGAAACGTACGTACGGCATCGCACCCCGCTCGGCCGTTCCGGCGCACTGCGGACCAGGCTGAGCACGCTCACCGACCGGGAGTGCGAGATCCTGCGGCTGGTCGGCACCGGAATCACCAACGGAGACATCGCACAGCGGCTCGCCATCACCGAGGGCACCGTGAAAACACATCTCAGCCGCGTGATGACGAAACTCCACCTCCGCAGCCGGGCCCAAGCGGTCGTGATGGCCTACGAGACGGGACTGGTCGTGCCGGGAACGGTCGAAACACTGTGACGAGCGCGCGACCGCACCGCGTTCGCCCGCGACAACGCGGTGGATGCTCGATCGTTGCCATCGGGGCAGGGGCGGAGCATTGACCTCGCCACGGGCAGACCCGCGCACCCTCGTCGCAGTGGGCGTGATCGCCGCGTTCACCGGCGCCGGCACCGGCGTCTTCTGGGTCGCGATGTCCGGCACGTACGACCGGTTGTGCGCCCCAGACAACGCTTTCTGCTCGCTCGGCCAGTTGATCGTGGGCGCGGGGATCTTCCTCGCGACCGTCACCGGGACATCCTTGCTCACGCTGTTCGCGCTGAGCATGACGCGACTGCGGCCGAAGCGGCCGGTCGTCTTGACCGCTCTGCTGGCGCCCCTGGCGTTCTTGGTCGCGTACAACCTCACCGACGCCCTCGGCGCCTACCGGATCGCGCTGCTGGCCGCGGTTTCCGTGGTCCTGCACGTCGGGGTGGCCTGGGGCGCTCGGACCGCTGTGCGCTAGCCGTGGTCAGCCTTGTAGGACATGAATCGGCCCCTACCGTGTTCTCGCTGGTAGGGGCCGGTTTTGCGTGTTCAAGAATGGTGCCCTCGGCAGGATTCGAACCTGCGACACCTGCCTCCGGAGGGCAGTGCTCTATCCCCTGAGCTACGAGGGCCCATCGCTGGGCGACTCCGAAAGCTTAGCGCATGCCCCGCAACCCCCGTCCCGCAGGTGGTCCGACAGACAACTGCCCTGGTCAGCGCTATGAAGTTGATCGATTCGGCGGTGCGTCGCTAGCGTAGGAGGCCCACCTGAAGGAGCCGAGATGGCCGAGCCGTTCCAGGTAGCTCTCGACGAGGGCGACGTCGCCGATCTGCGGGAGCGGCTGCGGCGGACCCGGTGGCCCGAGGCCGAGACCGTCGATGACTGGTCGCAGGGGGTTCCGCTCGGCTACGTGCGTGAGCTCTGCCGTGACTGGGGCGAGGAATACGACTTCGGGTTCGCCCGGCGGCTCAACGCCTTTCCGCAGTTCCGGGCCACCGTCGACGGGGTCGGCCTGCACTTCCTGCACGTCCGGTCGCCGGTGGCCGATGCGCTGCCGCTCGTGCTCACGCACGGGTGGCCCGGGTCGGTGCTGGAGTTCCTCGACGTCCTCGGGCCGCTCACCGATCCCGCCGCGTACGGGGGTGATCCCGCCGATGCCTTCCACGTCGTCGCGCCGTCGCTGCCCGGGTTCGGGTGGAGTGACAAGCCCGCGCTGAAGATCCGGCGGGTCGCCGAGCTGTGGGACGAGCTCATGACGTCGCTCGGCTACGACCGCTACGGCGCCCAAGGCGGTGACTGGGGTGCCGCCATCACGAACGCGGTGGCGCGGTCCGGCCACGTCGCCGGGGTGCACGTCAACTTCGCGCCGGTGCGGATGGACACCGCCGATCCGACGCCGCGGGAGCGTCAGGCGCTCGCCGACCTCGAGGAGTTCCGGCGGACCGGCAGCGGCTACTCTGCCCAGCAGGGCACGCGCCCGCAGACGCTCGGGTACGGCCTCACCGACTCGCCCGCCGGTCAGGCCGCCTGGATCGCCGAGAAGTTCTGGGCCTGGACCGACCACCGGGGCAACCCGGAAGACGCCGTCGACCGGCAGCGGATACTGGACGCGATCTCCGTGTACTGGTTCACCGCGACGGCGGCCTCGTCGGCGCGGATGTACTGGGAGAACACCGACCGCGATCTGTCCACAGTGGATGTTCCGGCCGGGATTTCGGTTTTTCCCAAAGAGATCGTCCGGCCGTCGCGGCGGCAGGCCGAGCAGCGCTACGCCGATCTGCGCTGGTTCGAGGAGCTGCCCGTCGGCGGGCACTTCGCCGCGCTGGAGCAGCCCGGGTTGCTCGTCGAGCAGGTTCGCGGCTTCTTCCGGCTGGTGCGTTAGGCGAGCCAGCCGCCGGTCAGCCGCTGCACGGCCGAGCCGTCGAGGTCGGCGAACTTGAGTGCCGCGAAGTCTTCGGCCCACTTCGACGTCTGGATGCGGAACGCGGGCGCCTCCGCCGTCATCGCGCCCAGGATCACCTCGGCGACCTCGTCGGCCGTCTGCGCGCTCTGGAACGACTTGGTGACGCTGGCGATGTACTTCTGCAGGGACTCGGCGTACGGCCCGGCTTCGGCAAAGAGCCGCTCGTCGACGCCGACGTTGTTGACGAACTCCGTCGCGACCGCGCCCGGCTCGACGACGCACACCGTGACGCCCTGGGCCGCGGCGACCGGCGCCAACGACTCCATCAAGCCTTCGACGGCGAACTTCGCCGCGCAGTAGGCCTCGTTGAAGGGCTGGCCGATCACACCGCCGACGCTGGTCACCGTGATCAGGCGGCCGCCGCTCGCGCGCAGGGCCGGCATCGCGGCCTTGGTCGCCTCGGCTACGCCGAAGAAGTTGACCTCCATGGTCTCGCGGACCGCCGAGAGCGGCTCCTGCTCGAGCGTGCCGAGGTGGCCGGCGCCGGCGTTGTTGACCAGCACGTCGAGCCGGCCGTAGTCGGCGAGGACGCCTTCGAACGCCGTGCCGACGGAGCCGGCGTCGGTGACGTCGAGCCGGCGGACGTCCAGTTCGACCCCGGCGTCGGCGGCGGCCTTGCGCAGGCGGTCGGCGCGGCCGGTGTCGCGCAGCGTGGCGACCGTGCGGAAGCCTCGCCGTGCTGCCAGCACCGCTGTGGCCAGGCCGATTCCGGTGGACGTGCCGGTGATCAGGGCGACGCGGTCGTTGCTCATCCGGGAACCTCGATCTGTTCAGGGGAGTGATGGTTAATGTAGTGAACTAAAATGACTATAGGCATGGATGGTTCATGCAGTCAACTATCGGCATACACTCGGCGGATGAGTGCTGATCCGGTCACCGAAGACGTCGTGGCCCTGCTCGGGCGGATCGTCGACCGGTTCGTCGAGTCGTACGAGTCCGCCGCCGCGGCGCAGGGCCTGACCACGGTGCAGGCCAAGGTGCTCGCCGCGCTCGAAGAGCCGCTGCCGATGCACCGGATCGCCGAGAAGCTGAAGTCCGAGCGGTCCAACGTGACCGGGATCATCGACCGGCTCGAAGCCCGCGGTCTGGTGGAGCGCCGCCCGGGTGAACGCGACCGGCGGATCAAGAACATCGTGGCCACGCCGGACGGTGCCGAGCTGGCGCGCAACTTCCGGCGGGCACTGGGTTTCGCCGCCGAGCCGCTGGCCGCGCTCGAGCCGGAGGAGCGCGTCCGGCTGCGGGCTCTGCTCACCCGGATGGTCGGCGCCGAAGCGTGACGGGTCCGCCTGGCGGGAAACCCCGCCTGGTGGATTGGGTGGCCACCCCGCGCGCGGTAGCTTGCGGGTGGGTGAACTTAGGCTGACCTCTGTTGCACATATGCGCATCCGACTATATGTTTGGCCCGACGGTGAACCGGGAACGGAGGCGGCATGGGTCAGGGACACGGCCACGGGCACACGATCGCGCCGGCGAGCGCGTCGGGGCGCCACGTGCGGGGGCTGGTCATCGCCCTGGGCATCGGCGCCGGGTTCATGGTGCTCGAGTTCGTCGTCAGCCTGACGACCGGCTCGCTGGCCCTGATGTCGGACGCGGCGCACATGTTCACCGACGTCCTCGGCGTCGGCATGGCGCTGGCCGCGATCATGCTGGCGCGGCGCAGCGGCCCGACGGTCGGCCGCACGTTCGGGCTCTACCGCGCGGAGGTGCTGGCCGCGCTCGCCAACGCGCTGCTGCTGTTCGGCGTTGCGGGGTACGTCCTGCTCGAGGCGATCGGCCGCATCAGCGACCCTCCGGCCGTCCCGGGCCTGCCGGTGCTGGTGGTCGCGGCGGCCGGCCTGGTCGCCAACCTGGTGTCGTTCGCGGTGTTGCGCGCGGGCGCGAAGGAGAGCATCAACGTCCGCGGCGCGTACCTCGAGGTCCTGGCCGACCTGATCGGCTCGGTCGGCGTACTGGTCAGCGGCGCGGTGACGCTGCTGACGGGCTGGCGCTACGCCGACCCGATCATCGGTGTCGCGATCGGGCTGTGGGTGCTGCCCCGCACGTGGACGCTGGCCCGCCGGGCGCTGCGCATCCTGTTCCAGCACGCGCCGCAGGGCGTCGACGTCGGAGCGATCAACGCGGAGCTGTCGGCCCTCCCGGGCGTGGCGGACGTGCACGACCTGCACGTCTGGACCCTGACGTCGGGCATGGAGGTCGCTTCGGCGCACCTGACGCTGGCGCCACCGGCGAAGCAGTCGGACGTCCTGACGGAGGCGCAGAACCTGCTCTCGTCGCGGTACGCGATCGAGCACGCCACGCTGCAGGTGGAAGCGCCGCAGTGCGCCCGCCGCTGCCAGGAGCTGTCGTGGTGAGCCGCTAAGCGGGCAGCGGCTGGGCGCCCCGGCCGGTGAGCATCAGCTTGATCTGGTCCACTTCCGCGCCCTGCGACGTCAGAATGCTGTTCACCAGCGCCTTCAACGCCGGCAGCGTCGAATGCGCCGCCGCGTACTGGGCCATCGACGCCCCGCCCTCGTGGTGGCGCAGCATCAGCTGCAAGAAGAACACGTCGAAAGCCTGGCCCGACAAGGACCGCAGCTTCTTCAGATCCGTATCGGTCGCCATGCCCGGCATCAGCGGACCGCCGGCCGGGTTGACCGACGACGGGGCCATCGACATTCCGTCATGGCCCGTCATCGGTTCCGTCATCCACTGCATCGGGGCGCCGATCGGCTGCTCGGGCTGGTCCCACAGCATGAGCCAGCCCTTCATGCGGCCGACCTGCTCGACCTGCGTCCGCTCGATGTCGAACGACAGCTGCTTGATCTGCGGGTCGGTGGTGCGGTCGCGGGCGATGCCCGCCATCGTCACCGCCTGGAGGTGGTGCGTCGACATGTCCTGGGCGAAGCCGACCTCGACCGAGCCGGCGGCGGGGGTGGCCGCGGCCGGCTCGTCGACGGCGCGGGTGAGGAACATCCCCGCCGTCGCGCCGATCAGCAGGACCGCGAGGAGCGTCCCGCCGATGATCACCCAGCGCGACCAGGTCGGCTGTCCGGTGACCTCTTCGGTGTCGAGGCCGGCTTCGATGGTCACTTGGTCGCGGTGGGGGAAGCGGGGGCGGAGGTCGGCGGCGCGGACGGGGCCGGCGCGCCGTTCTCACCCTGGGCGGCGGTGCTGCCCTTGTAGTCCATCGGCTTCGCGTCGGGGCCCGGCTTGGACGGGTCGAACGGCGGCGGGTTGTCCGGGTCGAACTGGCCCGGGACCGCGTCGCAGGACGCGCCGACCTCGGGGTAGACGCCGTTCGGGTTGCTCCGCAGCGCCGCGATGAACTCGTCGATCCGCGGGTCGTTGACGTCGTCCAGCTTGAGCTGGTGGCCCCACGACTGCAGCGAGATCGGCTTGTCCAGGCCCGGGTAGGGCGACATCATCGTGTACGGCTTGTCCTTGGCGCGGACGCTCAGCAGGTTGACCGCGTCACCCGAGATCTGCTGCGGGTTGTAGGCGATCCAGACGGCGCCGTGCTCGAGGGCGTGCACCATGTTCTCGGTGCGGACGGCGGTCGGGTACACGATGCCGGTGCAGGTGGCCCACGTCTGGTCGTGCGGGCCGCCGAACGGCGGGGTCTTGTCGTAGGCGACGCGCTCGGTCGGGAGCACGTGGACGCTGCCGGTGTAGGTCGCGGTCACCACGCCGGGGATGCGCTTCGAGGGATCGGGGTCCTGCGCGGTCGGCGCGAACGACGCGGCGGCGGCCTCGCGGTCTTTCTGCTCACGCTTCGGCGCGGACTGCACCATGTAGTAGATGATCACCGAGGCGGCCAGCGCCACGATGGCGACCACGGCGATGATCGTGCCCCAGGGCGTGCCCTTCTTGCTCACCACGGAACCGCGGGCCGCCTTCACCGCCGACCCCTTTTTCCGAGTTGTCCCGTTCGCCATGGCTCCCGCGTTCTCCCTCTGGTGGCTGCGGACGGATTCCCGCCCGGGCCAGTGTAGAGACCACGCGTCTGATCACGGTTAACGCCTCACACACCCACTGTGACATCCGAGGCTTCGCCTCGGGCCGGGGGCTTCGCCACCCGGAACCCCCAAAGGCGCTCGTCGTGATGTCCCCGAGACCGATGAAAGCCTCCGACCAGGGCACACCTAGAATTCGACGAGTGACTCCCGCCGCTCTCGCCGACCTGGTCCGCAGCTCCGCCGTGCAGGTGCTCGCCGCACGCGGCATCGACGACGCCGTGCTGCCGGAGCAGGTGACCATCGAACGCCCGCGCAACCCCGACCACGGCGACTACGCGACGAACCTCGCCCTCCAGGTGGCCAAGAAGGCCGGCCTCAAGCCGCGCGACTTCGCCGAGGCGCTCGCCGCGGCGGTCTCGGCGGACGACGGCGTCGCCTCGGCCGAGGTCGCCGGCCCCGGCTTCCTCAACTTCCGGCTCGCCGCGGCCGCGCAGGGCGACATCGTGCGCCAGGTGCTCGACGCCGGCGCCGCGTTCGGCCGCGGGGACGCGCTGGCCGGCACGAAGATCAACCTCGAGTTCGTCTCGGCGAACCCGACCGGCCCGATCCACCTGGGCGGCACCCGCTGGGCCGCGGTCGGCGACGCGCTGGGCCGGGTGCTGGGCGCGCAGGGCGGCGAAGTCACCCGCGAGTACTACTTCAACGACGCCGGCGCCCAGATCGACCGGTTCGTCCGGTCGCTGATCGCCGCCGCGAAGGGCGAGCCCGCGCCGGAGGACGGCTACGCGGGCGGCTACATCAACGACATCGCCGCCGAGGTCATCAAGGCCGAGCCGAGTGCGCTGTCGCTGCCCGAGACCGAGCGGCACGAGACGTTCCGCCGGATCGGCATCAACCTGATGTTCAGCGAGATCAAGCAGAGCCTGCACGACTTCGGCACCGACTTCGACGTCTACTTCCACGAGAACTCGCTGCACGAGTCCGGCGCGGTCGACGCCGCCGTCCAGCAGCTGAAGGACTCCGGGAACCTGTACTTCAACGACGGCGCGTGGTGGCTGAAGTCGTCGGAGTACGGCGACGACAAGGACCGCGTCGTCATCAAGCAGGACGGCAACCCGGCCTACATCGCCGGCGACCTGGCCTACTTCAAGGACAAGCGCAACCGCGGCTTCGACCTGTGCATCTACATGCTCGGCGCGGACCACCACGGCTACACCGCCCGCCTCAAGGCCGCGGCCGCCGCGTTCGGCGACGACCCGGGCACGGTCGAGGTGCTGATCGGCCAGATGGTCAACCTGGTCAGCGACGGCAAGCCGGTGCGGATGTCCAAGCGTGCGGGCACCGTGATCACCATGGAGGACCTCGTCGAGGCCGTCGGTGTCGACCCGGCCCGCTACGAGCTGATCCGGTACTCCGTCGACTCCACTTTGGACGTCGACCTGGACCTGCTGCGCAAGCACTCCAACGACAACCCCGTCTACTACGTCCAGTACGCCCACGCGCGGCTGGCGTCCCTGCAGCGCAACGCCGCCGATCTCGGCTTGAAGTCCACTGTGGATGTCGACTTCGGACTGTTGACGCTGCCCGCCGAAGGCGACCTGATCCGCACCATCGGCGAATTCCCGGAAACCGTGCGCCGCGCCGCCGACATGCGGGAGCCGCACCGGATCGCGCGCTACCTCGAAGAACTCGCGGGCGCCTACCACAAGTTCTACACCGTGGGCCGCGTGCTGCCCATGGGCGACGAAGAGGCGACCCCTCTGACGTACGCCCGGCTCGCGCTGTGCGAGGCCGCCCGCCAGGTCCTGGCGAACGGCCTCGCCCTCCTCGGTGTCTCCGCTCCGGAACGGATGTAAGAAATGGCGCACCCCGCGGGCCCACGGCACGCCGACGTCTACCCCCACGCCGACACCTCCGGGCTCCAGCCGTCCGGGGTCAAGGAACTCGACAACCTGCCCGCGAAAGTGTGGCCGCGCAACACCTTCCGTGCGGCCGACGGCGTCGTCCGGATTGCCGGCGTCGACGTCCGGGAGCTGGCCGAGCAGCACGGCACGCCCCTGTTCATCGTCGACGAGGCCGACTTCAAGTCCCGCTGCGCGGACTACGCCGAGGCGTTCGACGACCCGTCGCTCGTGCACTACGCGTCCAAGGCGTTCCTCTCCATCGAGATCGCCCGCTGGGTGGCCGAGCAGGGGCTGAGCCTCGACGTCTGCAGCGGCGGCGAGCTCGCCGTGGCGCAGCGCGCGGGCTTCCCGGCCGAGCGGATCACCCTGCACGGCAACAACAAGTCGCCCGCCGAGCTCGAAGCCGCGGTCGTCGCCGGGGTCGGCACGGTGGTGCTCGACTCCTACTACGAGATCGCCCGGCTGGCCGATATCGCCGCGCGCCACGACGTCGTGCAGGCGGTGCTGATCCGGGTCACCGTCGGCGTCGAGGCGCACACCCACGAGTTCATCGCGACCGCCCACGAAGACCAGAAGTTCGGCTTCTCCCTGGCGAGCGGCGACGCCGCCGAGGCGGTCCGCCGGGTGCTCAACGCGCGTTCGCTCAAGCTCGTCGGCCTGCACAGCCACATCGGCTCGCAGATCTTCGACGCCGACGGCTTCGAGGTGGCCGCTCGCCGCGTCGTCGGGCTGCTCGCCGACCTGGCCAAGGAGCACGGCCCGGAGCTGCTCGACCAGCTGAACCTGGTCGACCTCGGCGGCGGGTTCGGCATCGCCTACACCGAGAAGGACAACCCGCCGCCGCCCGCGCAGATGATCACGCAGATCCGCGAAATCGTTCGCAAGGAGTGCGCGTACGCGGGTCTGCCGGTGCCGCGGATCGCGGGCGAGCCGGGCCGCGCGATCGCCGGGCCGGGCACGGTCACGCTCTACGAGGTCGGCACCATCAAGGACGTCTCGCTGGGCGACGAATCGGTGCGGCGGTACGTCAGCGTCGACGGCGGGATGAGCGACAACATCCGCACCGCGCTCTACGACGCGGTCTACGACGTCCGGCTGGTTTCCCGCTCCGCGGGCGACAACGATCAGCCGGTGCCGGCCGTGCTGTCCCGGGTCGTGGGAAAACACTGTGAATCCGGCGACATCGTCGTACGAGACTGCTGGCTGCCCGACACGCTGGCTCCCGGCGACCTGCTGGCGGTCGCGGCGACCGGCGCGTACTGCTATTCGATGGCGAGCACGTACAACCGGATGCCCCGCCCGGCCGTGGTCGCCGTGCGCAACGGCAGCTCACGGCTGCTGCTGCGGCGGGAGACGACCGACGACATGCTCCGCCTGGAGGTCTGAACACAGTGGCTGCCCCTGAGGAACGCCCCGCCATCCGCGTCGCCCTGCTCGGCTGCGGGACGGTCGGTGGCGAGGTCGCCCGGCTGCTCACCGAGCAGGCCGACGAGCTGGCCGCGCGGGCGGGCGCGCCGGTCGAGCTGGCCGGCATCGCCGTCCGCCGCCCCGACAAACACCCCGAGCTGCCGCCGGAGCTGCTGACCGCCGACGCCGAGAAGCTCGTCACGTCCGACGAGGTCGACGTCGTGGTCGAGCTGGTCGGCGGCATCGAGCCGGTGCGCGGCTGGCTGCTCGCCGCGCTGAGGGCGGGTAAGTCCGTCGTCACGGCGAACAAGGCGCTGCTGGCCGAGCACTCCGCGGACCTGTTCGAGGCGGCCGACGCCGCGGGCGCCGACCTGTACTTCGAGGCCGCGGTGGCCGGGGCCATCCCGCTGCTGCGCCCGCTGCGCGAGTCGCTGGCCGGCGACCGGATCACCCGCGTGATGGGCATCGTCAACGGCACCACCAACTACATCCTGTCGGCCATGGACTCGACCGGCGCCGGCTACGCCGAGACGCTCGACGAGGCCAGCCGGCTCGGGTACGCCGAGGCCGACCCGACCGCCGACGTCGACGGCTACGACGCCGCGTCGAAGGCCGCGATCCTCGCGTCCCTCGCCTTCCACACCCGGGTGACCGCGTCGGACGTGCACCGCGAAGGCATCGCCGACGTCACCGCGTCCGACCTCGCGGCGGCCCGGGGCCTCGGCCGCACGGTGAAGCTGCTGGCCATCTGCGAGCGGGTGACCGACGACGACGGCGTCGAGTCGGTGTCCGCCCGCGTGCACCCGGTGATGATCCCGCGCAGCCACCAGCTGGCCGGCGTCGGCGGTGCGTTCAACGCCGTCTACGTCGAGGCCGACGCCGCGGGCGAGCTGATGTTCTACGGCCAGGGCGCGGGCGGCGCGCCCACCGCGAGCGCGGTGCTCGGCGACCTCGTCGCGGTGGCCCGCAACCGGGTCGTCGGCGGCCGCGGCCCGCGTGAATCCGCGCACGCGGCCCTGCCGGTGCGGCCGATGGGCCAGACGCCGACCCGGTACCACGTCAGCCTGTCCGTCGCGGACCGCGCCGGTGTGCTCGCCCAGGTGGCGCAGGCGTTCGCCGACCACGGCGTGAGCATCGCGGCGGTGCGGCAGAGCGACGTCGGCGACCGCGCGAGCCTGGTCGTCGTGACGCACCAGGCGCCCGACGCGGCGTTGCAGTCCACTGTGGACGAAATTGCGAAGCTCGACGTCGTCCACGAAGTTGTCAGCGTGATGCGGGTGGAAGGCGAAGACCAGTGATCAGGCAGCCCTGGCCGGGAATCATCGAGGCGTACCGGGATCGCGTCCCGGTGCCGGACGGCGCGCGGGTCGTCACGCTCGGGGAGGGCAACACGCCGCTGCTGCCCGCCCACCACCTGTCCGAGCTGACCGGCTGCGAGGTGTACCTCAAGGTCGAGGGCGCCAACCCGACCGGCTCGTTCAAGGACCGCGGGATGACCGTGGCCATCACGCACGCGCTCGCCAGCGGCCTCAAGGCGGTGATCTGCGCGTCGACCGGCAACACCTCCGCGTCGGCCGCCGCCTACGCCGCCCGTGCCGGGCTCACCTGCGCGGTGCTGGTGCCCCAGGGCAAGATCGCGATGGGCAAGCTCGCCCAGGCCGTGCTGCACGGCGCGCGCATCCTGCAGGTCGACGGCAACTTCGACGACTGCCTCGAGCTGGCCCGCAAGACCGCGGCCGACTACCCGGTCACGCTGGTCAACTCGGTCAACCCGGTGCGCATCGCCGGCCAGAAGACCGCGGCCTTCGAGATCTGCGACGTGCTCGGCACGGCGCCGGACATCCACTGCCTGCCGGTCGGCAACGCCGGCAACATCACCGCCTACTGGGCGGGCTATTCGGAGTACGCGGCCGACGATGTGGTGAAGAACACCCCGCGGATGTTCGGCTTCCAGGCGGCCGGCGCGGCGCCGCTGGTGCACGGCGAGCCGGTGCGCGACCCGGACACGATCGCCACCGCCATCCGGATCGGCAGCCCGGCTTCGTGGGCGGCCGCGGTGAAGGCGAAGGACGAGTCGGAGGGGCTTTTCGAAGCTGTCACCGACGAGAAGATCCTCGAGGCCTACCGGCTGCTGGCCGGCCGTGAAGGCGTCTTCGTCGAGCCCGCGTCGGCCACCAGCGTGGCGGGCCTGCTGGCCACCGCCGCCGACGGACGGCTCCCGCGCGGGTCGCGGGTCGTCTGCACGGTCACCGGGCACGGCCTGAAGGACCCGCAGACGGCCCTGGCGGGCAACGTCGAGGTCGAACCCCTCGCCGTGGACCCCTCGGCGGTCGCGGCGGCGCTGGACCTGCGGTGACCCCCGGCTCGCAAGCGCCCCAATGTGGCCTTGGTTGCGTCTCACGCACCGAAGGCCGCCTTGGGTGCGTCTCACGCACCGAAGGCCACATTGGGGCGCTCTCGTGAGCGGGTTCCGGGTGACCGTCCCGGCCTCCACCGCGAACCTCGGGCCGGGCTTCGACGCCTTCGGGATGGCGCTGGGCCTCTACGACGTCGTCGAAGTGCGGGTCATCGATTCCGGGCTCAAGGTCGAGGTCGAGGACGCCGGTGCGGGTGGTGTCGCGGACGTCCCCACCGACGAGACCCACCTGGTCGTGCGAGCGATCCGCACCACCTGCGCGCACCTCGGCGTCGAGCCGCCCGGCCTGCACCTGCGCTGCTTCAACGCGATCCCGCACGCGCGCGGCCTCGGCTCGTCCGCGGCCGCGGTGGTATCCGGGGTGGCCGCCGGGTACGCGCTGGCGGGCCGGGAAATCGACGCGCCCGACGCGCTGCAGCTGGCCGCCGGCTTCGAAGGCCACGCCGACAACGCCGCCGCGAGCCTGTTCGGCGGGCTGGTCCTGGCCTGGTGCGACGGCGGGCGGTTCCACGCCGAACGGCTCACGCCGCACCCGTCGATCCGGCCGGTCGTGGCCGTGCCGTCGGTGCGCTCGGCCACCGCGACCACGCGCGGCCTGCTGCCGGCGGCCGTGCCGCACGCCGACGCCGCGCACAACGCCGGCCGGGCCGCGCTCGCCGTCCACGCGCTGACGGCGAAGCCGGAGCTGCTGCTCGCGGCCACCGAGGACCGGCTGCACCAGCACTACCGCGCCCCCGCGTACCCGGCGAGCACGGAGCTGGTGGCGACGCTCCGTGCACAGGGAGTGCCCGCCACCATCTCCGGCGCCGGTCCGACGGTCCTCGCCCTGACCACCTCGGGAATACTCCCGCCCGAGGTCGGCGTTACGGCTTTCGACGTCCTCGAGCTGCCCGTGGATCTCACGGGCGTGCAGGTTGCAGCTCAGTAAAGGGTGGGTCACGTGCCTGCGGCCAGGCCCGCCACGCGGGGGGTGGTTGTTGCACCCGACACCGCCGCGGTCTACCCTCGGGGGCGTTCGATCACCGTGCGTTTCCGCACCCGATGCCGGTCCCGGGGAATCCCGAGGATCGCATCCTTCGTCGATCCGCCGAATCCGCACCGCCTGGCACGCGGGGTAACGCGGAGGGACGCAGGCGGGTTTCCGGTCTCGGCGGTGCCGAATTCCGTGTCCTCCGTTTGGAGGACGCAAACCCCTGTGGTGGAGGCGCTCCAGCTGTGTTCCGCACGGCCGAAGAGCTCATCTCCCGTATCGGGGGGCAGATACGCCGGTTCGCGATCAGAAGCGAGCGGCAGTCCGCTGATCCGCCTGGAGGCGTGGATCGGTCAGGAAGGACATGTGTGAGCAACACCGATCTTTTGAGCGACGTGGGTAGCGACACGGCCGGATCGAACGGCACGACCCCCGCTCCCAAGCGGGCGGTCGGCGGGCTGACCGGTAAGACCGTCGCCGAACTGCGTTCGCTGGCTGGGGAACTCGGCGTCGGCGAGACGACGGGTATGCGCAAGGGCGATCTGATCGCCGCGATCCGTGAGCGTCAGGGCAAGTCGCGCAAGCCGCGTGCGACGGCCGAGACGCTGCCGCTGGAGGGTGTCGGCGAGCCGCCGAAGGCCCCCAAGGCGAAGGCCGAAGCGCCTGCTGCTCCGGCGGAGACCAAGCCGGAGCCGAAGGCCGAGGCACCCGCCTCCGCGCCTTCGGATGCCCAGCCGCAGGCCGAGCGCCCGCAGCAGGACCGGCAGGATGCCCCGCAGGACGGCCAGGCCGAGGAGGGCGGCCGCAGCCGGCGTCGCCGCGGTTCCAACCGCGCCGCCGGGGCGCCCGACGGCCAGCAGGGCGGTGACCGTCAGCAGGGTGGCGACCGTCAGCAGGGCCAGGGCGACCGTCAGCAAGGCGACCGTCAGCAGGGCGACCGCAACCGCGACCAGCAGCGCCAGGGCGGTGGCAACCGCGACCAGAACCGCAACGACAACCGTGGTGACAGCCGTCAGGACGGTAACCGCGGTGAAGGCCGTCAGGACGGCAGCCGTCAGCGGAACAGCCAGCAGGACGGCAGCCGCGGTCAGGACCGTGACAACCGCGCCCAGCAGCAGCAGGACGACGACGAGGAAGGCGGCCGTCGCGGCCGTCGCTTCCGCGACCGCCGTCGCCGGGGCAGTGGTGGTGGCCGGGTCGAAGGCGGTTCGCCGGACACCGAGATCCGCGAGGACGACGTCCTGTTGCCCGTCGCGGGCATCCTGGACGTGCTCGACAACTACGCGTTCGTGCGGACCTCCGGCTACCTCGCCGGCCCGAACGACGTGTACGTCTCGCTGTCGCTGGTCCGCAAGTACGGCCTGCGCCGCGGTGACGCCATCACCGGCGTCGTGCGCCAGCCGCGTGACGGCGAGCAGCAGCGGCAGAAGTTCAACCCGCTGGTGCGCGTCGACTCGATCAACGGCCTGGAGCCGGACGAGGCCAAGCGGCGTCCGGACTTCACCAAGCTGACCCCGCTGTACCCGAACGAGCGGCTGCGCCTCGAGACCGAGTCGCACAAGCTCACGACCCGCGTGATCGACCTGATCATGCCGGTCGGCAAGGGGCAGCGCGCCCTGATCGTGTCGCCGCCGAAGGCCGGTAAGACCACGATCATGCAGGACATCGCGAACGCGATCTCCACGAACAACCCCGAGTGCCACCTGATGGTCGTCCTGGTCGACGAGCGTCCGGAAGAGGTCACCGACATGCAGCGCTCGGTGAAGGGCGAGGTCATCGCCTCGACCTTCGACCGGCCGCCGGCCGACCACACGTCGGTCGCGGAGCTGTCGATCGAGCGAGCCAAGCGCCTGGTCGAGATGGGCCACGACGTCGTCGTGCTGCTCGACTCGATCACCCGCCTCGGCCGCGCGTACAACCTGGCGGCCCCGGCGTCCGGCCGGATCCTGTCCGGTGGTGTCGACTCGACCGCGCTCTACCCGCCGAAGCGCTTCCTCGGTGCGGCCCGCAACATCGAGAACGGCGGCTCGCTGACCATCTTCGCCACGGCGATGGTCGAGACCGGTTCGACGATGGACACGGTCATCTTCGAGGAGTTCAAGGGCACCGGCAACGCGGAGCTCAAGCTCGACCGGAAGATCGCCGAGCGCCGGGTGTTCCCGGCGGTCGACGTCAACCCGTCCGGTACCCGCAAGGACGAGCTGCTGCTGAACCCGGACGAGCTGGCCGTGACCGTGAAGCTGAGCCGGGTGCTGCACGCGCTCGACTCGCAGCAGGCCATCGACCTGCTGATCTCGCGGCTGCGCAAGACGAAGACGAACACCGAGTTCCTGATGCAGGTCTCCAAGACCGCCCTCGGCGGCGGCGAAGACGACTGATTCCCGGTCGCGGAAGGGGCCTTCCCGGTGGTCCGGGGAGGCCCCTTCCGCGGTGGGAATAGCTGGTCAGCGGGGTGCGTTCCAATACTCGTCAGCTCGTCTGGCAGAATTACCCGCTGAAGTCCGGCGCCGGTTCACCCCGTGGGAACGACTGGGGACCCGGAGCCAACGAGAGAGGACACCATGAAGAGCGGTATTCACCCCGAGTACGTGGTCACGGACGTGAACTGCGACTGCGGCAACAGCTTCACCACGCGCAGCACCAAGACCAGCGGCAGCATCCACGTCGAGATCTGTTCGAACTGCCACCCGTTCTACACGGGCAAGCAGAAGATCATGGACACCGGTGGCCGGGTCGCGCGCTTCGAGGCTCGCTACGGCAAGCGGCAGAAGAAGGACGCCGACGCCAAGTAGCTTTTTCCACGGCGCCCATCCGGTACTCCCGGGTGGGCGCCGTTGCTTTGTACCGACCTTCCGGGGCTGAGAGGTGGCAGAGGTGGATTCGAGCTCGCTCAAGGGGCTGCTCGCCGAACACGCGGAGCTGGAGACCCAGCTGGCGGATCCGGCGGTGCACGCCGACCAGGCCCGCGCCCGCAAGCTCGGCCGCCGCTACGCCGAGCTGTCGCCGGTGGTGCGGGCCGTCCGCGAACTCGACGCCGCCCGCGACGACCTCTCGGCCGCCAAGGAGATGGCCTCGGAGGACGCGGAGTTCGCCGCGGAGGCCGAAGAGCTGGCCGCGAAGATCCCCGACCTCGAGTCGAAACTCACCGAACTGCTGCTGCCGCGTGACCCGTACGACGGCTCCGACGTCGTGATGGAGATCAAGTCCGGCGAGGGCGGCGAGGAGTCGGCCCTGTTCGCCGGCGACCTGCTGCGGATGTACCTCCGCTACGCCGAGCGCCACGGCTGGAAGGCGGAGGTCCTCGACTCGGTGGACTCCGACCTGGGCGGCTTCAAGGACGTCACGCTGTCGATCAAGAGCAAGACGGCCGACGTCGACGGCGTCTGGTCCCGCCTGAAGTTCGAGGGCGGCGTCCACCGCGTCCAGCGGGTGCCGGCGACCGAGTCCCAGGGCCGCATCCACACGTCCGCGTCCGGGGTGCTCATCTACCCGGAACCGGAGGAGGTCGAGGTCGAGATCGACCCGAACGACCTGCGCATCGACGTGTTCCGGTCCTCGGGCCCGGGCGGCCAGAGCGTCAACACGACCGACTCGGCGGTCCGGATCACCCACCTGCCGACCGGCATCGTGGTGTCCTGCCAGAACGAGAAGTCCCAGATCCAGAACCGCGCCCGGGCCCTGCAGGTGCTCCAGGCCCGGCTGCAGGCGATCGCGGAGGAAGAGGCGGCGGCGAAGGCGTCCGACGCCCGCCGTTCGCAGGTCCGCACGGTGGACCGCTCGGAGCGGATCAGGACGTACAACTTCCCGGAGAACCGCATCTCGGACCACCGGGTGAACTACAAGGCGTACAACCTCGACCAGGTCCTGGACGGCGATCTGAACGGCGTGCTGGACGCACTGGCGACCGCGGACCGCGAAGAGCGCCTGGCGGCTCAGTCGGGCTGACGGCCACTGCACGCCGATGTGCGTGAAGGCCACCTTGAGGAACTTCAAGTTCCTCAAGGTGGCCTTCACGCACATACGCAGGGCGGGTCAGCCGTGACGGCTGAGCATCGCCGCCCACTTCTGTTCGATCTCGGCTGCCGGCGCACTGGGCCGCCAGTCGAGGTCGAACATCGACAGCAGCTCCCGGGATTCGATCAAGGAAATTCCCGCGGCCTCGTGCAGTACCCGCAGGAAATTGAACGGCGTGCAGCGAAAGGAAGCATCCTCCTGCAGGAATTCGAGCAGGTCGAACACGCTCCGCTGCTCCTGGATCATCCGCCGGGCTTCGGCGACAACTTCTTCCATCTCGGGCCGCCTACTTGGTGAAGAGTACTTCGACGTCGGTGTACGCGCCGGGGCTGCCGATCGTCTTGACCACCTCGATCTTGGTGAAGCCGAACCGGGCGGCCATTTTTCCGGTGAACGTCGCGGCTGCCGCCTGCTCGACGGTCATCGCTCCGCTCCTCGTCAGGTCATTGAAGGTGTTGAGGTTGCTGGGCATGTTGGTGACCCATTTTCCTTGAATCGCGGCGACGTTCTCCACGCCGAAGTTCGATATCGCGTCATCGAACATCTGGGCACCTCGCGGGGTGGTCGGCCCCTTCTCGATGGCCAGGCTCATCACGCCGTCACGGATGTTCGCCAGCACGCCGCCCTCGGCTCCACCGTAGAAGTTGATGTACTCCCCACACAGCCCGGGGCCGGTGTTGTGCACGAGGACCGGCGTGCTTCCGGCGAAGACGTAGTAGGTGCTGATGTCCCGGACGGTCAGGTTGTGGACGCGCTGGTGCTGAGTTCGCTGGTGGATACTGTCGACCGGTACCGCGCCGCCGTCGGGTTTGCGCAGCTGATCGCCGGACTCGAGCTGGTCCGCGTTGAGCCAGCGGTTCTCGTTGACCACCCAGAAGGGGTGCTGATCAGTGGCGGTGACGGCGTCACTCCCACCGCCGGCGCGGTGGACCTGCACGTCGACCAGGTGCTTGATTCCCTCGCCGACGATGGTGTCGGTGACCGGTTCCACCTGGGTGCGTCCGGTGCCCGGGTCGGTCGCGACGACGGAGTCGCCGACCGCGACGGACTGGATGGCCTTCCGGGAGCCGTCGCCCATCAGCACCTCGGTGCCGGGGGTGAAACTGTTGCACAGCCCGGCTTTTCCGATGAGCTGCAGGTCGAGCCGGGCGAGCCCGCTGCGGAACGCGACGCCGCCGAGGAAGTCGATCTGGGAGAGGCTGCTCAGCCTGGACGCCAGGAACGCGTCACTGGCCACGCCGCTGACGAATTCCGCTCCGATCGTGAGTTCGAGGCCCACCCCGGCGGCTTCGGCGAGGAATCCCGCTTCGGCCCCGACGAGGGCACCGACCAGCGGAGCGGTGCAGACTTCGGCGCAGAAGATGCCGGCCCCGACGATGACCGCGCCGGCCACGATGGTGCCCGCGATCGACCACCAGCGGTCCGACTCCGCCTCGTCTTCGGCCTTCTGCTTGGCTTCCGCGATCGCCTTGTTGATCGTGTACGTGAGCGCGGGGTTGTACGCACCCTGCAAGCACTTGGTGAAGGTTTCTTCGCTGTACTGCTTGAACTGGTTGCAGATCGCGGCGTTGCGTTCGGACTCGCCCTTGGGGTCGGCGATCATCCGCGTCGCGCGGGCGACGCAGTCGTCGTGGTCCGGTCCCGCGGGCACGGCGTTGCACGCATTGTTGACGTCGGTGGCGAACTGCGCCTTCGCGGCGGCGATTTCGTTGTTGGCCTTGATGATCGCTTGGTCGCGGGCATTGTTCGCGGCGGTGACGGCGGCGTCGGCGTCCGCGCCGGCGTCGACGGCGTCCTGGTACGCCTGGTGCGCAGCCTGGATGGCGCTCTGCGCGTACCGGTTGGCGATGGTGGCGGAGTTCCGCGCCTTGGCGGCGGACTGCGTGGCCTGCACCGCCGACTGCGAGGCGCGGACGGCGGCCTGCTTCGCCGTCTCGGCCGACTGGGCCGCCTGGATGGCCGACTGCTGTGCCTGCTGGGCGGACTGGGCCGCGTTCTGCGCGAAGGTCTTCGCGTCGTTCGCGTAGCCCTTGGCGCGGTTGGCGTACTCGACCGCCTCGGCGGCGGCGTTACGGGCGGTGGCGGCCACGGACTGGGCGGTGGCGGCGTTCTGCGACGCCGTCGCCGCCACCGAGGTGGCTTCCGCGACCAATCCGGCGACGGCCGCGTTGTGCGTGGCTGCTTCCCGGTCGTGCCGCGCGGCGATGTACTGGCCGCTGTCGCGGTACTGCCGGATGATGATCGGAGAGCCGTCCAGCGCCGCCTGGCCCAGCATGCGGGCTTCCTGCCCGGTCGCGGGGGCGGCGATGAGCTGGTTGATCGCGAGGCGGTCGTCCTTTTCCCGGGCGATGTTCTGCCCGGTGTCGAGGAATTCGCGGTACGAGGCGACGGTTCCGGTGTCGAGTGCCTTCTGCGCCGCGCCGACGACCACGGCGTCACCGGTGCCGCGGGCCGCGGACTGCACACGGTTGACGGCGAGCCGGAGGTCGACGTTCTGCGTCGGGTAGTCCGGAGCCGCCAGGAACCGCTTGACGTCGGCGTCCGTGCCCGCGAGGGCGGCCTCGCCGGTCTTCTTCAGGTCGGGGACGGCGTCGGCGATGAGCTCCTGGATCTTTTCGCGATCGTCCAGCGCGGCGGCTTGGGCGACCCCGGCCCGGACGAACGCCCGCACCTCGGGGTCGGCACCCCTCAGCGCGCCCTCGGCGGCGGACTTGGTCCACGGTCCTCCGGTGGCCAGCAACCGGAACGCGATCTTGCGGCCGTTGGTCACCACCAGCCCCGGGTCCGCGTTCGACGCGCTGGCCGCGGCCAGCAGCCCGTTGGTCTCGGCGTCTCGTTGCGCTTCCTGCGCGGCGTTCCAGTTGCGGGTGAGGCCCAACTGGTCATGGACGTCGAGGGCCTTGCGAGCGGCATCGGTGGCTTCGTCGGCCTGCAGCGCGATGCGGTCGTCATCGGCCTTGCGTGCCGCATCGTAGAGCCGCTTTGCCTGGGTGGCCGAGTCGACGGCGATCTGCGCCGCGCTGGTGGCGGAGTTGGCGTGCTGCGTCGAGAGTTCGGCCGCGTGCACGGCGTCGCCCGCGTGGGCGGCGGCGTCGTTCGCGGCGTCCGCGGCGATCTGCGCGTCGGCGGCGGCGCGCGCTGCCAGGATCCGTGCCTGGTCGGCGGCGCTCGCGGCCTCGTCGGCGTACGCGCGTGCCGAGGCGGCCGCGCGGTTGGCCAGATCGGCTTGGCGGCGAGCCGTCGCGGCCGCGGCCTCGGCTTGACTGGCGTCCGCGCCGGCGGCCTTCGCCCACTTCACGGCGTCCTGCGCGGCGTTGGCGGACTTCGTCGAGTTCTGGCCCGCCGAAGTCGCCGCGTCGATCGCTTCGCGCGCGTGCCCCAGTGATTCCTTGGCCAGATCGATCGCGGTGACCGCCTGCTGGGCCGCGGTGGACGCGGAGGCCGCGTCGATCGCAGCCTTCGAGGCGGTGCCCGCGTTCTTCCGGTCGACCCGCGCCGCGGCCGCGGCGTTCCACGCGGCACTGGAGGCGTTGCCCGCCTTGGAAGCGGCGGCCGCGGCTCGGGTGGCGGCGCCGGCCGCGACCCGGGCGGCGGCGGAAGCGGCGCTCGCCGCACCGATCGCCGAGGCGGCCGCGCTCGCCGCGCGGTTGGCGGCGTCGGCCGCTCGGCCCGCCGCCGCCGCGGCACCCGCGGCGTCGTTCTTGGCCGCCTCGGCGGCCTGGGCGGCGAGTTCGGTCGCCTGCCGGGCGAGGTCGGCTTCCTTCAGCGCCTTGTCCGCGGAGTCCTTGGCTGCCTGGGTTTCCTGCGCCGCCTGCGCACCCGCGATCTTGGCGGCCGCGACCAGCTGGGCAACACTGGCCGTTTCCTGGTCGCGTGCCTCGGCGACTTCCCATTCCCGGGCGACGAACAGCCGGAGCGCGTCCGATGAGCCGTTGTCCAGCGCGCTCTGCGCGGCGGCCTTGACCTCCGGGCCACCGACGGCCTGGATCTGGTTGACCCGGAGGCGGAGGTCGGTGGCTTCCGCACGGACCGAAGCAACCTTCAGGAAGTCCTTCAGCGCGTCGTGCGTGCCGGCGTCGAGCGCCTTCTGCGCCGCCCTTTTGACCTCTTGGCCGCCTGCGGCCATCATCTGGTTGACGCGGATCCGCAGATCGGTGTCCGAGGCGTTGACCCAGCCCGCGTTCAGGAAGTTCCGCAGCGCGTCGGCGTCGGTGTCCGCGGCGTCCAGCGCCTGCTGCGCGGCGGTCTTCACGGACGGCCCGCCTGCGGAGAGGAGCTGGTTGACCGCGAGCCGGTTGTCCAGCTTGACCAGGCCGTCGAGCTTTTGGTTCAGGAAGGCGTCGACCTCGGCGTCGGACCCGACCAGTGCCTTGGCGGCCTCGGCCTTGACCTGGCTGCCGGCGCTGCGCCAGATGATGAGCACCTTGGCCCGAGCGGTCAGTGCGCCCGAGGAGGCCGAGGCCGCCGTGGCCTGGGCGACCGGCTGGGCGGCCGCCGCCTGACCCGCACCGACCTGCACGGTCAGCGCGGTGACCAGGGTGATTATCAGGCTGCCCGGCAGCAATCGATGGCGTCTCTTGACCAGTTTCATGACTCTCTTCTCGCGTGAGAGGACCGGCCTCGGCGGGGAGGCGGTACCTGAACAAGGGGGAACGGGGCCGGTCGCCGCGCTCGTGGGCATGACCGATTCAGCCGACGCCGGCGGACGAAGGCTGTGGTCTCACGGGAAAGCGGGCGCGCGGCAGTGCCGGCTGAGCTGCGTCAACCGGTCAGCGGTGGAAAGGGGGACCGGCCTCGCGAAGGAGGAAGCCGGTGACGGCGACTCTTGGCCGGGTGCCCCGGGCGTTCCTGCTGAAGAGCCGCATCTGTCTGTCCCCCTTCTACGCGACCCCGCAGATTCGGGCATCGCTGCCTGAATATCGCGAACCGTCACCGGCCATTAACAGAAATTGACGTGACATGGGTCACGAAGCCGGGGATCGCGAAGGGACTCAACCGGGCTGGGGGACCAGCCAGCACAGGCAGAAGGGGTGCCCGGCGGGGTCGGCGTAGACCTGGAAGTCGTCCCCGGCCGTGTTCCCCGCGGCCGGCTTCAGCACCGTGGCGCCGAGGGCCATGACCTGCTCGTGGGCTTCGGCGAAGTCCTCGACCCACAGGTCGAGGTGGATCTGCTGCCGGATCGGGCCGTCCGGCCACTGCGGGGGCACGTGATCGGGGGCGAGCTGCACCCCGATCCGCGGCGCCCCGTCCACCAGCACCATGTGCCAGTCGCCGTCGTCGTCGACCTCGCCGCCGAGGACGCCCGCCCAGAAGCGGCTCTCGGCCGCGAGGTCGGCCGCGTCGAGGGTGACGACCTGGTACTTGATCCGCATGACCGGACCTCTCAGCCGGACCAGAAACCCGTGATGAAGCGCAGGTAGATCATTCCGCAGACCAGCGCGTTCGCGTACAGGACCACGTGCACCGCGCCGCGCAGCTGCGGGCGGCGCTCGCCGAACAGGACCAGGGCCACGTACATCACCAGGCACGGCAGCAGGTAGCGGTGGACCGACACCACGTTGTTGTTCATCGTCAGCATCACGATGGCCGCGAACCCGAACAGCGCCAGCGGGACGCCCTTCGACCGCAGCGCCACCAGGACGTACACCGAGGACACGAACAGCAGCGCCAGGCCGATCATCGGCAGCACGTGGCTCATCAGCGTCCACGCGTCCATCCGGGTGTCCCCGAGCAGGGCGTGGCCGGTGATCTTGGCTTCGCGCCACAGTGTCTCGACGATGTTCGGGTTGAACTTGTGGTACGACCACTCCCGCACGCCCTTGAGCGCGTTGAAGCTGGCGAAGAAGTCGCCGGTCTGGACCTTCATGGCCACCATCACGCCGGCGAGGCCGGCGAACGCCGCGGGGAACCACAGCAGGTTCCACGACAGCAGGCCGCGCAGCTTCCAGTCCTTCGACCGCCAGAACTCCAGGAAGCACAGGCCGACGAAGACCGCCGCGGTGATGCGGGAGGCCGTCAGCGGGATCAGCGTCAGGCCCATCCAGAGCCATTGCCGGCGCAGTGCGAACAGATAGGCCCAGAAGCCCAGCGCGCAGAACACCGCCTCGCTGTAGAACGAGTGCAGGAAGAACGCGGCGGGCGCGGTGAGGAACGCGGCGACGACCAGCCACGGGGCCCGCTCGCCGTCGAAGAAGTGCCGGCCGATCTTGAGCAGCGCGACCGCCGCCAGCCAGGTGGCGACCAGGTTCACCAGGAACCCGGCGGTGAGCAGGCCGATCGTGCCGAAGCTGACCGTCTGCACCAGCCAGACCAGGAGCGGGAACACCGGGTAGAACGCCCGCGTCGGGGCGTAGCTGCCGGTGTAGGCGTGCATGGCGATCTCGCCGTAGTTGCCGGCGTCCCAGCGGTAGGTGTGCGCCAGCAGGCTCATCGTCGAGCCGATGCCGGTCTTCGGGATGCCCTCGTCGACCGGGCTGGACGGCGCGAACAGGTACGCCAGCGCGATCAGCACCACGTTCCAGGCCAGCACCACGGCGAAGACGCGGGCGTAGTCGCCGTTGAGCCAGGCCCAGCGACTGGCGTGGGCCGGCTCCGGGCGGTCCGGCTCGACCTGGTCGGAGACTCGGGACGAGACGGCCGTGCTAGTCATGCGTAACCTCCGCGACCGGCGGTTCGGCCGCCGCGGGCCGGTGCTTGAAAACCACCTTGTGGTAGAGCACGTAGTTCCAGACCAGGCCGACCGCGATGCCGGCGAACTTCGGGATCAGCACGTTCACGCCGGGGAAGGCGCTGGTGACCGCGAAGATGATCGCCGCCTGTACGACCCAGAGGCCGAACGCGGTGACGCCGAAGAACAGCAGCGCCTGGCGGCGGACGTCGCCGTCCTTGGCGCGGAACGTGAAGTTCCGGTTCAGCGTGAAGCTGAGCAGCATGCCCGTGGTCGTCGAGATGAAGTTCGCCACGAACAGCGGGACACCCAGCGTCACCAGCAGCGCGTAGCCGAGGGCGTCGACCAGCGTGTTCCCCACGCCGACCAGCCCGAAGCGCAGCTGGGTCGCCGAGATCAGCTTCACCGGGTGCCTCGTCCCGCGTCAGCGCCCTCGCGGGCCTCCGCCGGCGCCGCCGGGCCCGTGCGCACCGACGCGACGCCGTAGAGCGGCCGGTTCTGCACCTGGGAGTACGTGCGGCCGATGTAGCTGCCGAGCACGCCGAGCATGACGATCTGGATCCCGCCGAGGAAGAACATCGCGATCCCGAGGAAGGCCCAGCCGGGCACCGCCGTCGCCGGGGCGAACAGCTTGACGCCACCGACGTAGAGGATCCCGAGGAAGCTCAGGAACGACATCAGGTAGCCGAAGCGCGTGATCATCCGCAGCGGCGTCACCGAGAAGCCGAGGATGCCGTCGGCGGCGAAGCGCAGCATCTTGCGCAGCGGGTAGCCCGTGACGCCGGCGTGCCGCTTGTCGCGGTCGAACAGCACGGCCGTCTGCTTGAAGCCGATGTAGCTGACCAGCCCGCGCAGGAAGCGGTCGCGCTCGCGGTACTTGCGCAGCTCGTCGACCACCTTGCGGTCGATCAGCCGGAAGTCGCCGGTGTTCTTCGGGATGTCGACCGCGGCCATCTTCCGCAGGAACCAGTAGAACCCGCCGGCGGTCAGCTTCTTGAACGGCGAGTCCTGGCGCGAGCGGCGCTGCGCATAGACGACGTCGAAGCCCTCTTCCCACTTCTCGATCAGCTCGAGCGCCACCCGCGGCGGGTCCTGCATGTCGCTGTCCATGATCACGACGGCGTCCGCGTCGACCAGGTCCAGCCCGGCGGTGACGGCCATCTGGTGGCCGAAGTTGCGGGACAGCTCGACCACCGTGACCCGCTCGTCGCGGGCGCTGAGCTCGGTGAGCTTGGCCAGCGAGCCGTCCCGGCTGCCGTCGTCGACGTAGAGGAAGCTGAAGTCGTACTTGCCGGCGAGGGGGCGGGTCACCTCGTCCACCGTCCGGTGCAGCAGGTCGATGTTCTCTTCCTCGTTGTAGATCGGGAAGATGAACGCCACCCGGCGGGTGATCGGCTCTGTGGGCACTGCGGGGCTCCCCGGAGTTTCGGTGCGGAACGGTTCGGGCGGCGCCGTCGAGCAGGCGAATCCCCGACCCGGTGCCCTGCATCCTAGGAGATCCGCACGGCCGGTACGCCGGGACCCGGTCAGCCCGCCGCCGCGGCCAGCTCGGCCATCCGGCTTTCGGTGCCCTCGTCACCGCCGAAGTGGACGACCACGGCGTCGGCGCCCGCGTCCCGGTAGGCGCGTGCGTCCGCGGCGGTCGTCCGGGCGTCGGCCCGCCACTGCGCCCGCGCCGCCGCCCGGACCGGCCGTCCGCCGGTAAGCCGCCGCAGGGCCGCGACCCGCGCACCGAACTCGGCGGGGGACAGGCCGGCGCTCTGCCAGGTCGTGCCGATCCGGGCGGCGCGCCGCAACGCCGCCGTCGAGTTGCCCCCGACGGTGACCGGCACCGGGCCGGCCGGCCGGGGCTCGAAGTACCCGCCGCCGGGCCCGCGGCCGGTGCGGAACAGCTCGGCAAGCAGGTCGAGGGTGGCGTCGGTCCGCTTGCCCCGGGTGCCGAAGTCGGCGCCGACCTCGGCGAACTCCGGTTCGTTCCAGCCGGTGCCGACGCCGAGGTCGAACCGGTGACCGGACAGCCTGTCGAGCGTCGCGACCTGCTTGGCCAGCGCGAACGGCTCCCGCAGCGGCACGATCAGCACCGACGTCCCGAGCCGGATCCGGCTGGTCCCCGCGGCGATGTACGCGAGGGTGACCAGCGGCTCGTGGACACCGCCGAACACCTCGCCGTAGGGGCTGGGCGGCAGCAGGTGGTCGGGCAGCCAGGCGGCGCGGTAGCCGAGGTCTTCGGCGAGCCGGGCCAGCTCGGCGGGCCGGGCGGGGTCGAGGTCCGGCTGCTCGTTCGGCAGCACGGCTTCCAGGAAATGTTCGGTCATGCCGGTGACGTTAGGCATTCACATCGGTGTGAAGGTCAACCTTGCGGGGGGCAGATGCGGATCGGCGAGCTCGCGGAACGCACCGGCGTCAGCACGCGGCTGCTGCGCTACTACGGGGAGCAGGGCCTGCTGACGCCGTCGCGCGACGGCAACGGCTACCGGTCCTTCGACGAGGACGCCGTCGTCCGCGTCCGGCAGATCCGGCGGCTGCTCGCGGCCGGGCTGACCACCGGGGTGATCGCCTCGGCGCTGCAGTGCGCGCGGGGCGAAGAGGCCCACCTGGACCTGTGCCCGGAGCTGGCCGTCATGCTGCGCCGCGAGCTGACCGCGATGGACGACCGGATCGGCGCGTTGCAGCGGCGCCGGACCGCGCTGGCGGGGTACTTGTCGCCCCCGCGGTGAGGGTGCCTCGATACGCTGGACGGCGTAGGACCGGCGCGTGTCCTCATGGGGGAGTTCCGCCTGGTGTGCCAGGCTCGACGAGGTGAAGGACGACGAGTGAATCGGCAGCCGCTGCGCCTGGCCATCATCGAGGCCACCCGGATCCTCGAGCGCGCGGGCGTCGCCTCGCCGAGGTTCGACGCCGAGGTGATCGCCGCGCACGTGCTCGGGGTCGAACGCGGCCGGCTGCCGATGGTGCCGCTGGTCGACCCGCCGGTCATCGAGGCCATCGGCCAGCTCGTCCAGCAACGCGCGAAGCGCATCCCGCTGCAGTACCTGACCGGCTGGGCCGCGCTCGGTGACATCACGGTCGCGGTCGGTGCGGGCGTGTTCGTCCCGCGGCCGGAGACCGAGCTGCTGCTCGAGTGGGGGGTCAAGTTCCTGCAGGGCCGCGAGTTCCCGGTGGTGGTGGATCTGTGCACGGGCTCCGGCGCGCTGGCGCTGGCGGTGGCCAACGCCCGCCCGGACGCGGTCGTCTACGCGGTGGACATCGACCCGCAGGCGCTGGCCTGGGCCCGCCACAACGCGGACGTCCACGCCGACGCGGGCAACACGCCGATCCGCCTGTACTCGGGTGACATCGGCGACCCGACGATGTTCGCCGAGCTCGACGGCCTGGTCGACCTGGTCCTGTGCAACCCGCCGTACGTCCCGGAGGGCACCCCGGTGCCCCCGGAGGTGGCCGAGCACGACCCCCCGCGCGCGGTGTTCGCGGAGGAGAGCGGCCTGGCGGTGATCCGCCACGCGATCGCGGCGGGTGCCCGGCTGCTGCGCCCGGGCGGCGGCCTGGCGATCGAGCACGACGACACGCACGGTTCGGCGGTCCCGGCCCTGGTCCGGGCGCGGCGGGTGCTGACGGGCGTCGAGGGCCACGCGGACCTGACGGGCCGGGCCCGGTTCGTCACGGCCCGCCGGCTGGGCTGAGCCCGGGGGCGCCCCCCGTTTTCCACGCTACCGGTGGGCACCGACAATTCCGGTCGCGCAGCTGCCGGCCGGGAGCTAGTACTACAGGGACACTTGTGTGCGTGACCTGGGGAAACAAGGTCACCGTTTGCCGTGGCTGGTGGTCGTGAGTGGTAATTCGGGTTCTAACCCGAATTACCACTCACGACCAGCCGCGGCAGAC
>NZ_JAJPWR010000014.1:0-257997 GCF_046548995.1 Amycolatopsis sp. lyj-109
CGTGAGTGGTAATTCGGGTTCTAACCCGAATTACCACTCACGACCAGCTGCGGCAGACCGCGTCGTCGGCGCCGCGCGCGGGAGTGCCGGGGGCCGCGACCGCGGCTCCCGGCACTCGCGAATGCTCGGCTCAGGCCGTCCACTCGGGATTGCGGCCCAGGTAGCGGAGGAGCGTCGCCACCGCGTCGTCGGCCGGGTCGGCCTCCAACGCCGGGGCGTACGCGAAGCCGCGCAGGGGCTCCGCCAGCTCGTGGGCCACCGGGAGCAGCTGGGTGGCCAGCTCCGGCGTCAGCGGGGACTTCCGGCCCGACGCCGTCGCGATGTCCCAGGCGTGGACTGCCGCGTCCAGGGCTGCCGCTCCTACCGCCACCGGGGCCGGGAGGGCTCCCTGCGGCAGGGGCGTCGGGACCGAAGGAGTGTCCGGGGACACCGTGGCGAACGCCGCCGAGGACGCCGCGAGGGTGGGCTCGAGGTACTCCGCCGCCGGGGTCGGCAGCTCGCCCGACGGGGCGAACGGGTTGAAGTCCGGGCCGCCCGTTCCGGTGATCGTTGCCGCGTAGCCCAGCTGGTCGCCCGCCGCGTGCTGGAGGACCTGGGTCACGTTCCACTCCGCGCAGGGGGTCGGGGCCGACCAGTCCGTCACGCCCGCGATCGCGGACCGCAGCGCCTCGTGGGCCGCCTCCAGGACCGGCCAGGACGTGCCGCGGTTCAGGCCCGCGAAGAACTGGCGGATGTCGGCCACCAGGACGCCCGGGGCCTCGTGGGCCGCGTAGTGGCCCGCCGCATCGCGGGGCCCGCCGGAGCTCGCCGTGACGTCGTAGCTGTTCCAGCTGACGATGTTGGCGTGGTCGCGCTCGGCGAACCTGCGGATCGACTGGAAGTCGCCCGCGAACATCGCCAGGGCCGTCGGGACCGTCGTCGGGCCCTCCGGGTGGGACGTCGTGTGCGCGTCCTCGTAGTAGAAGCGGATCGACGAGCCGCCGGTGCGGGTCAGCCAGTACAGCGCCACGTTCGCCAGCACGAACTCCGGGTCCAGGTGCTCGCCGAACAGCTGCGCGTTCCACGCCAACAGGCCCAGGGGCGAGTCCGCGAGCGCGAACGCCAGCGTGTGCGGCTGCTGGCTGTGCAGCGTGTTGAAGGAGAACATGTTCTCGTAGAACCACTGCAGGTGCGCCAGTGCGGCCTGGTCGGCTTCGCTCAGGTCCGCAATCTCGGCCGGGTCGCCGGACGGGAACGAGAACAGCTGCGTGACGTGCACTCCGACGACCTTCTCCGGGGCGAGCCTGCCGATCTCCGGCGAGACCATCGACCCCGCGTCGTTGCCCGCCACGCCGTACTTCTCGTAACCCAGGCGGCTCATCAGCTCGGTCCACGCCGCCGCCGTGCGGTGCGTACCCCAGCCCGCCGACCGGGCCGGGCCCGAGAAGCCGAAGCCCGGCAGGGACGGGATGACCAGGTGGAACGCCGGCTCGTCGGCCGACGCCGGCTCGGTCAGCGGGCCGATCACGTCGAGGTACTCCACGATCGAGCCCGGCCAGCCGTGCGTCAGCACCAGCGGCGTCGCATCCTCCCGGGAGGAGCGGACGTGCAGGAAGTGGATCGACTCGCCGTCGATCTCCGCCACGAACTGCGGGTAGGCGTTGAGCCGTGCCTCGAACGCCCGCCAGTCGAACTTCTCCAGCCAGTACTCGGCCAGCGCGCGGACCCGCTCGTTGGTGACGCCGTACTCGGCGGGCAGCTCGTCCGGCCACAGCGCCCCGCGCAGGCGGCTCTCCAGGTCGTCGAGGGCGGGCTGCGGGATCTCGACGCGGAACGGGCGGAGGGCGGGGACCGTCATGACTGGCTCCTTCGGGATGGAACGGAATGCTTCGTTCCGAACTGTACCAGACCGGAACGATCCGTTCCAGTGGTAATCTCGGCGCATGAGTGAGACAGCCGCCCTGCCCGGCCGCCGCGGCCAGGCCGCCCGGAACAACATCGTCATCCTCGACGCCGCCCGCCACGTCTTCCTGGGCGATCCGAAGGCGCCGATCTCGCAGGTCGCCGAACGCGCCGGCGTCGGCATCAGCGCGCTCTACCGCCGGTACCCGAGCAAGGAGGTCCTGCTCCGCCACATCTGCCACGACGGGCTCCTCCTGTACATCGGCGAAGCCGAAGTCGCCGCGGAGGAGCCGGACGGCTGGGCGGCGCTGACCGGGTTCCTCACCCGGGTCGTCGACCTCGACGTGCACTCCCTGACCGTCCACCTCGCCGGCACGTTCACCCCGACCCCCGAGATGGGCCAGGACGCGCGCCGAGCGGGCGAGCTGACGAAGAAACTGGTCGACCGCGCGCACGAAACCGGGCGCCTGCGCCCGGACGCCGTCGCCGAAGACATCGGCATGATCCTCGAGTGCTGTGCCGCCATCCGCGTCGCCGACGACCCGGTCCGCACGTCGGAACTGCGCAACCGGTACCTCGCGCTGCTCATCGAAGGGTTGTCGGCGAAAGGCCCGGATCTGCCGGGGCCACCGCCGCGGCCGGGTGAGATGAACGGTCGCTGGCGTCCCTCCTGACGGCGGCGCCGCGGCGCGTCCGGATGGCGGTAACGAATTCCGGGAGTGCGACGACTGAACAGCGTCGGCTGTCCAAAAAGACCCAATGCACCATCAGTCAGAGCGGCATTCCCCGGACCGGAACAGCGAGATGACGACTATGCAAAGAAGCTGGCGACGGACCACGATCCTGTCCTCGGTGGCCGCACTGGCCACGGCTTTCATCGCAATCGCGCCCGCCGCGCAGGCGGACACGCCCACCAGTTCCGTCGAAGTCAGTCCCACCACGGTGGTGCCGGGACAGACATTCACGATCACGCAAACAATTCACAACGACCGCGATTTCACGGTGACTTTCGCGAAGGGTGCCATTTACGGCACGCCGACCGCGATCGTCGACGTCGCCGACATCGTGTCCTGCACCAACACGACGGCGGTCGGCTGCTTCCAGGCCGGGAGCAGTTACCGTGCCGCGTTCGGTGATCTCGAGGCGGGCGGCACGAAGACCACCGTGTGGACCTTGCGCGTCAAGGACACCGCGGCACCAGGGCAGTTCACGCTGCAGCACCAGTTCGTCGGCGACAACTACTCGTTCGAGACCTTCGACGGCCCGGTCATCACCGTCGCCGAGCCGTCGACGCAGGCCGACGTCAAGGTCGCGCTGGGCGCCACCGGACACGGCGGGCTGAACGCGCGCATCGACTACACGCTCACCGTGACGAACAACGGCCCGTCCGCGGCGACCGGGACCCGGGTCGTGGCCACGTATCCGGCCGGCCTGTCGTTCGCCAGTGGCAACGGCTGCGTCCACGTCGGCGGCACCCGGACGGTGAACTGCGACGTCGCTTCGCTGGCCAGTGGCGCTTCGGCGACGCCGAAGTTCTCGGTGAACGGCGGCCTGCTCGCGCTCGGTTCGTACACCACGACGGCGAAGCGGACGGCGAGCTCGCCGGAGGATCCCAACTCCGCCAACGACAGTGCGTCGAAGACGTGCTCGGCGCTTACTGGGCTCATCGTGACCTGCTGAAGGTTCGCGAGAGGTGAACCGGGCTCGTGTCCTCCGCCAGGGACACGGGCCCGGTTTCGCGTTTCAGCGGAGATTCAGCCGGTCACCGACGCGTACAGCTTCGCGATGTCGTCGTCGAAATACGCGCTGTAGGAAACGTCCGGGGTGTCGCCGCCGAGTTGGTAACCGCCGATCACGCCGATGACCGCGCCGTCGGTCACCCACGGTCCGCCGCTGGTTCCGTCCGGAAAACCGGGGCACGCCACGCGCAGCTGATAAGTGTCGGAACGGGTGGTGTTCCCGTCGCAAACCACCGGGGAATCGGTCGTGTCGGGGTAGCCCGTGAGGGTGATCCGGTGCTCGAAACCGCGATTCGTGCCGAGCACGTTCGCACCGGTCAGGCTTTCCAATGACGCCGGGTTTCCGGTCTGCCGGACGGTCAGGAACGCGAAATCCAGATCCGGGTCCGCCGAGGACGTCCAGCCACCGGCGACGGCCACCGAAGTCACCGTCCACATCCCGAGCGGCGCGACACCGTCGTGGTAGCCCGGGGCGAAGGTCATGCCGTCCCGGACGCAGTGCGCGGCGGTCAGGACGAGGTCGCCGGCGGCCGAGTGCACGACGCTCGCCGTGCAGAAGTGACTGCCGTTCGCGAACAGCGCCCCGACCGGGGAAGCGGCGGGTTTCGCCGGAGCGAGCGGGGCGGCGGCGGGAGCGGTGACCGGGGTCGGGCCGGGCGTGGTGACCGGGGCCGGCGCGCCCGCGGCGTAGGCGTCGTCGGCGGTCGTGCCGGTGCCGAGGACCAGCCCGGTCCCCATGACCAGCAACGCCGCCGCGGCCGTCAGCGCGGTGCGGGGAAACTTGATCGCCACCACCCCAGATCACCACAGGAGCGCGGTATCCGCAGCGTGCGCGGCCGGATGCACAGCGACCTCATAGTGACCTCACAGCGCCGCACAGGAGAGGCGGCCCGGACGCGCGGTCTTCGGTGCGAGGCGGGTGCCGCGCCGGCGTTCGCCGTTAGCCTCGGGACCATGACGGCATCGGTCACCTCGCCCGACGGGACGGTCATCGGCTTCGAGATCCTCGGCGACGGGCCGCCGATGGTCCTCGTCCACGGCACCGGCGCGGACCACACGCGCTGGACGGCGGTCCGCGACCGGCTCGCCCGGCGCTACCGCCTGCACCTCGTCGACCGCCGCGGCCGGGGCCTCAGCCGCGCCGAAGCGCCCGGCTACGACATCCGGCGCGAGGGCGAGGACATCGCGGCCGTCGCCGAAGCCGCCGGGGGAGACGTCTACCTCGTCGCCCACTCCTACGGCGCCTTGTGCGCGCTGGAAGCCGTCCGGGCGACGAAGGCAGTCAGCCGGCTGGTCGCCTACGAGCCGCCGCGACCGGAGCCGGGCGGGGCCGTGGTCGGCCCGGACGCGCGCAGCCGGATGCGGGCCGCGGAAGACCCCGAGCGGATCCTCGAAATCTTCCTGCAGGAGGCGCTGCGGCTCCCGCCGGCGGACGTCGAGGCGATGCGCGCCACGCCGGTCTGGCGCGCCCGGGTCGCCGCCGCGCCCACCATCCCGCGGGAGCTGGACGTCGTCGAGGGCATGGTCTTCGACGACCGGCTCGGCGAGATCGCCGTCCCGGTGCGGCTGTTCGCCGGTACGGAAAGCCCGGGCTACCTCCGGCGGGCCGCGCGGGCCGTCGCGGAGCGGATTCCCGGCGCCGACGTCGTGCCGATGCACGGCCAGGCGCACCAGGCGATGGACTTCGACCCCGGCCAGTTCACCGAGGCGGTGTTTGCGTTCCATTCTGCGTGAGACCGCGGCGGTGTGCCCAGGCCGTCACCTCGGTCCGGTTCGCCAGGCCCAGCTTGGCCAGCACGCTGCGGACGTGGCTCTCCACCGTGCGTTCGGACAGCACCAGCCGGTGGGCGATCTGGCGGTTGCTCAGCGCGCCGGCCACCAGCGCCACGATCTCCCGTTCGCGGCCGGTCAGCGGGTCGGCCTCGGCGCGCACCCGGTCGAGCAGCGCGGTGGCGTCCCGCACCCAGCCGGGCATGCCGAGCCGCCGGGCTTCGTCGGCGGCCTGCCGGGCCAGGGGCTCCGCGCGGGACAGTTCGCCGAGGGCGGCCAGCTCGGCCGCCAGCCGGACGCGGTTGTGCACGACGTAGGGCCGGGCGCCGAGCCGCGTGTCCCAGGCGATCGCCGCCTCGAACAGCGGCACGGCCTCGGTGTGCCGCTCGAGGAGCGCGGCCAGGCGGCCGGCCCAGCTGCTGGAGCAGTCGCTGCAGAAGGTGCCTGCCCCGCCCGAGCCGACCGGTGACGCACCGGCCAGCTGCTTGGCGAGCCAGTCCGCCGTTTCGAGGTCTTCGAACGCCTCCAGCAGGGGCAGGAGGTTCGGCCCGATCCCCGGCGCCTGCCCGAGGAAGTCGGGGTCGCGCAGGCGGGGACGCAGGGCGTCGTAGCCGGCCCGTGCCTCGTCGCGGCGGCCGGTGACCAAGGCGCACAGCGGCCGGGAGACGACCGTGATGGGCAGCGGCGGGGCGATCGCCAGCAGCTCGTCGTAGCCGTCGGGCAGCTCGGCCGGGTCGCCGACGACGTCGGCCAGCTGCTGCGCGAAGGCGAACGACATCCCGATCGCGGACCGGTCCTCGGCCAGCTCCGCCTCGGCGAGCTCCCGCGCGAGCCGGTTCTGCGTGCGGGCCTCGGCGAACGCGCCGCGGTAGGCCGCGACCGAGGCCCGCAGCCGCAGTTCGTGCCAGCGGACGAGCGGCAGCCGGGTCGTCGCGGCCAGCGCCGAGATCGCGGACACCTCGGTGTCGACGACGGAGATGGTGCCGACCTCGAACGCCGCGTCCACCCGCCACTTGTGCCCCCACAGCGCCACGAGGGGCCGTCCCGTGCCGCCCAGCGCCACGGCGAGCGAACCGAGCCGCAGCCGCTCGGTCAGCGGCAGCTCGAACGGGCGGATCTTCATCCGGGCGCGGACGGCGTCGAGCAGCGCCTCCTGATCGCCGGAGAGCTCGGCCAGCGCCAACGCTTCGTCGGCGGTTTCGACGGCTTCGGTCGCCCGCCCGTAGTCGGCGGTCACGGCCGCCGACTGGGCCAGGAGCTTCGCCCGCACGGCCGGGTCCGCGCTCGCGCCGGTCGCCGCCAGCGCCGACGCCGTCAGCTCGGCCATCCCGGGCAGCAGGTCGGGCGCCGAGGTGTCCCGGACGACCAGCGCCGCGGCGGCGGCGATCGCCGGATCGGCCGTCAGCTCCGCGGCTTCGCGTGCGTGGCCGAGGCTGCGCGCGAACCGGCCCGCCCGGTACTCCGCGGTCGCCAGGTCGACGAGCAGCGCGGCGAGCCCGTCGCGGGTGCCCGCGCGGCGGCGGCCGTCGAGTGCGAGGGCCAGGAACCGGGCGGCTTCGGTGAAGGCGAGCGAGCGGGTGGCGTCCCGGGCCGCCGCTTCGGCCCAGTCCGCCGCCCGGGCGAGGGCGTCCGGGGTCGCCGCGGCCCGCAGCCAGTGCCCGGCCACCACCCCCGGCTCGGCCCGGTGCTCCAGCGCGGCCGCCGTCCGGGCGTGCAGCGCCTCGCGGACGCCCTGGTCGAGGTCGGCGTAGATCCCGTCGCGCACGACGGCGTGGGCGAACCGCCGCGAGCCGGCGACGGCGGGCCGCAGGACCCCGGCGCGCACCGCCCGGTCGAGCGCCGCGACGACGTCGCCGTCCGGCCGCGCGGCCACCTCGGCGACGACGTGCGCGTCGACCTCCTCGCCGAGGACCGAGGCGATCGCCAGCAGCTCCCGCGTCCCGGCGTCCAGCCCGGCGACGGTGGTGCGGACGAGGTGGCGCAGCTCGGCCTCGCCGCCGCCGGTCGCCGAGGACCGGGCGACGGCCTTGAGGTAGAGCGGGTTCCCGCCCGAGCGCCGCAGCGCGTCGCGGGCGTCGACGCCGGCCCGGCCGACTTCGGCGAGGTAGGCGCGGACGTCGGGCTCGGTCAGCGGCTCCAGGCGCAGGCTCTCCGTCCCCGGCCGGCCCAGCAGCTCCGGCAGGGCCTCGAAGAGCGGTCCGGCCGCGTCGGTGTCCCGGTAGGTCGCGACCACGGTGAGCCGTGACCGGCGGATCTCCCCGGCCAGGTGCCGCAGCAGCCGCAGGGACGCCTCGTCGGCCCAGTGCACGTCTTCGAGGACGACGACGAGGCCGGCCGGCTCGGCCGCCGCGACCAGCGCGTCGGCGGCCATGGCCACGAACCGGAACCGGGCCGTGACCAGGTCGGTGCCGTCCCGGTCGTCGAGGTCGGCCAGCGCTCGCGAGACCTCCGCGCCCGCTTCCGGCAGCGCGCGCAGCACCCGCCGCCACGGCCACAGCGGGGGCGCGCCCGGGTCGTCGACGCAGCGGCCCCAGACCGCGGCCGGGCCGGTGACCGTCTCGGCCAGGCGGGTCTTGCCGATCCCGGCCGGGCCGCCGACGAGCACCAGCGCGCCGGTACCGCCGTCCGCCGCCGCGAGCCACGCGCGCAGGTCGGCCACGGCACCGCCTCGCCCGACGAACGGTTCGCTGCGCGTCACCCGAGCAGTATCCACTCCGTGCCCGGTTTGCGCGTCGGTCTCCGTACTGGCACTGATGCCCGGCACGCGGAACCGGGCGAAAGTGACTCCCAACGCGTTGACCAGCGAAAAGGAGCACCCCATGTACGCCACCATCCACCAGTTCCGGAGTCCGCTGGGGACTCACGACCTCGCCGAGGGCGCCCTCGGCGCCGCCACGCTCACCCAGCTCGGCGGCCAGGCCGGTGCCGTCGTCACCTTCTGGCCCGACGCCGTGGCGGCGGACGAGGCCGCGGCCCGGCGGCCCGCCGGGACCACCTGGCTCGACACCGGCGGCTACCGGGTCGCCGACGTGCACTCGGTGTCGGACGCGGCCACCTACGCCCAGATCACCTGGTTCGACGGGCCCCGCGGCGCCGAGCAGTCGGCCGCCGAGCAGCGCGCGGGCCGGGAGCGCATCTGGCCCGCCGTGCGGGGCATCGAGGGCGTGGGCACGTCCTACGCCCTCATCGCCGAAGACCGGTCCCTGGTCGTCGTGGGCTTCGCCGCGTCACTGGCGACGATCGAGGCCGTCCAGGACGCGATCATGGCCACCGAGCTGCTGCCCGGCGAGGACCCCGCGCTGTTGCCCGGCCCGGACCGGGTCGACCTGCACCGCGTGCAGCACGCGGCCCTGCCGGCGCCGGCGGGTGCGCGATGAGCCCGCACACCGCCCCCGCGCTGCGCGCCGGGACCTGGACCGTCCGCAGTGGACGGACGACGGCGGCCTTCGAGGTCCGCAACTTCGGCTTCAACCGGGTGCGCGGCACGATCCCGGTCCGCGCCGGCACCGTCGAGGTGCGCGACGGCGGGGTGACGGCCGTCCACGCGGAGCTGGACGTCGGCGCGCTGGACACGCAGAACGAGCGTCGCGACGCCGACCTGCGCAAGCCCAACCTGCTGGACAGCGCCGACCGGCCGGCCATGACCTTCACGGCCACCGGCGCCCGGCGGCGGGACGAAGGCTGGGAAGTGACCGGCGAACTTCGGCTGCGCGGGACGTCGTGCCCGCTGACCCTGACCGTCGTCCCGGACGGCGGCACCCGCGTCCGCGCCACCGGGACGCTGGATCGGGCCCCGCTCGGCATGCGGGTGCCGCGCGCGGTGATCGGCCGGTACGTCCGGATCGACGTCGAGGCGGAGCTCGAGCCGCCTAGCTGAAGTCCTTGGGGAGCAGGGCGGTCGCCGGGTCGGGGGCGGCGACCGCCTTGGGCCGGCGGTCGCGGAACAGCCAGCCGCCGACGATGCCGCCGGCGAACCCGAAGAGGTGGCCCTGCCAGCTGACCCCTTCCTGGGACGGCAGCAGGGACGTGAACTGGTAGGCGAAGCACAACGCCATCACCAGCCCGATCACGATGTCGATCAGGTGCCGGTCGAAGAGCCCGCGCACGATGATGTAGCCGAAGTAGCCGAAAACCAGGCCGCTGGCGCCGACCGTGACCGAGTTCGCCGGCGAGATGAACCAGACGCCGAGGCCGCTGGCGACGATGATCAGCAGGCTGACGCCGAGCCACTTCTTCACCCCGCGGTAGGCGGCGAGGAAGCCGAACACGAACAGCGGTCCCGAGTTGCCTTCGATGTGGTCCCAGCCGTAGTGCAGGAACGGGGAGCTGAGGATCTCCGGCAGGGACGCCGGGTTGCGCGCCTCGATGCCGAACTCGCGGCTCAGGTCGTAGCCGCTGGGGGCGTTGACCAGCTGGATCAGCCACAGCACGGCCAGCAGGCCGACCATCACCCACAACGCCTTCTTGGCCTCGGCGATCATCGCCTCGGCATCGCTACGGGCGCGTTCCTCGATCATGTCGTCCCCCTGCTCGGTTGCGCGCCCGAGGATAACCGGCAGCGGCCCCGGACGCGGCTTTTCGGACCCAGCCGTGACCTGGCAGGGTTGGGCGCATGACGTCACACCGGCCGGAGGTGGTCTTCCGGGGCCGTCGCATGCCCGGCGACCGCGCCCTGGTCATGGCCATCGTCAACCGCACACCCGACTCGTTCTACGACAAGGGCGCGACCTTCGCCGACACGGCGGCCCTGGACGCGGTCGATCGCGCGGTCGCCGCGGGCGCCGACATCGTGGACATCGGCGGGGTGAAGGCGGGCGAGGGCCCCGAGGTCGACGTCGACGAGGAGAGCCGGCGGGTGGTGCCGTTCGTCGCCGAGGTGCGCAGCCGCCACCCGGGGCTGGTGATCAGCGTCGACACCTGGCGCCACGAGGTCGGCCGCCAGGTCTGCGAAGCGGGCGCCGACCTGCTCAACGACACCTGGGCCGGCGCCGACCCGAAGCTGGTCGAGGTCGCCGCGGAGTACGGCGCGGGGTACGTCTGCTCCCACGTGGGGGGCATGCCGGTGCGCACGGATCCGTACCCGGCGCCGACCCCCGAGCGGCCGTTCTGGCCCCGCTACGACGACGTCGTCGCGGACGTGGTCGCCGAGCTGACGGCGGCGGCCGAGCGGACGGTCGCGGCCGGAGTGCCGCGCGGCGGCGTGCTGGTCGACCCGACGTTCGACTTCGGCAAGAGCACCCGGCACGGACTGGAGCTGCTGCGGCACTTCGACCGCCTGGTGGCGACCGGCTGGCCGGTGCTGGTCGCGCTGTCGAACAAGGACCTGATCGGCGAGACCCTGGACGTCGAAGCCCACGACCGCCTCGCGGGCACCCTGGCGGCCACGGCGCTCGCGGCGCACGCGGGCGCCGCGGTGTTCAGGGCCCACAACGTCCGGGAGACGCGGGAAGCCGTGGAAGCGGTCGCGAACGTCGAGGCGGGGCGCGGTACCGCCCGTCCACTATGGACTGAGTCGCCAGAGTGACGTGACCTCGGCGGCCCGGGCGCGGTGCAGCGGGTCGGCGGGGTCGAACGCGCGCGGATGCCGGGGTGCTGCTTCGGTGCGGCCCACGACCCGCAGCCCCGCCGCCGCGATCCAGCCCAGCAACTCTTCGCGCGTACGCAGGCCCAGGTGCTCCGCCAGATCCGACAGCACCAGCCAGGCCTCGCCGTCCGGGGTCAGGTGCCGGCGGGCCCGGTCGAGGAAGCCGCGCAGCATGCGGCTGCCCGGGTCGTACACCGCGTGGTCGAGCGGCCCGCGTAGCCGGCCCGGCAGCCACGGCGGGTTGGCCACCACCAGCGGTGCCCGGCCGGGCGGGAACAGGTCCGCCGGCACCACTTCGGTGCGGCCGGCGAAGCCCAGGCGGGCCAGGTTCTCGGTGGCGCACGCCACGGCTCGTGGCGAAGTGTCCGTCGCCACCACCCGCCGCACCCCGCGGTGGGCGAGGACGGCCGCGAGCACGCCCGTCCCGGTGCCGATGTCGAACGCCAGGTCCCTGCCGGGCAACGGCGTTTGGGCGACCAGGTCGACGTACTCCTGCCGCACCGGCGCGAACACGCCGTAGTGCGGGTGGATCCGCGCCCCGAGCGCCGGGACGGCGACACCCTTGCGACGCCATTCCGCCGCGCCGAGGACGCCGAGGAGCTCCCGCAACGGCAGCGCCGCGGCGGCGTCGAGCGGGCCGTAGACCGCGGTGCACGCGGTGCGGACGTCCGGCGCCCGGTGGAGCGGGATGACGTGGCCGGGATCAAGGGGGACGTACAGCAGGGAGAGCAGCCGCGCCCGGCGGGCGCGGTCCGCGCGGTAGCGGGGGTAGTCGTCCGGCGGTGGCTGCGGGATCCGCCGGTTCACGGCGGCGAGCAGGCGCCGCGCGGCCGGGTAGTCGGCGTGCCAGAGCAGGGCGATGCCCGCGGACATCGTGCGGAGGGCGGCGTCGGCGGACAGCCGGTCGTCGGCGGCGACCGCGCGGCGCGAAGGTGGTGCGAAGAGCCGGCGATCGGGTTCGCCGGGCAGGACGAGGTGAGCCACGGTGACGGGTTTCCGTTCTTGCTGCGGGCACGGCGAAGCACCCGCGAGACGTGCGGGGTGTGCGGAGGACCGGAGCGGGAACTAGCTCAGGACGGCAGCATGAACGGGATTCGTCACCCTTCGACCCTAGCTGTGGGCCCGGGATCATGCGTACAAAGGACGGAAGAGGTGATGCCGGATGACGCCCTCGGTGGTGCGGCACGGGAAGCGGCGCCGGTGGGCGGTGGTCGCCGTCGTGGCCGCGGTGCTGGTTTCCGCGCCGTCGGTCGTCGCCGCGCTCGCCCCGGCCGGAGCGGCGGCCGACCCGGAGCGGCTGCGCGCCCTCGTGCTGGACTCCGCCGCACGGCCGTACCAGGGTTACGCCGAGAGCGCGGGGTCGCTGGCCCTGCCGGAGCTGCCGAACCTCGCCGCCGTCACCGCGCTCTTCTCGATGCGGACGCCGATGCGCGCCTGGTACGCCGGGCCCGACCGCTACCGCGTCGACATCCTCGGCACCGCCGGTGAACACGACGTCTACCGGCTGCCCGACGGCGAATACACCTGGGACTACGGCGACAACACGCTGACCGAGCTGATCGGCGACCCGGGGCTGCGGCTGCCGCGGGCCGGGGACCTGCTGCCGCCCGAGCTCGCGCGGCGGATCCTGCGCGCGGCGAAGGGTGACCCGGTGAGCGCGCTGCCGGGGCGGAACGTCGCCGGGGTCGCCGCGTCCGGCCTGCGGCTCGTCCCCGCCGATCCGGACACGACCATCGGCCGGGTCGACGTCTGGGCGGACCCCGCGACCGGGGTGGCGGTGCGGGTCGAAGTGACCGCGCGCGGGCAGGAGGCCCCGATCCTGGTGACCGAGTTCCGGCAGCTCGACCAGACGATGCCGGTCGTCGAGGCACCGCGGCCGGCGCTCGGGTCCGGGTTCGGCGTGGCGAGCGCCCCGGACGTCACCGACACGCTCGGCGCATTCGGCCAGGTCCCGCTGCCCACGTCGCTCGCCGGGCGGCCGGTGGTGTCGGAGAACTTCGGCGGCGTGCAGGGTGCCGCGCTCTACGGCCGCGGGCTGGCCGCCTTCGCCGTGATCGCCGTGCCGCGGACGGTGGCCAACGCGGCGGGCGACGCCGCCGGGAAGGCCGGTGCGGCGCAGGTCAAGCTGGCCACGGGGAGCGTCGTGCAGCTGTCGATCACGCCGCTGTCCCTGGGGATCGTGCGGTCGTCGGTGTCCCGCCGCTCCTACCTGCTGGCCGGGACCGTGACGCCCGGCGTCCTGAAGTCCGTGGCCGACGAGCTGTCCCGGCTGCGCCGGAGTGGCTCGTGATCGTCACGCGCGCGCTGACCAAGCGCTACGGCCGCACGGTGGCCGTCGACGCGGTCGACCTCGACGTCCGCGAAGGCGACCGCTACGGCTTCCTGGGCCCCAACGGCTCGGGCAAGACCACCCTGGTCCGGATGTTGCTCGGCCTGGTCTACGCGACCGCCGGGGAGATCGAGGTGCTCGGGAAACCGGTGCCGAAACGGGTCGCCGAGGTGCTGCCGGACGTCGGCGCGCTCGTCGAAGGCCCGGCCGCGTACCCGCACCTGTCCGGGCGGCGGAACCTGACGCTGCTCGACGCCGCCGGCCGCGGCGGTGGCCGCCGTACCCGGCGCCGTCGCATCGACGAAGCCCTCGACCAGGTCGGGCTGGGCGGGATCGACCAGCGGCCGGTGAAGGCGTACTCGCTCGGCATGCGGCAACGGCTCGGGCTCGCCGGCGCATTGCTGCGGCGGCCCCGGCTGCTGATCCTCGACGAGCCGACCAACGGGCTCGACCCGCAGGGCATCAAGGAGATCCGGGAGCTGCTGGTCGAGCTGAACGCGGGCGGCACCACGGTGTTCCTGTCCAGTCACCTGCTGGCCGAGGTGGAGCAGCTGTGCACCCGCGTCGGCGTCGTCGACCGCGGCCGGCTCGTGCTGGAGGACGACCTGGCCACGCTGCGGGCGGCCACCGGCCGGATCCTGATCGGCACGCCGGACGCGGCCGAGGCGGTCGCCGTTCTCGACGGGCAGCTCGAAGCCCGCGACGGCGACCGGCTGGTCATCCGGCACGGCGATCCGGCGGCGCTGAACGCGCTGCTCGTCGCGGCGGGGGTGCGCGTGACGTCGATCCACGCCGAACAGCGGACGCTGGAACAGGTCGTCCTCGACGTGACGGGTCCGGGCTCGGACCGGTTCGGGGCGGCGGAATGATCGGCGTCGAACTGCGGAAGCTCGCGCTGCGGCCGCGGGTCTGGTTCAGCGTGCTGCTGCTGTGCCTGCTGCCCGCGATCGTCGGCGTCTTCCTGGCCACGGCCGACTTCGCGCCGCCGCCGGGGCAGGGCGGGGCATTTCTCTCGGCGGTGGTCAACGACGGCGCGCTGTACCCGGCCGCCGCGCTCGCGCTGGTGCTGCCGCTGTTCCTGCCGATCGCGGTCGCCGTCACCGCGGGCGACGCGATCGCGGGCGAGGCCGCCACCGGCACCCTGCGCTACCTGCTGGTGCGCCCGGTCGGCCGGACCCGGCTGCTGGGCGCCAAGATGGTGGCGCTGGCCGTGTACGTGACCGCGTCGATCGTCATCGTCGTGCTGACGTCACTGGTACTCGGGGTGATCCTGTTCGGCACCGGCGGCAACCCGGGCATCGCGGGTCCGGGCGGGCAGCCGACCGGCGTGACGTCGCTGTCGGGCCAGTCGCTCAGCTCGTCCGCGCTGGGCCTGCGGCTGCTGGGCGCGGTTTCCTACATCGTCGTGTCGATGCTCGGGTTCGCGGCGATCACGATGTTCCTCTCGACGGTGTCCGACTCGGCGCTGGGGGCCGCGTTGGGCGGGCTGGCCGTGCTCATCACCAGCTCCGTGCTGGAGACCCTGGACGCGGCCGCGTCCGTGCGGCCCTACCTGCCGACGCACTACTGGCTGTCCTGGATCGACTTCTTCCGGGATCCGGTGCTGTGGCGCAACATCGACCACGGGCTGCTGCTGCAGGCCGGTTACATCGTGGTGTTCTTCGGGGCCGCGTGGGCGAACTTCGCGACGAAGGACGTCACGAGCTGAGGCAGTCGGTGGGCGCTTCGAGCGGGGTGGTGCCGAGGGCCTGCAGGACGATCTCGGTGACGGCGGGATCGGTGGGCAGGTCGCCGTGCCCGGCCGCGTTGCCGGGGCAGACTTCCTGCAGCGGGACGTTGACGGCGCCGTCGAGCCGGGCCGAGTCCGGCGGCGTCACCGTCTCGTCGCGGTCGGTCCAGAGCGACAGCCACGGCAGGCCCGGCGGGACCGGCTGCTTGGCCAGCTCCTGCAGGAGACTGCTGCCCGGCGCCAGCTGGACGCACGCGGTGGGACAGCCGCCGGGGACCAGCGCGCCGCCCGCCGTGGCCAGACCGGTGCCGTGCATCGGCGCGCCGAGCGTCACGACCCGGCGGGCCTGGTGCGCGCCGCCTTCCCGGCCGACCCACAGCCGGGCCACGACACCGCCGGCCGAGTAGCCGACGACGTCGACCGAAGGCGCGCCTTGTTCGTAGGCCTTTTCGACGGCTTCGGCGAGGACGGCGGCCTGTTCGACCAGGTCGCCGGTGCCGTCGCCGGCCAGGGTGAGCACCTCGGCGGGCCGGCCGGTGGCCTGCCGGATCCGCTCGGCGAGGGTCTCCAGCGCGCCCCGGCCACCGCCGTAGCCGGGGACGAGCAGCACCGGGCCGGGCTTGTCCTGGTCCGGCGTCCCGGCTTCGGGCGCGGCCCTGGCCCCGGAGGTGACGACGGCGGTGGCGACGACCACGGCCACCACGGCGACGGCGACGCTGCTCAGCATCAGCCGTCGCCGCGGGCTGAGCCCGCTCCACCAAGCCGTGATCCGCACAGCTCCATGATGACCGACCCACCCCTCCCCGGGCACTTTCACGTGAAAGTGCCCCGGGGGGGTCAGCCGGCGCCGTAGCAGACGTAGCTGGACGCGGCGGGGGAGTCCGGGAGCTCGGCCTGGGCGCGAGCGAGGGCGGCGGCCGGGCCCAGGCCCGACGCCAGGTGGCGGTGGTGGCGGACCATCAGCGCGCGGCCGGCGTCGTCGGGGATCGGGAGAACCGTCGCGACCAGGCTCGTCGTGCCCAAGGCGAGCAGGGCCGACGCCAAGCCCAGCAGCTCGTCGCCCGCGTGAATCGCCGAGCGGCCCGAGTCACAGCCCGACAGCACCACCTGACGCGGCGGGCGGGCCAGCCGCTCCAGGTCGTACACCGTCAGGGGACCGTCGGCGAGCCGCAGCGCCGAGAACAGCGGGTTGTCCGTGCGGAACACCCCGTGCGCCGCGATGTGGCCGAGCGCGGCGCCGTCGAGCGCGGCGAGCACCGGCTCGACCCGCGCGGTGCGGCCGGTGAAGCGGCGGGCGCCCGGGTAGCGGCGGGCCAGCGCGGCGGCTTCCGCGGCGGCGTGCGGCAGCCCGGGGCCGGCCACGACGACGTGATCGCCACCGTTGCCGCCGGGTGTGGTTGCCGCGCGGTGCCACAGCGCTGCCGACGGCGCCAGCGACACCGGACGTCCCCGGCAGCCCGGCAGGGCCGGCCACGGCAGTTCGTGCAGCCGCCCGGTCGGCACGAGCACCAGCGGGCCGTCGCCGAGCGGGAGCGGACCCAGCAGCAGGTCGTCGAGACGGCGGGCCGTCCGCTCGGCGAGCCCGGCGAAGGAGCCGAGGCCGAACGCCGTCCGCCGCAGCGCGAACCGCAGCTCGTCCAGGCGTTCCGCGGCTTCGGCTGCCGGGCCCAGCTCGCACCGCCGCAGCCGGCCGCCGGTGAGGACGAGCGCCGTCAGCCGCCCGTCCAGTTCGAGGAACTCCACCAGCGTCGCCGGGCCCAGTGCCTCGGTGAGCTCCACCCGCGACGGGATCGGAGTGTCCGATGTGGACACGCCGGCCGCGTGCCGGGCCCGGTCACGCACCGCCTTTTCGAGCCGGGCCTGCCGGCGCAGCAGGGCCGGCGCCTGGCCGGTGCCCGCGGCGAGGTCGACGGCGATCTGTCGCAGCGCGGCGAGGTCGGCGGCCAGGCCCTCGTCGTCCGGCGGCCGCGCGGGCCGCAGCCGCAGCGCGCCCGCGTGCCGCTGTTCCGCCCACCGCAGGACGGCCTCCGGGTGGCCGCCTTCGACGGCGAGCCGCAGGCCCAGGCCGGTCAGCTCGCTCGCGTGCCCGGACGCGTGGGCGCGCAGCTCGCTCGCGCCCAGCCCGGCCCGGAACCGGCCGACGACCCGGACGCCGGCGCGCACCGCGGCGTCCGCGCCCCGGCGATCGCCGTGGACCAGCCGCAGCAACGCCGTCGCGTGCCAGGCCCGGGCCCGCAGCTCGGCCGGACCGCCGCGCCCGGCCCGGCCGACGACCGTCAGCTCCGCCTCCGCGACCGCCGGACGGCCCAGCTCGAGCGCCAGCGACGCGACGATCAGCCGCGCGTCCAGGGCCGGGACCACCCAGCCCGCCTCGGTCAGCGCCGCCACCGTGCGCTGCCCGGACCGGAGCATCGCCGTCGTCCGGAGCCCGCTGTCGCGGCGGGCCCGCAGCGCCAGGTACCCGCCGAGCGCGGCCCAGCCCGGCCGGTGCTGCCGGGCCGCGGACCGCCGGGCCAGCGAGGCTTCGCGCAACGCCGTGTCCGGGTCGCCGTCCAGCAGCGCCACCTTCGCCAGCAGCAGCCGCGCCTGGACGAGGTCGACGGCGTTGCGCCGGCGCTCGTAGTCGGCGACGGCGGCCGTAGCGGCTTCGCGGGCTTCGGCGATCAGGCGGACGGAGAGCAGCGTTTCGGCGCGTTCGATCGGCAGCAGTCCCTGGTCGGTGCCGGCCTCTTCGTAGCGCGAAGCGGCTTCGTCGTACGCGACGAGCGCGGCCGGGACGTCGCCGCGGACGGTGGCGGCGAGCCCGCGGTTCTGCCACACCATCGCCGTCCGGCCGAGGTGGCCGGTCGCGGCGAACCCGCTCTCGGCCCGGCGCAGGTCCTCCTCGGCGCCCCGCCAGTCGCCGAGCCGGGCCAGCACGATGCTGCGGTTGGTGCGGACGGTGGCCTCGATCAGCTCGTCCCCGCCCGCCGCGCGCAACGTCTCGAGCGCGGCCGCGAACTCCGCGGCGGCGGCACCGAACCGGCTGATCTCGGTGAGCACGACGGCCCGCTGCATGCGCAGCCGCGCCGCCGCCGTCCCGGTCAGTTCCGGCATCGCGCGGTCCAGCTCGCGCAGCGCTTCGGCGGTGCGCCCGGTCAGCGTCAGCACGTAGCCGAGCACCCCGCGCGTCTGGGCGGCCCGCTCGCGCAGCCCGGCGTCGCCGGCCAGCCGGACCGCCGCGCGCAGCCGGGTTTCGGCGTCGGCGAGCCGGCCCGTGGCCACCCCGGCGAGGCCGAGCGCGTGCTCGGCGACCGCGGCCGCCTCGGCGTCGCCGTCCGCTTCGGCGAGCGCGGCCCCGGCCAGCGCCCGCGCTTTGGCGGGCGCGGTGAACGCGAGGTCCGCCGCGGCGACGGCCTTGGCCAGGGGACCGGTCATCGCCGCTTGTGCCCGTTCCAGCCGGTGTGTATCAGATTGAAGGGTTCGCGGATCGGGTTACCGACCCGTTCACTCATGACCGGTCCCGGAGGGGGACACATGACCCGATATCGCCATCGGGCCGGCGAGCTGCTGGTCCATGCCGACGATTCTGCCGCGATCCACGCCGAACTGGCAGGGTTCGGCTACCACCCGGCCGGGGCCGCCGGGGCGCTGCGGCGCTTCACGGGCACCCGCCCGGTCCCGGAGGTGCTCGCCGCCCTGCCCGGTCCGCACCGCGCGGCGCCGAACCACCTGTTCGGGCTCGACCGCATCATCTGGGGCGACTTGCGCCCGAGGCCGACGCTCCAGGAGCTGGACCCGGTACCACTGTCAGGCGACATCCCGGTCACGGTCGGGGTGATCGACACCGGCGTCGTGCTGCACCAGGGCCGTCCGCACCCCTACATCGCCGAGCGGGTGCTGTTCGAGCAGGAGGACACGGTCCGGGTGACGCGCGCCGAAGACGGCAACCCGGCCGGCACGGCGGCGCACGGGACGTTCGTCGCCGGGGTGCTGCTGAAGCAGGTGGACGCCCCGCTCGAGGTCCGCGTCCGGATGAAGGGCGTGGTCGACCGGGACAGCGGCGAGGCCGAGGACCTGGCGGTCGCCGCGGCCATCGACGAACTGCGCGAAGAGGGCATCACCCTGATCAACCTGTCGTTCTCCGGCGCGACCTGGGAGGACGAGCCGCCGAAGGCGATCGAGGCGGCCCTGCGCCGGCTGCCGCGGGAAACGGTGGTCGTCGCCTCCGCCGGGAACCTGGCTTCCCGGCGCCGGGTCTACCCGGCCGCCATCCGGTTCGACGCCACCGAGCCGGGCACGGTCGATCCGAACCACGCCTGGGTGATCGCGGTGGGCTCGGCCGACGTCACCCAGGATCAGTCGAAGCCGGTCGTCGCCGACTTCAGCAACTACGGCCCGTGGATTTCGGCGTACGCCGACGGGGTCGACGTGTTCGGCCCCTACCTGTGGCCCGGCTACCCGCTCCAGCCGCCGGGCGAGGTGCCGCCGTACAACGGCTGGGCGGTCTGGAGCGGCACGTCGTTCTCGGCCGCGATCGTCAGCGGGCAGATCGCGGCGGTGATGGCTCAGGGCGCCGACGCCCGGGCGGCCGCCGAGTTCGTGCTCCAGCGGCCGGATCCGGTCACCGGGCAGCCGCTCCCGGTGATCGTCCACGATGTCAACGGCGACGCGGGAGTCCCGTACCTGCGGGGAGTCTTCGAGCAGGGCGTGGGTTAGAGGCTGGCCCAGCCGGTGGTGACCGTCGTGCCGTCCGCGGCGGTCACCGTCACCCGGGTCGCCCCTCGCGGGAGCCCGGTCGCGGTGAACCAGCCCTCCGCGCCGATCGGCCTGGTCTGCCGCTCGCCCGCCACCTCGATCACCGCGTCTCCGGTCGCACCGGTGATCAGGCCGCGCAGGGAAACCCGGCCGCCCGCGTACTCGACCTGCAACTCCACCGACACTCGCGGCGATTCGAACGACAGCAGCCGGACGTCGTCGCCGTCCGCGCGGACCGCGCCGGCTTCCGCCAGATCCGAGTCGAAGGCCAGGTCCGCCAGCTCCGCGTCGAGGTCCCGGGTGGTCAGCGCCGCGCGGGCCTGGCGCAGCACGAGCTCCGGCACCGGGTCCGCCGCCGCGGCGGCGGCACGCAGGACGTCCATGAGTTCGTCGTCGGCGGTCATGACCGGTCCTCCGTTCCGAGGCCGGCCCGGCCGGCCCGCTCGCGCAGCCGGCCCAGGCAGCGCTGCCGGGTCGGGCCGATGCTGCCGATCCGCATGTCGAGGGCGGCCGCGACGTCCGCGTACGACGGCGGCGGCGTCGCCATGAGCACCCGCAGCAGCCGCCGGCACTGGTCCGGCAACGACTCCAGCGCGCGCCAGAGCGCGGCGTCGCGTTCGCCGAGCAGCAGGGCCGCGTCCACGGCCGGACCCGGTGCGGGTTCGTTCTGCCAGACCTGGTCGTCGGCCGGGCGCTCCCGGTCGGTGCGGCGGAGCTGGCGCAGGCACTCGTGCCGGGTGGTGGTGGCCAGCCAGCCGGGCAGCCGCTCCGGCTCCTTGATCCGGCCGAGGTTTTCGACGAGCTTCAGCCACGTCGTCTGGACGACGTCGGCCGCGTCGGCGTCGGAGAGCCGGTGGGCGCGGGCGATCGACCAGAGCAGGCTGGCGTACCGGTCGACCAGGGCGTCCCACGCCGCCTGGTCGCCGCGCGCGGCCGCTTCGAGCAGGGTCGTGGTGTCCACTTCACCTCCGCTTGACCCACTCAGCCTAGCCAACAGCAGCCCTTCGGACCGGTACGCCATCGGGGGACTCCTTCGCGTCTTTCCCGCCCGCTGAGCCGATCCGGTGAAGGGCCGGGAAATACGTGAACCGCCCCCGTTTCGGCGCCCGTGTGCCCGGTGGGAGTGGTGGAGATGGTTCGGGGTGAGCCGGTCATGCGGTCTGTCGTACTCGTTGTGCTGGTGGTGGAGCTGGTGGGCTGCGGCCCGCCGGTGGTGGAGGTGCGAGGCCGGGCGCAGCCGGTGCCGGTGCACACCGGCGCACCCCCGGGCGAACTGCTCGGGGACACGCCGGTGGCGCCGGTCGTCGTGCGGCTCTAGCTGAACGGGTCCAGCGTCAGGTAGGCCGTCGCCGGGTTGCCGTCGTTGACCAGGGATTCGTAGTGGCCGACGTCGTCGAACGCGAAGGCGTACGCCTTGCCGTCGGCCATCTGCGCGTGGATCTTGCGCGCGTAGTGGTTGGTGACGGCGTCCTGGTAGAAGCCCGCCGAGCTGGTGTCCGGCTGGTTGGCGTTGGTCAGCAGCGTCGAGCGGTTGAAGCCCGCGCAGAGCGTGCGCGAGATCTGGCCGCGGACGTCGTTCGGCGCGTCGAGGTTCTTGTAGCAGCCGAAGACGCTGTCGGAGTCCGGCTTCTGGAACGCCGTCACGAACCCGCCGGAGGTGTTCGTGAAGTTCATGACGTTGCCGGAAACCCGGCCGTAGTACTTGACGTTCGCCTGGTCGGCCACCGGTGTCACGGTCAGCGTGGACGAGCTGTACTTCGTCCAGACGCGGTTGATGTAGTCCTGCAGCACGGTCGCGGGCAGCGCGCCGGCCTCGATGCCGTGGCTGGGCGCCAGCGCGCGCAGGACCGTGCCGTCGGAGCGCGTCCGGATCAGGTTGGCCCAGCCGCCCGGCTGGCCGCGCAGTGCGGTGTAGAAACCGTTGTAGCCGCCCGGTTTCAGGTGCCCGGTGTTCCGCGTGGTGCCGCCGGCGGGCTGCACGCCGACCGCGTACGGTGCGGAGAACATGTCCACCTGGGTGCTGTTGATCCAGAGGCCGCCGTCGTTGAGCGTGTACTCGGACCAGTTGAAGAGGATGTTGACGTTCGGGTCCGACGGGTTCTGGACCGCCGGCTGCACCAGGCCGCCGGTGGCGAGCTTGAAGACCAGCTTCTGCCCGTAGGAGAAGTAGATCCGGCCGGAGAACTTCGGGATCCGGATGGTGATCGACTGGCCGTTCGCGGGGCCGGGGATCGACGCGTCGGGCGCCGGGATCGGCGGCACCGCGCCGCCGGGCCAGGCGTGGAACCCGCCGTTCGCGTCGGCCCAGCCCTGCTGGCCGGTGGCCAGGTTCGTGCCGAGGTCGTAGAGGTAGACCGGGTCGCCGCGGCCGGAATTGTTGGTGATCTTCAAGGGGATCGTGGCCGGTACCGCCTCGGCGGCGGGGGCGGTCGCGGTGGCCACCGCGAGTGCCGCGGCCAGCACCACCAGCCGTTTTCGGACGGACGTCTTCGTGCGCACGGGCGCCTCCTCGTCGAGGCCGATGATCGCAAGTTGTTCAGACCATTTCAGCGTCGGTGGCCCGGCGAGCGGTTGTCAAAGGCTGATAATTATCAGCCCCCGTCCGGACCAACGCCGGCCGTTGCGCGGCCACGACGGCGGCCAGCACGATCGCGGCGCCCAGCAGCTGCCACGCCGTCAGCCGCTGGCCGAGGACGAGCCAGCCGAGCAGGGTGGCGACGACCGGGCTCAGCAGCCCGAGGAACGTCACGTGGGTCGCCGGCAGCGCGCGGATCCCGCGGAACCACAGGGCGTACGCGAACGCGGCGCCGATCAGCGCGAGGTAGGCGTAACCCATGAGGTTCGCCCCGGACAGCGACGCGGGCGGAGCGCCTTCGACGGCCAGTGCGACCGGCACGAGCACCAGACCACCCGCGACGAGCTGCCAGCCGGTCGTCGCCAGCAGGGGCGCGGGGGACGTCCAGCGCTTGCTCAACACGACGCCGAAGGCCATCACGACGGCGCCGCCGGCCGCGGCGGCCACGCCGATCGCGTCGAGCCGCGCGCTCGACTGCAGGACCAGCAGGCTGACGCCGGCGACCCCGGCGACGCCCGCGAGCACGGTGCGCCGGGTCAGGCGTTCGCCGAGCAGTCCGGTGGACAGGCCGGCGACCAGCAGCGGCTGCAGGGCGCCGAGGGTGGCGGCGACCCCGCCGGGCAGCCGGTAGGCGGCGACGAACAGCAGGGCGAGGAAGGCGCCGATGTTCAGCGTGCCGAGCACGAGCGACCGCCACCACCAGTCGCCCTTCGGCAGCCGGCGGGTGAGCGCGACCAGCAGCAGGCCGGCGGGCAGCGCCCGGATGACGGCGGCGAGCAGCGGGCGGTCGGGCGGGAGGAACTCGGTGGTGACGAGGTAGGTGGTGCCCCAGATGGCCGGGGCCAGCGCGGTGAGGAGGACCTGTTTATTTAGCACTAAGGCAGATTACCTCAGCGCTAAGGTAGTTGGCTACCTGTTCGCTTACCGCTAAGGCATCGGCTACGCTGTGGTGATGGCCGACCACGTGGACCGGGTACTGGCGCAGTGGCACGCCGAGCGCCCCGACCTCGACGTTTCCCCGATGGCGGTGATCGGCCGGCTGGCCCGGCTGAGCGCGCTGGTCGACGCGGAGCTGCGCCGCACGTTCGCCCGCCACGGCCTGGACCGTGCGACGTTCGACGTCCTCGCGACCCTGCGCCGCAGTGGCCCGCCCTACCGGCTGACGCCGACGGAGCTGATGCGTTCGGCGATGGTGACGTCGGGGGCGATCACCCAGCGTCTCGACAAGATGGAGGCGCGCGGGCTGGTCGAGCGCACGCCGGACGAGGCGGACGGCCGCGGGGTGCGGGTGCGGCTGACCGAAGCCGGTGGCGAGCTGATCGACCGGGCGCTGCCCGAGCACGTCGAGACCGAGCACCGCATCCTGGCCGCGTTGGACGCCGGCGAGCGCGACGCACTCGCCGCGACGCTGCGGACGCTGCTCGAAAGCCTCGGCGGCGCGACCCCCTGACCCAAGCGCCCCAAGGCGGCCTTGGTTGCGTCTGACGCACCCAAGGCGGCCTTCGGTGCGTCTGACGCACCGAAGGCCACATTGGGGCGCTCGGGGCCGGCGGCTAGGAGATCTGCCGCACCGGCTCGCTGCCCAGCAGCAGGTCCAGGTCGATCCGGCCGCCCGCCGCGGCCAGCACCGCGTCGATCGCCAGGTCGACGTCGAGCTTGCGGCCGTGCTGGTCGGCGTACGCGCGCATGAGGTTCCCGACGTGCCGCTCCGGGTTGCGCCACGACGGCCACCGCAGGGCGGCCTGCTTCGCCAGCTTCGTGAAGTTCGACTGGCGCGTCGTCACCTCCAGTAGCCACTCCAGGTAGTCGCGCATTCCGTGGAAGGCCGTGTGGCCGGGGTTCGCCACCGGGCCGTGCCCGGGCACCAGGGTGCGCGGGCGGAACGTGTCCTGGAGCCAGGCGAGCGCGTCGAGCCAGCCGGGGATCGAGCCGTGCACCGCCATCGGGGTGTCGCCGATGAACACCAGGTCGCCGGTGAACAGCGTGCCCGAGCGCGGTTCGTGCACCACCAGGTCGCCCGCCGTGTGCGCGACGCCCGGCACCGCCACCACGTCGACGGTCGCGCCGCCCAGGTCCAGCTCGTGCCAGCCGGTCACCGGCCGGACGGCGCCGGGCTCCGGCGGCTCGAGCACGCCCCACCGGGTGTAGGTGAAGACGTTGCCGTAGGTCTGCGGCCCGGCCTTGACCAGGTCGAGGCTGCCGGGGGCGGCCAGGGCCGTCCCGCCGTCACGCAGAGCGACGCCCAGGCCGTTGTGGTGTTCGCCGTGCGCGTGCGTGATGACGACCGTGAGTTCCTGGTCGCCGGCGTACTTGCGGACGTCGCGCAGCAGTTCCAGGGTCGCCTGCTCGGTGCCGCAGGTGTCGATCAGCGCGACGCCTTCGGTGCCCTGGATCCAGCCGCTGTTCGCGACGAACCACTCGGCCGGGCTCTTCACGTACGCCACCACTCCGGGCCGTGCGTGCCGGAGCGGGACGATGTTCGATCTGACGGCCGGCATGCTTTCCTCCCCTGGACGGACGATGCGGTTAACGACGGTGACCGGGTCAGGATGCGCGGATTCTCCCGGAATGTTTCCGTCGATTTCGGTCGGCTGACCGGTCGAGATTTTTCTCGGATTCTCCGCGGTGCAGGGTCTTGACAGTCGATCACAACCGCCCATACTGGTATATACCTTTATGGGAGGGTCCGGGAGAAAAATCCAGGGGGACTTCGCGCTCGTGGGCCGACGGAAGGTCTGAGGGGTCCTTCCGTCGGCCGCGCGAAGGCCGGTCACCGGCGGTGTTGACACAGATACTGGTACGAACCAGTATGTCTCCTGCCGTCCGGGAGGAGAAACATGGCGGGGGCACACGTCCGGATCGACAACCGGCTGATCCACGGTCAGGTCACCGTCGCGTGGACCCGCCGCCTCGGCGTGCGCCGGCTGGTCGTCTGCAACGACGACGTCGCCGCCGACGAACTCCAGCGGATGCTGCTCCCGCAGGCCGCGCGGGGACTGCCCACGGACGTGCTGTCGGTCGAGGCCACCGTGGCCGCCGAGCCCGGCGCGGACGTCATGATCATCGCCAAGCACCCCGAGGACGCCTTCCGCCTCGTCGAGGGCGGGCTGCGGCCCGAAGTCGTCAACGTCGGCAACGTCGCCCCCCGGATGGGTGATTCCTACACCATGGTCACCCGCTCGGTCGCGGTCACCGCGGACGAGGCCGACGCCTACCGCAAGCTCGCCGCCGCCGGCATCCCGCTGGTCACGCAGCTGCTGCCGCAGGACAAGCCCGCCGAATTCGTCCCGCTGCTCGACCGGAAAAGGCTGTAGAACCGCATGCTCGTCGCGCTGGCCCTGACCCTCTGGGCGATCTACTGCACCTACGACGGGCTCGGCCCGTTCCTCATCTACGCCCAGCGCCCGCTGATCGCCGGCTCGGTGGCCGGCCTGATCACCGGCCACCCGCTGCTCGGCCTGCTGATCGGCGCCACGCTGGAGCTGGCGGCACTGGGCGTCTACACCTACGGCGGCGCCACCATCCCGGACTACCAGACCGGCGCGATCGTCGGCACCGCGCTGGCCGCGGGCGCCGCCGGCGCCCCGGCCGCGCAGGCCGCGATCGGCATCGGCGTCGGATTGCCCGCGGCGATCCTGCTGTCGGCGCTCGACCCGGTCGGCAAGATGGTCACCACCGCCCTGGTGCACCGCGCCGACGGCTACGCCGCCGACGGCAACGCGCGCGGGCTGGCGATGATCCACTGGGTGAGCCTGGTCCCGTGGGTGGCCGTGCGCGCGGTCCCGACGTTCCTCGCCGCGCTCGCCGCGTCCGGCGGGCTGGTCAAGGACATCACCGCGAGCATCCCGGCCGGGTTCGTGCAGGGCATGACGCTGGCCGGGTCGCTGTTGCCGGCGGTCGGCTTCGCGCTGCTGCTCGGCATGATGGAGCTGTCGCGGTACTGGTACCTGCTGCTCATCGGGTTCGTCGGGTTCGCCTACCTGCACCTGCCGGTGCTGGGGATCGCGTTGATCGGCGTCGCGGTCGCGATGCTGTTCGTGACGCTGAAGCGCGACGAACCCGTGCTCGTGGTGCCCGAGGCCGCGGACGAGCAGCCCGCGGCCGACCCGCGGCTGACGAAACAGGACCTGCGGCGGGTGTACCGCCGGTACTTCTGGTCGAGCCAGATCTCCTGGAACTACGAGCGGATGCAGGCGCTCGGCTTCGCGTACTCGATGGAGCCCGTGCTGCGCCGGCTGTACCCGGAGAAGGCCGACTACGTCGCCGGCCTGCAGCGGCACCTGCAGTTCTTCAACACCTCGGTGCTCGTCGGCGGCCCGCTGATCCTCGGCTCCAGCGTCGCCCTGGAAGAGGCGGGGACGCCGAAGTCGGCGGCGAGCACCAAGGTCGCGCTGATGGGGCCGATGGCCGGCATCGGCGACACCGTCGTCTTCGCGCTGTACAACAGCATCGTCTTCACCATGGGTGCGTCGTGGGCGCTGCAGGGCAACTGGCTCGGCCCCGCCTTCGCCGCCGTCATGGTGCTCGTGCCGTACGCGCTGGTGCGGCGCTGGCAGTTCGGGTTCGCCTACCGCGAGGGCAGGCGGCTGGCCGGGCACCTCGCCGCCGGTGCGCTCGCGCGCGTCGCCCAGGGGGCGACCGTGCTCGGGTTCGTCGTCCTCGGCGGGTTCATCCCGTCGATCGTCAAGGTCGTCACCACGCTGGCCTACCGGCAGACCACCACGGTCCAGGGGCAGCCGGTGACGCAGTCGGTGGCGATCCAGGACCGGCTCGACGAGCTGCTCCCGTTCCTGCTCCCGGTGCTGGTCACCGCCGGGGTGTACCTGCTGACGGTCAAGGCGCGGCTGCGGCCGGTCTGGGTCATCGGCATCGTCGTCGTGGCCGGGGTCGTCCTGGGGTGGCTCGGCTGGTTCGCGCCATCGGCCCCGGCGAAGAGTTAGCAATCCGGCCAAAAGTAGGCCGCCCTTCGAGCGATAGGAACCTTTGCTGCGAAAGCCATCCGGCCGTGACTGTGGCCGGGTTGCTAACCAATGACAGAGTTAGGGGTCCGCTATGTCCGTCCCGATCATCCTGGCCGGTCACGGCCGGCTGCCCTCCGGTGTCGGCGAAGCCGCCGAAATGATCCTCGGCCCGCAATCGCGGCTGAGGGTCTGCGAGCTGAGCCCGCGCGACAGCCCGGAGGAGTTCGGCGCCCGCGTGCTCGCGCTGGCCGGCAACGCCGCCGGCGTGCTGGTGCTCGCCGACCTGCACGGCGGCTCGCCGTTCAACGCCGTCCGCACGCTCGCGGCCGGGCACTCGCGCCTCCAGCTGGTCTCGGGGCTCAACCTGCCGATGCTGCTGGAAGTCCTGCTGCACACGACCGACGACGTCACCGAGCTCGCCGGGGTGGCCCGCGCCGCCGGCCGCGACGGCGTCGTCGACGTCCTGGAATCGACCTGGTGACGGCCGCGCTCCTGCTCGCCGCGCAAGACGTCCGGATCACGCCGGGGCCCGGGCACCCGCTCGGCGGCTACCTCGCCCGGGACGGCGTCGCGACCGGCACGCACGACGACCTCGAGGCGTCGCTGATCTGGCTGTCCACCGAGGAAGACCCCGGCGTGGTGTGGGTGGCGCTGGACGCGCTCGCCGTCGACGCCGGGCTGACCCGCACCCTGGCCGACGCGGTCGCCGCGGCGGTGGGCATCGACCCGGACCGGGTGCTCGTCTGCGCGTCGCACACGCATTCCGGGCCCGAAGGCTGGACCGGCCCGCTGCACCCGGGCCTGCCGGGCCGGCGCGACGCCGGGCTGGTCGGCGGCATGGCGGAGAAGGTCACCGGTGCCGCGCTGCGGCTGCGCGCTTGCCGCGGCCGCGTCCGGGCCCGCTGGCACGCGGGTTCGACGGAAGCCGTCGGCGGCAACCGCTACCGGCCCGACGGGCCGCACGACACGTCGTTCGGCGTGCTCGAACTGCGCCGCGACGACGGCACGCCGGCCGCGCTGCTGTTCGACTACGCCAGCCACCCGACGGTGCTCGGCCCCGACAACCTCGCCTGGTCGGCGGACTGGCCGGGCGCGACCCGCCGCGAGCTGGCGACCCTGGTCGGCCAGCCGGTCGCGGCGTTCCTGCAGGGCGCGGCGGGCGACGCCAGCTCCCGCTTCGTCCGCCGCGGCCGCGACCACGCCGAGGTCCGCACGCTCGGCGGCCACCTGGCGGCGTCGATCGCGCGCACGTTGGCGGCGGTGACGTCCCCGCCCGCGACGGCCGGCCCGGTCCGGCTGACCCGGTCGACGCTGCACCTGCCCTACCGCGACATCCCGTCGCTGGAGGACAGCCTCCAGCTCCGGCAGGCGGCGGAGGCGCAGTGGCAGCGCGAACTGGCCCACCACGGCGAGGACCACCCCGTGGTCCGCATCGCCCAGACCCGCTACGAAGGCTGCGCCATGCTGGCGACGATGGCGGCGGGCGCCCGGCCGACCGGCTGTGCGGAGGTGCCGGTGAGCGTGGTGTCGCTGGGGGAGATCGCCTGGCTGCACACCCCGTTCGAGCTGTTCGCGTCGCTGGGCCTGCGCATTCGCCGGGGCAGCCCGTTCCGCCACACCCGGGTGATCGGCTACACGGACGGCTACCTGGGCTACCTGCCGGACGCGGACGGCCACCGCGAGGGGATCTACGAGTCGTACGTGACGCTGTTCAGGCCGGAGGCCGGGGACAAGCTGGTGGAACACTGCCTGAAGGTGTTGCGGGCGCACCAGATCAGCCGCTGCGCCGCGGGCGACAGTTCGTGAAGGCCACCTTGAGGAACTTCAAGTTCCTCAAGGTGGCCTTCACGAACTTGGGAACCGGGGTTGCTCAGGTCGCCGGGCTGCGCCGCGCCTGCGTGAAGACCGTGTAGCGGTCCGCCCGGTACAGCGACCGGCCCGCTTCGATGACGCCGCCGCTCTGGTCGTGCAGCGTGCCCTCGATGATCAGGCACGGCTGCGTGGCTTCGATGCCGAGCAGGGCCGCGTCGTGGCTGTTGGGCAGGACGGCGGAGATCGCCGTGTCGTTCCACTCCGGGCGGACACCCCAGCGGTCCTCGATCGTGCGGTGCAGGGACTGGGTTTCCCAGTCGAACAGCTCGATGTCCGGGAACCGGTCGACGGACAGGTTGGTGCGCTCGACCGCGAACGGTTCGTCCTCGACGTAGCGGAGGCGCTCCAGCCGGAACACCCGGGCACCGGGCGGCACGTTCAGCCGGCCCGCGATGCGGGGGCCCGCGCTTTCGACCTCGGCGTGCAACACCTTCGTCTTCGGCACGACGCCGCGGGCCTGCATGTCCTCGGTGAACGAGGTCAGCATGTCGATGTGCGCGGCCTGCCGTTCGGCGGTGAAGGTCGCGGTGCCGTGCTGGCGGTACAGGACGCCGTCCGCGACCAGGCGGTTGATCTCCTGCCGCACGGTGCCGCGGGCCACCTGGAAGTGCTCGGCGAGGAACCGTTCGGACGGCATCAGCCGGCCCGGCCCGGCCTCCGAGGCGGCGCTTTCGAGGATTTCGCGCAGCTGGTCGCCCTTCGGCCGCCCCGGCTGCAGCGCGTCCGGCAGACGCAGATCGCTCGCGGCGACGTGTTTCGGACGGGGCATGGCTTCAGTATGTCGCGCCACGGCCGCCGAGGTAACACCCGGCGCGGCTCCCGCGGGGGCCCGGGGCGCCGGGGCGAAGCACCGGCAAAGCCGCTTTCCCGCCGGCTGAGGTGGCGCGCGGGCCCGGCTGCGGCCACAGGTTCGGCTGTGGGGCTTGGGGGACGTCTTGAATGACTCATTCCGGGCGTCGGAGGTCTTGAATGAGTCATTCAAGACGCTGCGGCACGGTGCGTCCGGCTCCGGCGCCGGGGCAGCTGCCCGGGTGCGGCTCAGCCGGTGGCCCGGTCCCCGAGCCGCGCCAGGAATTCCCCCGCCAGGGCTTCCCCCGTCACGTGCCCCACCGCGCGGTACAGCGCCTGGGACTCCCGCGCCGTCCCGCCGGCCAGCGTCGACCGCCCCGCCGCCTCCTGGACCGCCGCCAGCCCCAGCAGCGCCTCCGCCTCCACCACGCGGAACCCGCCCGCGCGGGCCGCGTCCAGCGCCGTCCGCGCGTGTTCGCCCGCCTCACCCGGACGCCCGTCGGCCGCCAGCACCCGGGCCAGCGTCGCCGCCGCCTCCGCCAGCTGGCCCCGCAACCCCGACTCCGCCGTCAGGGACCGCGCCTCGCGCAAGACGCGCTCCGCCGCCCCCAGGTCGCCGCGGCTCTCCTCCGCCCGGCCCAGTGCGATCAGGGCCGCCGCTTCCACCTGCCGGTCGCCGTCGCGGCGGACGCACTCCAGGGCCGCCTCCGCCGTCGCCGCTGCCGCCGCGTGGTCGCCGCGGGCTATCTGCAACGCGCTCACCACGTTCAGCGTCGTGGCCTCGCCGAAGCTGGAGCCCAGGTCGCGGAACGCCCCCAGCGCCTGGTCCAGGACCTCCCCGGACTCCGCCAGCCGTCCGGTGGCCAGGAGGATCGAGCCGAGGTCGGCGAGGTTGGCCGCCTCCCAGAACGCCAAGTCCTCCTTGCGGGCCAGCGCGATCGCCTCCACCAGGCAGTCTTCCGCCTGCTCCAGCCGGCCCAGCTGCCGGTAGTGGCAGCTCAGCGAGTTCAGCGCCAGTGCCTCTCCCGACCGGTTGGCCAGCTCGCGGAACAGCTGGATCGCGCGCCGGCTGTGCTCGACGGCCTCGGACAACCGCCCCGTCCACTCCAGCATCGACCCGAGGTTCGCCACCGCCGTGGCTTCGCACTGCCGCCAGCCGCACGCCCGGCTGGCCAGCACCGCCTTTTCCGTGTGCCGGATGCCGGCCTCGTGCTGGCCCTCGCGGAAGTACGCCCCGCCGATGGACAGCTGGACCAGCGCTTCGGCGGGCTGCGCGCCGTGCTCCTGCGCCGCGTGCAGCACGATCGGGGCCAGCTCGAGCCACTCCGCGCGCCGGCCGTGGTCGTGGAAGAACCGCCGCAACGCGTCGGCGAGGTACCAGGCGCCCGGGTACGGCCCGCGCGCCGCCGCCTGCCGCAGCGCCGCCGACAGGTTCGGCACCTCGACGTCCAGCCAGGCCACGGCTTCCGCGGCGCCGGCGAAGACCACCGGGCTCGGCGCCGACGGCGCGTCCTCGCGGGGGAGCGCCACGATCCGCGCGCCGAGCAGCGCGACGGCGGCGTCCGCGGCCGCGCAGTAGCCGGTGAACAGCCGCTCCCACGCCCGGTCGCGCGCGGGCTCGTCCTCCTCGGCGCGGACGCACTGCTCGGCGTAGCGGCGGGCGAGGTCGTGGAAGCGGTAGCGGCGGGGCGCGTGCGCCTCGAGCAGGTTCGCCGCGCTCAGCCCGCGCAGCCGCCGGGTCGCTTCCTCGACTCCGACGTCCAGCAGGGCCGCCGCGGCGATCGCCGTGAAGTCGGTCCCCGGCACCAGCGCGAGCAGCCGGAACGCCTGCCTCAGCCCGGGCTGCAGTGCCTGGTAGGACACCGAAAACGCCTTGGCGACCGCGCTTTCGCCGTCGAAGCCGAGGTAGGCCAGCGGATCGCCGCGCAGCTCGTCGACCAGCTCGCCGATGCTGGCGACGCCGGTGTTCGCCGCGGCGATCCGCAGGGCCAGCGGGTGGTGGCCGCACAGGCGGGCCAGCTCGGCCGCGGCTTCCGGCTCCGCCGCCGTCCGGTCGCCGAGCAGGGCGGTCAGCAGCGCCCGCGAGTCGGCCTCGCGCAGCTGCACCAGCCCCAGCGACCGCGCGCCGACGCGGGCGACCAGCTCGTCGAGCCGGTGGCGGCTGGTCACCAGCACCCGTCCCGACGACGGCAGCAGCGGCAGCACCTGGGCGGTGTCGCGGGCGTTGTCCAGCACCACCAGCGCCTGCCGGTCGGCCAGCAGCGACCGGTAGAGCTTGCTCTGGTCGTCGAGGCCGGGCGGCACGTCCCGGAGGTCGACGCCGAGGGTCCGCAGCAGCTGGGCGAGCGCGGCGGCGGGGGTGAGGGGCTCGTCGTCGGCGTCGAAGCCGCGCAGGTTCACGTACAGCTGGCCGTCGGGGTAGCGCGTCCGGGCGGTGTGGGCCCAGTGCACGGCCAGCGCGGTCTTGCCGACGCCGGCGGTGCCGGTGATCACCCAGACGTCCCCGGGTTCGTCGAGCGCGGCCAGCTCCGGCGCCCGGCCGGCGAACCCGCGGACGTCCAGCGGCAGCTCGGCGGGCCGAAGAGGGACCGGCGCGGCCGGGGCGGCGGCAGGCGGGGCCGGCTCGCCCTCGCCGCGCAAGATCCGCATCCGCAGGTCCTGCAGGGCCTGGCCCGGCTCGATGCCCAGTTCGTCGACCAGCAGTTCGTGCGCCCGCGTGTACGTCTCCAGGGCTTCCGGGGTGCGGCCGCAGCGGTGCAGCGCGAGCATCAGCGCGGCACGCAGGCGCTCGCGGAACGGGTGGTCGTCGACGAGCCGGCGCAGTTCGCCGGCCACCTCGCCGTGCCGTCCCGCGACGAGTTCCTGTTCGTACAGCTCCTCCAGCACGACGAGCCGGCGTTCGGCCAGTGCGGGGACCTCGTACTCCGCCAGTGCTTCGCTCACCCCGCCGAGCGGGGTGCCCTCCCACAGCGCCAGCGCGGCCCGCAGGTGCGCGACGGCGTCCGCGCCGGAGGTCGCCCTGGCTTTGGCGACCTCCTCGTCGAACACGTCGAGGTCGCGATCGCCCGGAGCGACCTCGATGAGGTAGCCGGGCGTCCGCCGCACGATGACGTCGCGGCCGAGCAGCTTCCGCAGTTCGGAGATGTGCACCTGGAGCCGCCCGCGGACGCTCGGCGGCGCGTTCTCGCCCCAGGTCAGGTCGATGAGGCGGTCCTCGGTGACCACGCGATTGGGGTTCAGCAGCAGCGCGGCCAGCACGGACGTCTGCTTCTGGCCGCCGGGGCGGACCGGGCCCGTGTCGCCGACGACCGTGACCGGTCCGAGCAGGCGGTAGCGCACGAATTGCCCCCCGGAAGACGGACCGAAGCGAAACGGAAGTGCTCTGGTCGACCCTATCCCCGGGCAGGCAGTTAGGGAGGCCACGGGTGGACCGAGACGACGTGCAGCGCCTGTTGTTCGTCTGCTTCCCGGACGCCGGGGAAGCCGCCGGCCGCTACCGCGCCTGGCGCGATCCGCGGATCGCCGTGCAGGTCGTGGAGCTGCCCGGCCGGGGCGATCGCCGGGACGAGCATCCCTACCGGGACATGTGGCTGCTGGTCGAGGCACTGGCCGGGGAACTGGCGGGGCCGCTCGAGAGCCCGCACGTGCTGTTCGGTGCGGGGCTCGGCGCCTTGGTCGCCTACCGGCTGGCCCAGCGCCGGGTGGCCGCGGGACTGGGGGTCCCGCGGGCACTCGTCGTGGCGCACCAGGCGCCGCCGGCCCGGGCCGCGCAGGCGGTGCCGGAGCAGGCGGGCCGCGCCGACGTCAGCCTGCTGGCCAGCGACGCGCACCTGCCGGTGGCGCCGCCGCTGCCGTCCCCGATCCGCGGGTTCGGCGAGCCGCACGTGATGACGGGCTGGGGGGAGCACACGAGCGCCGGGTTCGTGCTCACGCCGGCCCGGGCGCAGGACAGCGCGGCCCTCCTGCGCGACGCCGTGCTGCGGTCGGCCCACCTCATCTCCGCCATGCAGGTGCAGGGGCTGCCGCCGGTGTCCTGAACGACTCGTTCAGGACGTCGGACGTCCTGAACGAGTCGTTCAAGACGTTCGGGCCCGCGGTCAGCCGGCCGGGGACGGCGCGAGTTCCAAGGCCTTCTCCGCGCCTTGGATGAGGTCGGCGTAGGTGATCACCTCGACGCGGCTGAGGTGCGCGTTGTAGGTCCGGAGTGTCTCGGGGACGTGCTCGCGCGCCTGGGCGTCCGGCACGTGCTGCGGGTGGCCGATGACCACCGTCGCGAAGGCGCGCCGGCATTCGATGCCCAGTTTCTGCTGGATGGTGTTGCGTTCTTCGTCGAATTCGCGCAGGTAGTTGAGGCTCTGGCCGACCGCCTTGTTCACTTCGGGGCCGACGACGAAGAAGTCCCGGTGCGGGATGACGAGGTTCGGGACGCAGGCCCGTTTTAGCTCGACGACGTGCAGCGCGCCGTCGGCCCGGATCAGGGGGACGTCCAGCTGCGTCATGACCGTCAGCTGCCGGCGTTTCGCCTTCTCGACGAACCTGCCGCCGAACATCCACCAGCTTTCCTGCAGGATCTGCTGGAATTCGTTCTCCTTGGCGTCCGGATCCCGGACGACTTCGGAAAGCGCCGCGATGACGTCCCGCTGCTTCGCGGCCTGGATGCCGTCGAGCAGCACCTGCCCGGCGCCGTGCGCGGCCAGGATTCCGGCCGCGTTCGGGGCGCCGGCCAGCGCTTCCGCGAGCTGGGCCAATTGGCCCGCATCGGTTTCACCCGTCTGGACCTTCCGGATGACCGCCGCGAGCGGGGCGTCCGGCTCCTCCGTCGGCTCCGGGGTCTCGAAACGGTCCGACAGGAAACGGTGGAGTTCGCCGATGGCCGCGTCCTCGCACGTCCATCGGCTCGCGCCGGGCCGGAGGTCGAATCCGGAGAAATCCGGTCTCGGGGTCCACGAATTGACCATGAGAATCAGTTGTCCGTCGTCGCCTTCTTGCGGCACGTAATAGATGGTCGCGGTTTTGAAGACGTTTTCGTCTTGGTGGACGACGGTTGATTCGACGTGTCGGTAGCCGGGAGGTGTGGACTGCTCGATCCGCCTTATCAGTTCTTCGGCGGCATCCGGTTCGCCGGGGGTGGAGGTCACGCCAGGCAGTCGCGCCGCCACTCGGTGGCGTTACGACGATCAGCGCAACCCGAGGTCACTACCTGGGGTGGCAAGATCACGAAACCCGGCAGTTGGGCGACGGTTTCTTTCCGGCGGCTCCGGTCGCCCTGTCAGTAGGTAACCCGTTCCGCCTCTGTCACTCTTTCGCGTGAACGTGGCGTGCCGTATTTCTCGGCAACACATTTGCGGCCCGGGAAATCGTCATCTACAGTCCCGCTGATCACGGCCGAACGAGCCGTATTCCGTGGTCCCCATAATTTTTCCGAGGAGTGGCATGCTTCATCGCGCCTCGACCCGCCGGCTCTCCGTGCTCGCCCTGGTCGTCGCCGTCCTGCTGACCGGGTGCAGCCAGTCCAAGAGCTCTTCCGCCGCCGGTGCCGTCGAAAAGCCGTCGATCCGGGTGGCGATCCTCACCACCGTCGACCTCGCGCCGCTGTGGCTGGCCCAGGAAGGCGGGTACTTCAAGGCCGAAGGTCTCGAGGTGCAGACCGACGTCGGCGCCAGCGGGCAGGAGACGCTGAGCCGGATGACGAGCGGCCAGGACGACCTCGCGCTGTCCACCTACACCCTGTTCTTCCTGGCCAAGAGCAGCGGCGCCGCGGACGTCAAGCTGGTGACGGACGGGACGTCGGCGAGCCCGCGCAGCAACGAGGTCGTCACCGTGCCGAACTCGTCGGTGAAGACGGTGAGCGACCTCCAGGGCAAGCGGATCGCGATCAGCTCGAAGAACGCCGCTTCGGACGTGCTGACCCGGTCGGTGATGCGCGACCACGGCGTCGACGCCGGCAAGGTGCAGTGGGTGCCGATGCCGCTGCCGGAGATGAGCGGCGCGCTGGCGCAGGGCCGGGTCGACGCCGCCTACCAGCCGGAACCGTTCCTCACCCAGGCTGCCCGGACCGCGGGCGCGTTCCCGGTCATCGACGCCGCCAGCGGCAGCACCCAGAACTTCCCGCTCACCGGCTACGGCGCCACCGCCAAGTGGGTCCAGGACCACCCGAAGACGGTGCGGGCGTTCCAGCGCGCGATGCTCAACGCCACCCGCGCCGCGGTCGACCGCGCGCGGATCGAGCCGCTCGTCGTCCGCAACGCCAAGGTGGACCAGGACATCGCCAGCCTGATGGTGATGCCGGCCTTCGGGTCCTCCCTGGACGCCCGCCGCATCCAGCGGGTGCCGGACCTGCTGCAGCAGCTGGGTGTGGTCCAGACGAAGCTCGACGCCTCCTCGATGATCGCTCCGCAGACCGGTACCGGCTGAGCCCGGGTCCGGTGAGCTGAAGGGGACTTTCCTCGCATCCGATGCGGGGGAAGTCCCCTTCGGCGCGCGTGGCGGGTGACCTTCGGCTCGCCTGGTGGGTGGAAAGTCCCGTTCCGCACGGTCTTGACTTCGCCGCCGCCGCAGCCCACCCTCTTCATACCGACCGCGCGGTACGACGAGGTCCACATGGTGGGATAGGAGAGTCATCGATGACGCTTCCCGAAGACCTGCTCGTGGTCGACGGTCTCACCGTGCGCTTCGGTGGTCTCACCGCCCTGCGCGATGTCCACCTGAGCGTCGCCGCCGGCACCGTCGTCGGAGTGATCGGGCCCAACGGCGCGGGCAAGACGACGCTGTTCAACGTCGTCTGCGGGTTCGTCCGGCCCCAGGAAGGCCGCGTGCGGTGGCAGGGACGGCCGCTCGTCCGGCACCGCCCCGAACACCTCGCCCGGCTGGGGATCGTCCGGACGCTGCAGGGTCTCGGCCTGTTCCCCGGCCTGACCGTCCTCGAGAACGTGCTGACCGGCGCGGGCCGCCACGCCCGGACCGGCCTGGTCCCGGCCCTCGCCGGCGCAAGCCGTTCGGCGTGCGACGAAGCCGATCTGGCCGCCCGCGCCCGCGAAACCCTCGGCGAACTCGGGATCGCCGACCTCGCCGGCCGGTTGCCCGGCGTGCTGCCTTATGGCGTGCGAAAACGCGTCGCGCTCGCCAGGGCCCTGGTGGCCGAACCCGATCTGCTGCTGCTCGACGAACCCGCGAGCGGGCTGTCGTCGGCCGAGCTCGGCGAGCTGTCGACGTTGATCCGCTCGCTGCGGCGGCGGACGGCGGTCGTGCTCGTGGAACACCACATGGACCTGGTCATGGAGGTCTGCGACCGGGTGGTGGTGCTGAACTTCGGCGAGGTGATCGCGGCGGGCACCCCGGCGCAGATCCAGGCCGACCCCCGCGTGGCCGAGGCCTACCTCGGCGACCCCGCCGAGGAGGCGTCCGATGCTTGAGATCGAAGAGCTGTCCGTGGCCTACGGCGCGGTCCGGGCACTCGACGGCGTCGGGATCACCGTCGAACGCGGCGGGATCACCGCCGTGCTCGGCGCGAACGGGGCCGGGAAGACCACCTTGCTGCGCACCATCAGCGGCCTGCAGCCCGCCCGTGGCGGCCGGATCACCTGGGACGGCAAGGAACTCACCGGGCTGGCGCCGGACCGGATCGCCCGCGGCGGCGTCGCGCACGTGCCCGAAGGCGGCGGCGTGATCACCGAGCTGACCGTCGACGAGAACCTCCGGCTGGGCGCGCTGTGGCGGCGGGACCGCATCGATCGGGCGGCCGCGCGCCGGGAGGTGTACGAGCTTTTCCCGGCCCTGGAAGAACGTTCGGCGAAACCCGCCTCGACGCTCTCCGGCGGTGAACGGCAGATGCTCGCCATCGGCCGTGCCCTGATGAGCCGGCCCGGGCTCCTGCTGCTCGACGAACCGTCGCTGGGCCTCGCGCCGCTCATCACCGCCCGGATCATGGGCATCCTGCGCGATCTGCGGGCCACCACCGGGCTCACCGTCGTGCTCGTCGAGCAGAACGCGCACTCCGCGCTGTCCATCGCCGACCGCGGGTACGTCCTCGCGCTCGGCCGCGTCGTGGCCGTCGACACCGCGGCGGAACTGCTGGCCGACGACGGCCTCCGCCACGCCTACCTCGGCTTCTGAACCACTCACCAGGAGGTGAACGGTCCGGTATGCAGGACTTCTTCGACCTGACCCTCGGCGGGATCTCGGCCGGCGCGGTGTACGCGGCGCTCGGGCTCGCCCTGGTCATCATCTACCGGGCCACCCGGGTGGTGAACTTCGCGCAACCCGCCCTCGCCCTGATTTCCACCTACCTCGCGTACTCGGTGACGAAGGCGACGGGCAGCTACTGGCTCGGGTTCGCCGTCGCGATCGCCGCCGGGACCGTGCTGGGCGTCGCCACCGAACGGCTGCTCATCCGGCCGCTGCGGCACCGCTCGGAGCTCAGCTCGATCATCGTCACGCTCGGCCTCCTGCTGGTGCTGCAGGCGGTCGCGGGCATGATCTGGTCCAACGAGCCGCTGGCGTTCCCGTACGCCTTCGACTTCCGCGGCCGGTTCTCCGCCAACGACCTGTTCGTCGTGCTCGTCGTCGTCGCCATCGCCGCGCTGGTGCTGGTGGTGTTCAAGTACACGCCGTTCGGCCTGCGGATGCGCGCGGCCGCGTTCGCCCCCGAAGTGGCGCGGACGCTCGGCGTGCGGGTCGGGCTGATGCTCACCGCCGGCTGGGGACTGGCCGCGGCCGTCGGCTCGCTGGCCGGGCTGCTCGCCACCCCGCCGTTCCTCTTCCCCAACGTGCTGGACGGCGTCTTCGTCTACGCGCTCACCGCGGCGGTGCTCGGCGGTCTCGACAACCCGCTGGGCACCATCGCCGGCGGGTTCGTCCTCGGCGTCGGACTGTCCTATGTGTCCGGATACTGGGGACCGGAGATGGTGACGATCGCCGCGCTGGCCATCCTCGTGGTGGTGCTGACGCTGCGGCCCAGCGGGCTGTTCGGCCGGGCCAAGGTGAGGCGGGTATGAGCGTGCGCACGGAACCGCCGGAAACGCGCGTGGCGACGACCCGGAGGCGTCGCACGCTGCCGCCGTTGCTCGTCCACGCGCTCGCCGCGCTGGGGGCGTTCGCGGTGGTCGTGCTGCTGACCCTGGTCACCGACGAGTTCACCAACCTGCGCATCGCGACCATCGGCTACTACCTGATCGCGGTGGCCGGGCTGACCCTGCTGACCGGCCTCACCGGCCAGGTTTCGCTGGGGCACGGCGCGTTCATGTTCATCGGCGCCTACACGGTGGCGCTGCTGGTGAAGCACGTGCCGTCGTTCCCGCTGTGGGCCGACCTGCTGCTGGCTTCCGCCGCCGGCGGGCTCGCCGGGCTCCTCGCGGGCGCGGCAGCGGCCCGGCTGCGCGGCCCGTACCTCGCCGGAGCGACCCTCGCCCTGGCCGTCGGCCTGCCCGCGCTGACCCGGAAGTTCCCCGACTTCCTGGGCGGCAGCAACGGGCTCAGCTTCACCGTCCACAGCAGACCGGCCGCGGTGGTCGGGGTCGTCCCCGAACTGCGCTGGCAGACCTGGATCGTCTGGCTGAGCGTGCTGCTCGCGCTGGTACTGGTGGTGAACATCGTCCGGGGCCGGCTCGGCCGGGACTTCCGCGCGGTCCGCGACGACGAGGTCGCCGCCGCGCTGAGCGGGATCGCCGTCGGGCGCACGAAAATCCTCGCGTTCCTGGTCAGCGCGGTGTGCGGCGGGCTCGCCGGTGGCCTGCAGGCGTTCCTGCTGGGTACCGCCGCGCCCGGCTCGTTCACGCCCGCGCTGTCGCTGAGCCTGCTGGCCGCGGTGGTGCTGGGCGGGCTCGGGTCCCTGTGGGGCGCGCTGTGGGGCGCGGTCGCGCTCGTGTACTTCCAGGCCTGGTCCGAGGACCTCGCCGACGTCCTGCACCTGAACACCGACGTGGCCAACAACCTCCCGCTCGCGGTGTACGGCGTGATCCTCATCGTCGTCGTGCTCGTCTTCCCGCGCGGCATCCAGGGCGGTTTCCAGCGGCTCCGCGCACTTCTCCGCAAGCCCGCCGAGAAAAAGGAGAACCATGAGAACCACTAGGTACGGCGCGGGTTTCCTCGCCCTCGCCTTGGCGCTGACCGCGTGCGGCGGCGCGGGGGAGAGCGACGGCGGCGGGCAGCAGGCCGCCACCGATTCGGCGGTCGGCGTCACCAAAGACACTGTCGTCATCGGCACCCACCAGCCGCTCACCGGCCCGGCCGCGCCCGGGTACAGCAAGATCTCCGCCGGCGCCCGCGCGGTCTACCAGGCGATCAACGACGGCGGCGGGATCAACGGCCGCAAGATCGAGTACAAGGTCGAGGACGACGGCTACAACCCGACGAAGACCGTCGAGGTCGTCAAGAAGCTCGTCCTGCAGGACAAGGTGTTCGCGATCGTCGGCGGCCTGGGGACGCCGACGCACTCGAAGGTCGTCGACTACCTGAACGCCGAAGGCGTGCCGGACCTGCTGGTGTCCTCGGGCGCGCTCGCCTGGGACAACCCGCAGAAGGCGCCGATGACCTTCGGGTACCAGGTGGACTACACCCGCGAAGGCAAGATCCAGGGCAAGTACGTCAAGGACACCTTGCCCGGCAAGAAGGTCGGCTACTTCACGCAGAACGACGACGTCGGCCGCGACACCCAGGCCGGGCTCGACCAGTTCGTCAAGGATCAGGTCGCCGTCCGGCAGGGCTACGACAGCGCCAACACCGACGTCACACCGCAGCTGTCCGCGCTCAAGGCGGCCGGCGCCGAGGTCGTCGTCTGCGCGTGCATCCCGGCGTTCACCGCGCTGTCGATCCTGGCCGCGGCGAAGATCGGGTACAAGCCGCAGTTCGTGGTCAGCAGCATCGGCGCGGACCCGGCGACGCTGTCCGGGCTGCTGCAGGACTTCGCCAAACGCGGCGGCGCCAGCGTCTCCAGCGGGCAGCTGCTGGCCGGGCTGATCGGCACCGGGTACCTGCCCGACGTCGCCCAGACGTCGGACCCGTGGGTCGCCTACTTCAAGGGCATCCACGACAAGTACATCGCGAAGGAGCCGTTCACCAACACGGTGCTCTTCGGCATGGTGCAGGCCTACACGTTCGGCCAGGCGCTCAAGGCGGCCGGGCCGGACCCGACGCGGCAGAAGATCGTCGAGGCGATGAGCTCCGGCGCGTTGAAGGGGCCGGGCCTGACACCGTTCGGGTTCTCGAAGGACTCGCACGCCGGCTACACGGGAGCGTACGTGTTCAAGATCAACCCGGACACCACGACGGCGGTGATCCAGCCACCGGCGGTCACCGACCGTGGCACGGGCGCGATCACGCCGTACTCCGGTGAGCGGGCCACCCCCGAGCAGGTCAACCTGGTGAGCAAGTGACGACCGGGCCGGCTCGTGGGCGCCGCGGGCCGGCCCGTCCGCTCACATAGGGTGGCGACATGAGTGTCAGGGAGAAGGTCGTGCGGGCGGCGGTGCGGCTGTTCGCCGAGAAGGGCTTCGAGGCGACGACGGTCCGGGAGATCGTCGAGGAGGCCGGCGTCACCAAGGGCGGGCTGTACCACTACTTCGAGTCCAAGGACGACCTGCTCTTCGAGATCTACGCGGCGATGCTGCGGATGCAGACGCGGCGGATGGTGACCATCGCCGGGTCGGACCTGCCGCTGCCGGAGCGGCTCCACGCGATCATCGCCGACGTCGTGGTCACGAGCATCGCCGACCTCGACGCGGCGACCGTGTTCTTCCAGTCGTTCCCGCTGCTGGAGAAGTCCAAGCAGGTCCAGGTGCGCGCCGAACGGCGGACCTACCACGAGCGGGTGCGCGACCTGGTCGCCGAAGGCCAGCGGGCGGGCGTCTTCCGCGCCGACGTCCCGGCCGACCTGGTGATCAACTACCACTTCGGCGCCATCCACCGGCTCGGCATGTGGTACCACGCCGACGGCGAGCTGTCGGGGGAGCAGGTGGGGAAGCACTTCGCGGACCTGATGCTGCGCAGCCTGCGTCCGTGATGGACGACAGGCCCGTTTGACGCCGCCGCCTCCGTGGTATTGACCGGAGACAACGCTGTCCCGCTTTGGAGGGTGCTCGTGCAGATCCAGGTCAACACCGACCACAACATCCACGGTGGCGAACGGCTGACCACCTACGTGACGACCGACCTGGAACAGAGCCTGTCCCGGTTCGGCGCGTGGTTGACCCGGGTGGAAGTGCACCTCAGCGAAGACGGCGGCGCCAAACCGGAAGACAAGAAGTGCGTGATCGAGGCGCGGCCCAGCGGCAAGCAGCCGGTGGCGGTCACCCACCACGCGACCACCGCGGACGACGCCTACGCCGGAGCGACCCACAAATTGGTGCGAGCACTGGATTCCCGGTACGACCGCGCCCACGACCACAAGGGCAGTGACAGCATCCGGCACATGCCCGCGCCGGAAGACCCGGACCAGGTCGGGGTGTTCGAGGACGGCGGGAACTCCCGGGACACCACGCCGGACATCGGCTAGCCTCACCCCCATGGCGAGCCCCGAAGCGTCCAGGGCCGGGCTGCCGGTCTTCCCGGCAGCCCGGTAGCTCGCCCTTCCGGGGGATCCGCGGCGCGGCGCTCCTTGAGCAGGTAACCCATCCCGCCGATGCCGTCGGCGAGCAGCTCGACCTGCCCGAGACAACTTCGATACAGGCCCTGGCGGGTGCGGGGGTGAGCCGGCCCGGCTCACCCCCGCCCGCGTCAGCAGGTCGTGTGCTTGTCCACGCCCTCGACGGAAGTCACCAGGTACTGGGTCGTCTGACCGAGCAGCACCGCGGTGCCCGCGGGCACGCACTTCTCGCCCCACTTGGCGCGGACGCCGCCGCCGTAGGCCAGCCCCCACACCTCGATCTTCGCGGCGGTGGAACCGCAGTTGCCCCAGTAGTAGTCGCGCGCGTTCGGGCCGGCCGCGCCCTGGGTCCAGTAGTTGCCGCAGGTGACCGACGCCGATGCCGGCGCCGTGCCCGCCACCAGGGGCAGAGCCGTCACGGCCAGGGCGAGCACGGCTGCCGCCGGAATGCGTTTCATGGGACCCCCCGTTGTGTCGAGAACTGTGCGGCGCCCACGCTAGCGCCTTCCGGGAGAAGCAAATCCCCTCAATTCCTAGGGGTTGACGGAAGTTTCGCGCCGCGGGAACATCGAAACTTTCCGAAAGTTATTGCCCGACCAGCGGGTCCACTCGCATGCTTTTGCCATCCTGGCTCGCCTGCCAGCCCCTCGACGAGGAGGAAGCATGCTCACCAAGAAACGCGGCCGCAGCAGGATGTTCGCCGGCGGCGCCGTCCTTGCGCTGATCGCCGCATTCCTGCCCGGAACCGCCTGGGCCGACACGGTCGTCACGACCAACCAGACCGGGAACAACAACGGCTACTACTACTCGTTCTGGACCGCCGGCGGCGGCTCGGTCTCGATGACGCTCGGTTCCGGCGGGAACTACCGGACGAACTGGAGCAACGTCAACAACTTCGTCGCCGGCAAGGGCTGGAGCAACGGCAGCCGGCGGACGGTGAACTACTCCGGCAGCTTCAACCCCTCCGGCAACAGCTACCTGGCGCTCTACGGCTGGACGTCCAACCCGCTCGTCGAGTACTACATCGTCGACAACTGGGGCAGCTGGCGGCCGACCGGGACGTACAAGGGCACCGTGACCAGCGACGGCGGGACCTACGACATCTACCAGACGACCCGCTACAACGCGCCGTCCGTCGAAGGCAACAAGACGTTCAACCAGTACTGGAGCGTGCGCCAGCAGCGGCGGACCGGCGGCAGCATCACCACCGGCAACCACTTCGACGCGTGGGGCCGCGCCGGCATGCGGCTCGGCAGCTTCAACTACTACATGATCCTGGCGACCGAGGGCTACCAGAGCAGCGGCAACTCGAACATCTCGGTGGGCTGACCATGCGCCGCTGGAGCACTTTCCTGGCCACGGCGGCCATCGCCGTGGCGAGCACCGTCGCCGTCACGCCGGCGGCCCAGGCAGCAGCGTGCAACGGGTACGTCGGCCTGACGTTCGACGACGGGCCGTCGAACGCCCACACCCCGGCCATCCTGAACGCGCTGCGGCAGAACGGGTTGCGGGCCACGATGTTCAACGAGGGCCAGTACGCGGCCGCGTACCCGGCCCAGGTCCGCGCCCAGACGAGCGCGGGTATGTGGGTCGGCAACCACAGCTACACCCACCCGCACCTGACCCAGCAGAGCCAGGCACAGGTGGATTCCGAGATTTCCCGGACCCAGCAGGCGATTTCGGCGGCGGGCGGCGGCACGCCCCGGCTGTTCCGCCCGCCGTACGGGGAAACGAACGCGACGGTCCAGTCGGTGGCGTCCCGGTACGGCCTCCGCCAGGTGATCTGGGACGTCGACTCGGGAGACTGGAACAACGCGAGCGTCGACGCGATCGTCGCGGCCAACGCCCGGCTCTCGAACGGCCAGGTCATCCTGATGCACGAATGGCCGGGCAACACCCTTTCCGCCATCCCGCGCATCGCACAGACGCTCGCGAGCCGCGGGCTCTGCGCCGGGATGATCTCACCGCAGACGGGGCGGGCGGTCGCCCCGGCCTGACGGTGCGGTGGCGCGGCGGTTGCACCCCGCCGCGCCACCATCCGTTCCTCCACAATGGATCCTCCGGCGGGCACCGGTGGTAGCCTGCCTCCCGGCATCGGGAGGGGGATCATGGGGGAGCCACGGATGATCAGGGTCGTCGTGGTGGACGACCAACAGGCCGTGCGCGAAGGCCTGGTCGCGCTCATGGGCCTGCTCGACGACGTCGAGGTGGCCGGCTCGGCGGCCGACGGCGCCGAAGCGCTCGCCCTGCTCCGGCGGCTCGACCGGATCGACGCGGTGCTGATGGACCTCACCATGCCGGTGCTGAGCGGCGTCGAAGCGACCGAGCGGATCGCCCGCGACCACCCGGAGGTGGCGGTCCTGATCCTGACGACGTACGCCGACGACGGATCGATCGCCGGCGCGCTGGCCGCGGGGGCACGCGGGTACCTGACGAAGGACGCGGGCCGCGCCGAGATCGGGGCCGCACTGCGGGCCGTGGTCTCGGGGCAGCTGACGTTCGGGGCCGGCGTGTCCGGCCGGGTGGCGTCGGCGCTGTCCGGGCGGGGAGGCGGGAACGACCGGCTGCCGGACGGGCTGACCGTGCGCGAGGCCGAGGTACTCGGCCTGATCGCGGCCGGGCTGAGCAACGGGGAGATCGCCGCGGAACTGGTCATCGCCGAGGCGACGGTGAAGACGCACATCAACAACGCGTTCGCCAAGATCGGTGTGCGCAACCGGATCGAAGCGCTGCGTTACGCCGTGCAGCACGGCTTGGGCCGCGGCTTCACGGCCTAGTACTGCAGGGCGAGATCTTTGTTCGGTGCGGCCGAAGATGGCCGGCCAGGACAATCCTGGACGCCGGTCTGCCGGTCTGCCGCAGCCGGTCGTGAGTGGTAATTCGGGTTAGAACCCGAATTACCACTCACGACCACCGGCCACGGCAAACGGTGACCTTGTTTCCCCAGGTCACGCACACAAGTGCCCCTGTGGAGGTGGTCCCACACGAAGAAGCTGCAGGGTCATGCCGGCCACGCTACGGACCGGGCCTTCTCGCGAAAAGCGCGAAAAACCGGTCGACTCGATCAGTTTCGCCGATGCTCGACGCGGTAGCGGAATTCCTGCAGGGACACGGTTCCGTCGAGCGCCTCCACCCCGATCATGCGGCCCGTGAAGCCGGCCGCGACCTCGGTGGACAGGTAGCGTCCGTCGAACGCCCCGAGGACCCGGTCTTCCGCCCCGAGCACGGACAGCTCGATGAGATCCGGTTCGTCCGCTTCCCGCAGGGGGCCGGACGGCTCCGGCCGGAGCGCCCGGATCCGCAGCGACACCACGGAACCGGCGGCGACCTCGGTGACGGCCTGGACGACCGGACCGATGGCGAGCGTGGCTGTCACCTTGCCGCCGTCGGCGATCAGGCCGTACCAGTGCCGGTCGTCGATGCGCACTACGAACGCGGCCGTGCCACGGGAAACGTCGAGGCCGGCTTCCGCGGTCCAGTACTCGTCGAGGGCCCGGGTCAGCAGGGCCCGCGTGAGCATCAGCTCGCCCGGCCCGGCCCACCGGGTGACGGGCGCGGCGCCCGGGGCCACCCAGCGCGGGTGCAGCTCCGCCGTCGCGAAGTCGTCGGTGAAGCTGTTGTCCGCCGGCGGGACCGGGAACCGGTCCTCGGCCACCACCGGCCAGCCGTCCACCCAGTCCACACCGGCCAGGAAGGTCTCGCGTCCGTTGACGTGGAACTGCGGTGTCTTGCCGCGCGGCCGGACGCCCAGGTACACCATCGCCCAGCTGCCGTCGGCGCACTCGACCAGATCGGCGTGCCCGGTGTTCTGCACCGGGTGCGTCGTGCTGCGGTGGGTCAGGATCGGGTTCGCCGGCGCCGGCTCGTACGGGCCCTCCAGGCTGCGGGCGCGCGCGAGGGTGACGGCGTGGCCGCGTTCGGTGCCGCCTTCGGCGAGCAGCAGGTACCACCAGCCGTCGACGCGGTACAGGTGCGGGCCCTCCGGCGCGGCCAGGCCGGTGCCGTTCCACAGCAGCCGTGCCTCGCCGAGCAGCGCGCCCGTCGCCGGGTCGATCGGCACGCTGGCGATGCCCGGCAGCTCCGGCCGGAACGACGTCCACGTGAGGTGGCATCGGCCGGCGTCGTCCCAGCAGAGGTCCGGGTCGATGCCGTCGGTGCCGGGCACGTGGACCGGATCGGACCACGGGCCGGCCGGCTCCTCCGCCGTCACGATCAGGTGCCCGCGGCCGGCTTCGAGGATGTTCGTGGTGACCAGGTGGAACCGGCCGTCGTGGTGCCGCAGCGTCGGCGCGAAGATGCCGGTGTTCGCGGCGCCCTCGCTCGGCGGCAGCTGGCTCGGCCGGGTCAGTGCGTGGCCGATGAGCTCCCAGGAGACGAGATCGGTGCTGCGCCGGATCGGGACGCCCGGCACGTACTCGAAGCTGGAATTCGCCAGGTAGAACGTGTCCCCGACCCGGCAGATCGAAGGGTCGGGGTGGAATCCCGGAACGATCGGGACCGTCATCGGTGGCTCCTCACGGGTGCCCGCCGCCGTCCGCGGCGGGCACCCGAGCGGGTCAGGCGTTGCAGGTCTTGTTGCGGTTGATGCAGTTGACGAGCTGGTTCATGATGCTCTGCGACATCACGTTCGCGAAATCGTCGTGGTCGGACAGGGGATTGTGCTCTTCGGACGGGAACGAGTCCACTTTGTACTGCTTCTTGACCTGGATGTCGTGCGGGATGTCGTAGACGAGCGTGATCCGCAGCTGCGGCACCGCCTTGAACCCGGCGGCGCAGCGGCCGTTCTTGTCCGGGAACACGATGTGCGTGCGGTGGTTGGCGCTGTCGGTGTTCTTGCCGTCCCAGCAGCTCGGGAAGTCGTGGATCCGCTCCACCTTGCTGCCTTCGGGGCAGATCGGGTACTTGTCGGTGAGCCGGTTTTCGAAGCCGGTGCAGGTCCACGCGGCCCGGGTGTTCTTGGTGCCGTTGATGGACGGCTTGGCGTCACCGCTGAGCGCCCGCAGGAACTTCGGCATCGCGACGACCTGGCCGGCCGGGCTGCCGCGGAAGGTGATGCCGGCCTTCGCCGGGCGCTGGATCTGCCCGTCGTTGTCCGGCAGCTCGTTGTTGGCGTCCGGGCCGGGCAGCGGCGGCGTCGCCGTCGCGCCACCGTTGTTCCCGTTGTTGCCACCGTTGTTGCCGCCCTGGCCGAGGCTGCACGGCGCGAGGGCGTCGAGGCCCTGGGGCTTGGCGGCGGTGCGGCCGATCGCGATGGCCATGCGGTCGATGGTGGCGACGCGCTTGTCCTTGAGCGGGCCGAGGATGGCGTTCTGGACGAAGTTGGGGCCGCCCTGGCCCTGGGTGCTGACCAGCCGCTGGTTCGCCTCCTGGATCTGCGTGTTCAGCAGCTGGAGGTTGCGGTCCACCTCGGCCTTGGCCGACGCCGGGACGGCGGGGAGCTTGCTCGCGACGTCCGGGCAGGTGATCTGCTGGGCCGCGCCGCCGGGGGCGCCACCGCCGTTGCTCGCGGGGTTGCCGCCGCTGCCGGCCTGGTCCTTCAGCACACAGGGGGCGAGGGCGCCGAGACCCTGCGGCTTGGCGGCGGTGCGCCCGATCGCGATCGCGATGCGGTCGATGGTGGCGACGCGCTTGTCCTTGAGCGGGCCGAGGATGGCGTTCTGGACGAAGTTGGGGCCGCCCTGGCCCTTGGTGCTGATCAGCCGCTTGTTGGCCTCGTCGATCTGCGTGTCGAGCAGGTCGAGGTTGCGGTTGACTTCGGCCATCGCCGAGTCGGGGACGTCCGGGAGCCGGCTGGCGACGTCCGGGCAGGTGATCGCCGGGGAGGCGGCGTCCTGGGCGGCCTGGTCGCGGTCGCCGTCCGGGGACTTCGCGGGCGGATTCTTCTCGTCGTCCTCGGTGTCGATGCGGACAACCGGCCAGAAATAGGCGGATTTGTCCCCGTTTTTGCACGTGGTGCCGGCGGCTTCGAGGCTCTTGTTGTTCGAGTCCGCGTTCGACGAGAGGTTGCCGACGTAGTCGTGCAGGTGCTGGGCACCGTTGCGCACACCGGGCTGGGCGACGAAGTTGTCCGGGTTGAAATGCTGGTTCTCGTTGCGGCCGCAGTCCACGGTGAAGGTGCCGGTGGACGCGCCGCGCGAGTTAGCGGGTTCCCGGTTGTTCGGGGGGACCTTGAGGATGTCGATGTAGAGCGCCGGGTCGGCCGGGTCGGCGCTGGCCTGGCCGGGAGTGCCGAACGTCGTCGACACCGCGATGCCGCCGGCGGCAACGGCCAGCGCGAGGACGCCGGTGGCGATCTTGGTTCGTCGGGAGATGCGGTGCTTTCCCGCGTTTCCGGGCATGAAGTGACTCCATGGGGTTCAAAGGGGGAGAGATTCCACTGGCCCGACACCAGTGGGCGGTTCTCTGTTAGCGGTAACAATGTCCGCCTTGTGAAGATCTAACCGATTCTTTCCGGGAGATCAACTGGGGGCGGGCACGGCGTAATCGTGACCCGCGCGAGCCCTGTTGTCCAGTGCTTTGTCGCGTGAGGAAAGAGTTCGGAAATGTAGTGAACCGCACTGAACCGGGAGCCGTGTACCCAGGTGAGGCGTGGAGTGCGGGGTCAGCTGTCCAGCATGGTCAGGCTCGGCGTCTCGCCAGGCCCGACCGGGAAGTAGGCGAGGAACGTGACGCCGTCGTCCTGGGGGTCGAACCGGGCGATCCGGGCCGATTCGGGCTCGTGGAAGACGTCGCCGGGGGTGAGCACGGTTTCCGGCTCGCCTTCGATCTGATAGACCGCCGAACCCGTTTCGATGCTGCCGAACACCGGTCCGTTGTGGACGTGCGGGCCGAGCTGTTCGCCCGGGGCGATGGTGATCCGGCGGATTTCGACGTGATCGATCACGCGAGGCGCCGCGAGCCGCTGGTCCAGCAGCAGCGTGCGGGTGAAGGCCGGGACGGCGGCGGGTTCGCCCTCGCCCGCCGGATCGCCGAGCTCGGTCGGCGTGCCGTCGGCGGGCAGTTCCTCGATCGCCAGGTGGGTCAGTGCCGTCGTGTCGGTGGCACCGTGCCAGTGCCACTCGCCGGCGGCGACGCGGACCGTGTCGCCCGGCCGGATCAGCTGGGCCGGGCCGCCGCGGCGCTGGACGTAGCCGGTGCCGTCGGTGACGACGAGGATCTGGCCGAGCGGGTGCCGGTGCCAGCGGGTGCGGGCTCCGGGCGCGAACTGGACGCGGTCGACGCGGGTCCGCGACGGGCCTTCGGGGACGGCGAGCGAGGTGATCCAGGCGCTGCCGGTGATCGCCTCGGCGGGGGCGGCGGTGCTGGTGGACGGAACGCGGCGGACGTGCACTTCGGGTCTCCTGAGGTTCGGTGGGCAGGGTTCCGGCAAAGTCGCGGCGGCCGTCCGGATGCCGTGAATGACTCATTCCTGGCATCCGACGCCAGGAATGAGTCATTCACGGCGTTCGGGCCATCGCGGCGGCGGCCCGGCCGGACTTTGCCGGACCCTGGGGTCAGCGGGTGGTGAGCAGCGCGAGCACGCCGGTGACGGCTTGGTCGAACGGCTCGGGGGAGTTCGCGGCGCGGGCCAGCACGTACCCGCCCTGCAGGACGGCGACGATCGTGGCGGCCAGGGCGGCGGTGTCCAGGGTGGCGGGCAGTTCGCCCGCGGCGCGGCCTTCGTCGAGGACCTCGGCGAGCCGGGCGCGCACGCGCGTGAGGGTCTCGTCCACCGGGGCGCGCAGCTCCGGGTCGGCCACGATGTCGGGGTCCTGGGTGAGCCTGCCGATGGGGCAGCCCTTGAGCACTTCGCGTTCGCGCCGCAGGTAGGCGGTGATGCGCTCGACGGCGGTGCCGGGCGAGCGCAGCTGCGCGTCGGCGGCGGCCAGCAGTTCTTCGGCGCTGCGCTGCACGGCGGCCAGTGCGAGGTCCTTCTTGCCGGCGAAGTGGTGGTACATGCTGCCCTGGCCGGCGCCCGCCCGCTGCTGGATGGCCTTGGGGCTGGTGCCGACGTAGCCGCGTTCCCACAGCAGTTCGCGGGCGCTGTCGACGAGCTGGTCCCGGGTTCCCATGGGCCATGACTGTACATACTAGTAGGTACAGAATCAATGCTGTCACAACTCCTCGCCGCGCGGTGTCTTGAGGCCGATCAGGAAAAGGAGAACGTCATGGACCTCGCACTGTGGATCACCGCCGGCCTGCTGGCCGTCGTGGCCCTGACCGGAGGCGTCGGCAAAGTGTTCGTGCGCAAGGAGAAGCTGGCGGCCGCACCGGGCGGCGAATGGACCGCCGGTGCCGCTCCCGGCTTCGTCAAGGGCCTCGGCGCGCTGGAGCTGCTCGCGGCGCTCGGCCTGATCCTGCCCGCGGCGACCGGGATCGCGCCGGTGCTGGTCCCGGTGACCGCCGTCTGCTGGGTCCTGCTGATGGTGGGTGCGATGATCACCCACGTCCGGCACGGCAGCGCCGGGTTCGCCGCGCTGAACCTGGCTTACCTGGCCGTGGCGGCGTTCGTCGCCTGGGGCCGGTTCGGTGACTTCGCCGCGTGAGGGGAGCAGACGTCATGACCGAGGCCTTCGTCGCCCACCGGAACCTGCTGTTCACGGTCGCCTACGAGATGCTCGGCTCGGCGGCCGACGCGGAGGACGTCCTCCAGGAGACGTGGCTGCGCTGGGCCGAGGTCGATCAGGCGGGGGTGCGCGACGAGCGCGCGTACCTGGTCCGCATCACCACCCGGCTTTCGCTCAACCGCCTGCGCACGCTGCAGCGCCGCAAGGAGGCGTACGTCGGGCCGTGGCTGCCGGAGCCGCTGCTGACGACACCGGACGTGGCCGAGGACGTCGAGCTGGCGGAAAGCGTTTCGATGGCGCTGATGCTGGTGCTCGAAACGCTGGCGCCGACCGAGCGCGCGGTGTTCGTGCTGCGCGAGGTGTTCGACGTCGGGTACGACGAAATCGCCGAAGCGGTGGGGAAGAGCCCGGCGGCGGTCCGGCAGATCGCGAGCCGGGCCCGTCGGCACGTGGACGCCCGGCGTCCGCGCGAGGTGGTGTCGGCGCGGGAGACGCGGGCGGTGCTGGAATCCTTCCAGCGGGCGCTGGAGGGCCGGGACCTGCAGGGGTTGCTGGACCTGCTCGCGCCGGACGTGGTGCTGCTGAGCGACGGCGGCGGCGTCAAGCAGGCGGCCCTGCGCCCGGTCGCCGGATCGGACAAGGTGACCCGCTTCATCATCGGCGGCCTCGGCAAGGCGGCGGTGGAACTGACCAGCGCACCGATGACGGTGAACGGAAACCCGGCACTGGCGATGCACGTGGACGGGGCGTTCGACGGCATCATGGCGGTTCGTGTCGAGGGCGGCCGGATCAGCGGGCTCTACTTCGTCCGGAACCCGGAGAAGCTGACCCGGGTGGAATCGGAGACGCCGTTGACGCTGCGCTGAGGCCGGCGGCGTGCTTCCCCGCACACCGCCGGGTCCGGCTCAGCCCAGCCGCTTGTCCCAGTCGGCGAACGCGTCGACCAGGTCCGCCGGCGCCCCGGTTTCCCGCAGCCGCCGGACTTCCGCGTCGATGTAGTACCGGTACAACGGAACCAGTCCGGCCGCCAGCTCCGGCTCGACCTCCGCAGGCTCCAGCGGGTGACCCGCGCGAACCTCCCGCGCCAGCCGCACCAGCGACGCCGCCGGTGCGTCCGGCTGCGTCAGGTACCACTCGATCGCTTCGTCGTTGTTCGCCGCCCGGCCCGTCGACGTCGTTCCCGAGTACCGGAAGCGGACCGGGAACAGCACGGCCTTCGTGAACCACACCTTGTCCACCAGCAGCCGCTTCGGCGAACGGAACTCGGCCGTCACCTCGTCCGTCGCCAGCACCGCGATCGCGAAGCCCGCGCTCTCCAGCAGCAGCTCCGACGCCTCCGGGCGAGCCACTTCCGCGCGGACGTCCGAACCGGCCAGAACGCGGCCGTCATCGGCCAGCTGCAAGCGGTCCAGGGCCGGGAAGCGGCCGTCGTCGCGGCCTTCGCGCAACGCCGGCAACGACGCCCAGAACACCGAAAGCTTGCGGTGCAATGGGCTTCGCTCCTGAAGTGCCTCCGTCGTGCTCTCCACCGACGAGCGGTCGCCGTCGCCGACGCCGGTGAGGACCAGGGCCAGGTCGATGTCGCTCGCGGCCGCGGAGTAGCCGCCGTACGCCAAACTGCCCAGCAGGTACGCGCCGATCAGGCGCTCTCCCAACGCTTCCTGGTAGGCGCGGGCAGCCTCGGCGGCGATCTCGCGGGCCGCGGCGGCCGGTTCGGTGATCGTCATGCGGCCACCGCATCGCGGCGGGCGCACTCGGCGATGCGGTCGGAAACCACGCCGATCACCTGCCAGGCCCGGTCCAGCACCGTGATCGCCGCGTCCGGCGTCCAGTCCGTGCGCCGCCGCAGCACTTCGTAGCCCATCTCGAGGTGCTCGACGTCGGCTTCGTCGTGCAGCTCGAAGTATTCGTCGTCGGGGAACGCCTTCGTGCCCGCCTGGCTGAACACCAGGCTGCCGGCCTCGAGGGCCAAGTGCGCCAGTACCGCGCGCTGCACGCCGGGCAGGATCGCGAACTGGTCGACGAACCAGGACGCGCCCATCTCGATCACCGGGTCCCAGACCAGCTCCCGGTCGTCCGCGCGGCTGCGGGCCAGGATCTTGTCGTGGCCGACCTCTTCCGCCTGGTGCTCGCACGCGAGCGCGCGCAGCTCCGGGTCGCTCTCGAAGGTCACCCGGGCACTGATCATCCGCTGGAAGGCGTTCGACCACGGCTGGAGGTACGTGAGCACCGCCTTCTTCGTCTCGGCCGTGGTGTTCTCGTCGGTCAGCAGCCGGATCAGGTCCGACGCCTCGTACTCCCGTTGCCGCTGCTCGTTGTGGCGGGCCACGCGCTCGACGTCCTGCTCGGTCACGATCTACTCCTCAAGGTGGGCTATCCGAGGTCGACGGGCGAAAGGGGGGAGGGCGGGGGCCGGTCGTAGACCGGGAACCGGAAGTACGTGGTCACGTCGCCGGGCCGGCCCGCGGCGCGGAAGCTCACCAGCTCCAGCACGCCCCGGCTGCGGCTCAGCGGCCCGGGTGCCAGTGCGGCGGCGAGCGTGCGGAACCGGCCGGGGTCGACGCCTTGGGCGTGCAGCAGCGCGGCCGTGCGCTCCACGGCTTCGCGGTCGTCCGGTACGAGGGCGGGGAGCCGCAAGTACGTCGTGGACTCGGCGGCGCGATCCACACCGGACCGGAACGCCAGGCAGCTCAATGCCGCCTCACCGGCTTCGGCGCCGGCACCGGCCAGTGTCCGGTATGCGGCTCGCGCCCGTTCGGAGTCGTGGTGCAGCGCCACGGCCGCGACGCGCTCGACCTCGGCGAGCCCGGCCGCGCGGTTGCGGTAGTAGATCTTCACGCGGGCCTGTGCTTCGTCGGTCAGGTCGACGGCGAAGAACTCGATCTCGCGGTCGCCTTCGACAGTTTCGATGCGACGGCGGGTGTCGGCCCAAGCGGTGGCCAGGCCGAGCCGCGCCATGGCTTCGGCCACCGCGGCCTCGCGGTGCGCGTGCGGCCACGAGTACAGCCCGAAGTACGTCTTGTGGACCACTGCGGACGGTGGCCGCCACGCGATCGAATGCCACAGCGGCGCCGGCGACGGCCGGCCCGCGCGCGGGGTGAACGTCTCGCGGATGTAGTCGAGACGCCGGCTGCGGAAAACGCTCTCACCGGGCCAGACCACGTCGTGGCCGAGGCTGTCGAACAGCACGCGCAGTTCCGGCCGCGCGCCGGACCAGTTGACCGACATCTCGGCCGGGAAGCCGTCGTCCGCCACATAGGACGGCTGGGCGGGGACCGGCCCGATCGGCTCGTGCGCCCACGGCGGCAGCAGGGCCCGCAGCATCCGGGTGGTCCGGACGGACTGCTCCAAAGGGACGTCGAGCGCCTCGCACGCGGTGGACCACAGTCCACCCAGGAAGTCACCGAAGAGACGACCCTGTGCTGGATAGTTTTCCCTTATATATTCAGGAAACTCCGGCACTCGACTCGTCACGAGCGGATGCTATCAGTTGGATGCTTGCTCAACTAAAAGTCTGCACTCGGCTGGTCCAGTCAATTGCGCCATGTGGGTACGCCGGTGCCCGCCGCGGCCACGCAGGGCCACAACGGACACCGACGGCGTCCAGAGGGGACAAAAGCGGACAACGCGCAGTTCAGACCCGGGCGGCCGGCACCACCGTCATCGCGTGCTTGACCAGCCGGATGAGGGCGAGCTTGCTGGTGTCGCGGTCGCGTGCGTCACACATGACGATCGGCACACGGTCCGGGACGACCAGTGCCTCGCGGATCTCGTCGGCGGTGTAGCGCGGCGCGTTGTCGAAACAGTTCACCGCGACGACGAACGGGATCTTGCGGCGCTCGAAGAAGTCGATCGCGGCGAAACTGGTCTCCAGCCGTCGGGTGTCGACCAGCACGACCGTCCCGATCGCCCCGCGGGCCAGGTCGTCCCACATGAACCAGAAGCGCGCCTGGCCCGGTGTCCCGAACAGGTACAGCACGTGCCGCGGCGAGATGGTGATCCGGCCGAAGTCCAGCGCGACCGTCGTGGTCGTCTTCCGCTCGACGCCGGACAGGTCGTCGACGCCGGCACTTGCCTCGGTGAGCACCTCTTCGGTGGTCAGCGGCGGGATCTCGCTGACCGAACCGACCATCGTGGTCTTCCCCGCGCCGAAACCGCCCGCGATGATGATCTTGACCGGGGTGGGGACCATGTCCGCCCCCGTGCCGTCAGTACTTGATGAGGCCATCGAGAACCGCCTGGAGTGTTTCGAGGTCCGGCGCCTGCGCCGGGTTGTGGGCAGGGGAGCGCGTGATGACGAGGCCGCGTTCGATCAGGTCGCCGACGAGCACCCGCACGACCCCGAGCGGGATCTTGACGTAGACGGCGATCTCGGCCACCGACACCGGGTGCCGGCACAGCTGCACGATCGCCACGTGCTCCGGGCCCAGCCCGGCCGGCTCCTGCTCCGACCGCAGGGTCATCACCTGCGTGGACAGGTCCAGCCGCGCGGTGCCGGCCGGCGTGCGGCCGCTCGTGATCGTGTACGGCCGGACCAGCGGCCCGGCGGCCTCGTCGTACCAGCCGTCTTCGGCACTCATGTGGCCTCCCGGAGGACCGACGCCGCTTCTCGCGGCGCGGACGCCATGTAGTCACCGACGCGTTTGACGAGCCGGCTCATCTCGTAGGCGATCATCTCGACGTCGACGTTGTCCGCCGCCAGCACGGCGAGGCAGGCACCCTGACCGGCCGCGGAGACGAACAGGTAACCGCGCTCCATCTCGATCATGTTCTGCAGCACCGGGCCGCGGTTGAACTGCTTGCTCACCCCCTTGGCGAGGCTCTGCAAGCTGGAGGCGATGGCCGAAAGCTGGTCCGAGTCGTCCTTGCTCATCCCGGCCGACTTGCCGATCAGCAGCCCGTCGGCGGACAGCACGATGGCGTTCTGCGCGCCGACCACGCGGTTGACCATGTCGTCGAGCAGCCAGTTGAGATCGGGTTTGGGGCTCCCGTACTCGTTCATTCGACTTCAGACCCTGACTTTCCTGTGTGGACTTGGCGTGTGTGGGGCCGGGGAGTTACGAGTTGTCGTCCGGTCCGCCGCGCCCGCGGCGGGTGCCCTTGTGGAACGCCGCGAGCGTGCGCGCGGTGCCTTCCCCCGGTGCCACGACATCGTCGATGCTGTCGTCGGGTTCGTTTTCGAGCTGGGCGACAAGGTTCTGCTGTGGCTCGCGCCGGGGCAGCCGCGGCCGGTCGTCGGTCGGCGGCGCGTCCGTTGCCGGGGTCACGGCGACCGGCTCCGGCTCCGCTGCCGGCACGGAGGGCAGGGCGTCGGGCGAGGTGAGGGCGCGTGCCGGGTACGGCCTCGGCTTGGTGTCTCGCTTCATCGGGATCTGACCGCTGAACGAGCTGGGCGTGTCCATCGTGCGGAGCGAGCTTTCCGCGGCCTGCGGCGCCGGCGCGCCCACCGGGGCGAGGACCGCGGTGGTCTCGGCCGGTGAGGTCTCCGCGGCCTGGTCGCCGTCTTCGCCGGCCAGGTGCTGGGTGGGGATCAGGACGGTGGCGCGCAGGCCGCCGTAGCGGGACGGGTCGAAGGTGACGGTGATGCCGAGCCGGGCCGCCAGGCGGGCGACCACGAACAGGCCGAGGCTGGAGTCGGCCCGCAGCGCCATCGCGTCGAATTCGGGGGCCTCGGCCATCATCGCGTTCGCCCACTCGCGGACGCCGTCCTTCATGCCGAGCCCCTGGTCCGAGACGTCGACGACGACGCCGCGCGCGACCATCCGGCTGGTCACCTCGACCGGCGAGCCGGGCGGAGAGAACGACGTCGCGTTGTCGACCAGCTCGGCGACGAGGTGGATGGTGTCGGCCACCGCGGCCCCGACGAGCGCGACGTCGGCCACCTGCTCGACCTGGACCCGGGCGTACTGCTCGGTTTCCGAGACGGCGGCGCGCAGCACCTCCATCAGCGCGACCGGCTTGCGCCAGCGGCGGCCGGGCTGCTTGCCGCCGAGGATGATCAGGTTCTCGGTGGTGCGGCGGGCGCGGGCGGCGAGGTGGTCGAGCTGGAACAGCGCCGCCAGCTGCGTCGAGTCGTCCTCGCGTGCTTCCATCTCGTCGAGGATCTGCAGCTGCTGGTGGACGAGGACCTGGTTGCGGTGCGCGATGCCGAGGAACACGTTGTGCACACCGCTGCGGGCCTTGGCCTCGCTCGCCGCGGCGTTGACGGCGGTGAGCTGGGCGACGTTGAACGCCTCGGCCACCTGCCCGATCTCGTCGCGGCCGTGGTCGAGCCGGGGGAGTTCTTCCTTGAGGTCGACGGCTTCGCCGTTCTTCAGCCGCTCGACGATGTCCGGCAGCCGGTTGCGGGCGAGGTCGAGGGAGTCGTTGCGCAGCCGCGCGAGCCGCGTCATCAGGGCGCGGTCGACGAGCGAGCGGGACACCCGCACCGCGACGATGATCGCCGCCAGCGAGGCGAGCAGGGCGACGATGCTGCCGATGATGACGTTGCGCAACTGGGCGTCACCGGCGTCGATCGCGGCGGCCGAAACCTTGTCCGCCTGGGTGATCGCGAGGTCGTTGAGGCTCTGGGCGACCTGGTTCGTCGCGTTCTGCCAGTCCGTTTCGGACACCGGCACGGAGTTCTGCTCGCCGGCCGACCACGGGCCGTGCTTGACGAGCGCCTCTTCGGCGGTCCCCAGCTGGCGCCAGGCCGTGCTGGTGGTCAGCGCCTGGTACTTCTGGCGGACGCCCGGGTCGAGGAACGGCTCGATCTGCGTGAGCTGCGTCCGGTAGATCCCGGACAGCTGCGCGAACTGGGCGAAGTCGTCCGGCGCGAACGTCCCGGAGGAGAAGGCCGTCGAGACCAGCGACGTCTCGCGCGACATCACGTCGCCGGAGCGGAAGACCGACGTCGCCGTGATGCCGCCGGTCGCGGCTTCGGCGTCGGGGACGACCCGGGCCTGGGTGTCGAAGAGGTTGGACGCGGTGTCCATCACACCGTTGTAGTAGGAGTTGACCTGGGCGCGGTCGATGCTGCGGAAGCTGATCTGCGAGCGCAGCACGGGCAGCTGGTCGAACTGCGACTTCAGCGCGTTCACCTTGGACGCGATCTCGTCCGGCGCGTTGGAGATCGTCGCGGCGAACGCGTCCTTCAGCGTGGCGAGCTTTTCGTCGGTGGCCTTCTGCTGCTGCTGGAGCCGGGCCGGGCCGAGTGCCGGGTCATCGAGGTACTGCAACGCGGTCTGGCGTTCCTTCTGGAACTCGGCCAGCGCGGTGGCGGCGGGGATCGAGACCTCGCGCACGGAAGCCGCGACCAACCGGACGTAAACGCCATTGAAGAGGAAGTAGGACGAGACCGCGATCCACAGCACCAGCAGCGTCACACTGGGAATGAGAACGGTCCTGGTCAGCCTTTTGCGGATCGACTTGTCGTACGGCTTGTCCGACTCGTCCCTGGGGTCTTTGTTCAGCACGGCGGTTCACGAACTCCTGAGTGACGGTCGGCGAGGAATGGGGACCCGGACGAGGAAGCGGACACGACGATGGGACACAGCGGCCGCCGTCACCCGTCTTCGCCTCACCCTCCGTGTTGCCGCGGAATCGATCAGGGTCCGTTTTTTACCACGAACCCCTGACACCCGTTCGGCGCGACCCGGCTTCCGGACGCTGGTCCGCCCAGTGGCGAACGGTGTTTACTGTCTGCTCCGAAGTGATCACGGGCATTTCCTCAGGTAGTAGGCCTCGGGCACATTTCGACGACTTGCGCGCTGGGCTGAACGGGTGAAGTGAATTCCACCGGATCGCGGGTGCCGACGAAGGAAACAGCCGAAGTTCGTGAAGGCCACCTTGAGGAACTTGACCTTCCTCAAGGTGGCCTTCACGAAGTCGGGGCACGAGTCTGGGAGGAAGTTTACAGCTGAGGGGTTATTGTCAAGGAAGGTTGGCATCGGCTATCGTCTTGTCCACTCAGCCGCCAAGGAGGGTGTGATGAGCGAAGCGACCGGAACCCTGCCCGCCGGCTCGACCGAGCTGTGGCGCGACCGCAAGCGGTACCTCTGGCTGATCGGCTTGGTCGTGCCTTCCCTGGCGTTCCTCGCCATCGGGCTGCACGCCGCCACCGGGTGGGGTGGCTGGTTCTGGATCGGGCCGGTCGTGATCCTCGTGCTCGTGCCCGTCATCGACCTCGTCGCCGGGCTGGACCGGAGCAATCCGCCCGACGACGTCATCGCGCGGCTGGAGAACGACCGCTACTACCGCTGGATCACCTTCGCCTTCCTGCCCGTCCAGTACCTCGGCTTCGTGGCTGCCTTCTGGCTGATCGCGCGGGGCGAGCTCACCGTGGCGGACAAGATCGGGCTCGCCGTGTCGATCGGGTGCGTCGGCGGGATCGGCATCAACACCGCGCACGAGCTGGGCCACAAGAAGGAAAGCCACGAACGCTGGCTGTCGAAGATCGCGCTCGCGCAGAGCTGCTACGGGCACTTCTACATCGAGCACAACCGCGGCCACCACGTCCGCGTGGCGACGCCGGAGGATCCCGCGAGCAGCCGCGTCGGCGAAAGCTTCTACCGCTTCTGGCCGCGGACGGTCTTCGGCTCGGTGAAGTCGGCGTGGCGGCTGGAGCGCAAGCGCTACGCCCGGCGTGACCGCCACCCCTACCGGCTCGGCAACGACGTGCTCAACGCGTGGCTGATGTCCGCGGTGCTGTGGGCGGCGATGATCGCCTGGCTCGGCGTGGGGATCCTGCCTTACCTGGTGATCCAGGCGGTCGTCGGGTTTTCGCTGCTGGAGGTCGTCAACTACATGGAGCACTACGGCATGCTGCGGCAGCGGGTCGGCGTGCCCGGGCGGCGCCGGTACGAGCGCGTCGACCCCAGCCACAGCTGGAACTCCAACAACATCGCCACGAACGTCCTGCTCTATCACCTGCAGCGGCACAGCGACCACCACGCCAACCCGACCCGCCGCTACCAGACGCTGCGCGACTTCGCCGAGTCGCCGGTACTGCCCACCGGGTACGCCGGGATGATCGTGCTGGCGCTCGTCCCGCCGCTGTGGCGCCGGGTGATGGACCCGCGGGTGCTCGCCCACTACGGCGGGGACAGCTCGCGCGCCAACATCCAGCCCGGCAAGCGCGCGAAAGTCCTGGCCCGCTACGGAACCCGCGTCACGGCGGCCTCGCGCGAGCTCGCCGACACCCACGGCGACGCCACCGAAGGCGGCAGGTGCCCCGGCTGCGGGTACGTCTACGACGAGCGGCGCGGCGATCCGCGGGAGGGCTTCCCGGCCGGCACGCCGTGGGCGGCGATCCCGGACTCCTGGTGCTGCCCGGACTGCGGTGTGCGCGAAAAGGTCGACTTCGTGGCACCGGGGCGGGTGGGCCCGGCCGGGCCCTAGAATGCCGATCATGAGCAGGGCGGTTCCGGTGCCGGCGGAAGGTGGTCAGCACCGGCAGCCGATCATCGCCGCGGCGATCGAGCTGACCGCGCGGTCCGGCTGGCAGGCCGTCACGATGGCCCGGCTGGCCGAGCTGGCCGGCGTCAGCCGCCAGACCGTCTACAACGAGATCGGCTCCAAGGCCGCGCTGGCCGAAGCGATGGTCGCGCACGAGCTGGGCCGGTTCCTGTCGGTCGTCGGCGCGGCCTTCGACCGCCACCCGGACGACCTGGTCGAGGCGATCTACGACGCCGTCCGCGGAGTCCTCGAGCTGGCCGACGACAACACGCTGCTGCGCGCGATCGTCTCCGCGACCCACGGCACGGCTCCCGAGCTCCTGCCGCTGCTGACCACCGACGCGGGTGCGCTGCTCACCCAGGCGAAGGTCATGCTCGCCGGTCGCGTCGCGGCCTACCGGCCCCCGCTGGCCGACGCCCAGGTTTCGGTGGTGATCGACCTGGTCGTCCGCGCGGTCCTGAGTCACGTCATGCAGCCGTCGGACACGCCGGCCCGTACCGCGGACGCGTTGGCGTGGGTCGTCGCGCGCGTGCTCGGGGTGACGGCGAGCCCGCCCTTGCGGCACACCTAGCTCCCGCGACCGCCCCGCCCCAAGCGCCCCAATGTGGCCTTGGTTGCGTCTGACGCACCGAAGGCCGCCTTGGTTGCGTCAGGCGCACCGAAGGCCGCCTTGGGGCGCATGCCGGGACGCTGTCACCGAGTCCCGGCGAGGCTCAGCGGAGGCCGTGGCGGTCCAGCCAAGCCGCGATTTCCGCGGCGATCTCCTTCGGCCGGTCCTCCTGGGCGTGGTGCCCGGCTTCCCCGCAGGCGATCACGTCCAGCGCGGCGACGTGGCCGGCGCACCACTGGGCCATCTTCTCGCCGATGAGTAGCGTGGGCGAGCCTTCGAACGTCATGAGCAGCTTCGGGGTGCCCTCGCTGCCGGCCAGCCACTCGTCGTAGGCCTCGATGCGCGCCACCAGTTCGGCCGGCTCGCCACCGAGCGGCAGCTGACGCGCCCAGGCGAGCACCGGGCGACGGCTTTCCGGTGTCGGGAACGGGGCGAGGTAGGCGGCGAGGTCGTCGTCGCCGACCGGGGTCCGGACGCCGCCGGTGAAGGCCTGGCGGATGAACAGGTCCTGTGTCAGCACCATGTCCTCGCCGACGCCCGGGGTGCGGATCTTCCGCGAGCGCTCGGCCGCCTGCGGCGTCAGGTCGTCCCAGGCCATGGGCTTCACGATGGTTTCGAAGAAGGCCAGTCCGCGGACCCGGCCGGGGTGCCGGGCAGCCTGGTCGAAGGCGAGCGCGCCGCCCCAGTCGTGCCCGACGAGGACGACGTCGTCCAGGCCCAGCGCGTCGAACCAGGCGTCGAGGTGGCGGGCGTGGTCGGCGAAGGTGTACGCGATGTCCGGCTTGGGCGAGCGGCCCATGCCGATGAGGTCGGGGGCGAGCAGCCGGCCGCCGCCGACGTGCGGGAGGACGTGGCGCCAGCTGTGTGACGAGCCGGGGTTGCCGTGCAGGAAGACGATCGGGGTGCCGGTACCGGTTTCTTCGTGGTGCAGCATGGCTTTCAGGGCTCCAATGGGGTGTCGAGGAGGACGGTGAGCTCGCGGGCCAGCGTCGCGGTGCGGTCGCCGTGCCGGCCGCCGAGCGGGGCGAGAAGCCGGTCGAGCAGCGCCGCCACGGTGGCGATCGCCGGCTCGGTCACCTCGCGCCCGCGGGCGGTGAGGCGCAGCCGGACGGTCCGGGTGTCGGCCGGGTCGCGGGTGCGCTCGACGAGACCACCGGCGTCGAGCGTGCGGGCGAGTTTGGAGACGTAGAGCGCTTCGAGGCCGGTGTGGTCGGCCAGTTCGCGCTGGCTCGGGTTCGCTCCGGCGCGCTCCAGGCCGCGGAGCGAGGACAGGAAGACGTACTGCGCGTGCGTCAGCCCGACCGGGGCGAGGGCGCGGTCCACGGCGACCCGCCACTTCATCGAGAGTCGCCAGACGAGGTGGCCGGGAGTGCTCATGCCAGATAATGTACATGGCTACTAAGTACATGGCTACTATTCCAGGAAGCCGGCTTGGTGGTCGTGAGTGGTAAGTAGGGTTCTAACCCGACTTACCACTCACGACCACCGGGTGCGGTTCAGCCGGCGAGCTCGCGGATGCAGGCCATGGCTCGCCGGACCTCGGCGAAGCCGGTGGTGAGCGGGCTCAGCCCGATGCGGATGCCGTCGGGACGGCGGAAGTCGATGAGCACGCCGTGCTCGATGAGGACGCGCGAAAGCCGTTCGGCGTCCGGGTGGCGGAGGGTGACGTGGCCGGCCCGGCGGTCGTCGTCGCGCGGCGAGGCGACCGTGAACCCGAGCGGGACGAGCCACGCGTCGGCGAGGGCGAACACCCACCGGCCCAGCGCGACGGCCTTGGCCCGCACGCGGTCGATGCCCGCTTCCGCCAGCAGCGCCACGCCTTCCCGGACGCCCACCATGCCGAGCACCGGCGGGGTACCCGAGAGCGCCCGCCGGATGCCGGGCGCGGGGACGTACTCGGCGGCCATGCCGAAGGTGTCGGCGGCGCCCATCCAGCCGGTGACGGGCTGGCCGAAGGTCTCGTGGTGGCGCGCGTTGACGTAGAGGAACGCGGGCGCGCCGGGCCCGGCGTTGAGGAACTTGTAGGTGCAGCCGACGGCGAAGTCGGCCCCGGCCGCGTCCAGCTCGACCGGGATCGAGCCGACGCTGTGGCAGAGGTCCCAGACGACGAGCCCGCCGCGCTCGTGCACCACCCGGGTGACCGCGGCGAGGTCGGTGATCGCCGCCGATCGGTAGTCCACATGGGACAGGGTGACCACCGCGGTGCGCGGCCCGGTGACCGCGGCGACGTCCCCGGGGTGGACTTCGCCGCCCTCGACCCACCGGACGGTGAGCCCGAGTTCGGCGGCGACGCTCTCGACGAGGAACCGGTCGGTGGGGAAGTTCGCGGTGTCGGTGACGATCTCGTCGCGGCCGGGCCGCAGCGCGACGGCGGCCCGGAGCGCCTTGTAGAGGCACACGGACGTCGAGTCGGCGACGATGGTCTGCCCCGGCGCGGCGCCGAGCGCGACGCGGGCCAGCTCGTCCCCGATCTCCCCGGGCAGCGTGAGCCAGCGTTCTTCCCAGGACCGGATCAGCCGGCCACCCCACTCGTGCGCGACGAGCTCCTGCAGCCGCTCGGCGGTGGCCCGCAGCGGGCGGCCGAGCGAGTTCCCGTCGAGGTAGGCGACTACGCCGGGATCGCTGATCGGCACGAACCGCTCGCGGAAGGCGGCGAGCTCGTCTTCGGCGTCGAGGCGCTCCGCTTCCTCGGGCGAGATGTCGGTCGGCACGCCCGGCTCAGCCCTTGTTCTCCTTCACCCGCACCGTTTCCTTGCGCACCTCGGCCTGGGTCGCGCGCTCCCGGACCAGCCAGTCGGGGGTCTCCGCCTTCAGCGCGTCGATCTGCTCGGTGGTGAGCGGCTCGGTGATGCCGCCGCGGGTGAGGCCGCCGATGGAGACGCCCAGCTTCGCCGCGACCACCGGCCGCGGGTGCGGGCCCGTGCGGCGCAGCTCCCGCAGCCACTCCGGCGGATCGGCCTGCAGCGCGTTCAGCTCGTCGCGCGTCACGACACCCTCCTGGAACTCCGCGGGGGTGGCTTCGAGGTACACGCCCAGCTTCTTCGCCGCCGTCGCGGGCTTCATCGTCTGGGCGGTCTTGTGCGACGTCATGCCGTCCAGGGTAGCCAGCGTCACTCCCGGTAACCTGACCCGGTGACCTCTTTCAAGCTCGCGTACGTCCCGGGAGCGACGCCCGCCAAGTGGGTGCGGACCTGGGGTGAGCGGGTACCGGGGGTGCCGCTGACCCTCGTCCCGGTCGCCGCCGCCGACGCGGCCGGCCTGCTGCGCGCCCGGGACGCCGACGCGGCGCTGCTGCGATCGCCGATCGACCGGGACGGCCTGCACGCGATCCCGCTCTACACCGAGACGACGGTCGTCCTGGTGCCCAAGGACCACCTGATCGCCGCGGCGGACGAAGTGTCCACCGTGGACCTGGCGGACGAGGTCGTGCTGCACCCCCTCGACGACACGCTGGAGTGGGAGACCTGGCCGGGGCGTCCGGCGGTTTCGCGGCCCGAGACGACGGCGGACGCGATCGAGCTGGTCGCCGCCGGGGTCGGGGTGCTCGTCGTGCCGCAGTCGCTTGCCCGGCTGCACCACCGCCGCGACCTCACCTACCGGCCGGTCGGGGACGCACCGCAGTCGGACGTCGCGCTGTCGTGGCTGGAGGAGGAGACGACGGACCTGATGGAGCAGTTCATCGGGATCGTCCGCGGCCGCACGGTGAACAGCACGCGCGGGCGCCCGCAGGCGCCGGCGGAGCGCAAGCGCCCGGAACGCAAGCCCGCCGCGGCGAAACCGGCGCGGCGCACCGGGGGCGCGGCGGGGAAGCGGCGCCGCCGGGGCTGAGCCGCTACGACGTCGTGCAGACGCAGTTGCCGTCGGCGCGGTCGGGCAGGTCGGGGTCGTCGAACCAGTGGCCGTTCTCGCCGAGGTAGCGGAACTGCAGGACCGTCCCCGGCGTGACGTCGACCGACGTCGAACGGCGGCCGTTGGACCGCGGGGTGAGGTGGTGCCGTCCGGGGGTCCAGTCGTTGAACGAGCCCACGACGCTCACCCGGCCGGTCGGCGCGCCGATGGGAAGGCTGAAGGTGACGCGCTGGGTGCCGGCCCGGCTCTTGCTGATCTTGATCACTCTGTACGGGGCCTTTCGCGGGGCAGTTTCGGAGGGGTGCTCGGCACTGAGCGCGGACATGGTCGCACAGCTGTGACGATTCGGTCACGCCCAGTGCCCGATTGGGTTACGGCGCCGCTCAACGGTCCGCCACTGACCGGGTGATGCTGGGGTGAACCATGATCATCTTGGGGTTGCTTCCGCGTGGCGGTGGGAAACTGACTGCCGTGACCGTCGCCGCTGATCGTCAAGTCAAGGACCCGTGTGCCTGGCTCAGCGCCGTCACCCACGAGCTCGCCGACGCCCCTCCGGCCGACACGCGAGCGGTGCTCCTGACGGTGTGGGACGGGTTGGTCGCCGCCCGGCTGGCCGGGCTGTACGCCGCCACGGCCTCGCCCCGCTGGCGGGCCAGGCAGCGTCACGCCGAAGCGGTCGAGTTCGATCTCGCCGTGCAGCTGGCGCGGAACTGCACTGTCGGTACCGGCCTGGCCATCCCGGCCCGGCTGCCGGGAGCCGCGGTCGCCTGGCCGGACGAGCGGGCCGACGCGGCGATCGTGGCGGTGGTTTCCTTCTGCGGCACGGCGGAAGCGATGCTGCGCCGCGCGGGCGAGCTGACGCCGGTGTGGGAGGACAGCCTGCTGGGGCCGGTCGCGCTGACCCGCTGGCTGGCGGACTGCTGGACGGGCTGCCACGCCGGCTGCCCGCTGCGGCTCCCGGTGCCCCCGCCGACGTGGTGGCGCTGACCGGCGTGTCCGTCAGGTGAAGTCTGGTGCCGGGCGAAAGAGGAGGCCGAGGGGTGACCGACCCGTGTTCGAGACTCCCGGAGGCAACCCGCGCGGCGGTGCGCGCGGCCCTGCTGGCCGAGCTGACGGCGGCGGGCCGCCGCGCCCGGGCGGCCGGGTGCGCACCGGAGGTGCTGACGGCGGTGTTCGAGGCCCGGCGCCGTTCGCTCGAGGACGGCTGACCCCGTCCTCCGGTTCCCGTCGGTGACCAGCCCCAAGCGCCCCAATGTGGCCTTCGTTGCGTCTGACGCACCCAAGGCGGCCTTCGGTGCGTCAGACGCAACCAAGGCCGCCTTGGGGCGCTTGCCGGCGGTGGGCTCAGCGGTCCAGGATCGCCAGGACCGTCGCCACGATCGACGCCAGCCGTTCCCGGTCGGCCAGCGCCGTCGCCAGCCAGTCGCCGTGGTGGGGTGCGCCGTCCGGTGCCTGCTCGCCGAACACCGCCCGGACCACCGTGGTCACCGCCGCGGGCGCCGGCTCTCCGCGGTCCAGCCGGGTCTCGATCGCCCGCAGGGCCTGCTCCGCGAGGCTCGCGAGCCGGGCGTCCGCCAGCTCGTGCTCGCCGACCAGCTCCAGCGCCGGCAGCTCCACCGGCATCGGGGCGACCGGCGCCTGCTTGTGCCCCAGCGGGCACTCGACGTGCGCCGCGTGCCACGCCGGCCGGGTGCGCATCGCGGCCAGGACCTGGTCGACCTCGCGGTCGAGCAGGTCGCGGCCGGGCGGTGGCTTGCCCGTCACCTCGGTGCGCCGGGCCGCCCAGCCGTCCAGGGGCCAGAGCTCGGCGCCCGCCGTGGCCGGGACTCCCGCCCAGACCAGGATCTGCACCGCCAGGTCGCACAGCCACGGGTCGCCGCCGAGCGCGCCGGCCAGCCAGGCCGGGAGGCGTGGCCGCTGCAGCGCGCCGATTTCGCCGCGGCGGCGCCGGTGCGCGTCGACCGTGGCCGGGGTGAGGCGGGTGGCCAGCCAGCCCTCGAGGTTCTCGATCGGGCTCGTCGCGCGCCGCAGGGCGTGGTCCACCACCGCCTCGACGTCGTCGTGGAAGCGGTCGAGGCAGTCGGGCCGCAGCCACCCGAGGCCGCGGGCGCAGTCCGCGTGGCGGCGCCGGTGTTCCAGCGGCTTGGTGATCCGCGTGAAGACCAGCGGCCACGCCACCGTGTAGACCCCGCCGCGCAACCGCGCCAGGGCCGAGGGCCGCGCGGCCGCCGCCGAGCCGGCGAGCAGGCCGTCGTGGGCCAGCCGCCGGACGTCGGCGACGTCGGCCGGGCCGGTAGTGTCGAGCACCCTTCCTCCCCGATGCCGATGCCGATGCCGACGCCGGAAGTCGACGGGAGAATGGTCGGGCAGCCGCGGATGCGGAAAAGGCCGGGGGCGGGCCGAAATTGCGCGGAACTGGCCAATTCCTGGCCATCGCGGAATCACCTGATCGGCGCAGCCGGTGCCGCCGATCGCCGCGAAGTGCCCGTGTCACAATAAAAACGCCATGGCATACGAGAACGGGCTGCTCCGGGAACTCGCCACATTGCGGCGCGGCTGGGGATTGGAAGCCGACCGGCTGCGCAGCCGGCTCGGGCCGCTCGTTTCCGGCTGGTGCGAAATCCACCGGACGACGAGCGACCGCGATGCGCGCCGCGTTCTGCGTGAAGCGATTTCGGCCGCGATCGCGGAATTCCCGGCCGACGACCGGCTGGCGGTGAACGTCGCGCTGGGCATCGTCCCCGGCGCGCAGCACGCGCTGCTGAGCGCCCGCATCGGGGTGCTCGCGGATCGGCTGCGGGTCTCGGAACGCACGGCCCGGCGCCGCGTCGACCGGTCGTTCGCCCGGCTCGCCGCGGAGATCGAGGCCGGCGCGCGGCCGGGCAACGGCGTGCCCGACCCGGACGAGGGCTGGTTCGTCAAGCGGCTCAAGGTGCTCGTCCGGCTCGACGTCGGTGAACCGGAGGTGACCGAGGAACGGCTGATCGTGGCCACCCGCGACGCCCTCGGCCGGATTTCCGCGCAGTTCACGGTGCCCCGCACCGAGGACGGCCGCGACGGCGAGCGTGAGGTGGCCGCGGACGCCCGGCACGGCGTCCTCATCAGCGCGGGTACCCGGGACGGCCAGCGGCACTTCCGCTGGCTGCTCGACCTGCCGCGCGCCCTGGACCGCGGCGACAGCCACACGTACTCGCTGGTCTACCGCATCCGGGACGGCCTGCCGATCCGGCCGTCATACGTGTTCGTGCCTCTGGTGACGTGCGAGTCGTTCGAGGTGCGCGTCCGCTTCGACCCGCGGCGCCCGCCGCGCGTGGTGTGGCGGCTGGACCGCGTCCCGCCCTCGGTGCTCGCCGATCCGCCGCAGCCGGGTGAGCCATTGCCGCTGGACGGCGCCTGCGAGGTGGCGCAGGAGTTCGCCGCGCCGCAGCTGGGGTACGCCTACGGGCTGCGCTGGTTGCCCGCCGGAAGTATTCCTTGACATGAATATTCTCCCGTGTGAATAATAGGTCCATGGACCGGATTGCCGCAGCACTGGGAGACGCCGCGCGGTGGCGCATCGTCGAACTGCTCGCCGATCGCCCGCGCTCGGTGGGGGAGCTGGCCGAGCTGACCGGGCTGCGGCAGCCGCAGACCACCAAGCACCTCCAGACCCTCGCCCGCGCCGGCCTGGTCACCGTTTTCCCGCTCGGGCAGCGGCGCGTGCACGCCCTCGAGGCCGAGCCCCTGGCCGCGCTCGCGGGCCGGCTGCGGGAGCTGGCCGACGCCACCGAGGCGCACGCGGGCGAACGCGACGCCGTGACGCGGTACCGCGCGGCCATCGAGACGGATGCGGCGGCCGCGGACCGGGACCGGTGGGCGGACGGGCGCACGTTCGCGTTCGACCGCCTGCTGCCCGCCCCGGTCGCCGACGTCTGGCGGTACTGGACGGACCCGGACCTGCTGGCGTCCTGGTGGGTTCCGCCGTCGATGACGGTCACCGCCTGCGCCCTCGAGCCGCGGCCGGGCGGCCGGGTCGTGCTCGGCTACCGCGACGCTGACGGCGAGTACCACGCCGAAGGCCGGGTGCGCGTCGCGGACGAGCCCGGCCGTCTCGGGTTCGACCTCGCGGTGGCCGGCCCCGCCTCCTTCACCGGCCACTACGACCTCGAGTTCGACCCGGCCCCGGCCGGCACCCGGCTGCGGCTGGGCCTGCGCATCTCCGCGACCACCGTCGACGCCGTCCCCTTCATCGCCGGGATCGAAACCGGCTGGGGCCAGGTGCTCGACCACCTCACCGACGTGCTCTCCGACCGAAAGGACCGAACATCATGACCGAGCCGACCAGCCGCCGGGTGACCGCGAACCTGAGCCTTACGCTCGATGGGCGCTACCACGGCCCCGCCGGGCCCACCGACATGGGCGCGATCCTCCCGTACGTCACGACCGAAGTCGCGCGGCGCCACCTGACCAGGATCTGGGACGGGGCGACGACGGCGGTCCTCGGCCGTCGCAACGCGGAGGGGTTCCTCGGCTTCTGGCCCACCGTCGCCGCCGACGAGCACGCCGATCCGCGGGACCGCGGCTACGCGAAATGGCTGGTGGACGCGGAAAAAGTAGTCTTCTCCACCACGCTGGCCGACGCCCCGTGGGAGCGCACCCGCCTGGTGAACGCGCCGGCCGCGGAAGTCGTCGCCGAGCTGAAGACCGCCGACGGCGGCGACATTCTCGTCAACAGCAGCGCGAGCATCATCAAGCCGCTGCTCGCGGCGGATCTGCTGGACCGGCTGTACCTCATGATCTGCCCGGAAATCGCGGGTGGCGGCCCCCGGCTGTTCGATGACGGGCTGCCCGCGTCGAAGTGGCGGCTCGCCCACCACGAAACCGGCGAGCTGGGGGAGACGGCGCTGGTCTACGACCGCGTGCGCTGATCGCCGGGCGGCCAAGGAATACCAAGTGAGGGGATGCCCGGCCGGTTGCCGCATGGCTAACGTTCCCGAGCCGCACCGGCCCCGTTCCACGCCGTGCGGATCGCCGGTATTCACCCGTGCCCGGAGGGTTTCCGCATGACCGAAGCAGTGGTGGGCGACTCCGTCGACCGGCGCACTTTCCTCGCCGCCGCGGGCGTCGTGGCGGGGGCGACCCTGCTCGGCCCGAGTGCCCCGCGGACGGCGTCGGCGGCGACCGCGCCACCGGCGTCGTCCGCGGCACCGAACTTCGGGCTCACCAAATTCCTCGATCCGTTGCGGGTCCCGCCGGTGATCCAGGCGCATTCGCGGCGGTACCGGGGCGAGCTCACGATCACGATGACCACCGCGCGGACGCGGCTGCACTCCCAGCTGCCGGAAACCACGTTGTGGACCTACGACGGCCACTTTCCCGGCCCGGCCATCGAGGTGCGCAGCGGAAAGCGGCTCCGGGTCGCGTGGGCCAACGAGCTCCGGGGCACGGTCCCGCTCGTGGCGGTGCGGGCACCGTACGCGGTGCCGACGCCGGCGAACCGGCCCGGTTTCCGGGCCGCGGACGGCAGCCTGCCCGCCGGGGTGGAGCTGATCGAGGGCGTCGCCGAGCTGCCGCCGTGGAACGTCGTGCACCTGCACGGCGCGCTGACGAACGCCGGCAACGACGGCTGGGCGCACAACGGGATTTCGCCGGGGCACACGCAGCTCACCGAATACCCGAACCGCCAGGCCGCCACCGCGCTCTGGTACCACGACCACGCGATGGCCGTGACGCGCTTCACCGTCCATTCCGGACTCGCGGGCCAGTACCTGATCCGCGACGAGGAGGAGGACCGGCTACGGCTTCCCGGTGGCGACCACGAAATCCCGCTGATCCTCGCCGACCGCAACTTCGACACCGACCCGGCGACCGGCGCGCTCACCGGCCGGCTGCTGTTCAAGTTCCAGTACCTGCCCGCGACCGGCACGACGGCGCCGGCCACCGGCCCGTTCACCCTCGTCAACGGCGGTGTCTGGCCGCATCTGGACGTCGACGCGCGCTGGTACCGCTTCCGGGTGCTGAACATGGCGAACGGCCGGTTCTTCCGCCTGGACCTGGTCGACGAGGCGGGCGTCGTGCACAACGACGCCGTCCGGATCGCCGGCACGGACGCGGGTTTGCTGCCCACCCCGGCGGCGGTGTCGGCCGGCGGGCTGACCCTGACCCCGGCCGAGCGCGCCGACCTGCTGATCGACTTCAGCCGGTTCCCGGGGCAGCGCCTGCGGCTGGTCAACACGGGGGCCTCGATCGAGCCGGACATCATGGAGTTCCGCGTCGAGAGCCGCCGTCGCCCCGAAGCGTTCCGGCTGCCGGCGACGCTGTCCGCTTCCTACGTCCGGCTGGCGGAGGGGGTGACCGTGCCGGCGGACCACGACGAGGTGTTCGTGGCGACCACCCCGCCGGGCGTGGCGGGCCGGGCGCACCCGGAAATGTGGGAGCTGAAGGAGATCACCGATCCGGCCGAGCTGCCGGCGCGCTTCCCGGAGGAGGGCGTCCTCCAGCTCACCGACCCGGTAACGGGGCAGGTGCGGACGTTCCGCAGGGTGGCGCGCCTGTTCGACGACACGACGACGATCTTCGTCGACCGCGGCCGGTGGGTGGTGTGGAACCTGATCCAGCTCGGCGGGGCCCCGCATCCGATGCACATCCACCTGGCGCGTTTCCAGTTGCTGACCAGGCGCAAGTTCGCCGACCTGGCGGCGTTCGACGTCGCGGCAGGCGGCACCTCACGGCCGTTGCCGGCGCCGGCCGACGGCCCGGTGATCGAGAAGCACGAGGAGGGGTGGAAGGACACGTTCACCCTGTGGGCGGGGGAGTGGATCCGGGTCGCCGGCCGGTTCGAGGACGCGACCGGCCAGTTCATGTACCACTGCCACATCCTCGATCACGAGGACGAGGGCATGATGCGCCCGTTCGTCGTCCACCCGCCGGAGATCAGCCGGTTCCACATGCATCCGGGAAGCCCGGGCCACCACCCGGGTATGCCCGCCCACGGCGGGCATTGAAGGAGCACGGCGGGGTGACGTTTCGGCCGACGACGAATGGTGCGCCCGGCAACCACGGCCCGCCGGTGCGCGAACCAGGCAAGGCGGCCGCGTGGGGGTTCGGGGGCGGAGCTCGCCGGTGTGCGAACCACGCGAGGCGGCCACGGTAGGGGGTTCGGGGCGGAGCCCGCCGGCCTGCGAACCACGCGAAGCGACCACGGCGGGGTTCGGGGCGGAGCCCGCCGATGAGTGAACTACGCAAGGCGACCACGGTGGGGTTCGGGGGCGGAGCCCGCCGATGAGTGAACTACGCGACGCGACCACGACGGGGGTCCGGGGGCCAGAGCCCGCCGGGCGGGGTCTGGGGGTTGCACCCCCAGGGGGTACGACGAGCGAGGTTGGCGCGCGCTTTCCGCGCGCACACCTCGCCCACTCGATCGTGGGGCGGGCGGGGCTCGAACCCGCGGCCAAGGGATTATGAGTCCCCTGCTCTAACCAACTGAGCTACCGCCCCCTCACCCCGGCGTGTGCAAGCAACCGAAGTTTGCATGTGCACAGAACACTCAGTTCGCTTCAAGTTATCACAGCGGCCATCCGGGCAGATCCGGTAGGCCAAACAGGTTGAAGTGGCCTCCGACCGGCGCACGCTCGTCTAGGTTGCAAGGGCGTCACCGCTGACCGGAACGGCGGGAGTAAGCAATGGGCTTTGCCACCTCGTCCCGTGCCGGGGTGACCCGGCTGGCGTTGCTGAACGCGTTCACCGCGGGAGCCGGCTTGGGCTACCTCGCACACGAGTACCGGGAGGTCGTCGTGGCGAACCCCGGGATGATCGGCCTGACACTGTTGCTCGTGTTCGTGGCCGGCTACCTGATTCGCGCTGCCGTGCGCGCATTGCGGCGCGCGGGTTCGCGCGTCGACGCGATTTTCGCCGAGGAGCTGGGAAAAAAGCCTTCGCCCCGCCCGCGTTGACGGAAAGTCCCGGCGGGCAGGGCGAAAACCGCGGATTCCGTTCAGGTAGGGCTAACGGTCGTGCTGGGCGGCGGCTGCTGGGTGGTGGTGTCCGTCGGCGGTTCCCACGAGGTGACCGGCGGAGTCGAGGAGCCCGGTGTCGAGGGCGGCGCGTAGACCGCGTAACTGAACCAGATCTGGCTGTACGTCTTCGGCGTGTCCTGGCCGGTCAGTGCCCGCACCCGGAATGTGGTGGTGGTGTAGGAACCCTGCACCGTGCCGAGCAGGTACCCGTAACTCGCGTCCGGCATGATCGGCGTAACCAGGATCGCCTCCGGTATCGCGCCGAGGCTGTGCGACACCGTGCAGTAGCCGCTGCCGTCGACCACGCAGGTGGCCTGCGCCGCCTGGACGAACGGCGCCGGTGACGGCCCGGCCGCGCTCGACGCGCCCGCGAACGCCACCGCGCCCGCCGTGACCGCTGCGGCGCCCGCCAGTGCGGCGAGTGCGGTTCGTGCTTTGTTCCCCATGGATTTCCCTCCAGAGCTGTGATGCACCCGCATCGCTGCGCCGCACTCTGCCGTTACCTCGTACATCCGGCTTGTACGACGTCTGTACGCGGCCGATGGACGCTCTCGCCGTCGTTCGAACCAGGAGGCGAGCCGTGCCGCAGAATCCCGTCCCGTGCATCACTTCGAGAGCGCTTTCCCGGCGGTCGCTGTTCCGCGCGGGAGCCGCGACGGCCGCCGCGCTCGGGGCCGGTGCCCTGCTCGCCGGCCCCGCCGCGGCCGAGGGCGACGGCATTCCGGCATCGCCCTACATCGACATCACCAAGCCGTCCTCGGATCTGTTCCGCAGCAAGATGCTGCACGAGTCGCACCACGTGATGCAGGGCTTCGCCTTCGACAACGTGAACCGGCGCCTCTTCGTCGTCCAGGCGCAGAACGGCACCTCCGGCGATGACCTGTGCATCAACCAGCTCAGCTTCAGTGGCGAACTGCTCGGCTCGATGCACGTCGCCCACGCCGGGCACGGCGTGTCGATCGGGGTGGAACCGGTCGGGACGGCGTCCTACATCTGGATGGAGTGCGACGCCGACGGCACGACCACCGACGCTCGCGGCACCGCGCTGGCGCGCTTCAAGTTCGCCGATGGCGGCACACCGTCGATGAAGAAGTTCCTCACCGGCAGCAAGACGATCACCTGCGCGACCGACCCGGTGTACCAGCGGATTGCCGTACGCCGCAGTGAAGGCGGCCGGATGTGGTACAGCGTGTACCCGCTCGCCGCCGCTGCCGCCGGCGACTTCTCGAAGCCGCTGGCGCACTTTCCGCAGCCTGCGCTGAGCACGACGAGCGTGGTCTTCCAGGGCTACACGATCCTCGGCAGCAGTTTGTACACATTGGATGGATCCGGGCACGCCGATCCGGCGGACATCGATTCGTACGTGACGCGCATCGACATGAACACCGGAACGGTGCAGGCCCGCGACATCACCAGGGCGGGCGAGTCGCTGCTCTTCCGCGAACCCGAGGGACTCGCCGTCTACCGCACGGCCGACGGCGAGACGCGACTGTTCCTCGGGTTCGGTTCGCGCAGCAGCATGGACAACGTCAACCGCTACGCCAACATCTTCTACAAGAACGTCCTGGTGGGGTGACCGTCCACAAGAGAATCAGGCCGGCAGCAGTTCCCGCTCCTCCTCGGCCGCGTACCGGCGCGCCAGGGTGGCGCAGACGATCAGCTGGATCTGGTGGAACAGCATCAGTGGCAGCACGATCAGCCCCACCTGAGCGTGCCCGAACAGCACCGTCGCCATCGGCAGGCCGCTGGCCAGGCTCTTCTTCGACCCGCAGAACACGATGGTGATCCGGTCCGCACGGGTGAAGCCCAGCAGCCGGGCGCCCCGGCCCGTCGCGGCCAGCACCGCCGCGAGCAGTACTCCGCACACCACGACCAGCACCAGGAGGTGACCGAAGTCGAGCCGGTGCCAGATGCCCTCGGTCATGCCCGCGCTGAACGCCGTGTAGACCACCAGGAGGATCGAACCGCGATCGACCAGCTTCAGCGGTGCCGCGTGGCGGGTGATCCAGCCGCCGATCCAGCGGCGGGCGACCTGGCCCGCCACGAACGGCGCCAGCAGCTGCAGCACGATCCCGAGCACGGCCGAACCGTCGACGCCCGCGCCGTCGCCGGCCAGCAGCAGCGCCACCAGCAGCGGGGTCAGCACGATGCCGGCCAGGTTGGACAGCGACGCGCTGCAGATCGCCGCCGCGACGTTGCCGCGGGCGATCGAGGTGAACGCGATCGACGACTGCACCGTCGAGGGCAGTACCGCCAGGAACAGCACCCCGGCCGCCAGCTGGGCCGGCAGCACCGACGCCGGCAGCAGGAACAGCGCCAGGCCGAGCAGCGGGAACAGGACGAACGTCGCCGCGAGGACCACCGCGTGCAGCCGCCAGTGCCGCAGCCCTTCGAGGGCTTCCTGCGTCGACAGCCGGGCGCCGTACAGGAAGAACAGCAGGCCGACGGCGAGCGTGGTGGCGACGCCGAAGCCGCCGGCCACCGCGCCCGAAGCTGGCAGCAGGGTGGCGACGCCGACGGTGGTGAGGATCGCGAGGACGAACGGGTCGAGACGTAACCGGGACATGGATCTCCTTCCACGGCAATTCTCGGCGACCCCGCGCTCATTCGGAACCCCGATGACCGGACTGACTGTCATCGCGGATCGCGATAAGCTCACCCGGTGCTGGACCCTCGCCTGTGCCGTTCGTTCCTCGCCGTCGCCGAGACGCGCAGCTTCACCGCGGCCGCGCGGCGGCTCGGCGTCGGCCAGCCGACCGTCAGCCAGCACGTGCGACGGCTCGAGCGCGACTCCGGCGGCCTGCTCTTCGCCCGCGACACCCACACCGTCGAACTCACCCCGCGCGGGCAGGCGATGCTCGGGTTCGCGCAGACGATCGTCGACACCGAAGAGCGCGCGGAACGGCACTTCCGCGGCGCCGAACTGCGTGGCCGCGTGCGCTTCGGCGTCTCGGAGGACTTCGCGCTCGGTGAGCTGCCGGAGATCCTGCACCGGCTGCGCCGCAGTCACCCGCTGGTGGACGTCGAACTGACCGTCGAGCTGTCGGACGTCCTGGCGCAGCGGCTGCGCTCCGGGCAGCTCGACCTGGTGCTGGGCAAACGCCGCCCGGGCGCGCACCACGGCCGGCTGCTCTGGCGGGAGCCGCTGGTCTGGATCGGGTCGGCGGCGACCGTGCTGGAACCGGGCCAGCCGGTGCCGCTGGTGCAGTACCCCATGCCGTCGATCACGCGGCAGCTGGCGGTGGAGTGCCTCGAGCGCGCCGGCCTGGAGTGGCGCGCGGCGTGCCAGACGTCGAGCCTCACCGGCCTGCGCGCCGCGGCGGCGGCCGGCCTGGGCGTCACCCTGCACGCGCGCAGCCTGGTCCCGGCCGACCTGACCGAGCTCGACGGCCTGCCCGAACCCGGCGACATCGAGTTCATGCTGCTGGCCCGGGAGTCGATGGAGGGCCCGGCGGCGGCGTTGGCGGAGTTCGTCCTCGATCGCGTCCGGCGTTAACTCTCTTCGCCCCTCAGCAAGCGGCGCAGGCGGCCGAGCGCACGGTGCTGCGCGACCCGGACGGCACCGGGCGTGGACCCCACCGCCGCGGCGGTCTCCTCCGCCGACAGCCCGACCACGATCCGCAGCACCACGATCTCCCGCTGTTTCAGCGGCAACACGTCCAGCAGCCGGGCCAGCCGCTCGTTCAGTTCGAACCGCAGCGCCCGCTGCTCCGGATCGGCGGTCTCGCTGACGCCGTCCGGAACCTCGGACACCGGGTCGCTGCGGTTGCGGGCCGCGGCGCGGTGGGCGTCGGCCACCTTGTGCTGGGCGATGCCGTAGACGAACGCCAGGAACGGGCGGCCCTGGTCGTGGTAGGACGGCAGCGCGGTGAGCACGGCGAGGCAGACCTCCTGGGCGACGTCGTCCGCCGAGGTGAACGATCGCTCGTGCCGGCCGACGCGGGCCCGGCAGTAGCGGACCACCAGGGGCCGGATGGTGGCGAGCAGCCGCGCGGTGGCGGCGTCGTCGCCGGCGATCGCGGCGGCGACCGGCTCGTCGTGACGCCGCCAGTGCGGCGGGAACGCTTCAGGGGGCTGCGCCGACGCGATCTCCCGGACGAGCGCCCGGCTGCGCACCCGCAGCAGGGCGCCCTCCACGTCGAGCCCGGCACGCAGCGAGTCGTGCAGGGCGGCGTTGGACTCCCGCAGCTGCTCGGTGATCGCCCGATCCCCGTAGTCGGTTGCCGGCATTTCGCTCACCTTTCCCTGTACCGCTGGTCACCGGGCCGAGCGGCCCGGAGTCGCCTGAGGCGTTCCCGCACGTGGCGGAGGGTGGAACGGACGGTGGCGGGGGCGACCCGGAGCGCCTCCGCGATCTGGGACGGCGTGAACCCGTCGAGCGACCACGCCAGGACCATCCGCTGCTTGCCCGGAAGGGCGGCGAGCAGGTCGATCAGCCCCGCGTGCGGCTCGACCAGCCCGGCGAGCTCCTCGTCCTCCCGCGGGTCGCCCGCCAGGGCCCAGTCCGCTCGCGCGTGGCCCGGGGCGTCGATCAGCCGCCCGGCGACCCGGCGCACCCAGGCCCGCGGGTCCTCGGCGGTCGGCCACGCCTCCAGCGCGTGCAGCATCGCCTCGGCGGCGACGTCCCGCGCCGTCTCGACCTCGAACCCGGCCTTGCAGAGGAACGCCACGAGGGCCGGGAATTCGGCGCGGAAGAACGCGTCGAACTCGTCGTGACCGCACACGGATCCCCACCACCCCTCGCCCTCACAAGGACAGGTGCGCTGAGTTGACCGCTACGTGTAACGATTCGATCAAGACTGCTCGGTAGGAGTAATGGACCGCGTTGCTTCGGTGACGGCTCGTGACGAACGGTCACGGCCGCAGCCGGGATTCGTCGGCGATCAGCGACGCGCGCGTCCGCGAACGGCGGATTCCGGACACGCGGAAGACCCGGCTCCCGACGGCGGCGTTTCGATCACGTCCGACCGGAAACCCGTACCGGACAAGGCGGATGCGGACCGGTGACAGCCGGCCCGCCGCCCCTCGGCGGCCGGGGACGTCGCCGATCGGGTGATGTGATCGACATCGAGATCCCGGGAAGAAGGGCGTAGTCTCATGTGTTGCAGTCTTGGTTGCCCGGAGGGTGAGCCGGGGACCGAAGCCAAAACCCCCTTGACCCAGGCGGATACGCTCGCGCGTTCGCCGGAATCAAGTCGGTTGACGCGCCCCAACAATGGGAAGCAGTGACATACGGGGCTTCGCCCCGGCCGGGGGCTCCGCCACCCGGAGCCCCCGAAAGAAGCAGTAAGAGTAAGGGAGGTGAATGAAGAAAATGGAAGCCACGATGACGGGCTGGGCGGAAGTCGCGGCCTGTAAGGACGAGGACCCGGAACTGTTCTTCCCGATCTCCGAGGTCGGCCCCGGCGCCCGGCAGACGGCGCAGGCGAAGGCCGTGTGCGCGCGCTGCCCCGTGCGCGCCGAATGCCTCGGTTACGCGCTCGACAACGGCCTTGACCACGGCGTCTTCGGCGGCATCACCGCGGACGAACGCCGCCGGCTGGTGCGTACCGCGCCTGAGCGGCACCGAGTGGCCTGACGCGCCGCCCGGTGACCTCTTCCCGGCGGCCTCGAGCACAACAAGCGAATCCGGAAGAAATTCGATTCCGGACGTGCGCGCGCCCGGGTGGGTGATTCCTCGTGAATCACCCACCCGGGCTTTTTTCGGTGCGCGAAATCTATGCGCCGCTTTGCATCTTTCCGGCGGGCCCGTGGTCATCGTGCTCGGCGGGCCACGTCCCGGGCAGGTCCCACGCCGCGGCCGGGACTGCTTCGAACGCGGCCATCGCCGTGATCGCCCCGGCCTCGAAGGTGAGCAGGGTGACCCCGAACCACCGGTAATCGTGCTCTCCTGGGCGCCGCAGGTACGTGGCCACCGCGGGCTGGCGGTTGGCGCCCACCGGCCGCATCCGGAACCGCCCGACGCAGTCCGGCGACGCCGGGTCCAGCGAGAGTGAGAGCGCCCGGATGATCGAAGCGCGGTTGCCGAACCACAACGTGTACGGCGGCATGATCGCCTGGGCGTCTTCGTGCAGGAGCCGGGCCACCGCGGCCGGGTCACCGGCTTCGTACGCGGCGATGAACCGCTTCAGCAGCGCTGTTTCCCCGGCCGTCGGGTCGCCGGCCGTCCACTCTGCACGCCGCGCGGGCAACCGCTCACGCAACGTCGCGCGAGCTCGCTGGAGCGCGCTGTTCGCCGACGCCACGCTCGTCTCCAGCGACGCCGCCGTCTCCTTCGCCGACCAGCCGAGCACGTCCCGCAGGATCAGCGCCGCCCGCTGGCGCGGCGGCAGGTACTGGACGGCGGCGAGGTAGGCCAGCTCGATCGTCTCCCGCTCGACCACCGCCGCACCCGTGTCGTCCGGGGCCGCGCCCTCGAGCAGCCGGTCCGGGTACGGCTCCAGCCACGGCAGATCGGCGGCCTCGATCGGGCCCACCGGTTCCCCCGCCGGGCCGAGCTGGTCGGGCAGCACCCGCCGCGGACGGCGGGCGAGGACGTCGAGACAGGCGTTCGTCGCGATCCGGTAGAGCCAGGTGCGCTCGCTCGCCCGGCCCTCGAACCCGTCGCGGCCCTTCCACGCGCGCAGGAACGTCTCCTGCGTGAGGTCTTCGGCGTCGGCCAGGGAACCGAGCATCCGGTAGCAGTGCACCTGGATCTCCCGGCGGTGCCGTTCGACGAGCGTCTCGAAATCCTGGGCGTGCCCCACCCCGGCACGCTAGCGCACCGGGGCTGAGAAAATGCAGGGGTGAGCGGAACGGTTTTAGTACTCGGCGGACGCAGCGAGATCGGGCTGGCCGTGGCGAAACGCCTGGTCAGCGGGGACACACGGCGGTTCGTGCTGGCCGCGCGCCCGGGTACGGACCTGACCGGGGAGGTCGCCGCGCTGCGCGAAGCCGGCGCCGAGACGGTGGAAACGGCCGAGTTCGACGCCGACGACCTCGCCGCGCACGGTCCCTTCCTCGAGAAGGTGGTGGCCGGGCACGGGCCGCTCGAGACCGTCGTGCTCGCCTTCGGCATCCTCGGCGACCAAGCGCGCGCCGAACAGGACAGTGCCCACGCCGCCGCGATCGTGCACACCGACTACGTCGCCCAGGTCGGCGTGCTGACCCACGCCACGAACCTGCTGCGCGCGCAGGGGCACGGCCGGCTCGTCGTGTTCTCGTCGGTGGCCGGGGTGCGGGTGCGCCGCGCGAACTACGTCTACGGCTCGGCGAAGGCCGGCCTCGACGGCTTCGCGAGCGGACTCGCCGACGCGTTGGAGGGCTCCGGCGTCCACCTGCTGCTCGTCCGGCCCGGCTTCGTGATCGGCCGGATGACCGAGGGCATGACACCCGCGCCGTTCTCCAGCACGCCGAACCAGGTGGCCGAAGCGACCGTCGCGGCCCTGCGCCGCGGCCGCGGGGTCGTCTGGGTGCCCGGAATACTCCGTCCGGTCTTCTTCGTGATGCGCCTTCTGCCCCGCGCGATCTGGCGCAAACTGCCGCGGTGACGCGATAGCACCGGCCACTGTGTCCGGTGCCACAGCACGTTCTCGTGCGCGCATCCTCACAGTGCGTCGCAAAACCCGGCGATGGGGCGGATTCTGCTCGGCCGATCGGGCAGCGTCACAGCATCCCGACAACTTTCTCAGCTGATTCCCAGCAAACCCGGTGATCCTCGAAGGAGGGGAAACACAGGGAAGCAAGGGGAACGTCGTGCTGTTGTCGTCGCGGGGGAGCCGCATCGGCGGCCGGGTCGCGCTCGGCGTCGTCTCGACGGTGGTGCTCGGCGCCACCGGCTACCTGTGGACCCAGCTGAGTTCCCTGGACGCCGGCATCGTCACCGCCGACGTCATCCCGCCGGCCGCGCAGGTCGACAACGACGACACCCCGCCCGGCGAGCCGCTGAAGGTCGCCCAGAACATCCTGCTCGTCGGGATCGACGCGCGCACCGACACGTACGGCAACCCGTTGCCGCAGAACGTGCTCGACGCCCTCCACGCCGGTGGTGGCGACGATGGCGGTGACACCACCGACACGATGATCGTGGTCCACATCCCGGCGGGCGGCGCCGCGGCCACCGCGATCTCGATCCCGCGCGATTCCTATGTGGACATCGCGGGCGGCTACGGCAAGCACAAGATCAATTCGGCCTACAGTCGTGGCAAGAACGCCTCGATGTCCGGTTTGCGGACCCAAGGGCTCTCCGGCGCGCAGCTGGAGGTGGCGGCGAACGAGGCGGGCGCGAAGACGGCGATCCAGACGGTCGAGAAGTTCACCGGGCTGACCATCAACCACTACGCGGCGATCAACCTCGCGGGCTTCGACGCGCTGTCGCAGGCCGTCGGCGGCGTCGAGGTCTGCCTCAAGGCACCGGTGCACGACAACTACTCCGGCGCGGACTTCCCCGCCGGGACGCAGACCCTGTCCGGGGCGCAGGCGCTCGCCTTCGTCCGGCAGCGCCACGGGTTGACCAGCGACCTCGACCGCATCGCGCGGCAGCAGGCATTCCTGTCCGGGATGGCGAAGAAGGTGCTGAGCGCGGGCACGTTCACCGACCCGTCGAAGCTGAGCTCCCTGGTCGGCGCGGTGCAGGGCTCGGTGGTGCTGGACAAGGGCTGGGACATCCTGAGCTTCGCGCAGCAGCTGCGGGGGATGTCTTCGGGCGCGATCGCGTTCGCCACCATCCCGGTGCAGAGCCTGTCCCTGTCGACGCCGTCCGACGGCGACGCGGTGAAGGTCGACCCGGCGCAGGTCCAGCAGTTCGTGCGCACGACGATCAGCACCGCGGCGGTCCAGGCGTCGGGCGACGACACGACCGGCGGCGTGAAGCCGGTGGCCGCCACCGGCACGAAGACGCCGGGTACTTCGGCGAACACGAAGCAGCCGGCGACCAGTACGGCCGCCGGCTGCGTGAACTGACCGATCACACGAACGCGGACTGCCCGGTGATCGCCTTGCCGACGATCAGGGTGTTCATCTCGCGGGTGCCCTCGAAGGAGTAGATCGCCTCGGCGTCGGCGAAGAACCGCGCGACGTCGTACTCGAGCACGATCCCGTTGCCGCCGAAGATCTCCCGGCTCCAGGCGACGACCTCGCGCATCCGCGCGGTGACGAACGCCTTGGCCAGCGACGAGTGCTCGTCCTGGAAGATCCCCGCGTCCTGCAGGCGGGCGAGCTGCACCAGCATGCCCCAGGAAGCGGTGATGTTGCCCAGGCTCTTCACGAGCAGGTCCTGCACCAGCTGGAAGCGGGCGATCGGCCGGCCGAACTGCGTGCGCTCCTTGGCGTAGTCCAGCGCGAGCTCGTAGGCGCCGACCATCACGCCCAGCGCCTGCCAGGCCACGCCGCCGCGGGTGGCGCGCAGGATCTCGGCGACGTCGCGGAAGGAGTCGATGCGCTGCAGGCGGTTCTCCTCCGGCACGCGGACGTCGGTCAGGGTGATTTCGGCGTTTTCGACGATCCGGAACGCCGTCTTGCCCTGGATCTTCTTCGCCACGAAGCCCGGCGTGCCCTTCTCGACGACGAAGCCCTTGACGTGGTTGTCGTCGACGTCACGCGCCCACACCACGATGTAGTCGGCGAAGGTCGCGTTGCCGATCCACTTCTTGGCGCCGTTCAGGACCCAGCTCTCTCCGTCTCGCTTGGCCGTGGTGCGCATGCCGCCCGCGACGTCGGAGCCGCCGAGCGGCTCGGTCATCGCGAACGCGCCGATCTTGTCCATCGCCGCCATCTCCGGGAGCCAGCGGTCGCGCTGCTCCTGGCTGCCGCCGCTGTGGATGGAGTACATCGCGAGTCCGTTGTGGACACCGAAGAACGTCGCGACGGAAGCGTCGGTGCGGCTCATCTCCATCGCCATCATGCCGTTGAGGAGGTTGCTGACGGCGGGCTTGTGCTCGCCGTAGCCCTCGTACGGCAGGCCCGCGAGACCGGAGTCGCGGAACATCCCGATCAGTTCCTTCGGGAAGGTGCCGGCTTCCCAGTTCTCGTTGACCAGCGGCTTGACGTCGTTGCGCATGAGTTCGCGTGCCTTGACGAGCAGCTTGCGCTCGTCGTCCGGCAGCAGCGCCTCGAAGTCGTAGAAGTCGGCGGTGAGCTTGTCCTTCAGGGGTTCCATTTCAGTTCTCCTCCACTGCGTTCAACACTGCGAGCTGCTTGCGGTCGCGCGTCTCGGCGAGTTCCGAGTACGTGGAGGAGCCGTAAGCCTTTTCGACAGCTTCGATGAGCTGTTCCTGCTCTTCGGGGCTCTGGCTGGGGGTGCCCAGCCCGGCCCACATCTTCTTCATGGACTTGCCGATGTGCTCGGCCATGTGCCGGTAGCCACCGGGGCCACCGCCGAGGTGCGAGCCGAGAAACGGCCCGACCGTGGCCCAGCGGATGCCGAGCGAATTCGTGATCACCTTGTCGAGGTCTTCCGGCGTCACGACGCCCTGCTCGACGAGGTAGATCGCCTCGCGGCTGAGCGCGTTCTGCAGCCGGTTGCCGACGAACCCGGGGATCTCCTTGCGCTCCACGACCGGCGTGCGGCCGAGGAAGGTGTAGAAGTCCACCGCCTGCTGCACGGACTCGTCGCTGGTGCGCTCGCCGGGGACGACCTCGACCAGGGGGATCAGGTGCGGCGGGTTGAACGGGTGTCCGATGAGGACCCTGCTTCCGTCGATCTCGCCGGTGAAGGCGGTCGAGGGGATGGCGCTCGACGAGCTCAGCAGCAGCGCGTGCCCCGGAGCCTCCTCGACGAGTTGCTTGAACAGGTCCTTCTTGAACTCGACGTTCTCGGGGCCGTTCTCCTGCACGACATCCGCGTCCTGCACGGCTTCGGTGACGTCGGCGGCGATCTGCACGCGGCTCGCCAGTTCTTCGGCGGTCGTGCCGAGGTGCGGGGCGAACTGGGCCAGTGCCTGCGAGACCGCGTCGGCGAGATCGGGGCGGGGGTCGGTGACCCGGACGGTCAGGCCGTGGTGGGCGAACAGCGCCGTCCAGGACAGGCCGATGGTGCCGGCGCCGATGACTGCGGCGTTCTTCATGCCTGGGCTCCCTTCAAGTAGTCGAAGACCGGCTTGACCGGGGCGAGCGTCAGGTCGGTGAGGATGTGGCTCGCGGAGACGACCTCGAGCACCGGCAGGTCGGCCAGCGGGGCCAGGACGTGCTGGAACAGTTGCAGCCGCGCGGGGCCGGTGTAGGCCTCCTTGACCACGACGTCGGTGATCTCGGTGCGGACCAGCTCCTGTACGCGCGGGGCGCCGTCGTAGCCCGGGATCGTCTTGAGCATGAACGTCGGGACGGTGATCTGGCGTTCGGCCTCGCGGACGTCCAGCTCGTGGTGCTTGTAGCCCATGGTCGCGGTGGCCACCCGCAGCGTCCCGTAGTCCAGCGTGCCCACGAGCACGCCGTTGTCGACATAGAGATTCGGGCTTCCCACGGTCTTCGGGTAGGCGCTGACCTCGCGGCCGGACGCGGTGGCGGGGAAGTTGTCGAGGTACATCGCGTGCAGGTACTCGCCACGCTCGCCGTCGAAGCTGACCTCGATCGCCTGGCCGGACTCGGTGTACGGGCCGTAGCCGGAGACGTCGCCCATCTTCATGACCTCGAAGCGCACCAACGGTTCCTCGACCTGCAGCGGCTCCGGGACGACCGCGCGCAGGGCGTCGGCGTCGGTGCGGTAGACGATGTTGAGGTACTCGCGGTTCGTGAACCGCGGCACGACGGGCGCGAACGCCGGGGCGGTCAGTGGGGTCGTCACGTGCCGGCGGACTTCTTCGATCTTCATTCGCCTGTCCACTTCGGAGCACGGCGCTCGGCGAAGGCGGTCATACCTTCGCGGACGTCGTTGGACTGCATCAGTTTCTTGGTCTCTTCACGCTGCACGGCGAACGCTTCGGCTTCCGAGCCGCGCACGATCTTCTTGACGGCGGCGAGCGCGAGCGGCGCGTTCTCCGCCAGCTTCTCGGCCAGCTGGAGCGCGACGGCCGCGGCGTCACCGTTCGGCGTCACGCGGTTGACCAGGCCCAGCTCGCCGGCGCGGCGGCCGGTGACGGGCTCGCCGGTGAGCAGGAACTCCATCGCGAGGTGGTGCGGGATCCGCTTCGGCAGCCGGATCACACCGCCGCCCGCGGCGATCAGGCCGCGCTTGACCTCGGGAAGACCGAACTGGGCGTCTTCACTGGCGACGATGAGGTCGCAGCCCAGCGCCAGTTCGAACCCGCCGCCCATGGCGAACCCTTCGACGGCGGCGATCAGCGGCTTGGTCAGCTCGGCTTCGGTCAGGCCGCCGAACCCGCGGCCGGGGATCTCCGGTGACTCGCCCTGGAGGGCGGCCTTGAGGTCCATGCCGGCGCTGAAGGTGTTCTCGGCGCCGGTCAGGACGCCCGCCCGGAGCGTGGGGTCGCTCTCGAGTTCGTCGAGGGCGGCGGCCAGCCGGGTCGCGACGGCGGCGTTGACCGCGTTGCGAGCCGCCGGCCGGTCGATCGTGATCAGCAGGGTGCTGCCGACCCGTTCAGTACGCACTTCACTCATGACTTCACTTCCCAGGTGCCGCTTTCACGTGAAAGCGACGTGGTTCAGACCAGTTCGGCGAGGACTTCGGCGGTGTCCTGGCCGGCCAGCGGGGCCAGGCGGCGGATCGAGCCGGGCGTCGCGGAGAACTTGACCGGGATGCCGACCGTGCGGATGGTGCCCTCGCTCGGGTGCTCGACGGTGTCCAGCAGGTGGCCGTCGCGGACGTACGGGTCCTCGTGGGCGTTGTCCAGTTCCAGCACGGGGGCCATCGGGATGCTGTGCTTGGCGCACACTTCGGCCCACTCCTCGGTGGTCAGCGCCGGGGCGCACGCCGCGATCTGCGCGCTCAGCCACTCGTTGTCGGCGCGGTTGATCGCCTCGCCGTTCACGCGCGGGTCCTCGGCAAGGTCGGGGCGCTCGGCCGCCGCGAAGAAGTCGCGGAAGTTCTGCGGGTTGTAGGGGATGACGCAGGCGAGGCCGTCCTTCGTGCGGACCGCGGCGTGGCCCTTCGTCATCGACAGCGCGAACCCGGTGGGGCCTTCGGCCGGCTCGTAGGTGTGCCCGGCGAGGTGCTCGACCAGGTTGAACGCGATCAGCGTGTCGGTCATCGGGATCTCGATCTGCTGACCGTTGCCGGTCTTGTCCCGGTGGACCAGCGCGGCGAGCACGCTGTAGGCGATGGTCAGCGACGAAACCTTGTCGCCGATGATCGTCGGCAGGTAGACCGGCTCGCCCAGCGCCCGGTTGGCCACGTCGACCAGGCCGGAGGAGGCCTGCACGGTCTCGTCGTAGGCGGCGTTCCCGGCGCGGTCGGAGTCGCTGCGGAAGCCCTGCGCGTGGGCGTAGACCAGGCGGGGGTTGCGCGCGGCGACGTCGGCGTAGTTCAGGCCGAGCCGGGCCAGCGCGCCGGGGCGCATGTTGGTGATCAGCACGTCGGCGGTGTCGATCAGCTTGAGGGCCTGCTCGCGCTCGGTCTCGTCCTTGAGGTTGAGGGCCACGCTGCGCTTGTTGCGGTTGACGTTGAGGTTCAGCGCCGTCATGCCCGGCGTGGTGCGGTACTCGCCCACCCGCACGGTGTCCGCGGGGGACTCGATCTTGATCACGTCGGCGCCCAGGTCGCCGAGGATCTGCGCCGCGTACGGGCCCATGACCACGGTCGAGAGGTCGATCACGCGCACGCCGTCCAGAGGTCCGGTCGTCATCTTTCCGTCCTTTCGCGCCTTGCTGTTTTGCTCTACTTCCGAACGTAGGCGCGTCCGACGGGAAAGGGAATGATCATGATGCGAACAATGGTATGACTCTGGTGGTCATACCATTCTCAGCTGCTGAGCGGCTCGGCGAAGATCTCTTTCGCGGCGTCGACGAGCTCGCGCAGGTCGCCGTCGGTGCGGTCGCGCCGCCAGAGCAGGCCGGTGTCCAGCTGGGGTCGGAAATCCGTGAAGGGCAGGACGGTGACGTTGTCGAGCCGGTAGCCGTGCATCGGGCTCTTGGCGTCGAGCATGGAAATGGAAAAGGCTTCGCCGCTGGAGATGATTTCGGACGTCCCGCCGTAACCGGTGTTGGTCAGCCGGATGCGTTTCTTGACGCCGAGTTCGTTCAATTGGTGGTCGAGCTGGTCGAAATAGGCGGGCGTGATTTCACCGGGTGAGGCCACGTACGGGAACTCGGTGAGTTCGGCCAGGCTGACGGAGTCCCGCCCGGCGAACAGGTCGGCGGGCACGACGGCACCGAGCCGTTCGGTCATCGCGGGCAGCTGTTCCAGCGCGGGATCGGTGACCGGCAGCCGGGCGAGGGTGAGGGCCAGCTTGCCGTCGTGCACGCCCTGGACGAGATCGGCGGTGGTGCCGGGCCAGCGCTTGAGTTCGTACCTTTGTTTCACTCGTTCGGCGAGGGCGTTGACGCGTTCCCGCAGATCGGGGTGCACCCCGGCGGGCATGCCGAGGAAAAGGGTGCTGCGCTGCGGCCGCGTCGCCTCGGCCAGCTTCCACGGAATGGCGCTGACCTGCTCGAGGACGTCCCGCGCCAGCGGCAGCAGCGCGGCCCCGGCGTCGGTGAGGGTGACGTGGTGGGTGCTGCGGTCGAACAGCTGCTGCCCCAGCTCGTGTTCGAGATCCTTGACCCGCTGGCTGAGCGGGGACGCGGCCATGTGCAGCTTCCGTGCGGCCGCGGAAAAGTTCAGTTCCTCGGCGACCGCGACGAAGTAGCGCAGGTGCAGCATCTCCATCCCCCGACCCTAACGACCACCGCGCGTGATGCCCTCGCAATCACGTGTGATGCCTTTCCGGACACGTGTGATGCCCGGCACCGCACACCGGCTTCGGTCGGCGGGGGCATCTCGCGTGATTGAGGGGGCATCTTGCGTGATTGGGGAGGCATCACACGTGATTGGCGGGACGACACGGGGGATCAGGGGGTCGACACGGCTCGGCGGACCAGGGCCAGCAGGTGGGGGGTGCGGGCCGGGGCGTTGGCGAGGGCGACGCCGGTGGCCAGCAGGAGGAGGTCGAGCGGGTCGGTGTCCGGGGTGACGGCGCCGGCGGCCTTTGCGCGGTCGACGAGTGCGGCCGCGGTCTCGTTCATCGTCGAGTGCCACTGCGCGAACAGGGTCTCGTGGCCGCCGGCCGGGGTGGTCAGGGACAGTGCCAGGTCGCGCTTGTCCCGGACGTGCTCGGCGAACGACGCCAGCCAGGCGAACAGCTCCGCCCCCGGGTCGGCCGCGTCGAGACGCGCGCCCGAAGTCAGCGAAGCCACTTCGCCCGCGTACACCGCGATAACCAGTTCGCGACGGCTGGGGAAGTGCCGGTACATCGTGGCGTTGCCGATGCCCGCGCGCCGGGCGATCCGGTCGAGCGGGGCGTCCGGCCCGTCTTCGGCGAACACCGCACGAGCCGCCGCCAGCAGGAGCGCGTGGTTGTCCCGGGCATCGGATCGGCGGGCTCGTGCGGGCATCGGCGCTCCTTGCCAAGTGGGGAGTTCCCCGGTTAGTCTACGGCATCATAACCGGGGAACTCCCCACTTAATGGAGGCGACGATGATCCCGTCCGAAGTCCACGCACGGCTGGTCGAGCTCTGGACGGCCGGACGCTTCAAGGAAGGCCTGCGCTACATCGACCCCGACGTCGTCGACCACCGCGGCGGCACCGACGGCGACCACCACGGCATCGACGCCTGGCGGGCGAAGTGGGACCAGAAGGCCGACGTCACCGTGCAGATCGAGCAGAACGTCAGCGAAGGCGAGTTCTCGGTGAACCGCTACACCACCTCCGGTCCCGGCTACGCCGTGACCAGCATGGACATGGTCCGGGTCCGCGACGGCCGGGTCGTCGAGCACTGGGCGCTCATGGACGTCACCGCCCGCGCCGCGCAGCTCAGCCCGACGCCGACGGGAACGTGAGCGTGAAGGCCGCGCCGCCTTCGGGGGCGGGGCCGGCCGTCAAAGTTCCGCCCATCCGGGTGACCAGCGCGTGGACCAACGCGAGCCCGATGCCGGAGCCGACCGGACGGCGGTCGCGGTAGCGCGCGTTCAGGACCCCGCGCTCGAACGCCACCGGGTAGTCCTCCGGCGCCAGTCCCGGCCCGCCGTCCCGGACCGCCAGCGAAGCCGACGAGCCGGACACCGACAGCGAAAACACCATCGGCGCCCCCGAAGGGGTGACGCGCAGAGCGTTCTCCGCCAGGCCGTCGACCACCTGACGGAGGCGGCGAGCGTCCGCCAGCACCGGCACCGGCCCAGCAGGCGCCGAAACGGACAGCCGGACGTCCTCGCGCGCGCACCGCAGCTGCCACACCTCCGCGCAGTCGCGCACCAATGCGGCCAGGTCCAGCGAAGCCAGGTCCAGCCGGAACTCGTCCGCCTCCAGCCGCGCCAGCTCCAGCAGGTCCTCGACCAACCGCGAAAGCCGCGCCGCCTCCCGCTGGATCGTCTGACCCGCGCGCACCGCATCGTCCCCGGAAGCGACGCCGTCCGCGATCGCCTCGGCGAAGCCCGTCACCGCCGTCAGCGGGGTCCGCAGCTCGTGCGACACCGACAGCAGGAACTCCCGCTGCCGCGCCTCGCTGACGGCCAGCGCGTCGGCCAGCGCATTCAGCGATCCGGCCACCTCAGCCACCTCGCGTGGCCCCTGCACCGGGACCCGCACGTCGCGACGGCCGGCCCGCAGCGATCCCGCGGCAAGAGCGGCCCGGCGCAGCGGGCGGCCCAGCAGCCGGCCCGAGACGATGCCCGCGAACGCCGCCACCAGCAGCCCGATCCCCAATGCCAGCAGGATGTTGCGGACCAGTGCCCGTTGCGTCGCTTGGGCGTTCCGCGTGGGCAGGACCAGCGCGAACGCCGCCCCGCGCGTGCCGACCACCCGCGTCTCGACCAGGTACTGCGAGCCCGCCACCGTGACGCGCTCCGAGTGATCCGCCGCGAGCCCGGCCTTGACGGCGGCCTGCACGGCGGTGGCGTCGCCGAGCGCCTGCCCGCCCGCGCGGCGGACGACCACCGAGATGCCCTGCCCGCGCACGACGTCGGCCACCTTGCCGACGCCCAGCCGGTTGCCGATGCCCGTTTCGTCCAATTGTGACGCCACGACGTCGGCCTGTGCGGACAGCGTCGACTGCAGCACGTTGTCGGCCGTGGTCCGGATCAGCCGGGACGCGACCAGCCCCGCCACGATCACCGCGACCCCCGCGACGGCCACGCACACCAGCGTGATCCGCCCGGCCAGCGTCCCCCGGAACTTCACGCCGGGTCCGCCGCGTAGCCGATTCCCCGCACCGTCCGAATCGGACTCGACGCACCGAGTTTCGCCCGCAGCTGCGCCACGTGGACGTCGACCGTGCGCGTCCCCGCCGCCGCCGCGTACCCCCAGACGGCGCTGAGCAGCTGGTCGCGCGAAAGCACCTGCCCCGGGTGCCGGAGCAGGTGCGTGAGGAGGTCGAACTCCGTCGACGTCAGCGAAATCTCGGCTTCTGCCGCCCAGGCGCGGCGGCTGGTGAGATCCACCCGCGCGCCGCCGACGGTCAGCACCGATGCGGCCGGCGTCGCTCCGGAGGCCCGGCGCAGCACGGTCCGGACCCGGGCCGCCAGCTCGCGCGGGCTGAACGGCTTGGTGAGGTAGTCGTCCGCGCCGATCTCCAGGCCCAGCAGGCGGTCGAGCTCGTCGTCGCGGGCGGTGACGAACAGCACCGGCGTCCAGTCCCCGGCCGCGCGCAGCGCCTTGCAGATCTCGATACCGTCCATTCCGGACAGTCCGATGTCGAGCACGATCGCCACCGGCTTGAGCCGCCGGACCGCTTCGAGGGCCCGGCCGCCGTCGGCCTCGACGTGCACGCCGAAGCCGTCGCGCTTGAGGTAGAGCGCCGCCAGTTCGGCGATCGCGGCCTCGTCCTCGACCACGAGGACGAGGCCGCGCCCCGGTGACCCCATGCCTGCTCCCGTCTCCGCCGTGTTCAGAGGGGAGACGCTAGCCGGTCAGGGCGAGCCATCGCTGTTCATGTCCGACTCGATGCCGTTCAGCGTCGACTCGATCCCGCTCAGCTCCGACGACGTAGAAGACGAAACCGACGACGGCGCAGGCGCGCTGTCACCCGGCGAACCCATCAGGTTGTCGCGGCAGCCCGAGCAGCCGAGCGCGACGATCGCGGCGGCCCCGACCGCCGCCGCGACCCTCGCGCCCCTCATTTGGCCGGCTTGCAGTGCGCGGCCGCGAAGGCGTCCAGTTTCTGCTTGGCCGCGTCCAGCTCGCCGACGCGGCCCTGCCGCTTGGTGGCCCGCTGGTCCAGCTGGTCGGCGCGGGCGGTGTGCCCGGCGGCCCGCTGGTCGGCCGCCCGCGCCTTGAGGTTGGCGACCGAGCCCTTGATCTCGGCGCCGCCGGTGATCCGCTTCTTCAGGTTGTCGGCCCGCTTCTGCAGCTTCGGCACCCAGTCCGAGCAGACCTGCTGCGACTCCTCGGGGCTGAGCGTGATCGGCGCGACCGGCGCCGTCGTCTGGGCCGAGGCCAGCGGCGCCGCCACCAGCAGGCCGACCGCGGTCCCGCAGCCCGCCAGCGCCAGCCGCGTCCAGGTGGTGGTTCCTCGCATCGTCTCTCCTCGTATCCGTTCGGGGGTACGGGGAGAACTCTGGCCGGGTGGTGTTCGGAGGGCGTCCGCCTAGTGTTCGGGCTTTGTAAGGCCGACGGTGACCGACGTCCGCGCGAGGTCGAACGTCAGCGTGTCGCCGAAGTTCGGCAGCGCCGGGTCGAACAGCAGCCCGTCGGTGCCGCCGAGGACGAGCCCGAGCCGGTGTCCCGCCGGGACGACGTGGTCGAGGGCGGTGAGCTCGAACGTCATCGTGTAGGCCCGGCCCGGGACGAGCGGCTCGCCGTGCCGCAGCGACGCGTGGTGCCCGAGGTCCGCCCAGCCGGCGGCGACGATCCGGTGGTCGACCCGCACGACGTCGGCGACCGTGTCGAGGAAGCACGCGCTGTCGGCGTCGCTGCCGGAGCCCCAGCACGACCGCGTCGTGAGGTTCTTGACCCCGCTGCCGTACAGCGCCGTGTTGCGCGTCTCGGCCGGGCCGTAGTCGACGAGCGCGACCCCGAGCCGGGCGGCGGTCTTGTCCGACGACGCCGTGATCGTCACCGACGGCGACCCGGCGAGCCGCACCGGCGCGGGCAGGACAGGCCCGGTGAACCGCGCGGCCGACACCCCGGCCGCCCACTGCTCGCGGGTGACGGCGGGGTCGTCGACGACACTCGCCGTGCCGGACCCGGTCAGCCCCAGCCTCCCGCCGGCCGACGGGCGGAACGTCGCCGGGAGCGCGGCGGGCGGCCAGCTCCGGACGTCGGTCCACCGGTCCGGCGCGGTTTCGAGGTGCACGGCGGGCTCGCGCTCGACGCCGTTGCGCAGGCCGAGCAGCCAGCGGTCGAACCAGCGGTGCAGCGTCTCGACCCACTGCGCCCGCTGCAGGTCGAACGGGTCGGTGTGGCCGGCCTGGCTCAGCCACGCCTTGCGCGGGACACCCGCCCGGCCCAGCGCGTCCCAGTAGCGGGCGAACTGGTTCGGCGCCACGACCCAGTCCCCGAAGCCCTGCGCGATGAGCACACCCGCCTGCCCGGCGCGCGGGACGTAGTGCACGCTCTCCCAGTAGGCGTTGTAGTCGCCGTTCGTGCCCGCGCGCGCCTTCAGATCCGCTTCGAACGGCTTGCACAGCTCGGCGGCGCGCTCGTTGTAGGTGAAGGACGAGCCGGTGTTCTCCGGCGTGGCCAGGGGAGCGCCGTTGGCGATGAGCTGGGCGTAGTTGTCGGCGACGCCTTCGATCGGCACGATCGTCTTCAGCCCGGGGATGCCCGAAGCGGCCATCCCGATCGCGGTCGCGCCGTCCTGCGACTTGCCGATCGCGCCGACGTCCCCGGTGGCCCAATCGGCTTTCACCGGACGGCCGCCGTCGGGCGCGTCGAAGGCCTTCGCCCGGCCACCCAGCCAGTTCACGACCGCGTTGCCGGAACCGACGTCGTCGAAGCAGCCGGACGACCGGTTCGTCCCGCCGACGTCGGCCAGCACGACGGCGTACCCGCGCGGCACGAAGTAGTTGTCCAGGAACAGCGGGAACTGCTGTGGCGTGCCGTCCGGCGCATACGTCTTCTTCTGCATTTCGTTGCCGCGGCCGCAGCACGCGTAGTACGGACTGACGTCGAGGATCACCGGGACGCGCCCGCGCGTGTCGGGGCGGATGACGTCGGCGGCGACGCGGTCGGGTTTGCCGTCGCGGTCGTTGTCGGTGCCGGTCTCGACCCACGCCGTCTCGCGGATCGCGTCCGCGTAGGAATGGACGGGGCGGCTTTCCGCGGCGGCGGCCGGGGCCGCGAGCCCCGCGGTCGTGAGCAAAGCGGCCAAAAACCCCAGGATCAGTCGCATCGAGCCAGGGGATCACGGTTTTTCGTAGAGCGCCAGGAACTTCTCCATGGCGGCGTCGACGGCTTCGCGGTCGCCGGTCGTGACGAGGTCGAGCAGCAGGCCGCGGGCCACGGCGAGCCCGAGCCGGGCGTGGGCGGGCCGGTCGGCTTCCGGGACGCCGAGCTGGGCGAGCCGGGCTTCGATGGGCTCGAGCCAGTCTTCGATCACGCCGTCGAGGAACTCCGCCGTGCCCGGGGTGCCGCCGAGCGCCCGGCCGTAGAGCTGGAAGAACAGCTTTTCGTTGGCGCGCAGGTCGTCGTCGGTGAGCCGCCGCCAGAACTCCGCCGGGTCGAGGCCGGCGAGGGCCGCGCGCTGGCGGGCTTCGACCTCGCGCGCCACGGCCGTGAGCAGGCCTTCCTTGGAGCCGAAGTGGTAGATCAGCATGCGGTGGCTGGTGCCGAGGTCCGCGGCCAGCGCCCGCAGGCTCCGGTCGGCCCCGCCGTGGTGGGCGATGTGGTCGATCGCCGCGGCGAGGAGCTTCGCCCGCGGGCTTGCGTCGATCATGTACCAAATGGTACACGTACCAAATGGTACAAAGAATTTCGGTCCACGCCCGGACGGCGGCCCCGGCCGACGCCGTGTACGCCCTGCTCCGGGACGGCGCGAGCTGGCCGAAGTGGTCTCCGCTGGGATCGTTCGAGCTGGTCCGCGAGGGGGAGGCCGAGCCCGAAGGCCTGGGCGCGATCCGGTTGTTCACGACCAACGGCGTCCGCTCGTACGAAAAGATCGTCGCGCTGGAACCCGGCCGCCGGTTCGGTTACGCGCTGGAGCGCGGCTTGCCGCTGCGGGACTACGTCGCCTATGTCGACCTTTCGCCCCGCGACGGCGGTACCGACATCCACTGGCACTCGACGTTCACGCCGAAGCTCCCCGGCACGGGCTGGTGCTACCGGTGGTTCCTCGGCTCCTTCATCAAGCGCGTGGCCGCGGGTCTGGCCCGCGCCACTGCCTGATCGGCGTGTTACTCTCCCCGGGAGAGTGAGGAGGCGTGCCGTGGGGCCCGATCCGTACGACCGCAACTGCCCGACCCGCCAGCTGCTCGACCGGATCGGCGACCAGTGGACGGTGCTGATCGTCGGCGCCCTCTCCGGCGGCCCGCTCCGGTTCACCGAGATCGGCCGCCGCGTCGACGGAATCTCGCAGAAGGTGCTGACGCAGACGCTGCGCAGCCTGGTCCGCGACGGCATCCTCACCCGCACGGCGTACCCGACGATCCCGCCGAAGGTCGAGTACGAGCTGACGGCCTTGGGGCGCAACCTGTCCGAGCCGCTGGACGTGCTGGACCGGTGGGCCCGGCAGCACATGTCCGCGGTCCAGGAAGCCCGGGACGCCTACGACCTGGAGCACACGCCGGCGTCCGCGTAGTACTTGACAGCTCCTGGACAGTTCGTCCCGTTATATGGGTTCACTCGTCCCGGTCGCAGGGACACTGTCGCGGTGTTCAACGAGACCGTGCCCGCACCGGGCTGGGGAGTCGTTGCCGTCACCGCGTTGTTCGCCTTCGCGGTGTCGCTGACTTCGCTCGTCACGCCGCCCAGCGGGCGGCGGAGCCTCCTGCGCAACGCCAACGTCCTGGGCACCCTCTTCCACGAGGGCGGCCACGCCATGGTGGTGCTGCTGGTGGGCGGGACTGTCAGCCGCGTCAAGATCGACGACGCCGAAGGCGGTGGCACGCTGTCGCGCGGCACTGCGGGCCTCGCCAGTGTCCTGGTCGCCGCCGCCGGTTACGCGATGCCGCCCCTGGCCGGGCTGGGGGCGGCCGTCCTGCTGCACCGCGGGCATGTCCAGGCCGTACTCGTCCTGACCCTTGCCGCCATGGCGTTCCTGTTGCTGTTCGCCCGGGACCTGCGCACTTTGATCATGATCGTCGCGGTGGGGGCGGTCGTGTACGCGGCCCTGCGCTATGCCCCGGGCTGGCTGCGCACCGGCATCGCTTACGCCGAAGCCTGGTTGTTGCTGACCAGTGAGCTCGGCGGCGTGCGGGTCCTGGTCTCGAACCGCCGCCTGAAAGGGTTCCGCGGCCATACGGACGACGCCGCCCTGCTGGCCAAGCAGACCAAAATGCCGTCGCCGCTGTGGATCGGCGGGTGGTTCCTGCTCAATGGCTGGGCGTTGTGGCACGCCGTCCCGCTGCTGTTTCACTGACGGGCGGCCAACCCCGCCTCGTGGGCGAGCAACCCCGCCTGGGTCCGGTTGGTGCAGTCGAGCTTCACCAGCATCCGCGAGACATAGCTCTTCACCGTCGCCTCGGCCAGGTGCAGCCGGCCGGCGATGTCCGCATTGGACAGTCCGGCGCCCAGGCAGGCCAGCACGTCACGCTCGCGTTCGGTGAGACCCGCGATGCGGCGGCGCGCGTCCTCGCCGCGTTCGCGGCTGTCCGACGACAGGGCCACCAGCCGGCGCGCGGCCGACGGCGAAAGCACCGTGTGGCCGTCCGCCGCCACGCGGACCAGGCCGATCAGGTCCTCCGGGGGCGTCGACTTCACCAGGAAGCCCGCCGCGCCCGCGCGCAGCGCGCGGATCACGTAGGTGTCCGCGTCGAACGTCGTCAGGGCCACCACGGCCGGCGGGTCCGGCAGCGCCGTGATGCGCGCGATCGCCGTCAGCCCGTCCACACCCGGCATCCGCAGGTCCATCAGCACCACGCGCGGCCGGTGCCGGATCACGGCCTCGACGGCTTCGGCGCCGTCGGCGGCCTGGGCGACGACGTCGATATCGGCCGCCGAACCCAGGATCGTGCGCAGGTGCGCGCACACCATCGGCTCGTCATCGACCACGAGCACCGGGATCACAGTGCGTGCCTTCCGCCGTCGGGACGTAGGCGGGCAGTATCGCACCGACCCGGAACCCACCGCCCGGCCGCGGGCCCGCGTCGAAGCGCCCGCCGACCAGTTCGACGCGCTGCCGCAGGCCGGCCAGCCCGGCGCCAGACCCGCTGGCCGCCAGCGCCGGGTCGGGCGGGCGCGCCGCCGCCGTGCTGGCCACCGAGACGTCCAGGCCACCCGGGTGGTAGCGCAGGGACACCGTCGCCGACGCGCCCGGTGCGTGCTTGCGCACGTTCGTCAGCGACTCCTGCACGAGCCGGTACGCGGTGCGTGCGACGGTCGGTGACACCTGCGCCGGGTCGCCGGCCACCACGAGGTCCGTCACCACGCCGACCGACCGGGACTCCTCGACCAGCCGGGCCGGGTCGCCGGGCTCGGCCGGGCTGAGCGTCCGCGGCCCGGTCTCGGCGCCGTTGCGCAGGACGCCGACCAGGTCGCGCAGTTCGTCCAGGGCCAGCGCGCCTTCGCGGCGGATGTCCTCGGCCGCCGTCCGCGCGGCCGGGTCGGCCGACGTCACGCCGAGCGCGCCGGCGTGCAGCACCATCAGGCTGAGCCGGTGCGTGACGACGTCGTGCATCTCGCCCGCGAGCCGCCGCCGTTCCGCGGCCCGCGCCTGCTCGGCGAGCAGGTGCTGCTCACGCTCGGCGCGTTCCGCCCGGTCGCGCAGGGACTGGAGAAGCTGCTTGCGGGCTTCGATGTAGAGCGTGATCGCTACCGGCAGCGCGGTGCTGAGCAACCCGAACGGCGTAGTGGCCCAGCTCGGCGTCCACGGGCGCATGGCCACGATCGCGAGGATCCCGGCCAGCCACAGCACGGTCCGCCGGTCCAGCACCCGCACGGCCTGGGCCAGCAGCACCGGGGTGATGGTCGGCACGGTCGTCAGCGCGATCGGGTGCACCGGCACGAGCAGTCCGGGCGCGAACAGGTCGGAGGCCAGCATCGCGAACGCCGCGGCGGTGACGAACCCGGTCACCAGGGCCGGGAACCGGAACAGCAGCACCAGCGAGAGGTCGCAGCTCACCTGCAGCACCAGCCCGGCCGCCGGGCCGAGCGCTCCGGTCGTGCGTTCGCCGAGGACCTGGTACAGGACGTTGAGCCCGGCGAACACCACCGCCGGCAGGAAGAGCCAGAAGGCGTCGGAGCGGCTCGGCCACAGCGGCCGCCGGGCGGTGATCACGCGGTCACGGTAACCGCTGCCGCCGGCCGCCGCCCCGGATGCGCAACCAAAGTTGCGCCCGGTCGGGCGGCCGCGCAACGTTCGTCGCCGCGATCACCCCCGTCGTCCGGTTCCGCCGGGTGCCCCGGAACCGGTGGACTGGGGACCCGACGACGAAGGACGGAAGTGAGATGAGCGAGCTGTCCTTGCCCGCCCGTGCGTACCTGCTGGCGTGCGACACCGCGCGCGACCGGCTGCCGGACCGCGAGCGCGTGGCGCTGCTGGTCCGCGCGGCTGGAGGAGCAGGCCGGGGCCGCGGTCCCGGCCCTGCGCAAGGTGTTCCGCGAACTCCGCGCCGCCCGCACGGCCGCGATCGCCGCGGCTTCCGGCGGCGGAGGCGGCTGACGTCGTGTCGACCTCCTGATCACGCGTGTCGACCCCGGGATCACGCGCGTCGACCCTTCCCGCGCGACCGGGCGGCCCGCCGGGTCGCGCGGGAAGGGTCGACACGCGTGATTGAGGGGTCGACACGCGTGATTGGCGGGTCGACACGGTCAGGGGGTGAAGAGGCGGTCGAGGTAGTAGTCCACTGTGGAGATCGCCTCGGCCGGGGTGCGGTGGCCCATCAGGATTTCCGAGCCCTGGGAGTCCGCGATGGCCCAGAGGAGGGTCGCCTCGGTCTCGGGAACGGCCGACGCCGGGACGTCTCCCGACTCTTGGGCCTGGCGAACCTGGCCGGCGAAGAAGTCCAGGAGTTCCGGCATGCCTTCGCCGAAGGCCTTCGCCATCGCCGGGTCCGCCACGGCGCGGATGAAGTACGCGACGCCGATGAGGAAGTCGGCTTCGCTGTCGGGGTCGCGCGGGAGGATCTCGACCAGGCACGCGCGCAGGATCGACCGCGGCGTCGGGGGTCCTTCGGCGAGGACCTTCGCGGTGATCCGCTCGCTGCGGAGCTTGTGGCGGTGCTCGAGGGCGTACCGCAGCATTTCGTCCTTGGTCTTGAAGTAGTGCTGCACCGAGCCCATGGACATGCCGGCTTCGGCCGCGACCTGGCGCAGGCTGACGCCTTCCAGGCCGGCGCGCGTGGTCAGCCGTTGCAGCGCCTCGGCGATCTGCACCCGGCGCTGCTCGTGGTCCACCTGTTTCGGCACGTCCGCTCCCGTTGTCATGCGATCGCATTGCAAAAAACTGGGCTTCGCCGTTACGATGCGGTCGCATTGTAAAACAATCTCGGGGGGTGTCCGGTGGAGACCGGAAAACTACGGCTGCGGCCACCGCGCCACGCACTCGACCGCCGCGCGATCGCCTGGTGGCGTGCGCAAGGAGCGCTGGTGTTCGGACCCGCGGTGCTCGTCCTCGCGGGCCTCGGCCTGCTGATCCCGCCGGCCGCGTCCTGGCTGCTGGCCCCGGCCGCCGGGGTCGCTGTGCTCGGTGCGGCCTGGTGCCTGGTCCTGCCGCGGTGGTGGTTCGGCCTGCACCGCTGGGAGGTGACCGACACGGCGGTCTACGTGCGCTCGGGGTTCCTGTGGCAGGAGTGGCGGGTGGCCCCGCTGTCGCGGGTGCAGACGGTCGACACGCTGCGCGGCCCGCTCCAGCAGCGGTTCGGCCTCGCGACGGTCACGGTGACGACGGCCTCGGCCCGAGGCGCGGTCCGGCTCCGCGGTCTCGACGCGGAGGTCGCGGCCGAGGTGGCGGAGCGGCTGACCGAGCGCACGGACGCCACGCCGGGGGACGCGACATGAGCGGCGAGCACGGGCGTGGCACGGAGGTCGGCGGGGTGCGCGCCGAGGCCGGCGAGCACGGGCGAGGTGACCCCGCGCTCGGCGGGACGCCCGCCCCGAGCGCCGAGGACCGCCGCGACTCCGGCGGCACCCCGGGCGCCGAGGACCGCCGCGACTCCGGTGGCACTCCGGGCGCCGAGCACCGACGCGACTCCGGCGGCACCCCGGCCGGCTGGCGGCGGCTCGACCGGCGCACCCTCGGCGTCACCGCGGTCCTCATGGCCGGCGTGGCCGTCTCCGCCGGCTCCCCGATCGCCCTCGGCACCCGATCCCTCTGGCTCCTCCCGGCCGCCGCCCTGCTCGTCGGCGTGGGCGTGCTCGCCGAATACGTCCGCTGGCGCCACACCCGCTTCCGCTGCACCGCCGAGCGCCTCGAGATCGACTTCCGGTTCGCCGTCCACACCCGCAAATCCCTGCCCCGCGAACGAATCCGCAGCGCCGACCTGACCGCCAACCCGCTGCACCGCGCGTTCGGCGTCGCGGCGCTGACCATCGGCACCGGGCAGCAGGAGCGGATCACCCTCTCCCCGCTCGCCAGGGCGGACGCCGAAGCCCTGCGCGCGGAGCTCCTGCACCGGCTCCCGGAACCGTCCACTCAAGACGGTCCACTCGCGACACTCGATCCGCGCTGGATCCGTTACGCCCCGGTTTCTTTCGTCGCGCCGACGCTCGGCCTGGCCGCGTTCGGCACCCTGTTCAGGGTGGCGGACTGGTTCGGTGCCGGCGGCGGGCTGCTGAAGTGGCTCCTCGGCCTCTTCGGCGACCTGCCCCTGGCCGTCGGCCTCCTGCTCCTGGCCGGCCTGGCGCTGGTCGCCGGCGTGACCGGCGCGGTGGGCCTGTTCACCGAAATGTGGTGGCACTACCGGCTGGACCGCGAACCCGGCGGCACCCTGCGCGTCCGCCGCGGGCTGCTGACCACCCGGTCGATCACCGTGGCGGAACGGCGCCTGCGCGGTGTCGAGCTGGTCGAGCCGCTCGGGGCCCGGCTCGCCGGCGCCGCGCGCGTGGACGCCATCGCCACCGGCCTGCATCGTGACGACGACAAGACCGAGTCGAAGACGCTCTTGCCCGCCGCACCGAAAGCCGTCGCGCAGGACGTCGTGGCGCAGGTACTGGGCGAGCGCATCGAGACCGTCGAGCTGGTGGCGCACCCGGTCGCCGCCCGGGGACGGCGGCTGCGGTGGGCGTCGGCCGCCGCGCTCGGGCCGGTGCTCGTCCTGCTGGTGCTCGGCGCGCTGCTCACCGACGTCCTGCTCGTGCTCGGCGGTCTGCTGGCCGTCGTCGCGCTGCCGGTGGCCGTCCTGCTGGCCCTGGACGCCTACCGCGGCCTCGGGCACGGCTCGCGCGGCCGCTACCTGGTGACGCGCGCGGGCTCGATCCGGCGCGGCACGGCCGTGCTGACGCGGGACGGGGTGATCGGCTGGACCGTGAAGCAGTCGGTGTTCCAGCGCCGCCGCGGCCTCGCGACGTTCACCGCGACCACCGCGGCGGGCTCCGGCGCCTACGCGATCCGCGACGCCGCCGCCGGCGAAGGCCTGGAGTTCGCGGCGGCCGCCGTGCCGGGGGTGCTGACGCCCTTCCTCGAGGGTTCGGCGCCCGCCGAAGCGTCGCGGACCTAGGTTCGGGGGCATGGACGACTTCCGTGCCCTGCACGTCCCCGGCTCCCCGCTGCTGCTGCCCAACGCGTGGGAGTTCGGCGTCGGCGCCTTTCTCGCCGCGCAGGGCTTCCGCGCCCTGGGCACGACCAGCCTCGGCGTGTCCGCGGCGGCGGGGGAGCCGGACGGCGCACCGTCGACGGGGGACGCGACCGTCGCCCTCGCCACGCGCCTGACCCGGCTGGACGCGCTCGTCAGCGTCGACATCGCCGACGGCTTCGGCGCGGACCCGGCCGCGGTTGCCGATCTCGCGGCCGAGCTGGCCGCCGCGGGCGTGGTGGGCGTCAACCTCGAAGACGGCCGGGCCGACGGTTCGCTCGCGCCGGTCGACACCCAGTGCGCCCTGGTCACGGCGGTCAAGGAACGCACGCCGGGGCTGTTCGTCAACGCCCGGACGGACACGCACTGGGCCGGCGACTGCTCGCTCGCCGAGGCCGAGCGGCGGGTGCGGGCGTACGTGGCGGCGGGCGCGGACGGCGTCTTCGTGCCCGGGCTCGCCGAGCCGGCCGACGTCGAGCGCATCGTCGCCGTCGGCGTGCCGCTCAACCTGCTGTTCCTGCCCGGGAGGGTCACCGTGGCCGGGCTCGCGGCGCTGGGCGTCGCGCGGGTGAGCCTGGGATCGCTGCCGTACCGGATGGCGCTCGCCGCCGCGGCCGAAACCGCGCTGGCCGTGCGGGACGGCCGTGACCTGCCGCTGACGCCGCCGACCTACGCCGACGTCACGTCCCTGCTGCCGTAAATCGGGTGAACCGGCCCGGCCCGGTCTGCTTGGGTCGGGGCATGCGTGCCTTCGGAACCGACTTCGCCGCTCCGTCCGGATACCTGAACACGCCCAGCGTGGGCATCCCGCCCGCGCCGGTGGCCGCGGCCGTGGCCGAATCGGTGGAACGGTGGCGGACCGGCGCGACCCGGCCGGGGGAGTTCGACGAGTACGTGGCGCGCTCGCGGGCCGGGTTCGCCCGGCTGCTCGGCGTCGGACCGGACCGCGTCGCGAGCGGCGCGTCGGTCTCGCAGCTCGTCGCCAACGTCGCCGCCGCGCTGCCCGCCGGCACCCGCGTGCTCGCCGCCGAAGGCGACTTCACCAGCGTGACGTTCCCCTTCGCGGTGCACCCCGGCGTCACGGTGACCGAGGTGCCCCTGGACGTGCTGCCGTCGCGGGTCGAGGGCCACGACGTCGTCGCGGTGAGCGTCGTCCAGTCCGCCGACGGCCGGATCGCCGACCTGCCGACCCTGCGGGCCGCCGCCGAGGCCGCCGGGGCGGCGGTGCTGCTCGACGCGACCCAGGCGGCCGGCTGGCTGCCGCTGGACGTCGCCTGGGCGGACTGGGTCGTCGCGGCGGGCTACAAGTGGCTCGGCTCGCCGCGCGGCACCGCGTGGCTCGCGGTGCGGCCGGACGCGCAGGAGCGCACCCGCGCGGTCGCGGCGAACTGGTACGCGGGAGAGGACCCGTGGGCCACGGTCTACGGCCTCCCGCTGCGCCTGGCCGGCGACGCCCGCGCGTTCGACCTCTCGCCGGTCTGGCTGGCCCAGGTCGGCTCGGCGGTGGCCCTGGAGTACTTCGCCGGCCTCGACCTCGCCCAGGTCCAGGCGCACAACGCCGGCCTGGCCGACACGCTGCTGGAGAAGCTCGGGCTGCCGCCGCGCGGCACCGCGATCGTGGCGCTCGACGCGGATCCGGAGCGGGTCGCCGCGGCCGGGATCGTGTCGAGCGTCCGCGGCGGCCGCGTGCGGGTCGGCTTCCACCTCTACAACACCCTTGACGACGTCGAACGCGTCTTACCCGCATTCGAGTGAACCTCCCAGCGGGCGTGAACTACCGTATGGACCCGTGGTTGGTGCGCATTTCACCCCAGGCCCGTCCGACACGGCCCCGCTGGGCGCGGTGCCCCCGCAGCCCCGCCCGCCCGTGCCGGGTCCGCCGGCGCGTGACACCCGGTCCCTGCTGCTCAGGGGCGCCGGGCTGGTCGCGATCGCCGTCGTCTCCGGGCTGCTCTGGTTCCTGATCCGGCACGACTCGACGCCGGACGAGCCGGTCGCGCAGCCGCCGGCGCAGAACACCGGGCAGTTCAAGTTCACGCTGGTCGCGGGGCCGGTGAAGACGACGGACTGCGTCGAGAAGTCCTACGGCGACACCCAGCGCTTCTTCAAGGACAGCCCGTGCCAGTCGCTGGTCCGGGCGCTCTACACGACGGAGTCGGGCGGCGCGAAGGCGCTGGTGTCCGTGGCGCTGGTCGGCATGCCGGACTCGACCAATGCGAAGGCCCTCAAGGCGCTGACCGAGAAGGACGGCACCGGCAACGTCACGGACCTGGTGAAGGACAAGACGTTCGCCGGCACCGGAACCCCGAGCGTGAGCGGCAAGGACGCGGCGTACTCGTCGAAGGTCGACGGCACGAACACGACGATCGTGCTGGCCGACTTCTACGCCAAGCACAAGGACAAGGACCTGATCGAGCGGATCGCCGACGACGCCCTCCGCCTGTCGGCCGACCTGCACTCCTGACCCGTCCCGAGCGCCCCAATGTGGCCTTGGTTGCGTCTGACGCACCCAAGGCGGCCTTCGGTGCGTCAGACGCACCGAAGGCCGCCTTGGGGCGCTTAAGCGGTGGCCGGGTCAGCCGGACCGGCCGGGCAGGGCGATCGCCACCGGCTTCTCGCCCGCCTCGGAGCGCCAGGGGGTGCCTCGGCGGGAGGCGGCGACGAGGGCGTGCAGCGCCGCCGTGCGCAACCCGGCGTCGTCGGTGTGGTCGATCACCGCGAGCCACGCCGATGCGCAGTCGGCTTCGGCCGTCGCCACCACCCGGGACGCCGACTTCGCGTCCGTCACCGGGTTCTTCGGCACGTACGCCGCCTCGGGTGCGACCGGCGTCGCCCCGGCCGCCGAGAGCGTCGTCTGCAGGAAGTCGCGGCGCAGGGCGTGCTCCGCCGCGCCGCTCTTCTCCGCGTCGCCGAACTCGCCCGGCAGGAACGCGCTGACCAGTCCGTACACCCACACCGCGGCGTGCTCGGCCGCCAGGGCCACCTGCAGCGGGTCCACCGCTTCCGGGGGCACCGCGCCGGCCGGGGCGGTGCCGGCCTTCGGGGCGTCCTCGCCCGGGCCCAGCGCGGGGGCGATGCGCTGCAGCGACGCGCAGCCCGCCGCGACCGCCGCGACCAGCCCGGCGCGGTACCGCGGCAGCCCTCCGACCAGGTCTTCGGCCTGCTTGCGGGCGGCCGCCAAGCGCTCCTTCAGGTCGCCCAGCGCCGCCGGGGCGGGCGGGTTCGGCGACGGCGACGGGGTGGGCCGGTTCAGCCGGTCCACTTCGGACTTCAGGGCGGCCGCGTGTGCCGCGCGCGCGTCGGCGAGCTGGCCGGCGGCGTCGGCGTCGGCCCCCTTGGCCAGCGCGCGTGCGGCGTCGGCGTCCGCCTGGGCGGCGGCCAGCAGCGGCTGCAGCGGGTCGGGGCTTTCGTCGTAGCCGGGCCCGCAGGCGGCGAGGGGGACGGCCAGTGCGGCCAGTGCCCCCGCGCGGAGGGCGGTACGACGGGTCAGCTCGGTCGGTCTTCCGGTCACGCCGCCCCATCCTGCCAGGCCCCGGGGCGGCCCCGCCGCTCGCGCGGGCCGAGTGGGCGACCGGATAAGCTGGTCCACCACCGACCCGCGTACCCCGGTCCGAACCAAGGAGAGCCCCACGTGCCAGGAGAACTCGCCAGCCGGCTTCAGCCGATAGTGGCCGAAGCCGTCACCGCCGCGGGTTTCGACCTCGATTCGTTCGAGGTGCAGCAGGCCGGCCGGCGTCAGCTGGTCAAGGTCGTCGTCGACTCCGACGACGGTGTCGGGCTGGACGAGATCGCCGAGATCAGCCGCACGGTCTCGGCGACGCTCGACGAGAACGAGCACGTGCTCGCGAGCGCCTACACGCTGGAGGTCACCTCGCCGGGCCTCGACCGCCCGCTGACCCAGCCGCGGCACTGGCGGCGCGCGAAATTCCGCTTGGTGAAGGTCAGCCCGGCGGAGGGCGCGCCCTTCGTCGGCCGGGTCGGTCACGCGGGTGAGGACGCCGCCCGCGTCCTGGCCGGCGGCAAGCTCCGCGACGTCCGCTACGCCGACGTGGCGAAGGCGGTCGTGGAGATCGAGTTCAAGCAGCCGCCCGCCGAGGACCTGAAACTGCTCGAAGACGACGCGTCCGGCCAGACCGCTGCCGGTCCGGCCGAGACGGATAAGGGGTCGAAGTGAACGTCGACATCGCCGCGCTGCGGGCGATCGAACGGGACAAGGACATCCCCTTCGAAACGGTGATCGAGGCCATCGAGACGGCCTTGCTCACCGCGTACAAGCACACCGAGGGCCACCAGTCGCACGCCCGCATCGACATCGACCGCAAGACCGGCCTGGTGCGCGTGCTCGCGCGCACGCTGACCCACGACGGCGAGACCGACGAGGAGTGGGACGACACCCCGGAGGGGTTCGGCCGGATCGCCGCCACCACCGCGCGCCAGGTCATCCTGCAGCGGCTGCGTGACGCCGAGCACGAGAAGACCTTCGGCGAGTTCTCCACCAAGGAGGGCGAGATCGTCGCCGGCGTCATCCAGCGCGACGCCCGCGCCAACGCGCGCGGCATGGTCGTGGTCCAGGTGGGTGACACCGAGGGCGTGCTGCCCTCCGGCGAGCAGGTCGCCGGCGAGTCCTACGAGCACGGCAGCCGGATCAAGGCGTACGTGGTCACGGTGTCGCGCAGCAACCGCGGCCCGCAGATCACGCTCTCGCGCTCGCACCCGAACCTGGTGCGCAAGCTGTTCGCGCTCGAGGTGCCGGAGATCGCCGACGGGACGGTCGAGATCGCCGCCGTGGCGCGCGAGCCGGGGCACCGCACGAAGATCGCGGTCAAGTCCACCGTGGCGGGCGTCAACGCCAAGGGCGCCTGCATCGGCCCGGTCGGCGCGCGCGTGCGCAACGTGATGAGCGAGCTGGCCGGTGAGAAGATCGACATCATCGACTTCTCCGAGGATCCCGCTCGTTTCGTCGGGAATGCGCTCTCGCCCGCGAAGGTTGTTTCGGTACGAGTCGTGGACGAACGGGCGAAGACCGCCCGCGTCGTGGTGCCGGACTTCCAGCTGTCGCTGGCGATCGGCAAGGAGGGCCAGAACGCCCGCCTGGCCGCCCGGTTGACCGGCTGGCGGATCGACATCCGCAGCGACGCGGCACCGGTCGACGACGAGGGTGATCAAGACCACGCCCGTCCGTCGCGGCCCGCCGCGACAACCGGTTCGGCTGAGTGAAGGTCGAAGCGCTAGACTCAGGAGTGGTTCGAAGCCCGCGGCGGGTAGCCGAGCACCAGCCCCACCGGATTTCCCCGGTGCGGACTTGTGTCGGCTGCAAGCGGCGGGCCTTGATCGGTGAGCTGCTGCGCGTGGTCGCGGTGGCCGGGCGGGTGGTCGTCGACGAGCGTCGGCGGCTGCCGGGCCGGGGAGCTTGGCTGCACCCCGACCCGGACTGCCTGGCCAAGGCCGAGCGGCGGCGAGCCTTCCCGAGAGCCTTGCGGGCTCCCGGGGCGCTCGACGCCCGCGAGGTTCGCGAGCAGGTCGGGCGCACCACCACGCACCACGACTCCGGGACGTCCCCGGAGTCGCGAGGAAGCAAGGAAGCAGGTCGACCCGTCATGAGTCAGCCGTGAAGCTGAAGCCATGAGCGTCAGACAATAAGGACGAGGTCAGCGGGTTTTCCGCCTGGCCTCCCCTAGATGAGGAGAGTTGTGCCAGGCAAGGCCCGCGTACACGAGCTCGCGAAGGAGCTCGGCATCACCAGCAAGGACGTGCTCGCGAAGTTGAAGGAACAGGGCGAGTTCGTCAAGTCCGCGTCGTCCACGGTCGAGGCGCCCGTCGCCCGCCGTCTTCGCGACGCGTATGCCCCCAAGGGGGCCAAGAAGCCGACCCCCGGTCCGTCGGCGCGCCCCGGCCCGCCGGCGGCGAAGCCCGGTCCCGCCGCCCCGAAGGCCCCCGCGCCTGCTCAGCAGGCTCCGGCGGCCCAGGCGGCTCCGGCTCCGTCGTTCCAGGCGGCTCCGGCCGCACCCCAACAGCAGCAGGCGCCCGCGGCGTCGAAGCCGGCCACCCCGGGGCAGCGCCCCGGTCCCCGGCCCGGTCCGCGTCAGCAGCCCGCCGCGCCCGCACCCCAGGAGCAGGTCCCGGCCGCGAAAGCCGAGGCTCCGGCCGCTCCCAAGCAGGACACCCCGGCCGCGCCTTCGGGCAACACCGGTTCGGTCGTCCCGCCGAAGCCGCAGGGCCCCAAGCCCGGCGGTCCCAAGCCCGGCCCGCGCACCCCGCGCGTCGGCAACAACCCGTTCGGCGTCGGTTCCGGCGCTCCGCCGCGCCCGCAGGGCCCGCGCCCCGGTGGCGGTCAGGGCGGCGACAACCGCCCGCCGCGTCCCGGTGGCGGCCAGGGTGCCGGTGACCGTCCGGCCCCGCGGCCGGGTGGTGGCGCCGGTGGCAACCGGCCGAGCCCGGGCAACATGCCCCCGCGGCCGAACCCCGGCATGATGCCGGGCCGCACGCAGCGTCCCGCCGGTCCTGGTGGCGGCGCCCGCGGTGGTCCCGGTGGCGGTGCCCGTGGCGGCCCCGGTGGCGGCGCCCGCGGCGGTCCCGGTGGCGGTGGCGGCGGCGGTGGCTTCCGCGGCGGTCCCGGTGGCGGTGGCGGCGGCGGTGGCTTCCGTCCGGGTGGCGGCGGCGGTGCCGGCGGTGGCTTCCGTCCCGGTGGCGGCGGTCCCGGTGGCGGCGGCGGTGCCCCGGCCGGTGGCGGCGGCTTCCGCGGTGGCGGCGGCGGTCGTGGCGGCCCCGGTGGCCGTGGCGGTACCGCGGGTGCCTTCGGGCGTCCCGGTGGTCCCTCGCGCAAGGGTCGCAAGTCGAAGCGGCAGAAGCGCCAGGAGTACATGGACAACATGCAGGCGCCCAGCGTCGGCGGCGTCCGCCTGCCCAAGGGGCAGGGCGAGACGATCCGGCTGCCGCGGGGTGCTTCGCTGACCGACTTCGCCGAGAAGATCGACGCCAACCCGGCTTCGCTGGTGCAGGTGCTCTTCCACCTCGGCGAGATGGTCACCGCGACGCAGTCCGTGTCGGACGACATCCTCGAGCTGCTCGGCGGCGAAATGAACTACCACGTTCAGGTCGTCAGCCCCGAGGAGGAGGACCGCGAGCTCCTGGAGACCTTCGACATCACCTACGGCGACGACGCGGGTGGCGAAGAGGATCTGCAGGTCCGGCCGCCGGTCGTGACCATCATGGGTCACGTCGACCACGGTAAGACCCGGCTGCTCGACACGATCCGGAAGACGAAGGTCCGCGAGAGCGAGGCCGGCGGCATCACGCAGCACATCGGTGCGTACCAGATCGAGACCGAGCTCGAAGGCAACCCGCGCCTGATCACCTTCATCGACACCCCGGGTCACGAGGCGTTCACCGCCATGCGTGCCCGTGGTGCCAACTCGACCGACATCGCGGTGATCGTGGTGGCGGCCGACGACGGTGTGATGCCGCAGACGGTCGAGGCGATCAACCACGCGCAGGCCGCCAAGGCCCCGATCGTGGTCGCGATCAACAAGATCGACAAGGAAGGCGCGAACCCGGACAAGATCCGGCAGCAGCTGACCGAGTACGGCCTGGTCGCCGAGGAGTACGGCGGCGACACGATGTTCGTCGAGATCTCCGCGCGGCAGAACATCAACATCGACGGCCTGCTCGAGGCGATCCTGCTGACCGCCGATGCCGCTCTGGACCTCCGGGCCAACCCGGACATGGAGGCCCAGGGTGTCGCGATCGAGGCGCACCTCGACCGCGGCCGCGGCCCGGTGGCCACCGTCCTGGTCCAGCGCGGCACGCTGCGCGTCGGTGACTCGGTCGTGGCGGGTGACGCCTACGGCCGCGTCCGCCGGATGGTCGACGAGCACAACGTCGACGTCACCGAGGCGCTGCCGTCGCGTCCCGTCCAGGTCATCGGGTTCACCTCGGTGCCGGGTGCGGGCGACACCTTCCTGGTGGTCGACGAGGACCGCGTCGCCCGGCAGATCGCCGAGCGCCGGTCGGCTCGTACGCGGAACGCGCTCAACGCGTCGCGCCGCAAGCGGGTCAGCCTCGAGGACCTCGACTCCGCCTTGAAGGAGACGAACAGCCTCAACCTGATCATCAAGGGTGACAACTCGGGTACGGTCGAGGCCCTCGAAGCCTCGCTGCTCCAGCTGGACGTCGGCGACGAGGTCGAGCTGAACGTGGTCCACCGCGGTGTCGGTGGCGTGACCGAGTCGGACATCGACCTGGCGACCGCGTCCGACGCGATCGTCCTCGGGTTCAACGTCCGCGCCCAGGGCAAGGCGACCGAGCGGGCCACCCGCGAGGGCGTCGACGTCCGGTACTACACGGTCATCTACCAGGCGATCGACGAGATCGAGCAGGCCCTCAAGGGCATGCTCAAGCCGGAGTACGAAGAGGTCGAGCTGGGCCGCGCGGAGGTTCGCGAGGTCTTCAAGTCCTCCAAGATCGGTACGATCGCGGGTTGCCTGGTCATGTCCGGCGAGATCCGGCGCAACGCGCGGGCCCGGCTGCTCCGCGACGGCACTGTCGTCGCGGAGAACCTGCCGGTCAGCTCGCTGCGGCGGTTCAAGGACGACGTGGTCGAGGTCCGCGAGGGCTACGAGTGCGGTCTGACGCTCGGTTCGTACGGCGACCTCAAGGTCGGCGACCTGATCGAGACGTACGAGCAGCGCGAGAAGCCGCGGGCGTAATCGCTCGGGACTGGGTGCGCACGGGAACTCCCGTGCGCACCCGGTCATCCCTACTATCCCAAACTCATCTGCCTATGTTCGTCGGAGCCCTCGAGCTCGACATCCTGCTCGGCGACGTTCATTCGCTGAAGCAGAAGCGATCCGTGGTCCGTCCGGTGCTGGCCGAGGTGCGCAAGCGCTTCGCCGTGTCGGTGGCCGAAGCCGGGCACACCGAGCTGCACCGCCGGGCCCTCATCGGGGTGGCCGTGGTCGCCGAAGGTGGCGAGCACGTCCGGGACGTGCTCGACTCGTGTGAGCGGTACGTGGCGAGCCGGCCGGAGTTCGAACTGATCTCCGCCCACCGCCGGCTGCTCGGCCCAGACGATTAACTTTCTCTAGGAGAACGACATGGCCGATCCTGCTCGGGCTCGCAAGCTCGCCAAGCGGATCTCGCAGATCGTCGCGTCGGCGATCGAACACGAGGTCAAGGACACCCGGCTGGACTACGTGACCATCACGGACACGAAGGTCACCGGCGACCTGCACGACGCCACGGTGTACTACACCGTGCTCGGCGAGAAGCTGGACGTCCCCCCGGACTTCGCCGGTGCCGCCGCCGCCCTCGAATCGGCGCGCGGGATGCTCCGCACGAAGGTCGGGCAAGGCACCGGGGTCCGCTACACGCCCACGCTGACGTTCGTCGCGGACACCATCCCCGAGGAGTCGAAGCGGATCGAGGACCTGCTCGCGAAGGCCCGTGAGGCCGACGCGGAGGTCGCGCGCCGCTCGGCGGGAGCCCAGCACGCGGGCGACGCCGACCCGTACAAGGCGCCTCGCGAAGAGGCCGAAGACGACGAGTTCGCGGAGGAGGAGAGCCGGAGCTGACCCGTGCTCTCCCGCCGCAGCCTGCTCGCCGGCAGCGCACTGGCGCTGCTGGTGGGCTGCTCGTCCCCGCCGTCCGGGCCACCGCCCGGCCCGCCGGCGGTGCCAGAGCCGACCGGCCCGTCGCCGCTGCGTGACCCGGTGACGGTCCAGCGCATGCACTCGGCGGCCCGCGGCACCGATGTCGACCTGGTGCTGATCACCCCCGAAGGCGTCCCGGCCTCGGGACTGCCGGTGTGCCTGGCCCTGCACGGCCGCGGCGCCCAGGCGCGGACGTTCCTCTCACTCGGCGTCCCTGCCGTGCTGACGGCGGCGGTCCGCGCCGGAACCCCGCCGTTCGCCATCGCGGCCATCGACGGCGACCACTATTGGGTGAACGTCGGGAGCGACGACGACCCGCAGCGCATGCTCACCGACGAAGTCCCGGGCTGGCTGGCTGCCCGCGACCTGCGTCCGCCCTCGGCGGTGTTCGGCATTTCGATGGGCGGCTTCGGCGCCTTGCGGTTCGCCCGTGCGCACCCGGACCTGAAAGCGGTGGCGACGGCGAGTGCGGCGCTGTTCGTGAGCTGGCCGGACGCCCGCAGCCGCAAGGTGTTCGCGGACGAGGCGAACTGGCGGGCGGAGGAACCCCTGCTGCACACGGCCGAGCTGCGTCCCGCGGGCCTCGGCGTGTGGTGCGGCGAGTCGGACCCGTTCCTCGGCGCCGACCGCAAGCTGGTGAAGGCGGTTTCGCCCGCAGTGTCCCGGTTTTCCCCGGGCGCGCACAATGACGAATACTGGCGGGGAGTACTGCCGGAGATCGTGAAGTTCGTGGGGGAGCGCCTGTCATGACCGATCCGTGCGGCCTGTCCAAGGCCGTCTGGACCGACGCCGACTTCCCGCAGATGGGCTGGCACGACAGCTACGTCCACGCGCTCGGCATCGTCGAGGACGACGACCCGCCGCCGGGCCGGCTCCTGCTGGACCTGGACTACATCGTCCGCTGGGTCGAGCCGGCCCGGCGCGAGAAGCACTTCACGTTCTGGATCGCCCCGGCGACCCTGGTGTTCGACGAGGCCTGGGACATCACCGGCAACCTCGGCCCCCTGCACGGCGGCTTGGAGATCGCGGACCTCCACTGCCTCGACGCACCGGACGACAAGCCGTACCCGTTGTGGCACATCGAGGGGCACGAGTTCGACCTGAAGCTCCGGGCGCGCGGCTTCCGGCAGTACATCCGCACCCCACCCCGGCACGTCTCCCGGCAGGTGCTCACCATGGCCGAACGCGGGGGACTCGGCTTCGCCGAGCAGGCCTTCGCCTAGTGTTGCGCGCGGCCCGGTTCAAGCGCCCCAATGTGGCCTTGGTTGCGTCTGACGCACCCAAGGCGGCCTTCGGTGCGTCAGACGCACCGAAGGCCGCCTTGGGGCGCTCGGGTTGGTGAGCATCAACGAATTTGCCGGTGAAGTGGCCGTTCGGGTCACTCGCCGCAGTAGTAGACGTCGCCGCTGTTCACCGGAACGGGGTAGTCGCGCTGGCTCCAGGTCCAGAAGTTGTGCTGGACGGCGTTGCTCGACGGGTCGAACACGAGGTAGCCGAGCCGCAGGTAGTTGCTGCCGGCGGCGTCGGTGAACCCGGCGACGCTGACCACCCCGTTCTGCTTGCCCACCGGGCTACTTCGAAGCGAACAGAATGGCCTGCGCCACCTCGGCTCCGGGCCTCAGCAGCCATTCCGCGTCCACGGTGAACCCGGCTTCCCGCACCCGCCGGGCGAGCCACCACGGCTGCCGGAGGTGGACGTTGACCCGCATCGGGTGCCCGCCGTAGCCCTGGCTCTTGAGCCGGGTGCCCGCGCCGACGTGGTAACCGATCACCAGCAGCCCGCCCGGCCGCAGCACGCGGTGGAAGTGGCCCAGTGCCACCGGCACCGCCTCGTCGGGGACGTGGATCAGCGACCAGGACGCCAGCACGCCCGCGACCGACGCGCCGGGCAGCGCGAGGTCCGTCATCGACCCCACTTCGAACCGCAGCCGAGGGTGCGCCCGGCGAGCCAGGTCGATCATCCCCGGGGAAAGGTCGATGCCGGACGCGTCGACGCCGAGCGAAGCCAGGTACGCCGTGAAGTGCCCCGGGCCGCAGCCGACGTCCACCGCCGGCCCGTCGACCTGTGTGGCGAACAGCGTCAGCGCGGCCTTGAGGTACGGCTCCTTCTCGAGCGCGTCCGACACGAACTCCGCGTAGCTTTCGGCCACCGTGTCGTACGAGGTGGCGGTGTCCGCGAGCCAGGTCATCGCGGGCGCAGCCCGTCGAGCACCAGGGTGAGCCCGCGCCGCCAGTCCGGTGCCGCGGATGCCCCGGCGAACACCACCGCCAGGTCGGCGAGCTGGAAGTCCGCGCGCAGGACCCCGGCCTCCTGCGCCCGCTCGATGATCCGTTGCATCCGGGAAGCGTTGGCGTGCTTGGCCTTCTCCAGCCCCGACGCCGGATCGAACGCCCGCGCGCACACCTGGGTGAACCCGCGGTCGGCCACCTGCATCCGGATCGACCCCTCGAGGAACAGGACGAATCCCTCCCACGGGTCTTCGCAGGCGAGGGCTTCTTCGGTCACCGCCTGCGCCTCCTCGAGCGTGGGCAGGAACGCGGCCTCGACGAGGTCGGCCCGGGTCGGGAACCGGTTGTAGAGGGTGCCGATGGCGACCTCGGCGCGCCGCGCGATCTCGTCGAGCGGGGCGTCGACGCCCTTGGCGCCGAACACTTCCCGCGCGGCCGCGACGAGCGCCTCCCGGTTGCGCCGGGCGTCCGCGCGCAGGGGACGTTGCTCGACGGTCACGGTCCGCGAGTATAGCCGCGCACGCTCGAGCGGCCCGCCTGGTTGCCTCCTGATCGGAACCTCACAGTGCCTGCCTCGCGCGTCCGCCGGGAGCACAATGGGGTACAGCGGGGGCTGATCCCGCACCGAGACGGCCACCGAGGGAGGTCGGCACCCATGCACTCCGATCTCTCTCCGTCCGGCCGCACCGGAGTCCTCCTGGTCGGCACCCGCGGGCAGCGGGGCCCCGGGGAGGTGCTGATCAGGATCAGGGGTGGCCTGGAAACCTTCCTTGCCTGGTCCGACACGGAGCTGCCGAAGGGCGCGACCGTCCTGGTCGTGGAAACCCGGGGCCGGCGCACGGTCGACGTCGTGGCGTGGGACGCCTCGGATCCCGCTTCCCAGTGATTTCAGAAGGACTGTCGATGTTCGGTTATCGCGTGCCGGCTCCCAACGAGGCGATGCTGATCTCCGGGGGCAAGAACAGCAGCAGCGCGTCGCCGTTCCGGGTCGTCACCGGCCACGGTGCGTTCGTCATGCCGGTCTTCCGGAAAGTCCGGTTCCTCACGCTCGCCATGTGCGAGGCGGAAGTGACCGAAGTGTGCGTGACGAAGCAGGCCATCGCCCTCACGGTCCGGGCGGTGATCGCGTTCAAGGTCGGCAACGACACGGAGAGCATCGTCAACGCCGGCCAGCGGTTCCTCTCCGACCAGGACCAGATGTCCGTGCTGACCGGCCGGATCTTCGCCGGCCACCTGCGGTCCATCATCGGGTCGATGACCGTCGAGGAGATCATCACCGAGCGGCAGAAGCTCGCGACCGAGGTGCTGGACGGCTCGGCGCTGGAGATGGCGAAGATCGGCCTCACCGTCGATGCCCTGCAGATCCAGTCGATCGACGACATGAAGCTCGGCTACATCGCCGCGATGGCCGCGCCGCACAACGCCGCCATCCAGCGCGACGCGCAGATCGCCCAGGCCGTGGCGAACAAGACCGCGGCGGAGGCCGAACAGGAGTCGCAGCGGACGCAGGCCGAGTACGCCCGGCAGACCTCGATCGTGCAGGCGCGGTACCGCGCCGAAGTCGAGGCGGCCCAGGCGCAGGCGGCCCAGGCCGGTCCGCTGGCGCAGGCGAAGGCGCAGCAGGAGGTCATCGACGCGCGCACCGAGCTGGCCCAGCGCGAAGCCGAGCTGCGGCAGCAGCAGCTGGTGGCCGAGGTCATCAAGCCCGCCGACGCCGAGGCCGAGCGGATCCGCATCCTGGCGATCGCCGAGGCGGAGAAGATGCGTGTGCAGGCGGAGGCGGCCGCGTCGAACAACCGGGTCGCGCTCGACCGGATGCTCATCGACCAGCTGCCGCAGATCGTCAAGGAGGCCGGGCGAGGGCTGTCGGGGGCGAACGTCAACATCCTCAACGGCGCCGACGGCCTCGGGGAGATGGCGGCCGGCCTGGTCGGCCAGGGACTGTCCATCTTGGACTCGGTGAAGCGCGGCCTGAGCACGCCGCCGTCGGCTCCCGCCGTGGCGCCGGAGGAGAACGGGCAGGCGCCGGTGAAGGGCGAGCTCACCCGGTAGCGTTTTGTCGACTCAGGAAGCCGGCTTCGCCGCGACGACCAGGTCACGCAGGATGGCCTGGTCCACCCGGTGGGCGAACTCCTCCCACGGCCCGCCCTCGCGGACGTCCAGCCCGGCCTTCCGGAGCACCGCGACCAGCTCTTCGCGCGGCAGCACGGTGGTGTTCCACGAAATCCCGAGCGCGCCGCCGGGCTTCAGCACCCGCGTCCACACCGGCACGGCCGCCGCGAGCAGGTCGCGCGGGCTGCGTTGCAGACCTGCCTCGCGGTGGCTGCCGTGCTGGACGCCGTACGGCGCGTCCGTGACGATCACGTCGCAGGAGTTCGCCCGCAGCACCTCGTCGGTGGTCAGGGTGTCGGCGCTGAAGTAGGTGAGCTTGCGGGTGTCGCCCGCTTTGTACGCTTCCTTGTCCAGCGCGTACTCGACGTCGAGCCGCCGGCCGAGCCGGACCTTGTTGCGCCGCAGCTGGCCCGACTCCGCGGTGTGCTTCACGCGCTTGTTCCGCAGCCACGTCTTGATGAACGCCTCGTAGGCCTCGAAGTCCTTGGCGTCGACGTCCAGGCCGGTCGCGTGCAGGCCGTACATCATCGCCTGGTTCAGCGTGGTGCCGCGGCCGCACAGCGGGTCGAGCAGGTACTTCGGCCGGTCCGAGAACGGGTCCGCCGTCGCCAGCAAGGTCACGTTCACCAGCAGCTTGGTGAACAGCTCGTTCGTCTTGCCCGCGTACTTCTGGATGGTCAGCAGGTCCGAGTCGGCCTTCGCCAGCGGTGTCACGCGCACCGGTCGGAGGACGCCGTCACCCAGCTCGAACAGCGCGTACAGCGACGAGACGTTCGACAGCAGCGCGAGGTCGCTCTCGCCGAGGGGCGCCGAGCTGGTGAAGCGCACGTAGCCGACGCCGCCGAGCTCGACCTCCTCGATCGCGGACAGCTCGGCCGCCAGGCTCGCGCCGAACACCGCCAGCTCGGCGCGCAGCAGCGCGGGGGAGGAGGCGGCGTAGACCCGGTTGGCCGAGGGGTAGACCAGCATCGCGTACTCAGGCATCCCGCAGAGCGTAGCGTGACGCACCGTGACCCCTACTTCGGCGCAGGACATCCGGGACGCGGCGGCACTGCTCGCGGCGGCAACCGACGTGACGATCCTCGGCCACGTGCGGCCGGACGCGGACGCGCTGGGCAGCGCACTCGCCCTCGGCCGGGCGCTGCTCCGGCGTGGTGCGCGGGTGCGCGTCTCCTTCGGCGAGCCCGACGAGGCCCCGGAGACGCTGCGGTGGCTCGACGAGGACGGCCTCCTCACGCACCCCGACGCCCTCCCGGACTCCGACGGGCTGCTCGTCTGCGTCGACACGCCGACGCCGAAGCGGCTGGGCCGGCTCGCCGGGCGCGTCGAGCTCGCCGGCGCGGTGCTGGTGATCGACCACCACGCGACGAACACGTTCTACGGCACCTGCCACGTCGTCGACGAGAGCGCCGAGGCCAGCGCGGTCCTCGTGTTCCGCGTCCTGGATGAACTGGGCGCCGAGCTGGACGAGCCGATCGCGCGCGGGCTCTACGCGGGGATCGTCACCGACACCAGCGGGTTCCGCCGGGCGAGCCCGGAGACGCACCGGATGGCGGCCCGGCTGCTGGAAGCGGGGGCCGACCCGGAAGCCATCGTGCGCCGGATCGTCGACGAGCGCCCGTTCGCCTGGCTGCCGATGCTCTCGTCGGTGCTGCGCGAGGCCCGGTTGGAGCCGGAAGCCGCGCAGGGCCGGGGTTTCGTGCACGCGGTGGTCGGCGCCGAGGCGGCGAGCACGGTCCGCGGCGAGGAGGTCGAGTCGGTCATCGACGTCGTCCGCTCGGTGCGGGAAGCGGCCGTCGCGGCGGTGCTCAAACAGGACCCGGCGCACCTGGGGCAGTGGCAGATTTCGTTGCGTTCCATCGGGATCGACGTCTCGGCGGTGGCGGCGGAGTTCGGTGGCGGCGGGCACCGGCAGGCCGCGGGCTGCACCATCGCGGGTTCGGCCTCGGACGTCATCGCGGGCCTGCGCGAGGCCTTGGAGCGGGCGCCGCTGCTGTAGCCCCGCTGTAGCCCCCGCCGCGAGGTCTTGAATGACTCATTCAGGACCTCCGGCGTCCTGAATGAGTCATTCAAGACGCCGGTGGGGCGGCGGTTAGAGTCCGGTTCGTGGCGAACGTGGAGGAGATCGAACGGGTTCCGGCGAAGCGCGTGCTGGGCCTGGCCGTGCCCGCGCTGGGGGTGCTGGCCGCCGAGCCGTTGTACGTGCTGGTCGACACCGCCGTGGTCGGCCACCTCGACGCGCTGTCGCTGGCCGGGCTCGCGCTCGGCGGCGTCGTGCTGGCCCAGGTGTCGAGCCAGCTGACGTTCCTGTCGTACGGCACGACGTCCCGCACCGCCCGGCTGCACGGCGCCGGCCGCCGGGCCGACGCGGTGCGCGAAGGCGTCCAGGCGACGTGGCTGGCGGTGTTCGTCGGGCTCGTCGTGCTGGCCGCGGGGCAGCTGCTGGCCTGGCCGGTCGCGCGGGTGCTTTCGGGGAGTGACGAGATCGCGTCCGCCGCCGTGTCGTGGCTGCGGATCGCGCTGTTCGGGGCGCCGCTGATCCTGGTCACCATGGCCGGCAACGGCTGGATGCGCGGGGTGCAGGACTCCGCGAAGCCGTTGCGGTACGTGCTGGCGGGCAACGGGATCTCGGCCGTGCTGTGCCCGGTCCTCGTCTACTGGGCCGGGCTGGGGCTGGAGGGTTCGGCCATCGCGAACGTCGTCGCGCAGGTGATCTCGGCGGCGCTGTTCTTCGCGGCGCTGGCTCGCGAAAAGGTCGGGCTGCGGCCGGACTTCAAGGTGATGCGCGCCCAGCTCGGCCTCGGCCGCGACCTGGTGCTGCGCAGCCTGGCGTTCCAGGCGTGCTTCGTCTCGGCGGCGGCCGTCGCGGCCCGGACGTCGACCGAGGCGGTCGGGGCGCATCAGGTGGTGCTGCAGCTGTGGACGTTCCTGGCGCTGGTGCTGGACTCGGTGGCGATCGCCGCGCAGTCGCTGGTCGGGGCCGCGCTCGGGGCGAACTCGGCGCGGCAGGCGCGCGGGGTCGCGTCGCAGATCACCGGGTACGGGCTGCTGATGGGTTGCTTCCTGGGCGTGCTGTTCGCGGCGCTGTCGTGGGTGCTGCCGCACGCGTTCACGTCCGACCCGGGCGTGCTGGCGGAGATCCCGCACGCGTGGTGGTTCTTCGTGGCCCTCCAGCCGATCGCGGGCGTGGTCTTCGCCCTGGACGGCGTCCTCCTCGGCGCGGGCGACGCGGCCTTCCTCCGCAACGCGACGCTCGGCAGCGCGGCCCTCGGCTTCCTCCCGCTGATCTGGGCGTCCCTCGGCTTCGGCTGGGGCCTCACGGGCATCTGGACCGGCCTCTCCCTCTTCATGGTCCTCCGCCTTGCTGCGGTCCTGGCCCGCTGGCGTTCCGGAAACTGGGCGATAACCGGCGCCACCCGCCCCACCTGAATCCGTAACTCGCGTGATCAGAGGGTCGACTCGCGTGATTGAAGAGTCGACTCGCGTGATTGGAGGGTCGACACGGCGGGGCTTGCACGTCGCCCGTGTCGACCCTCCAATCACGCGTGATGGCTCCCCAATCACGGGTGTCGACCCTCTGAGCACGGGTGATGGGTCTTACCTGTGGGGAAAATTACGCGGGTTGCGGCTATGGTTCGTGGTTGCTTAGGCGATACAAGTAGTAGGGACGGCAGCGTGGGCGTCCTGCGCCCCGAATCGACCGACCCTGGAGGAACCTGTGCCCGCCACCGGCCGTGCCACCGCCCGGTCCTGGCTGATCTGGCTCGCCGCCGTCACCGTCTACCTGCTCGCCGTCTTCCACCGGACGTCCTTCGGTGTCGCCGGGCTGCAGGCCGCCGAGCGCTTCGGCGTCGGCGCGGCCGCGCTCGGCACCTTCACCGTCCTGCAGGTCGGTGTCTACGCCGCGATGCAGATCCCGACCGGTGTCCTGGTCGACCGCTACGGTCCCCGCCGCGTCCTCACCGTCGCCGTGCTGGTCCTCGGCGCCGGCCAGCTCCTGCTCGGCGTCGCCCACTCCTACGGCCTCGGCCTGCTCGCCCGCGGCGTCCTCGGCCTCGGTGACGCGCTCACCTTCGTCAGCGTCCTGCGGCTGGTCGCGGCCCACTTCCCGGGCCGCCAGTACGCCCTGCTGACGTCGTTCACCGCGGCCGTCGGCTATATCGGCAACCTCGCCGCCACCGTCCCGCTCGCCCTGGTGCTCGACGGCGCCGGCTGGACCCCCACCTTCCTGGCCGCCGGTGCCGTCACGGTCCTCTACACGGTCGTGGTGGCCCTGCGGGTCCGCGACGTCCCGGCGGGCGAACAGCCGCCCGTCCGCGAGCAGGTCCGCGCCCGCGAGCTCGCCCACCGGGTCGCCGAGGCCTGGCGGACGCCGGGGACGCGCCTGGGCTTCTGGGTCCACTTCAGCACGATGTTCGCCCCGAACGCCCTGACGCTGCTCTGGGGCGTTCCCTGGCTGGTCCAGGGCCAAGGCCAGTCGAAGGCGACGGCGAGCGCGCTGCTCACCGTGTTCGTCTTCGGTTCGATGGCGGGCGGCCCGTTGCTCGGTGGCCTGATCGGCCGCCGCCCGTCGCTGCGGATGCCGCTGGTCGGCGGCTACATCGGCGGGGCCGCGCTGGTCTGGGCGGTGGTGCTGGGCTGGCCGGGCCAGGTGCCGCTGCCGGTCCTGGTGCCGGCGTTCGCCTTCCTCGCCCTCGGCGGCCCGGCATCGATGATCGGCTTCGCGCTGGCCCGCGACTACAACCCGCTCAGCCGCGTGGGGACGGCGACCGGCGTGGTCAACGTCGGGGGCTTCGTGGCGACGACGATCGCCGCCCTCGCCGTCGGCGTGCTCCTGCAGCTGACCGGCGGGAACTTCCGGCTGGCGCTGCTGGCCCTGGTCGCGGTGCTGGCCATCGGCACGGTCCGGATGCTCGTGTGGTGGCGTCGCACGCGCACCCACCTGTTCCTCGCCGAGGCCCGCGGCGAGGAGCTGCCGGTCCGGATCACCCGCCGTCGCTGGGACGCGGCCCTCCCCGAGACGCCGATCGTCGCCGCCTGATCACCCGCCCGGAAGCGGCTCCCGGCGGCGAGATCGGCCGCGTCGAAGGTGACGACCGCCCTGCCGCGGTCACCGCCGGACCGGCGCCTGCAGGAGCTCCGGCGCCACCGCGAACCCGCGCCGCTCGTAGGCGGGCACGGCCCGCGGCGACGAGTGCACGGTGACCCGCTCCAGCCCCAGCTCCGCGGCGAGCCGCAGGACGCCGTCGATCAGCTGCCCGCCGAGGCCGCCGTCCCGGGCTTCCGGCACCACGTACACGCTCTGCACGTCCCCGGCGGCCCGCGACGGCGCCGCCGGCGTCGGTACCCGCGGGGTGATCGCCAGGAACGCCATCCCGAGCACCTGGCCGGCACGCACCAGGACCAGGCAGCGGTGGGTGGCCGCGTTCTCCCGCGCCCAGACCGCGAACTCGCGCACGAACACCTCCCGGCCCGCATCGGGCAGGCCGTCCCGTCCGGCGACCCAGCGCCACCGGAGCTCCGCGACCGTTTCCAGCTCGGCGGGCCGGGCGGCCCGGACTTCGATCTCCGTCACGTCTCCATCCTGGCCCGGCCGAGCGGCCTGATCGAGCCACGACCAGTGGCCGCTAGGGTTTGCCGCGTGTCGAGCTCGAATCCGCCCCGCCGTCCTGCCCCGCCTCCCGGCCTCCTCATCGTCGACAAGCCCGCTGGCATGACGTCGCACGACGTCGTCGCGCGCGCCCGCCGGATCATGGGCACCCGCAAGGTCGGGCACGCCGGCACGCTCGACCCGATGGCGACCGGCGTGCTGGTGCTCGGCATCGAACGCGCCACCAAGCTGCTCGGCCACCTGGCCCTGGACCGCAAGACCTACCTGGCCACCCTGAGCCTCGGCAGCAGCACCACGACCGACGACGCCGAGGGCGAGGTCCTCACGCAGGCCGGGACCGTGAACGTCGACGACGATGACATCGCCACCGGCGTCGAAAAGCTGACCGGCGACATCCAGCAGGTCCCCAGCGCCGTCAGCGCGGTCAAGATCGACGGCAAGCGCGCCTACGCCCGCGTCCGCGCCGGCGAGGACGTCGTCATCCCGGCCCGCCCGGTCACCGTCTACCGCTTCGACGTCCTCGCCGTCCGGCACGAAGAGGACCACGTCGAGGTCGACGCCGTCGTCGAGTGCTCGTCCGGCACCTACGTCCGCGCGCTGGCCCGGGATCTCGGCGCGGACCTCGGCGTCGGCGGCCACCTGAAGGCCCTCCGGCGCACCACGGTCGGCCCCTTCACGCTCGCCAAGGCGAGGACCCTCGACCAGCTCGAAGAACAGCCCGAACTGAGCCTCGACCTCGACGCCGCCGTCGCCGCCGCGTTCCCGCGCCGGGACGTCGACGCCGCCACGGCGAAAGCGGTCCGCCACGGCCAGCGCATCCCGGCGGCCGGCGTCGAGGGCACCTACGGGCTCTTCGGTCCCGACGGCCGGGTGCTCGCCCTGGCCGCCGACGAACAAGGCGTGTCCCGCGCGGTTGTCGTGTTGCTGCCCGCCTAGGGTGGGCTCGAGAGACGGGAGTGTGACGTGCTTCGGTGGCGTGGGCTGGGGGACCTTCCCGGCAGCTGGGGCCGGTGCGTGGTCACCATCGGCGTGTTCGACGGTGTCCACCGCGGACACCAGGAGCTGATCAGCCGGACGGTGGCGGCGGCCGCCGAGCGCGGCCTGCCGAGCGTCATGCTGACGTTCGACCCGCACCCGTCGGAGGTGCTGCGCCCGGGCAGCCACCCGGCGCAGCTGACGACGTTGCGGCGCAAGGCCGAGATCGTCGAGGGCCTCGGCGTCGACGTCTTCTGCGTGCTGCCGTTCACCCTCGAGCTGTCCCGGCTGCAGCCGGAGGAGTTCGTGCACGAGGTGCTGGTCGACCGGCTGCACGCGGCCGCGGTGATCGTCGGCGACAACTTCACCTTCGGCGCCAAGGCGGCCGGCGACGTCGAGCTGCTGCGCGCCCTCGGCCGCCGGTTCGGCTTCGCCGCCTACGGTGCCGAGCTGCAGGGCAAGGAACTGTCCGAAGAGGACCAGTCGGCGATCACCTTCTCGAGCACCTACGTCCGGTCGTGCATCGACGCCGGTGACGTGGTCGCCGCCGCCGAAGCCCTCGGCCGGCCGCACCGCCTGGAAGGCATCGTCGTCCGCGGCGACGGCCGGGGCCACGAGCTCGGGTACCCGACGGCGAACCTGTCGACCCCGCGCTTCGCCGCCGTCCCGGCCGACGGCGTGTACAGCGCGTGGTTCACCCGTTCGGCTGACCCGACGCGCCGGTTGCGTGCCGCGGTCTCGGTGGGCACCAACCCGACGTTCTCCGGGCGCGAGCGGACCGTCGAGGCCTTCGTCCTCGACGTCGACGAGGACTTCTACGGCCAGCACGTGGCCATCGACTTCGTGGCGCGGCTGCGCGACCAGGTCCGGTTCGCCGACTCGGCCGGGCTGGTCGCGCAGATCGACGACGACGTGGTGGAGACCAGGAAGGCACTCGAACTGCCCCCGGACGCCCTGACCGGGGACGAATAGGGGATTCCGCGTCCACGCACCGGACAGCGATGGCAAGATGCTCACGGACGGTGTGTGCGAACAGGGGAGCTTGAGACTGGTGGAGGACCACAAGATCGTCCAGCGGAACATCGCGTTGCAGCGCGAGTGGTACGGGGAGCCGCTCGGCGACCGCGTGCGCCGGCTCGTCGTCGCGTTCGACGTTTCGCAGGCGTTCCTGGCCGAGGTCCTCGGGATCAGCGCCCCCATGCTCAGCCAGGTGATGAGCGGGCGGCGGGCGAAGATCGGCAACCCGGTCGTGCTGGCCAGGATGATCATGCTCGAGCGCAAGATCCTGGTGCCCGAGGTCGCCGCCGGCAACCGCGACGCGATGCTGGCCGCGATGGAGGACGTCCGCGACTCCCGTCCCACCGTCGGCCGCGACAACATCCCGGTGGTCAACGAGGACGCGAAGGTCCTCGCCTACCTGCGTGACCTGGCCGAGGACGAGGACCTCGGCGAGGCCGCCAAGCGCCTCGACGACGACTTCCCGGCCATCGCCGACCTGCTGCGCCGGGCGGGCAACAGCGCCTGATGCCGGTCCTGTTCAGCGCGCTGCTCCCACCGGACGACGTCGCGGAAGCAATCACAGCGGAGATCGTGGCCCGCCGCGGGGAGACGGACGGCGGCCTGCGCTGGGAGCCGCCCGAGCGCTGGCACATCACCCTCGCCTACTACGGGCCGGACGACGTCGGGACCCGCGCCGCCTGGCTGGGCGAGCGGCTGGCCGGGCGCGCGGCGGTCGACGTCCGGCTGGAAAAGGCCGCGACGTTTCCCGGGGTGCTGTGGTTGACTGCCGCCGGAACGGAGCTGAAGCCGCTCGCGCACGCCGCGGGCGCCGACGCCGAACCGAGGCCCTACCGGGCCCACCTGACGCTCGCGCGGTTCCCCCGGGAAGAACCCGGGCTCGCCGCGCGTTGGACCGAAAGCCTCGCGAACTTCACGAGCCGGTGTTGGCCCGCGGCGGAAGTGGCGCTGATGACGAGTGAGCGCGAGCCGGGTGGCCCCCGCTACCGGGTGGCTCGCGCCTTCGAGCTGGACCGCGGCTGAACGCACGCACCTGAAGCCGCTGTTCAGCGGGCTGGTAACCTCAACGTTCGGGTCCGGCTGCAGTCCGTGGCGGCCGTGACCGTCTTCCCGGCGTGCATCCGGCGTCCGGGGCCGCACGGCACTGATTATTTCGAGGAGCAACACAAGTGGCGCTGTCCACCGAAGAGAAGAAGTCGATCCTGGCCGAGTACGGCGTGCACGACTCGGACACGGGATCCCCCGAGGCCCAGGTCGCGCTGCTGACCAAGCGGATCGTCGGCCTCACCGAGCACCTCAAGGCTCACAAGCACGACCACCACTCGCGTCGCGGGCTCCTGCTGCTGGTCGGCCGTCGCCGCCGGCTGCTGAACTACGTGATGAAGGTGGACATCGAGCGTTACCGTGCGCTGATCCAGCGCCTCGGCCTGCGCCGATAGCTTGAACCCGAGGGGGAGTGGCTGCGGCCGCTCCCCCTCGGTGCAAGAAACGCAGTAAAACCGAAAACGGCGCGAGCGCGCACGAGGGTCCGTCCGCCGGTCCTCGGTAGTGGCTCCCGGGAAGCGTCCCGGAAGCTTCGATCGAAGACCGGCCTCATTCCTCGAGCGTCCTCAGGCGAAATGGGTCCCAGGGTGGGAGACTCGCGTCGTATAGAAGGAACTAAAGAGGAGAAACACCCTATGACCGACTCCACCGGAGTCACCGTGCACGAGACCGAAGCCGTGATCGACAACGGCCGGTTCGGCACCCGCACCGTCCGCTTCGAGACGGGCCGCCTGGCCAAGCAGGCCGCCGGCGCCGTGGTCGCGTACCTCGACGAAGAGACCATGCTGCTCTCGGCGACGACCGCGTCGAAGCACCCGAAGGACCACTTCGACTTCTTCCCCCTGACGGTGGACGTCGAGGAGCGCATGTACGCAGCCGGCCGCATCCCCGGCGCGTTCTTCCGCCGCGAGGGCCGTCCCTCGACCGACGCGATCCTGACCTGCCGCCTGATCGACCGGCCGCTGCGCCCGTCGTTCACCGACGGTCTCCGCAACGAGATCCAGGTCGTCATCACCGTCCAGAGCCTCAACCCGGACGACCCGTACGACGTGCTGGCGATCAACGCCGCGTCGGCGTCGACCCAGATCGCCGGCCTGCCGTTCTCCGGCCCGGTCGGCGGCGTGCGCGTCGCGCTGGTCGAGGACCAGTGGGTCGCGTTCCCGACCTGGTCGCAGCTGGCGAAGGCGACCTTCAACATGGTCGTCGCCGGCCGCATCGTCGGTGACGACGTCGCGATCATGATGGTCGAGGCCGAGGGCACCGAGAACACGCTCGACCTGATCGCCGCCGGCGGCAAGGCGCCGGACGAGGTCTCGGTCGCCCAGGGCCTCGAGGCGTCCAAGCCGTTCATCAAGGTGCTGTGCGAGGCCCAGCAGAAGCTGGCCGACGTGTCCGCCAAGCCGACCGGCGACTTCCCGGTCTTCCTGGCCTACGAGCAGGACGCCTTCGAGGCCGTCGCCGCGATCGCGACCGACGACCTGGCGAACGCGCTCCAGATCGCCGGCAAGCAGGACCGCGACGCCGCGACCGACCAGGTCAAGGCCGCCGTCCTGGAGAAGGTCGGCATCGGCGAGGGCGAAGCCTTCCAGGGCCGCGAGAAGGAGATCGGCGCCGCGTTCAAGGCGCTGTCCAAGAAGATCATGCGCAAGCGCGTCCTCACGGACAAGATCCGCATGGACGGCCGTGGCCTCACCGACATCCGGTCCCTTTCCGCCGAGGTCGCCGTGATCCCGCGGGCGCACGGCTCGGCGCTGTTCGAGCGCGGCGAAACCCAGATCCTGGGCGTCACCACGCTGAACATGCTTCGCCTGGAGCAGCAGATCGACTCGCTGTCCCCGGAGACGCACAAGCGCTACATGCACCACTACAACTTCCCGCCGTTCTCCACCGGCGAGACCGGTCGCGTCGGTTCGCCGAAGCGCCGCGAAATCGGCCACGGCATGCTCGCCGAGCGCGCCCTGGTGCCGGTGCTGCCGAAGCGGGACGAGTTCCCGTACGCGATCCGCCAGGTCTCCGAGGCGCTGGGCTCCAACGGCTCGACCTCGATGGGCTCGGTCTGCGCGTCCACCATGGCGCTGTACAACGCCGGTGTGCCGCTGAAGGCGCCGGTCGCGGGCATCGCGATGGGCCTCATCTCCGACGAGGTCGACGGCGAGACCCGTTATGTCGCGCTGACCGACATCCTCGGTGCCGAAGACGCCATGGGCGACATGGACTTCAAGGTCGCCGGCACCAAGGACATCATCACCGCCCTGCAGCTGGACACGAAGCTCGACGGCATCCCCTCCGAGGTGCTCGCCGCCGCGCTGAAGCAGGCGAAGGACGCTCGTCACACCATCCTGGAGGTCATCGCCGAGGCGATCGACAGCCCGGACGAGATGAGCCCGTACTCCCCGCGCGTCACCAGCGTGAAGATCCCGGTGGACAAGATCGGCGAGGTCATCGGCCCGAAGGGCAAGATGATCAACTCGATCACCGAGCAGACCGGTGCCGACATCTCCATCGAGGACGACGGCACGATCTACGTGGGCGCGGCCGACGGCCCGTCGGCGGAGGCGGCGATCGACCTGATCAACGCCATCGCCAACCCGCAGCTGCCCAAGGTCGGCGAGCGCTTCCTCGGCACCGTGGTGAAGACGGCCGCGTTCGGCGCGTTCGTCTCGCTGCTGCCGGGCAAGGACGGCCTGGTGCACATCTCCAAGCTGGGCAGCGGCAAGCGGATCAACAAGGTCGAAGACGTGGTCAACGTGGGCGACAAGCTCCGCGTCGAGATCGCCGACATCGACAACCGCGGCAAGATCAGCCTGATCGTCGTCAAGGAGGACGAGGCCGCGGCTCCCGCCGAGGCTGACGCGCCCGCCGCCGACGCCGAGACGGCCGACGCCAAGTAAGACGCAAGTTCCGTCGAAGGCCTCCTGATCCGCTCGGTGCAAGTTGTCGTGAGTGGTAATTAGGGTTCTAACCCGAATTACCACTCACGACCCCGGCGGCAGGGGGCCTTCGCGGCATCGTGAGTAAGGAACCCATGGCACGGCAGGTTTCCGGGCACGAGCAGCCCGTCGGCTCCACCCGCACCCTTGAGTCCACTCCGGACGGTGCGGTCGTCAAGCGCAGCGTCCTGCCCGGCGGTTTGCGCGTGATCACCGAGCACGTCCCGGCGTCCCGCTCGGCCACGGTCGGGCTGTGGGTCGGCATCGGTTCCCGCGACGAGCCGGCCGCCGTCGCCGGCGCCGCGCACTACCTCGAGCACCTGCTCTTCAAGGGCACGAAGAACCGTGACGCCCAGCAGATCGCGGAAGAGGTCGACGCCGTCGGCGGCGAGTTCAACGCCTTCACGGCGAAGGAACACACCTGCTACTACGCGCAGGTGCTCGACGCCGACCTCCCGCTCGCCGTGGACCTGGTCACCGACGTCGTGTTCGAGGCGCTGTGCACCGATCGCGACATGGACATGGAACGCAGCGTCGTCCTCGAAGAGATCTCGATGCGCGACGACGACCCCGAGGACCTGCTGCACGAGACGTTCGTGACGGCGGTACTCGGCGACCACCCGCTCGGCCGCCCGGTGCTCGGCACCGAGAAGTCGATCGTGGAAATGGCTCCGGCCGCGCTGCGGAACTTCTACAAGCGCCGGTACACGCTGCCGCGGATGGTCCTCTCCGTGGCTGGCAACATCGACCACAACCAGGTGCTCCGGCTGGTGCGCAAGGCGCTCGGCGAGCGCCTGACCGGCAGCGCGACACCGATGGCGCCCCGCGAGGGCCGCGCCCGGATCAAGACCCTGCCGAAGCTGGCCCTGCACACCGACGACACCGAGCAGGCGCACGTCATGCTCGGCCTGCGGTCGCTGTCGCGTCACGACGACCGGCGCTTCGCGCTGTCGGTGCTCAACGCGGCGCTCGGCGGCGGCATGTCGTCGCGGCTGTTCCAGGAGATCCGGGAGCAGCGCGGGCTGGCGTACCAGGTGTACTCGTCGGTCGCGAGCTACGCCGACACCGGGCACCTGGCCGTGTACGCGGGTTGCCAGCCGGAGAAGCTCGGCGACGTCGCCGGCGTCATCCGCGAGGTGCTCGACAAGGTCGGCGTCGACGGCCTGACCGACGCCGAGGTGGCCCGCGCCAAGGGCCAGCTGCGCGGCGGCCTGGTGCTGGGCCTGGAGGACACGTCGTCGCGGATGTCGCGGATCGGCAAGAACGAGCTGAACTACGGCCGCTACCTGGGCGTGGACGACACGATCGCGCGCATCGACGAGGTGATCACCGAGGACGTGTGTGCGCTCGCTCGCACTTTGTTCGCGCGGCCGGGCGGGGTCTCGGCGGCGGCGGTCGTCGGGCCGTACGCTCACGCCGACGACCTTCCGGACGACCTGCACGAGGTGATCGCTTCATGACCATCAACGTCGGTGTGCTCGGTGCGCGCGGCCGGATGGGCGCGACGGTGGTGAACGCCGTCGAAGGCGCTTCGGACATGAAGCTCGTCGCGGCGCTGGACGCGGGCGACGACTTCGCCGCGCTGGCCGACGCCCAGGTGGTCGTCGACTTCACCCACCCCGACGCCGTCATGGGCAACCTCGAGTACCTGGTCGAGCACGACATCCACGCGGTCGTCGGCACCACCGGCTTCAGCGAATCCCGGGTGGCCGAGCTGCGCGCCCTCCTGGAACCGAAGCCGTCGTTGGGGGTGCTGATCGCGCCGAACTTCGCCCTTGGCGCGGTTCTCGCGATGCGGTTCGCGGCTCAGGCGGCGAAGTTCTACGCGTCGGCCGAGATCATCGAGCTGCACCACAACCGCAAGGCCGACGCGCCTTCGGGCACCGCCGCGCACACCGCGCGGATGATCGCTTCCGCGCGCGCGGAAGCGGGCGTGACACCGGGCCCGGACGCGACGACGTCGGAGCTCGACGGCGCCCGCGGCGCGCTGGTCGAGGAGGTCCGCGTGCACTCGGTCCGGCTGCCGGGCCTGGTCGCGCACGAGGAGATCCTGTTCGGCGGCGAGGGGGAGACCCTGACCATCCGCCACGACTCGCTCGACCGGACGTCGTTCATGCCGGGTGTGCTGCTCGGCGTGCGCGAAGTGCTGAACCGTCCCGGCCTGACGGTCGGCCTGGAAAACGTCCTCGACCTGTGAGGGCGCGCACTGTGGCGCTGCTGCTGACGGCGGCGCTGGTCGTGTACCTGTTCCTACTCGCGGACCGGGGGTTCGCCCTGGTCAAGACGGGGACGGGCGTCGGCGTCGCGCTGGGTGCGGGGGTGTTGTTGCTGCCGGTCCTGGGCGTCTGGGTCGTCGTCATGACCTGGCGCAACGGCCTGCAGGTCCAGCGCCTGTCCCGGCGGCTGGACGCCGAGGGCGCGCTCCCGGACGTCTCGGACCTCCCGCGCCGACCCTCGGGCCGCGTCGACCGTGAGGCGGCCGACGCGTGGTTCGAGGACCGCCGCGCGGAGGTCGAGGCCGACCAGGGGAACTGGCGGGTCTGGTACAAGCTCGCGTACGCCTACGACATCGCGGGCGACCGCAGCCGGGCGCGCGAGACGATGAAAAAAGCGATCGAGCTGGAAGCCGCCGACCGCTGAGCCCGTCGCTTTCACGTCAAAGCTACGCACGCTCAGTGGTGCAGCCATCCCGCGAACACCGCGGGTGAAGCCGCGATCAGGCTGAAGCGGATCCACCTTCCGGCCAGCCCGGTCGTCAGGAACATCAGCAGCCGCATCCGGACCAGACCGGCCAGCACGCTCGTCGCCATGAACGGGGGCAGGCCCACCAGGGAACTCACCCCGTACGTCCCGGCCATCCAGTGCGGGTGCCGGTGGCACCGCTCGCGCAGCCCGTCGACCCAGCCGCGGATCCGTTTCGTCCGCAGCTGCCAGCGCACGCGCCGGGGCGTCATCGGGCGCTCGCGGTGCAACCGGTCGTGCAACGGCTTCGGCAGCTTGATCGTGCCCCGGGCGGCCAGGTAGTACAGCGTCTTCCCGGCGATCTGGCCGACCGCCACCGCCGCCCCGAGCCACAGCCAGTGCAGCCCCGGCTGGGTCGCGCACAACCCGAGCAGGAAGACTTCGGCGTTGATCAGCGGCACGATGGCCGAACCGAACGCGACGCCCAGCGTCAGCAGGATCCAGCTCATCGTGTCACCTCCTGAAAACCGCTCGTGTTCTTCCACGTTATCAGTTCGAAATCTGATCGCACTGGTGCTGGCCTCACCTTTCAGCGGGTGGTCCGCACCAGAAGATCACCTGCCGGACGGCTTCCCGTCACCCTCCGCCGGAACACTGACGGGGTGGCCGCCGAGCATCCCCGTACGCCCGCTGACCGATTCGGCGCCCTCTGTCAGGCCGTCGTGCGCGTGCTTCCCCTGGGTCTGTCGCGGCTCGTGGCGCCGACGTTTCTCGGCTTCTGCCTCATCAACGGGTTCACGTTCGGCGTCGACCTCGCACTGCTGACCGTCTTCCACGGCCTGCTGGGCCTGCCGGTGTGGCTGGCGATCACGCTGGCGTACGTCTGCGCGTTCGGGCTGAGCTTCGCGTTGAACCGGACGTTCAACTTCCATTCCCACGCCGCCGTCGGAATCCAACTGGGGCTTTACATCGTTGCGATTGCTGTCAATTACGCCGCGTTTCTGCTGGGTGTGGGCGCGGGACTGACGGCGCTGGGCTTCGAATACCACGTCTCGCGGCTGCTCGCGGGCGCGTGCGAAGGCGTTTTCATGTACGCCGTGATGCGGTGGGTGATCTTCCCGGACTCAGCTCAGGGTGAGGTCGAGGGTGCCGGTGAGCCGGACTTCGCGGAGGGTGCGCTCGCCGGTGTCGAGGGTGCGGACGGTGCCGTCGGGGTTCCAGCCGGCCCGGCGGTAGAAGCCGAGGGTGGCGTGGTCGCCCTGGGCGACCCAGGCGATGCCGCGGGAGGCACCGTCGGCCCGCAGGCCCGCGGCGGCCGTCGCGAGTAGCCGTCCGGCGTGGCCCCGGCGACCCCAGCGCGGCTCGACGAGCAGGGTGGCGATCAGGCCGGTGGTCTCGGCGTCCTCGGGCAGGCTCCCATCAGCCTGGGCGACCTCGTCTTCGGGCGCGCGGCCGGCGACGCAGAAGCCGACGGTGAACTCGCCCTCGGTGGCGACGTAGACGAGGCTGCCGGGGTAGTCGATGGTCTCGGTCCAGGTCCCGGCGAGGTCGGTGGCGTCCAGCTGCGCGAGGGCCTGCTTGCCGAGCAGGTCCTCGTAGGCGGCGTGCCAGGTTTCGCGCTGGATGCGGGCGATCTCCGCGGCGTCGGGCAGATCGGCGGGACGGACGGCGGCGTCGCTCATGGGTCGTGAATCTATAGGTTCCCGTTTTTGTCGGTGGTGGGTGGCACCATGAGGTCACCATGCAAACGATCAGCGTCTCGACGGCCCGGAAGACGTTCCTGGCCGCACAGGGCTTCACCGACCCGCGTCCGTCCGGCGTGCCTTCGCGCCAGCACCTGAAACGGGTGTTGTCCCGGGTCCGGCTGCTGCAGCTGGACTCGGTGAACGTCGCGGTCCGCGCGCACTACATGCCGGTGTTCTCGCGCTTGGGCGGGTACGACCCGGCGCTGCTCGACGAAGCGGCGTGGGCCCACTCGTCCCGTCGCCCGCGCCTCCTGGTGGAGACGTGGGCGCACGAGGCAAGCCTCCTCCCGATCGAGGACTGGCCCCTCATCCGGTCCGGCGCCAAGCGCGACGGCTGGTGGCGCCACTATGGGCCGTTGATCGAGAAATCCCCGGGCCTGGTCGACGAGATCCTGTCGGTGGTGAAGGAACTCGGCCCGATCGGCGCGGGCGGCATCGAGCGGGCGGTGGCGGCCGATGCCCAGCGTCGCGGGCCGGGCTCGTGGTGGGAGCGGTCGGAGGTCAAGCGCGTCTGCGAGTACCTGTTCGGCATCGGCCAGCTGACGACGGGCACGCGGCGCTCCTTCGAACGCCTCTACGACCTCACCGAGCGGGTGGTCCCGCCGGAGATCCTGTCCCGGTCGGTGTCCGCGGAGGAGGGCGCGCGGGGCTTGATTTCGCGTTCGGCGCAAGCGCTGGGGGTGGCGACGGAGACGGACCTGCGCGACTACTACCGACTCGGCCCCGCCCCGGCCCGCCAGGCGGTGGCGGAGCTGGTGGAGTCCGGGGAGCTGGAACCGGTTGCGGTCCGGGGCTGGAAGCAGCCGGCGTACCGGCATGCGGCGGCGCGGACGCCCCGGTCGGTGCCGGGCCGGGCGTTGCTGTGCCCGTTCGACCCGCTGATCTGGGAGCGAGCCCGCACGGAGCGGCTGTTCGGGTTCCACTACCGGATCGAGATCTACGTCCCGGAGCCGAAGCGGGTGTACGGGTATTACGTGTTCCCGTTCCTGCTGGACGGTTCGCTCGTCGCGCGGGTGGACCTGAAGGCCGACCGCGCGGCGGGGGTGCTGCGGGTGCAGGGGGCGTTCGCGGAGGAGGGCGCGGACGTGGCCCGGGTGCTGCCGGAGTTGGCGGCGGAGCTGCGGCACATGGCGGAGTGGCTGGGGTTGTCGGGCGTGACGGTGGGGGCGCGAGGCGATTTGGCGGCGCCACTCGGCAAACTGGTCCGCTGAGGCCGGGCGACGACCGAACCGGCCCCGGTCGGCGCGCGAACACGGCATTCACGCTCGGGTGGCTGCCGGGTCGGCGTGGATGTCGCGGGCGATCGTGTCCGCCGTGGTTTCGCCTGATCGCACGGCACCGTCGAGGTAGCCGTACCAGCGGGGCGAGGTTTCGGCTCCGGCCCAATGGATCCGGCCGACGGGCGCGCGCAGTGCGGAGCCGAGCCGAGTCCAGGCGCCCGGCGGGAACACCGCCGAGTAGGCGCCCCGGGTGAACGGCTCCTCGTTCCAGTTCTGCTCGACGAAGGCCACGGGCGTCCTGGCCGGTAGACCGAACAGGCGGGTCAGCGCGCCGAGCAGGATGGTCCGGCGGTCGGCTTCGGAGTGGGCGGCGAGGTCTCGAGCGGTGGCGCCGTTGACGAAGCCGATCAGGACGCCACGTCGGCCGGACTGCGGGCTGCTGTCGGCGGTCAGCGCGATCGGGCCGCGCAAACTGAGGGCAGCGCCGCTGAGACCTGCCGCCCGCCAGAACGGTTCCGGGTACATGGCGATGCATTTGAGCACGCTGCCCATGGGCAGTCGCTGCAGCAGGTTGTCGCGTGCGGCCGGGAGCGGTGGGTGGTAGGCGATCCGGGCGGCGAGCGGCGGAGCAACCGTGACCACCACACGTCCGGCCCGCCAGGCGGTTCCGTCCTCGACGGTCACCGTGACGCCGGTGTCGTCGTGGTCGATCCGCCGGACCGGTGCGCTCAGCCGCAGGTCGGTCGCCAGCCCGGCGGCGAGCCGGCCGGCGAGGCCCGATGCCCCGCCCTCCAGGCGGTCTTGTTGCGCGCCGCCTTCGAACTCGGTCAACGCCGACAAGCTGCCCGCGGCCTTGATGTAGAACAGTGCGTGCAGCAGCGACAGTTCGGCCGGCTCGCAGGCCCAGATGGCTTGGCAGGCCAGGGTGAGGAACCGGCGCCCGCCCCGGGTCCGCACCGTGCGGTCGATCCAGGACTGGAGGGTCTGGCCGTCGAGCGCGGTCGCGTTCGGGCCGAGCCACGGTGTTTCGGTGTCGACGGTGCGGGCCAGCCGGTCGAGGCGAAGCTGTGCCCGAGCGACGTCGAGCAGCGTCAACGGGCTGAGTTTCGGCACCATGCCGCGAAACCGCAGCAACCGTCCGGTCTCGGTCTCGAACACGTTCGCGCCCGCGGTGTACGTCGGGAAGGTGGCCACACCGAGTTCCGCGGCCAGCGCGTACACCCGGTCCTGGCCCGGTCCGATGAACTGGCCACCAAGGTCGGCAGTCTCGCCGTCGAGGTCGATACCCACCGTACGGCCACCGGGCCGGTGGGTGGCTTCGAGGACAAGGACGCCGACTCCGCGACGACGCAGGCGATGCGCGCAAACGAGGCCGGCCATGCCGGCGCCGACCACGACGACATCGACATCGGGCTGGTGGTGGGACACGTAACCTCCTGGTGGGTTGGTCGTGTTCGCGACGCGCGCGAGTACACGACAGCGCACCCACCTACCACCATGGCGCTGACTGTTCCGGATTCACTTGTGCGTCGATCATTTCCGGCCCACTGTGGCGGTGTCAAGCACCGGCGGTGCTTCGATCCGCGGGTCCGGCGAACACCCGTGCGCGAGCAACCGCGAACCGGCCACCGCTCCCGCCAGCGCGGCCCCCGCCACCGCCGCGGCCACCCGGGCGCGTCCGCGCCGTCGTGAAGCCCTGACCGCCCGCAGCAATCCCGGCACCAGCGAGACCCGCGGCGAAACCGGCCCCAGCAACTCCACCGAAGTCTCCCGAGGCACCACCGAAAGGATCCCCGGCATCCCCGCGAACGAAGCGACCGCCGCCGCGCAGGAAACGCAACACCCCAGGTGCCCCTCGTATTCGCGGCGCTCGGCAGGGGACAGGGCGCCGAGGACATACGCCGCGTCCCAGTCGCGGTAAGGATCGTTCACCGCCTGGTCAACCCCCTCTCCTGCAACGCCAACCGCAACGCCCGCAAGCCGTAGAACAGCCTCGAGCGCACCGTTCCCTCCGGTACCTCCAGCTCCACCGCCAGCTCGGCGACCGACTGCCCCATGTAGTACGCGCGGACGATCACCGTCCGGTGGTCCGGAGTCAGCTGGGTCAGCACGTCCGTGATCACCCACGCGTCCAGCGCCGAGTCGATCGGGTCGGTGCGGGATTCGTCCGGTACGTACGGCGACCGCACCTCCCGGCGCGAACGCGCGCTTCGCCGCTCGTCGATCACGACGTTGCGCGCCACCGTGAACAGCCACGCGCGCGAAGCCGGCTCGCCCTGCTCCAGGATCTTCGGGCTGTTCCACAGCCTCAGCAGGGATTCCTGGACGACGTCCTGCGCGAGCTGGTCGTCGCCGGTCAGGCGCAGGGCGTACCGCCACAGCGCGGGTGCGTGCTCGTCGTGCAGCGCCTGGAGCAGCGCCGTGTGCGTCTCGTTGATGGCGCACCCACCCGGTCAGCGGCCGCCGGCTCGGCTGCCGAACGCCGGTTCGCGTTTGCTCAGGAACGCGCCGGTGCCCTCGCGCATGTCGGGACTCGTGAACGCTGTTCGGAACGCCGACAGCTCCAGCTCCAGGCCGTCGTCCACCGTGCGGCCCCGGCTCGCGTTCAGGGCGCTCTTGGCCAGCGCCACCGCGTCGCGCGAGTTGCGCGACACCGCCGTGATCGTCGCGCGGGCTCCGGCCAGCATCGCTTCGCGGCTGTCGAACAGCTCGGTGACGAGCCCGATCCGCTGCGCCTCCGCCGCGTCCACGTGCCGGCCGGTGAAGATCAGTTCGCGGGCGCGGCCGGGACCCACCTGGCGGTGCAGCCGGACGCAGCCGCCGAAGCCCGGGATCAGCCCGAGCAGGACCTCCGGCTGGCCGAACACCGCTTTCGGCGTCGCGTAGACGAAGTCGCACGCCAGCGCGAGTTCGCAGCCGCCGCCGAGCGCGTAGCCGTCCACGCAGGCGATCACCGGCACCGGCAGCCGTTCCAGCGCGCGGGTGACCTCCTGGCCGAGCGCGCCGAACCGCGTTCCCTCGTCGGGATCCAGCGCGGCCATCTCGCGGATGTCGGCCCCGGCGACGAACGCCGGTCCCGGCGCGCCGGTCAGGACGATGCCCGCGACCGCCGGATCTTCGCCCAGCGACGAGCACACGGCGAGCAGTTCGGTGAGCACCTGGGACGACAGCGCGTTGCGTGCCCGCGGCCGGTCCACGGTCACGGTCGCGACGGGCGCCTGCAGGTCGACTACGACGGTCCGGTCCATGCTGTCTCCCTCACGAGTCCCAGATCGCGCCGAAGGCCGGAATCCCGCGGGCTTCCAGCGCCTCGACGACGTGCCACGTTGTCTTCTTGTTCGAAATGCAGATCACTGCTTCCGCGTCGAAGTCCCGGTGCGCGCTCAGGGCCAGTTCGACCAGGTCCGGTTTGCCGGCACCGTCGGTGTCCCACACGACGGCGTCCGGCTGGACGGCGAGGATTTCGTCGACGAGCTCGTCGCCGTAGGTGCGCCGGGGGTGGCGGGTCGACCAGACGAGCCGCGCGGGCGTCTCCCCGGAGAGCAGGTGCGGCAGGCACGGGCCGATCCCGCTGCCGGTCGCCACCCAGACCACCCGGCGGAACAGCTTGTCGATGTTGCCCACCCCGGCCGTCGGGATGCCCTTCACCCACAGGTGCGACGGCAGGTCGTCGATCAGGGCGCCGGTCCAGTCGCCCGCCCGGGACACCGTCAGCCGGAACCCGGTTTGCCCGGGCGCGGGCACGTTGGCGAAGGAATGCCACTCCAGGAACGGGTTGCGGCTCAGTGCCGTCGACGAGCCGGCGAACGGCGTCACGCCGTAGTCGAACGACAGCAGCGCCACGTGCGGCGACGGCCGGGAGATCCGCACCGGCACCCGCCGCAGCCGCAGCCACGGCAGCGCCACGCTCGTGACGACGACCAGCAGCACCCAGAACGGTCCCGAGCCGACGAAATCCGGCCCGGCCAACAGCACCGAGTGGACGGTGAACAGCACCAGCAGCGCCCAGCCGCCGAACCGGTGGGAGCGCTCGAACAAGTCGTGCCGGCGGGCCCGCACCCGGGGCAGCGCGAGCACGATCACGACGGCGAGCACGGCCGCGATCGCCCAGGTGGTCACCAGCAGGGCAGCCGGCCCACCGCGAGCGGTCAGCACGCCGGTGAGCACGAGGAACCAGCCGGTGGCGCAGAGCGTGCCGCCGACGTGCAGGCCGCCGAAGTGGTAGACCTTGCCCAGCGTCCAGCGCAGCCGCAGCGAACGGCTCACCGGCGCGGCGGTGGCCAGCCGGAACAGCAGGTTGATCACCAGCTGCTGGCGGATCAGCACGGCCAGCGTCAGGTTCCCCAGCACCAGCCAGGTCAGGACGCCGACGTCGAGCGGACCGGCGGTGGCGGCGACGGCATTGCCCGCGACCACCGTGGCGGCCAGCCGGTTGTGGTGGGTCCACGGCCGTCGCTTCAGCCGGGCCCGCACGGACTCCGGTGCCGAGGGGAGGGTCGCGGTCATGCCACCGTCTCCGCCGGCTCGCGACTGTCCAAACGCGACAGCAGGGCACGTCGGTCGACCTTGCCCCGGTCGGTGAGCGGCAGGTGGTCCACCGGGACGATCATCGCGGGCACGCTGTAGTACGGCAGCGCGGCTTCCGCCGAACGGCGGATCAGCTCGGGCTCGGCCGTCGAGGGTGTCACGAAGCCGACGAGCCCGCCCTCGTAAAGGAGAGTGACCGCCCGCTCGCAGCCCGGCGCCCGCTCCAGCGTCGCGGTGACCGCGTCCAGCTCGACGCGGAAGCCGCGCACCTTGACCTGGTCGTCGGTGCGGCCGTGGTGCTCCAGCTGGCCGTCTTCGGTCCAGCGGACGAGGTCCCGGGTGCGGAACATCCGGTGCGTGCCGCCGAGGAAGGGATCCGGCCGGTAGCGCTCGGCGGTGAGGACGTCGTTGCCGGCGTAGCCCGCCGTGACGCACGCGCCGCCCGCCCACATCTCGCCGACCAGGCCGATCGGACACGGTCTCAGCTCGTCGTCGAGCACGTACACCGTGGTGTTCGGCACCGGGCGGCCGATCGTCAGGGGGCCGAGCCGCGGATCGTAGCCCTGCACGGTGTTGACGATGGTCACCTCGGTGGGGCCGCAGGCGTTGTGGAAGTGCGCCCGGCGCGCCCAGGCGTCGGCCAGCGCGGCCGGGCACCGCTCGCCCGCCACAGCGACGGTCCGCACCCGCGGGCAGGCCCGTGGATCCACTGTGGACAGAACGCCGGGGGTGGCGATGAGGACGTCGGCCTCGCGGGCGGCCGCCTCGATGTCCTTGCCGCGGATCACCAGGCAGCCGCCGTGGGAAAGCGTGCCGAGGATTTCCCAGGCGGCCATGTCGAAGGCGATGTTCAGCAGCTGCGCCACGCGGTCGCCGGGCCGGATGCCGAGCGAGCCCGGGGCGGTCAGCAGGACGTTGGCGAGGTTCGCGTGGGTGACCTGGACGCCGTTGGGGCGTCCGGTCGTCCCGGACGTGAAGATCACCATGGCGGTGCTGCCGCCGCCGGTGACGGGAGCCTCGTGGTGCGGGTGCCCGCCGTCGATGGCGACGACCCGGCCGAGGCCCGCGGGCAGCGCGGCGGCGTGCTCGCGCGTGGTCAGGACGACGTCGATGCTCGCGGTGGCCACGATGTGCCGCAGCTGCGGTGCCGGCGTGATCCGGATGTCCTGCGGCACGTACGCCGCGCCCGCGCGCAGCACGGCGAGGATGCCGACCACCATCGGGATCGACCGCGTGAGGAACAGGCCGACGTGCTGCCCCGGCCGCACGCCGAGCCCGGCGAGCGTGGCGGCGAGCGCCGCCGACCTCCGCTCGAGTTCGGCGTAGGTGAGCGATTCACCCGAGTGCATCACGGCCACTGCGTCCGGACGGGCTCGCGCCTGCGCCAGAACGGCGTCGTGAATGCGGCGGAACGGGACTGCGGCGGGCTTTCCGGTGCCGAACCGCTGGAACAGGACGCGGTCGGTGGCGGTCAGGCCCTGCAGCGAGGAGGGGCGGATCAGCGCGGTCACTCGGTCACCTTTCGCCAGGCCGGCGCGGTCAACCGATGTGAACGAGACAGCCTCGCGATTTGTTCAAGGCGAGTCCGAAAAAATCAGTGAATCTCCGGTTGTAACCAGGTGAAACGAATTTTCGACGAATTCATCCTTCGTTCGCCGGATTTCTGTGGAGCGCTTTCTCTGGTATTCCGCGCGAACGGGCCGTTCCCCGGCGGTCTCGCCGGGGAACGGCCCGTCCTTCCCCCTTACTCAGCCCGCCGCGCGGGTCACCACGGCGTTGCCGGTGCCTGTCCGGGCGCGGACCTTCAGCTTCACGCCGCCCTCAGGGGCGCTGTCGGCGACGTCCAGTTCGCTGGAGACGCGCCCGGCGCTGGAGGTCAGGTCGACCTCGGCGGACGTCCCGCCGCGAATGCCGATCCGGACCTCGCCGGAGCCGGTGATCAGGTCGAGCGTGCCCGACCCCGCGTCGGCCACCGACAGATCGCCGCTGCCGGTGCGGGCCATCACTTCGCCGGAGACCGCGCCCAGCCAGACGTCGCCGGTGCCGGTGGCCAGGGTCGCGGAGCCGGCGATCGACGACGCCTCGACGTGGCCGCTGCCGCTGCGCAGTTGCAGCCCGCCCAGCGTCGGGCCCAGCTTCACCGCACCGCTGCCGGTGCGGATCGTCGCCGAGCCGTCGGCGCGGTCGAGCTTCACCTCGCCGGAGCCGGTCAGCAGGTCGACGCGGCCGGCCGAGCCGGTCACCGTGACGTCCGCCGCGCCCGCCCGCACTTCGACGTGCGAGCCCGCCGGGGCGTGCACCTTCACCGCGAGCGCGGCGTTGCGCAGCTGCCACGCCTTGGGCGCCTGGACGACCAGGCGGTTGCCGAGCTTCTCGATGCGGCTCTGCCGCACCGCCTCGGCGGGGGAGGCCGCCGGGTCGACGCCGAGCTGGTCGCCGAAGCGTTCGCCGACCCAGGACAGCAGGCTGTTGACCCCGGCCACCCACGGCTGCTGCTCGCCCTGGTCGTGCCGCAGCTCCACGCGCGCGCCGGAGTCGCCTTCGAGGACGACTTCGACGCGGCCGATCGTGACGCTGACGTCGAGCTCCAGCGGGCCGTCGGTCTCGAACTCGTCCACCCGGACCAGTCCGTCGTTCGGCTCTTCGGCCGGTGTGGTCTGTTCTTCACTCATCGTTTCGTCCCCTCAGCCTTCGACCCAGCCGTGCAGGTGCGATCCGCTCCCGCCGCTCTTGCCGTGGTGCTTGTGACTCCCGCCCCCGCCGCCGCCGCCGAGCACGCCGTGTCCCAGCGCGCCCTGGACCGCCTGCGAAACGAAGGTGTTCAGCGAGACGCCCTGGGCGGCGGCCGCGCGTTCGGCCTGGCCCTTGATCTGCTCGACCAGCCGGAGGGTCATCCGGCTGATGTCACCGCCGTCGATCGGTGGCGGCGGTGTGGTGTCACGTGGTGTCTCGCGTGACGTCGTCTCCTCGGCGGTGCCGGTGACGACCACGCGGACGTCCCGGCCGTCGAGCCGGACGTCCACCACTTGGCCCGGCAGCGCGGCCGTGACCTCGGCGGCGAGGTCGGCGAGGGCGTTCATCAGGGTCAGGCGGACGGCGGGTTCGAGTGCGGAGGACAGCAGCGCGGCCGCCCGCCGGGTCTGCTCGTCCCCGGCGGCAGCCGTGTTCGCGAGGTCCTCGCGAAGGTTGGCGATGTACGGCGTCAGGTCCATGACACCACTATGACGTCGAGTGTGGTGTCAGTCAAGGCGGCGGGTGATGTCACGTGTCCCCCGGGAGTGACCGCCCGCACGCGGTTAGGCTGCGCGGGAACCGGGAGAAGGAGTGCTGACGTGACCGGAACGGTGTCACCCAGAGTGCAGCTGATCGCGAAGACGGAGTTCTTCCCACCCGGGGACGTGCCGTGGTCGACCGACGCGGACGGCGGGGAGGCGCTCGCCGAGTTCGCCGGCCGCGCCTGCTACCAGTCGTGGAAGAAGCCGAACCCGGTCACCGCCACCAACGCCGGCTACCTCGAGCACATCATCGACGTCGGCCACCTTTCGGTGCTGGAGCACGGTTCGGTGACCTTCTACATCACCGGCATCTCCCGGTCGCTGACCCACGAGCTGATCCGGCACCGGCACTTCTCCTACTCCCAGCTCTCGCAGCGGTACGTGCCCGAGCGCGACGCGGAGTTCGTCGAGCCGGAGATCATCGCGAACGACCCGGTGCTGCACGAGAAGTTCCTCGCCGCGACCCGGGCGAGCGTCGAGGCCTACACCGAGCTGCTGGCCGGGCTCGAGGAGAAGTTCGCCGACGTCCCGAGCGCGACCCTGCGCCGCAAGCAGGCCCGCCAGGCCGCCCGCGCCGTGCTGCCGAACGCGACCGAGACCCGCATCGTCGTCACCGGCAACTACCGGGCCTGGCGGCACTTCGTCGCCATGCGTGCCACCGAGCACGCCGACGTCGAAATCCGCGAGCTGGCCGTGGAATGCCTGCGGCAGCTGCAGAAGGCCGCGGCGAACGTGTTCGCGGACTTCACCATCTCGACGTTGCCGGACGGCACCGAGATCGCCACGAGCCCGAAGGTGCTGGAAGGCTGATGAAGCGACTCGCGATCGATGTCCGGCCCGGCGAGTACGCCGTTGTGCGCCTGCCCGCCGACGCCCCGGTGCCCACCGAACTCTTCGAGCCCGGCGATGCCCTGGTTTCGGTGACGCGGACGCCCGAAGAACTGTCGGTGATCTGCCCGGCCGGCCGCGAGCCGGGCGGGGCCACGGCCGCCGAGGACGGCTGGCGGCTGCTGTCGGTCCGCGGGCCGCTGGAGTTCACGCTCACCGGCATCATCGCCGCGCTGGCCTCGGAGCTGGCCGCCGCCGGGGTCGCGCTGTTCTCGATCTCGACGTTCGACACCGACCACATCCTGGTCCGCGCCGGCGATCTCGGCGACGCGGTCGCGGCGTTGCGCGAAGCCGGCCACGAGGTCGCCCACCCCTGACCCGATGTTCGTGAAGGCCACCTTCAGGAAGCACAACTTCCTGAAGGTGGCCTTCACGGCTTTTCCGGGTACCCGGGCGTCAGGGTGGGACCCGTCACCCTTGAAAAACAAAGTTTGGCATGCCTAAACTTCGGTTTAGGGTCCCCGACATCCAGTTTTCGAGAGGTGGCGTCATGGCTGTGACCGAGGCTGTCCGGCCGAGACTGGTGACCCGCCTGCGCGCCGGCTCGGCCCTGCTCGGGCCGGCGTTCGTCGCCGCCATCGCCTACGTCGACCCGGGGAACGTCGCCTCCAACATCAGCGCCGGCGCCCGCTACGGCTATCTGCTGGTCTGGGTGATCGTCGCGGCGAACCTGATGGCCGTGCTGGTGCAGTACCTGTCGGCGAAGCTCGGCCTGGTCAGCGGGATGTCGCTGCCGGAAGCCCTGCGCGCCCGCCTGTCCCGGCGCGCGCGGCTGGCCTACTGGGCGCAGGCGGAGATCGTCGCCGTCGCCACCGACCTGGCCGAGGTGGTCGGCGGCGCGATCGCCCTCAACCTGCTGTTCGACCTGCCGCTCATCGTCGGCGGCGTGATCACCGGCGCGGTCTCGCTGACGCTGCTGGCGGTCCAGGACCGCGGCGGCCAGCGCACGTTCGAGCGGGTCGTCACCGGCCTGTTGCTGGTGATCGCGGTCGGCTTCCTGGCGAGCCTGTTCGTCGAGCCGCCGTCGGCCACCGAGACCCTCGGTGGCCTGGTCCCCAGGTTCGACGGCGCGGGCAGCATCCTCATCGCCGCCGCCATGCTCGGCGCCACGGTGATGCCCCACGCGGTCTACCTGCACTCGGGGCTGGTCCGCGACCGTCACGGCCGTCCCGACGGCGTCCGGCGCCGCCGCCTGCTGCGCGCGACGCGGGCCGACGTCGGCCTGGCGATGCTGCTGGCGGGCGCGGTGAACCTCGGCATGCTGCTGCTGGCCGCGACGAACCTCCAGGGCCAGGAGGGCGTGGACAGCATCGAGGGCGCGCACGGCGCGGTCGCTTCGGCGCTCGGCCCGGGCATCGCGCTGATGTTCGCGATCGGCCTGCTGGCGTCGGGCCTGGCGTCGACGTCGGTGGGTGCGTACGCGGGCGCGATGATCATGCAGGGGCTGCTGCACAAGCGAATTCCGCTGGTCCTGCGCCGTCTGGTGACCCTGATCCCGGCGATCGTGGTGCTCGCGCTGGGCGCCGATCCCAGTGCGGCGCTGGTGGTGTCCCAGGTGGTGCTGTCGTTCGGGATCCCCTTTGCGTTGGTGCCGTTGATCCGCCTCACGGCCGACCGTGATCTGATGGGGGCGGACACGAACCGCCGCTTGACGACGGTCGCGGCCTCGGTGATCGCGGCGATCATCATCGCTCTCAACCTGGTGCTCATCTACCTCACGGTCACCGGTTGACCCAACGAACGGGGAAACGCGGTCATGGCCTGGATCTTCGGCCTCAACGCCGAATGCGGGGGTCGCGAGACCCACGCTCGCGACCTCGCGCGGCACTTCGACGGCTGGCCCGCAAGGGTCTTCGAGAACGAGGGCGCCTGGTGGTGCGGGGTCGCGCCCGAAGGCCTCAGCCGCACCGGCGTGAACTCCGCCGAGGAGGCGGCGGCCATGACCGCGGCCGGGCGCCGGCTCTACTGGCTGCTCCGGATCGCGCCGCCGGTCTACCGCTACGCGATCGCCGGCATCGAGACCGACCTGTTCCGCAGCCACGACGAACTCCTGGCGGAGAAGGACCTGACGACCTTCCCGGGGCTCGTCGTCTCCGAGGACATCTGGGCCGCGACGGGCAGGCGTGCCGAGTTCAGCGACTTCGCGCCGGGCTACCGGTGGCTGCCCTACCACGGCGAGACCCGCCGCTGACGTCCGAATCGGGCGGAACCCGCGGCGCCCGGCGACGGTCCGACTAGCATCTGCGCGACCGCCGCCCGAAGGAGCACCGTGACCGACGAACAGACCCGGCCCTACCCGCCCCAGGCGCCCGTCACGCCTGGTCAGCGGGTTGTCGCGGGCCGCTACCTCCTGCTGGGCGAACTGGGCCGCGGCGGCATGGGCGTCGTGTGGCGGGCCCAGGACCAGGTCATCGGGCGGCAGGTCGCCGTCAAGGAACTGCGGCTGCCCGACGCCGAGTCGGCCGCCGTGTTCTCCGAACGCGCCCTGCGGGAGGTGCGCACCGGCGGGCGGCTCAACGACCCCGCCGTCGTCACCGTCTACGACGTCGTCACCGACGGCGGGACCACCTTCATCGTCATGGAGCTCGTCGAGGCGCCCAGCCTCGCCGACCTCGTGCGGCAGCGCGGTCCGATGCCCGCCGCCCAGGCCGCTCAGCTGGGGGAGCGGGTGCTCGCCGCGCTGCAGGCCGCCCACGCCGCCGGGATCGTGCACCGGGACGTCAAGCCCGCGAACATCCTCGTCGCCCCGGACGGCCGCGTGAAGCTCACCGACTTCGGCATCGCCCACGCCGTCGACGACCCGCGCCTGACCACCAGCGGCATGATCGTCGGCTCGCCCGCTTTCATGGCGCCGGAGCGCGTCGAGGGCCGGGAAGCAATGCCCGCGTCCGACCTGTGGTCCCTCGGCGCGACGCTGTTCTTCGCCGTCGAAGGCTCGATCCCGTTCGAGCGCGCGACCACCGCCGCGACGCTGCACGCGATCATGACCGAGATCCCGTACCTCACCCGCGGCCAGGGCCCGATCGCCGCGGCCATCCTCGGCCTGCTCGTCACCAACCCGGACGCGCGGCTGACCGCGGCCCAGGCGCAGAACCTGCTGACCACGGCGCAGGGTGTGCGGCCCACCCCGCCCCGCGGCACGGCGATGCTCGGCGCCTCCGCGCCGCAGCCGCCGCAGCGGAAGTCCCACCGCGTCCTCTGGCTCACGGCCGCGGCCGTGCTGGTCGTCGCCGCCCTGGTCGGCGGGTTCCTCGCGGGCAAGGCCTTCGAGACGCCCGCCGCCGACGAGCAGAAGCAGCCGACCATGACCTACGGCGTCGGCGGGCAGCTGCGCGTGGACATCAACGACTACAACCGCTGCTACAACGGGCCCGTCCAAGACGGCGCGATCATCAGCAAGGACGACAACCAAACCGAGTGCACCAAGAGTCACACGCTCGAGGTCTACGAGATCGGCGGCCTGCTGTCGGTCGAGAACTGGACCTCCGACGACGCCAAGATCGCGGCTTACCCCGGCCTGCCCGCCGTGACGGCGAGCGCCGAGGCGGCGTGCGCGACCGCGTTCCGGTCGTCGATCGTGCCCGAAGCCCGGCGGCCGGACCTCACCTTCCGCGCGCTCGTGCCCACCCAGGCGGAGTGGGAGGCCATGCCGGCCAAGAACGAGCAGCCCGCGCGCGAGTTCTACTGCGTGCTCGCCAAAGCCGACGGCGGCCCCATCACCGCGCCGATCGTGACCAAGGTCAAGTAGAAGTTCCGCGACGAGCGGCCGGTCCCGGGAAATCCTCCTGGTGACCAGGTCGGCGCGGTTTTCGTCGGACCGGCGAGGTACCGTCTCCCCATGTCCAACCCACCTACCACAGGCAATTCGGGGGCCCGGGTGGCGGAGCCCCCGGCCCGGAGCGAAGCTCCGGTTGTTACCGCAGCGCCCGGACGGCCGTTCGGGCGCGTGCTCACCGCGATGGCCACCCCGTTCGACGCCGAGGGCGCGCTGGACCTGAAGCGGGCGCAGGAGCTGGCTGAGCACCTCGTGGAGCTGGGTAACGACGGCCTCGTGGTCAACGGCACCACCGGCGAGAGCCCGACCACGAGCGACGCGGAGAAGCAGGACCTCATCCGCGCCGTGGTCGAGGCCGTCGGTGACCGGGCGACCGTCGTGGCCGGTGCGGGCACCAACAACACCGCGCACAGCATCGAGCAGGCCAAGCAGGCCGAAGCGGCGGGGGCGCACGGCCTGCTGGTCGTCACGCCGTACTACTCGCGGCCCAGCCAGGCCGGGCTGTTCGCGCACTTCACCACCGTCGCCGACAGCACCGGGCTGCCCGTGCTGCTCTACGACATCCCGCCGCGCTCGGTCGTCCCGATCGAGGTCGACACGCTGCTGCGGCTGGCCGAGCACCCCCGGATCGTCGCGGTCAAGGACGCCAAGGGCGACCTCATCGCCGGCTCCGAGGTCATCGCCAACACCCACCTCGCCTATTACTCCGGCGACGACGGCCTGAACCTGCCGTGGATCTCCGTCGGCGGTGTCGGCGTGGTGAGTGTGATCGGTCACGTCGTCGCGGGCCGGATCCGCGCGATGATCGACGCCTACGAGAACGGCGACACGTCCACCGCGCGCACCAACCACCGCGGCATGCTGCCCGTGCTGCGCGCGATGTCGCGGGTCGGCGGGGTCGCGTTCAGCAAGGCGGCGCTGCGGCTGCGCGGTTTCGACATCGGCGACCCGCGGCTGCCGATCGTCGCGCCGACCACGGAGCAGACGGCCCTGATCGCCGCTGATCTTGCCCAGGGCGGCGTGCCGCTGGGCGACACGGCGGCCCAGGACTGGCATGGTGAGCGGGTGGCACAAGCAGATTCGCGAGCGGCCTACATCGCGCCGACCTCGCACACCAGCGTTGGGACCCTGCCTCGGTGAGCTCACTTCCCGCCGGTCCAGGCCCCACCAACGCCCCGCCCGCACTCCCCGAGGGAGCCCTGCGCATCGTCGCGCTCGGCGGCATCGGCGAGGTCGGGCGCAACATGACCGTCTTCGAATTCGGCGGACGGCTGCTCATCGTCGACTGCGGGGTGCTCTTCCCCGAGGACGACCAGCCCGGCGTCGACCTGATCCTCCCGGACTTCCGCGCGATCGAGGACCGCCTCGACGACATCGAAGGCCTGGTGCTCACCCACGGGCACGAGGACCACATCGGTGCCGTCCCGTTCCTCCTGCGCCTGCGGCCGGACCTGCCGATCTACGGCTCGAAGTTCACCAACGCGCTGCTCGCGGCGAAGGCCAAGGAGCACCGGCAGCGGCCGAAGCTGATCGAGGTCCGCGAGGGCGAGCGCCGCGACGTCGGCGTGTTCAACCTCGAGTTCTTCGCGGTCAACCACTCCATCCCGGACGCGCTGGCCGTGGCCATCCGCACCCCGGCGGGCGTGGTCCTGCACACCGGCGACATCAAGCTCGACCAGCTCCCGCTGGACGGGCGCCTCACCGACCTGGCCGGGTTCTCCCGGCTCGGCGACGAGGGCGTCGACCTGTTCTGCGTCGACTCGACCAACGCCGAGGTGCCCGGGTTCGTCATGCCCGAGCGCGACATCGGCCCGGTCCTCGACGACGTCATCCGCCGCGTCGACCAGCGCGTCATCGTGGCCTGCTTCGCCAGCCACGTGCACCGCGTCCAGCAGGTCCTCGACGCCGCCCAGCGGCACGGCCGCCGGATCGCGTTCGTCGGGCGTTCGATGGTCCGCAACATGGGGATCGCGGCCGACCTCGGCCTGCTGAACGTGCCAGACGGCCTGCTCGTCGACCTCGATCAGGCGAGCAACCTCCCGGAGAGCAAGGTCCTGTTCGTCTCGACCGGTTCGCAGGGCGAGCCGCTCTCGGCGCTGTCGCGGATGGCGCGCGGCGAGCACCGGCAGATCTCGATCCGCGCGGGCGACACCGTCGTGCTGGCCAGCTCGATGATCCCAGGCAACGAGACGGCGGTGTTCGGCGTGGTCAACGGCCTGACCCGGCTCGGTGCCAACGTCGTCCACCAGGGCAACGCCAAGGTGCACGTGTCCGGCCACGCGTCGGCGGGGGAACTGCTCTACCTGTACAACGCGGTGCGGCCGAGCAACGTCATGCCGGTGCACGGCGAGTGGAAGCACCTGAAAGCCAACGCCGAGCTGGCGATCCGCACCGGCGTCGCGGCGGAGAACGTGGTCATCGCCGAGGACGGCGTGGTCGTCGACCTGGTCGACGGCAAGGCGTCCCGCACCGGCCGCGTCGAGGTCGGGCACGTGTACGTCGACGGCCTGTCGGTCGGTGACGTCGGTGAGTCGACGCTGTCGGATCGGCTGGTCCTCGGCGAGGGCGGGTTCATCTCGATCAGCGTCGCGATCGACTCCGCCACCGGCCGCGCGGTCAGCAGCCCCACGGTGTCCGGCCGCGGCTTCTCCGACGACCCGAAGGCGCTCGCCGCCGTCGTGCCGCTGGTGGAGATGGAGCTGGCGCGCACGGAGGCCGAAGGCATCACCGACACGCACCGGATCGCGCAGGCGGTCCGGCGGGTCGTGGGCCGCTGGGTGGCCGACACCTACCGCCGCCGCCCGATGATCGTCCCGACCGTCATCCCGGTCTAGCCCCACCCAAGCGCCCCAAGGCGGCCTTCGGTGCGTCAGACGCACCGAAGGCCGCCTTGGGTGCGTCTGACGCAACCAAGGCCACATTGGGGCGCTCGAGTTCGCGCCCCTGTTAGGCCGTCCGGCGCACGTGCGGGTGGTTCGTTGCGGGATAACCTTGATCCCACCCCGCCTCGCGCAGAGAGGCCGCGCCGATGGGACGTCATTCGGACGGTAGACGCCGGCTGCTCGTGCCCGTCGTCGCGACCGGTCTCGTGCTCGTCCTCGGCGCCGCCACGTGGGTGACGGTGACGACCGTGCGTGCCCGGCCGTCGTGCGAGCAGCCCGCGAAGGTCCTCGTCACCGCGTCGCCGGACATCGCGCCGGCGCTGTCGCTCGTCGCGCGCGGCCTGGACCTGCAGTGCGGCAGCATCGAGGTCCAGACGCGGGAGGCGACGCAGGCGGCCGAGCGGCTCGCCCTGTCGGACGGCAGCCCCCGGCCGCAGGTCTGGGTGCCGGACTCCACGCTCGCGCTGCGCCGGGCCCGCCAGCTCGGCGCGGCCGACGTCCCCGAGACCGGGGCGTCGGTGGCGAGCTCGCCGGTGGTGCTCGCGGTCGCCGCGGACGTCGCCAAGGGGCTCGGCTGGCCCGATCGCGTGCCCACCTGGGCGGAGGTGCTGGCCGCGCCGGGCGTGGTGCCGGGGATGTCCGACCCGGCCCGGGACGCGGTCGGCGCGATGGCGCTGCTCGGGCTGCAGGACAGCGTCAAGGCGGCACCCGAGCCGGCGGCCGCGTACGTGGCGACGCTGCGGCAGTTCTCGGCCAACACGCTCGGCGCGGAGACGGAGCTGATCGCCCGCCTGCCGGGCTCGAGCGACGGCGGCGGCGCGGCCGCGGTGACGACGTTCCCCGCGTCGGAGAACTCCTTGCTGCGCCACAACGTCGAGGACTCGAAGTCCCCGCTCGTCGCCGTCTATTCGACGGCGGTGCCCACCTTGGACTACCCGTTCGCGGAGCTGGGCGGGATCACGCCACCGCAGCGCCCGATCGTCGAGGCCCTGCGCGACGCGGTGCTCGGCGACGCGGGAGGGGACGCGATCGCCCGCACGGGCCTGCGCGCGGCGGGCGGCCAGGCGCTGCGCGACCACCCCGACGACCCGAGGGTGGTGCCGCAGGGCATCCGCGTGGCGAACCTCCCGCCCGCGCCGGTCGTCGACGAGCTGCTCAACCAGTGGGCGGGCGTCAACCTGAGCGCGCGGGTCCAGGTGCTGATCGACGTGTCGGGCTCGATGAACGCGCAGGTCCCGGGAACGGGCCTGAACCGCATGCAGGTGACGATGCAGGCGGCGGCCAAGGCGATGCACCTGTTCAAGCCGGCCACACAGGTGCGGATGCTGACCTTCTCGACCCGCCTGGACGGCGACAAGGACTATCGGGAGCTGCTCCCGATGGCGTCGGTCGCCCAGCACCTGGCCGGCGGAGCGCTGGAGAAGCTGGACCGGGTGACGGCCACCCCGGACGGCGGAACGGGGCTGTACGACAGCGTCCTGGACACCTACCGCACGGCGCGCCGGGAATGGGAGCCCGGCCGGTTGAACCTGGTGATCGTGATGACGGACGGCCGCAACGAGGACGCGCACAGCGTGTCCCGCGCGGAGTTGCTGGCGGAGCTGGCGAAACTGCAGGACGCCCGCCGCCCGATCCCGCTGATCGGCGTGGGCATCGGCCCGGACGCGGACAAAGCGGAACTGGACCAGCTGACGGCGGCGACCGGGGGCCAGGCGTTCGTGGCCCCGGACCCGGCGAAGATCACGGACGTGTTTTTCGCGGCACTGAGCCGGCTCGCCGGCGGATGAGGGCGTAGACGCCCAGGATCACCGCCAGGCTGAGTAGGCTCAGGTACAACTGCGCCCGCGTGTCCTCGTCCACGAACAGCATCGACGCCACCACCACGAGCGTCAGCACCAGGGTGACCCAGCTCAGCCACGGATATCCCCACATCCGCAGCTTCAGCTTCTCCGGGTCCGAGGCCTCCAGCCGCCGCCGCATGCGGATCTGTGAGCCGCAGATGATCGCGTACACGAACAGCGCCACCGCGCCCGCCGAATTGATGATGAAGTAGAAGATCTTGTCCGGGGACACGTAGCTCATCACCACCGCCACGTACCCGACCGACGTCGAGGCCAGGATCGCCTTCCACGGCACGCCGCGCGCGTTCGTGTCCGCGACCCAGCCCGGCGCCCAGCCGTGGCGGCGCAGCGCGAACAGCATCCGGGATGCCGTGTACAGCCCCGAATTCAGCACCGACAACGCCGCCGTCAGAACCACCGCCGACACGATGGTCGACGCCGCCGGGACGCCGAACCGGCCGAACGCCGCCGCGAACGGGCTCGTCTCGCTCGGGATCTCGCGCCACGGCGTGATCATCACCAGCAGCGCCACCGAACCCACGTAGAACACGATCACGCGCCAGACGATCGTCGAGGTCGCCTTGCGGACCGCCGTCTCCGGCTGGTCGGACTCCGCTGCCGCGATCGTGACGATCTCCGCGCCGAAGTACGAGAAGATCACGATGACCACGCCGTGCACCACCGAAAACGGGCCGTTCGAGACGAAGCCGTCGAGGCCGATGTTGCCGACCGAGAAATGCGCGTCCGGCCAGAGCCCGAGCACGAACAGGGTCCCGAGCAGCAGGAACACGACGATGGTGGCGACCTTGATCGACGCCAGCCAGAACTCCGTCTCGCCGAAGGAGCGGGCCGACGCCAGGTTCGTCGCCGTGAGCAGCAGCATCAGCGCCAGCGAGAACACCCATTGCGGCACGCCGGGGATCCAGCCCTGCAGGATCTTCGCGCCCGCGACGGCCTCGAACGCGACCACGCCGACCCAGAAGTACCAGTACAGCCAGCCGATGGTGAAGCCCGCCCAGCCGCCGAGCGAGTCGCGCGCGTACTCCATGAACGAGCCCAGTGCCGGCGACGCGGTCGCCATCTCGCCGAGCATCCGCATCACCAGCACGACGAGCAGCCCGCCGACGGCGTAGGACAGCACGGCGGCCGGGCCCACGGTGTGGATCACCGCGCCGCTGCCGATGAACAGGCTCGCGCCGATGATGCCGCCGAGGGCGATCATCCGGACGTGCCGCTGCCGCAGGTCGGGCCGCAGCCCGGACTCGGTCGTCAAGGTGCTTCCTCCCCGGGGGAACGTGGATCGCGGAATTTTCGCACCAAGGGGCCGCCTGGTGCAGAATTTGCGCAACCCGTGGCGGCGGCTCAGCGGGTGAGGACCTCCGAGTTCCGCTGCACGACGTACGCGCCGCCCAGCAGGATCGCCGAGCCGAGCAGTTGCGGCCAGGCGAGCTGCTCGCCGAGCAGCGCCCACGCCGCGATCGTCGTGATCACCGGTTCGACCAGGCCGAGCACGCTCGCCACCGACGCGGGCAGGTGCCGCAGCGCCGAAATCCCGCAGACGTAGGCGAGGACCGTCGCGACCAGCACCAGCAGGGTCAGCAGCAGCCACACCGGCGGGTGCCAGGCGCCGAACTCGACTCCCGCGTCGAACAGCCCGACCGGCCACGTCCACGGCGGCGCGGCGAAGCTGATCGCGACCGCGCCGATCACCATGCCCCAGGTGACCAGGCCCAGCGGGTCGATGCCGGCCACCGCGCGCTCGCCGAGCAGGAAGTACCCGGCGGAGCAGAGCGCCGCGCCGAAGCCGGCCAGCAGGCCGAGCCCGTCGAGGGTGACGCCTTCCCAGACCTGGGCGACCAGCGCGAGCCCGGTCATGGCCAGCGCGATGCCGCCCCAGACCGCCCGCGGCAGCCGGTGCCGCCGCACGAACCGCACCCACAAGGCGATGAGCACCGGCGAGACGAACTCCAGCAGGATGGCGATCCCGACCGGGATCCGCCCCGCGGCGACGAAGTAGAGCAGCTGCACGCCGGCCACGCCGAGCAGGCCGTACCCGGCCAGGACGGGCAGGTCGGCCCGCCGCACCCGCAGCTTGCGCGGCGCCACCAGCGCGACGCCGGCGAGCAGCACGACACCGGCCAGCGTGATCCGCGCCGCGGCCACCTGTTCCGGGGTGATCCCGGCGGACATGGCGGACTTGCCGAGGGTGCCTGACGTGCTGAAGAACAGAGCGGCGAGCAGGACGTAGGTGGTCCCGCGGCCCCGGTGGGCGACCCGGGGTGGCGCGACGACGGGCAGTTCGGTGGTCACCACCGCGACTGTAGGTGTCCCGACGTGACCGCCGAAGTGATTTTCCCGGTTATCCGGATCACCGGTGGTGAGTCCGTTTCGTTACGGCTGGGCGGCAACCACGGCAACGGCGGCAGGCGTGTTCGCGGTGCCCCGGAAATCCGCGATCGATTCGGAGGAAACATGCGAAGATCCATTGCCACCGCGGGTGTTGCTGCCAGTTGCGTGCTGCTGACGTCGGCCGTCGCTTCGGCCGGCGAGCCGGGCAATCCGACGTCGATGAACGTCAAGGTGTCGGGAACCACGGTGACCGTGACGGGTACGTGCCCCACCGAAGGCGTTGAAGCCGAAGCGAGTTACGACATCTACCGCGGCCAGATGCCGAAGCAGCTGGGTTTGATGACGAAAAAGGGGAAGATATATTCCCGCACGTTCACCAATGTGGCGCCGGATTACTGGCAGGCCACCATGGTCTGCCTCGATGGCAGCAACGGCCACGCCACTCGGCGCTTCATAGTCGGGGTACCCCCGTTGCCGGGGTGGCCGGAAACCCCGACGCCGACACCCACCAAGCCGGCGCCGAAGCCCACCAAACCGAAGCCGAAGCCCGCGCCGCAGGTCGCGGTGAAGCCGCACGGCGCACCGCAGACCGGCGGTGGCCCGGCCGACGACGAATCGGCCGTCCTGCGCTGAACCGATGTCCGGGTGCCGCTGCGGTGGCACCCGGCCGCTACTCCGCGCGCTTCAGCCCGGTCGCGACGTGCGTGGTGATGGTGGCCAGCCGCCGGCCCTGCAGGCGCAGGGCGTCGAGCGCGATTTCGTCGGGCGCCGCCGACTTGCGGGAGACGAACGAGCCGCCGTACGGATTGCCGGACTCCTTCAGGTGCGGATCGGTGTAGCCGAGCGGCACCACGATCGCGCCCCAGTGGTAGAAGACGTTGTTGATCGCCAGCAGCGTCGACTCGAGGCCGCCGTGCGCGGTGGACGCCGTCGTGAACGACGTCGCGACCTTGTCCGCCAGCTTTCCCTGCGCCCACAGGCCACCCGTACTGTCCAAATAGGACTTGAGCTGAGCGGCCGGGCCGCCGAACCGGGTCGGGCTGCCGACCGCGAGTCCGTCGGCCCACTCGAGGTCGCCGAGCGTGGCGAGCTCGTGGTGCGGCCCGGCGTCGACCCAGGCCTGCCAGCGCGGGTTCCGCGCGATGGCGTCAGCGGGCACGGTCTCCGGCACGGTCCGCACCCGCACGTCGGCCCCGGTCTCGCGCGCGCCGGCAGCGAGTGATTCGGCCAGGGCGGCGGTGTTCCCGGTCGAGCTGTAGTAGACGACGAGTATCCGTGTGCTCACGTCCGCCGACTCTAGGGGCACGTGGCCCCGCGTCTCAGGATCCGGACGACGCTTTCGGGGGTCCGGGTGGCGGAGCACCCGGCCCGGAGCGAAGCTCCGGTTGTCACTTCGGCTTCCAGGGGCTGACCGTGTCGGTGGGCCGCGTCGGGTCGTGGAAGTGGGGCCGGTCGAGCTCGTCGCGGCGCAGCGGGACGAGGCCGTCGGTGATCGCCTGCATGATCTTCGCGTGCGCGCGCACCCCGGCGCCCGGCCGCTGCGTGTCGATGTCCGAGAGGTCGACGGGGTCGCCGAAGTGCACGCGGAACCGCGGCCGGCGCAGCGGGGCGCTGAGTCCCGAGCGGGCCAGCGGGATCAGGTCGGCCGGGCCGTTGACGGTCTCGGTACCCCAGTAGACGGCCTCGTGCGCGCCCCACTGGCTGATCGGGATCACCGGCACGCCCGCTGCCAGCGCCAGCCGCGCCGCGCCGGTCTTGCCGCGCTCCGGCCACAGGCCCGGGTCGTGGCTGATCCGGCCCTCCGGGTAGACGATGATCGGCTCGCGCGTGGTCTTCATCGCCTCGACGGCCTCGGCGAACTGCCCGACGGCGGTCCCGGCGTGCTTGCGGTCCACCCGCAGGTGCCCGCTGACCCGCAGCGCCGGCCCGATGACGGGCGCGTCGAGGATGCCGCCGGCCAGCATGAACCGCGGGTTGATGCCGATCCGCTTGCACGCGGCCATCAGGACGAAAGCGTCGAACACGCCGATGTGGTTCGCAGTCATCAGCAACGGCCTGCCCCGCAGCTGCGCGGGCACCCGGCCGCTCACGGTCAGCCGCCCGACCAGGTTCACCAGCCCCCGGTCGATGTTCAGCATGGTCCGCCAGATGGCGGGAGCACGGCGGGGCGGTTCGTCGGTGCGCAGCGCGAGCATGGGGCAGAGCATGGCAGACGCCGATTTCACCCGTTTGCGCACAGGCCGGATCGGTTCACCCGGGCTGGGTAAAGCGCCCCAATGTGGCCTTCGGTGCGTCTGACGCACCGAAGGCCGCCTTGGGTGCGTCAGACGCAACCAAGGCCACATTGGGGCGCTTTGGCCGAGAGTGGCGCGTGGGACGAACGGCGGCGGCCGGTTACCGTAAAAGGCATGGCTGGGTCGGCGACGAGGAAGAGAAGCACGGGAAGCGGCGCGAAGGGGGCAGCGGCGCGTAAGCCGCGTACACCCGCGAAGCCTCGTACGTCCTCCGCGCGCAAGCCACCGCCACGCTCGCGCCGCAAGACACCCGGGATCTTCGGGAAGGGCGTCCGCGGGACCTGGAACCTGCTGGCCAAGGGCCTGGGCACGCTGGCCCGCACGGTCGGCCGCACCCGCGAGCTCGAGCCGGAACACCGCCGGGACGGCCTCGCGCTCGGCCTGATGGCCCTGGCCATCGTCGCGGCCGTCGGGGTCTGGTGGCGGGCGGCCGGGCCGATCGGTGCCGGGGTGGAGATCGCCACCCGGACCGTCCTCGGCGCCGGGGCCGTCACGCTGCCGCTGGCGCTGGTCGTCGTCGCCGTCGCGCTGATGCGGTCCGAGCCGCATCCGGAGACGCGGCCGCGGATGGTCGTCGGCACGATCATGGTCGTCCTGTCCGTGCTCGGGATGCTGCACATCTTCACCGCGCTGCCCGAGACCAACGACGGCCGGATGTACGCCGGCGGCATCGTCGGCGCCTTCTCCGGCGGCCTGCTCACCATGGGCGTCACCACCTGGGTCGCCGTGCCGCTGCTGATCCTGGCCCTGTTCTTCGGCGTGCTCGTGTTCACCGGCACGCCCGTCCGCGAGATCCCGCACCGGCTGCGCAACTGGGGCCTCGACGAGGAGGAGCTCGCCGAAGCCGAGGCGCAGCGCCCGGGCTTCGCCACCGACGAGGGCACGGTCACCGACGCCGACCCGAAGTCCGCGCGGCTGCGCAAGCCGTCGCGGCGGCGCCAGGGCGGTGACGCCGGCGAGCAGCTGGACCTCGACGCCGCCCTCGCCGAGGTGCCGACGCCGATCAAGCCGCCGAAGCCCGTGGCCAAGCCCGCCGAGGTGCCCGAGAAGAAGCCGAAGAAGGCTCCGGAACCGCCGCTCGCGGTCACCCGCACGGTCGAGGGCGACTACCGGCTCCCGCCGCCCGACCTGCTGAAGCTCGGCGACGCGCCGAAGTCCCGCAGCAAGGCCAACGACGCCATGATCGAGGCGATCACCGGCGTGCTGGAGCAGTTCAACGTCGACGCGCAGGTCACCGGCTTCACCCGCGGCCCGACGGTCACCCGCTACGAGGTCGAGCTCGGCCCGGGCGTGAAGGTCGAGAAGATCACCGCGCTGACCAAGAACATCGCCTACGCGGTGGCCACCGACAACGTCCGGCTGCTGGCGCCGATCCCCGGCAAGTCCGCGGTCGGCATCGAGGTGCCGAACTCCGACCGCGAGATGGTCCGCCTGGGTGACGTGCTGCGCGCGCCGACCACGGTCAAGGACAACCACCCGATGGTGATCGGCCTCGGCAAGGACATCGAGGGCCACTTCGTCACCGCGAACCTGACGAAGATGCCCCACCTGCTGGTCGCGGGCTCCACCGGTTCCGGTAAGTCGAGCTTCGTCAACTCGATGCTGGTGTCGCTGCTCGCGCGGGCGACCCCGGACGAGTGCCGGATGATCCTGATCGACCCGAAGATGGTCGAGCTGACGCCGTACGAGGGCATCCCGCACCTGATCACGCCCATCATCACCCAGCCGAAGAAGGCCGCCGCCGCGCTGGCCTGGCTGGTGGAGGAGATGGAGCAGCGCTACCAGGACATGCAGGTCAACAAGGTCCGGCACATCGACGACTACAACAAGAAGGTCAAGTCCGGCGAGATCACCGCGCCGCCGGGCTCGGAGCGCGAATACCGGCCGTACCCGTACATCATGGCGATCGTCGACGAGCTCGCCGACCTGATGATGACCGCCCCGCGCGACGTCGAGGACGCGATCGTCCGGATCACCCAGAAGGCCCGGGCGGCCGGCATCCACCTGGTCCTGGCCACGCAGCGGCCGTCGGTCGACGTCGTCACCGGCCTGATCAAGACCAACGTGCCGTCCCGGCTGGCCTTCGCGACGTCGTCGCTGACGGACTCGCGGGTCATCCTCGACCAGCCGGGCGCCGAGAAGCTGATCGGCATGGGCGACGCGCTCTACCTGCCGATGGGCGCCGGCAAGCCGGTCCGCATCCAGGGCGCGTTCGTCGGCGACGAGGAGATTTCCGCGGTCGTCAACTACGCGAAGGAGCAGGCGCAGCCGGACTACCAGGACGGCGTCACGGCGCAGAAGGCGGGCGAGAAGAAGGAGATCGACCCGGACATCGGCGACGACCTCGACGTCCTGCTGCAGGCGGCGGAGCTGATCGTGACGTCCCAGTTCGGCTCGACGTCGATGCTGCAGCGCAAGCTGCGCGTCGGCTTCGCCAAGGCCGGTCGGCTGATGGACCTGCTGGAAAGCCGTGGCGTGGTGGGCCCCTCGGAGGGCTCGAAGGCCCGCGACGTGCTGATCAAGCCGGAGGAACTGGAGTCGGTCCTGTTCATGATCCGCGGCGGCGGCCCGGTGGACGCCGACACCGGGGACGACGACGAGTGATGTCCATGAAGGGCACCCTCATGGACTTGAAAGCCATGAAGGTGCCCCTCATGGCTTTCGTGCAACCCGCCGCGCCCCGGCTCCGTCATGAAGGCGTGGACCTACAGCGATTCGTGGCCGGACTGTTCGCCTTCGCCGTCGTCACGGTGGGCGCCGGGAGCTCGGTCGCCGCCGGGCAACCCGCCGTCCCCGGGCCGGCCGCGCCGTCCCCGGGCACCGTCGGCACCGCCGCCGGGCACGACGTCACCCTGCGGCTCGGCCAAGAGGCCGCTGTTCAGGGCAAGGACCTCACCGTGCGCTACACCCGGGTCGTCGCCGACTCGCGGTGCCGGCCCGGCATGCAGTGCATCTGGCAGGGGGAGGCGACGCTCGCGTTCCTGCTGAAGGAGCCCGGCCGCGGCGAGAGCACCACGGCCGAGCTGCACAGCGGCCTCCGCACCGGCCCGCAGGAGACGTCGTTCGCCGCCAGCCGGATCGAGCTGGTCTCGGTCAGCGAGGACGGCGGGGAGGCCACCGTCCGGATCAGCTGAGCGGCGTGCCCCAGTGGTCGAGGTAGGCCACTTCCGACAGCGGGACGCGCGCGGCGGGCTTGAAGTCCGGCACCGTCGTGTACGCCACCGGCAGCAGCCCGACCTGCGTGTGGCCCTCCGGGATGCCGAGGATCTCGGCGGCTTCCGCCTCCCGCGCCAGGTGGTACGTCGTGAGCGTCGACCCCAGCCCGCGCGAGCGCAGCGCCAGCTGGAAGCTCCACACGGCCGGGAAGATGCCGCCGTAGAAGGCCGCGTCGGTCGCGTTGTCCCCGGCCGGGCGCCCGGCCACGACCGGGATCACGAACACCGGGACGCGCTCGATCACGTCGATCAGGTGCCGCCCGGACGCCAGCGCCCGCGGGTCGGCGTGCTCCGCCAGTCCCGCGAGGTAGGCCTCGCCGACCTCGCGGAAGATCGCGCCGAGCCGGTTCTTCACCTCCTGGTCGCGCACCACGAGCCAGCGCCAGGCCTGGACGTTGCCGGGCGTCGGCGCCTGCAGCGCCAGGTTCAGGCACTCCTCGAGCACCTCGGGTTCCACCGGCCGGTCGAGGTCGAGCTTCCGCCGGACCGCGCGGGTGGTGGTGAGCAGCTGGTCGATGTCCATGCGCTCCATCCTGACGGGCCCGGGCCGAGTACGCGGCCCGGGCCCGTCAGGCTCAGCCGCCGAACTTGCGGACCGCCTGGTAGTACGTCCAGGCGGCGCCCTTGCAGGCGATGTTGGACCCGCAGACGCTCTTCAGGTCGGTGTAGAGGTTGTCGTCGATCGCCAGCCGGTTCGCCGCGGTGAACCGGCCCTGCTTCTTGTAGTTGCGGTAGCCGAAGTCGTGCCGGTGGCAGCCCGGCAGGAACTGCCAGCCGAACGGCGTGTCCGGCGACCAGGAACAGCCGTCGGACGACCAGTCGAGCCGGCCGGGGTAGGGCGCCTGGTTCCGGATCGTCTCGAAGCCGGACAGCGTCGTGTGGAAGAGGTACTGATCGGTGACCGCCGGGATGTCGGCGGCTGCCGCGGTGCCGGTGCCCAGCAGGGCGCCCGCGCCGACAGAAACGGCCACCGTCACGGTGGCCCCCAGGTTCCGCAATGTCGTGCGCATCGGTGTCGTCCCCTTGCCGATCGGTGGACAAGTGCCCCGATCAGCTTCGGGTCTCGACGTGGCGAACGTCACCGCCCGAAAGGAGGTTTTCACTCAGAGTTCGAGCAGCATGCGGGAATTGCCCAGGGTGTTCGGCTTGACGTAAGGAAGGTCGAGGAACTCGGCGACACCGGTGTCGTGCGACCGCCGCATCTCCTCGTAGACCTCGTGCGACACCGGGGTGCCGTCGATCTCCACGAACCCGTGCCCGGCGAAGAAGCTGGTCTCGAAGGTCAGCACGAACAGCCGGCGGAGACCCAGCTCACGTGCCTCGTCGACCAGCCGGGCGACGAGCACCCGCCCGACCCCCTGGCCGCGGACCGCCTTGTCGACCACGACCGTGCGCAGCTCGGCGATGTCCTCCCAGAGCACGTGCAGCGCGGCCGCGCCGACCACCTCGTCACCCACCTCGGCGACCCAGAACTCCTGGACCGCCTCGTACAGCGTGACCAGGTCCTTCTCCAGCAGGACGCGGCCGGCGTCCGAGTCGACCAGGGCCTTGATCTTGCGGATGTCGGCGATCCGGGCGCGGCGGACGGTCGGGCGGGGCAAGTCGGACGGCACGATCGTCAACCCTGCCACATCGGCCGGCGCGCGCGGCGACACAACTCCCTTTTCGGGGGTTCGGGTGGCGATGCCCCCGGCTCGGGGCGGAGCCCCAGTTGTCACGACCGGGCTACGCCGTCGTCGGGCCGCCCGGGACCGGCGGCTACCCTGAACGTCGTGCCTTCCCCTGCCACGGACCCAGCCGCCACCCGACGCGTCTCCCTGCTGACCCTGGGCTGCGCCCGCAACGAGGTCGACTCGGAGGAGCTGGCGGGCCGGCTCGCGGCCGGCGGCTGGGAGCTGGCGGCCGATCCGGACGACTCCGACGTCGTGGTGGTCAACACCTGCGGCTTCGTCGAGTCGGCCAAGAAGGACTCCGTCGACACGCTGCTGGCGGCCTCGGATACCGGCAAGAAGGTCGTCGCCGTCGGGTGCATGGCCGAGCGCTACGGGCACGAGCTCGCCGACAGCCTCCCGGAGGCCGACGCCGTGCTGGGCTTCGACCACTACGCCGCGCTCTCCGACCGCCTCGACGACGTCGTCGCCGGCCGCAAGATCGCCTCGCACACGCCGGGCGACCGCCGCAAGCTGCTGCCGATCAGCCCGGTCGAGCGCCCCGCCGCCGCGGAGTCGGTCGAGGTCCCGGGCCACGGCTGGGGGCCGCGGGTGCTGCGCACGCGTCTCGACGATTCGCCGGTGGCCGCGCTGAAGATCGCTTCCGGCTGCGACCGGCGTTGCTCGTTCTGCGCGATCCCGTCGTTCCGCGGTTCCTTCGTCTCGCGCCAGCCGGACGAGATCGTCGCCGAGGCGCTGTGGCTGGCCGAACACGGCGTCAAGGAGCTGTTCCTGGTCAGCGAGAACTCGACGTCCTACGGCAAGGACTTCGGCCGCGACGGCGCCACCGCGCTGGAGCGGCTGCTGCCGCGGCTGGCGGAGATCGACGGCATCGAGCGCGTCCGCGTCTCCTACCTGCAGCCGGCCGAGACGCGTCCGCAGCTGGTCAAGGCCATCGCGACCACGCCGGGCGTGGCCGAGTACTTCGACCTCTCCTTCCAGCACTCCAGCGAGCAGGTGCTGCGCCGGATGCGCCGGTTCGGCTCGACCGACTCGTTCCTGGCGCTGACCGAGCAGATCCGCGAGTACGCGCCCGAGGCGGGCATCCGGACCAACGTGATCGTCGGGTTCCCCGGCGAGACCGAGCACGACCTGGCCGAGCTCGAGCGGTTCCTGACGGGCGCGCGCCTCGACGCCGTGGGCGTCTTCGGCTACTCGGACGAGGACGGCACCGAGGCCGAGACCTTCGACGGCAAGCTCGACCCCGAAGAGGTCGGCCGCCGCGTCACCCGGATCTCGGCGCTGGTCGAGGAGCTGACCGCGCAGCGCGCCGAGGACCGGATCGGCACCGTCGTCGACGTCCTGGTGGAGCTGGACGACGACGGCGAGCTCACCGGCCGCGCCGCGCACCAGGCGCCGGAGGTCGACGGCGAGTGCGTCATCCTCGATGCGCCGGAAAAGGTGCAGGTCGGGGACTTCCTGCGGTGCGAGGTCGTCGACTCGGCGGGCGTGGACCTGATCGTCCGCGCGGTAGCGGACGCCGACCGGTGAGTGCGCTCCCCAGTGACGCCGCCGACGAAGGCCTGACCCACGAAGCCTCCGCCCAGGTCCCGGAGCCGACCCCGGTCCCGACGCTCAACGTCGCCAACCTCCTGACGCTCTCGCGCCTGGTCCTGGTGCCGCTGTTCGTGGCCGCGCTGTTCGTCGGCGACGGCCACGACACGACCTGGCGGGCGCTGGCGACCGGGCTGTTCGCGATCGCGTCGGCCACCGACCAGCTCGACGGCTGGGTGGCCCGCAAGTACGGCCTGATCACCGACTTCGGCAAGATCGCCGACCCGATCGCGGACAAGGCGCTGACCGGCGCGGCGCTGGTCGGGCTGAGCGTGCTGGGCGAGCTGGGATGGTGGGTCACGATCGTCATCGCCGTGCGCGAGATCGGCGTGACGCTGCTGCGGTTCTGGGTGATCCGGCACGGGGTGATCCCGGCCAGCCGCGGCGGGAAGGCCAAGACGATGGCCCAGATCGCGGCGATCGTGGCGTACCTGCTGCCGCTGCCGGCGGGGGCGGACCCGGTGCGGTGGGCGTTGATGGGGCTGGCCCTGGTGCTGACCGTGGTGACCGGGGTGGACTACCTGGTGCGGGCGGTGCGGCTGCGCGCGGCCGGGCGCCGGGTCACCGGGTCGTGAATGAGAAACAGGGTTCTAACCCTGTTCCTCACTCACGAACAGCCGCGGCAGACGAGCAGGCCGCCGCGCTCGTCGGCGTGCTGACCGCACGGGGCGAGACCGTCGCGGCGGCCGAGTCGCTGACCGCCGGGCTGGTCTGCGCCACCCTCGCGCGGGTGCCGGGGGCAAGCGCGGTGCTGCGCGGGGGACTGGTCGTCTACGCCACCGAGCTCAAGACCGCCCTGGCCGGTGTCTCTGAGGAGTTGCTGGCCGAGCACGGCGCCGTCCACCCCGAGGTCGCCGCCCAGCTGGCCGAGGGCGCCCGCGACCGGTGCGGCGCCACCTGGGGCCTCGGGCTCACCGGCGTGGCGGGACCGTCGGCGCAGGACGGCGTCGAACCCGGCACGGTGCACATCGGGCTCGCCGGGCCGGGAACACGCACACTGCGTCGTTCGGGGGCCCGGGTGGCGGAGCCCCCGCCCCGAGGCGAAGCCTCGGTTGTCACAGTCCGTACGCTGGCCTTGAGCGGCGATCGCGACTTGATCAGGACCGAGTCGGTCTTGGCGGCGTTTGCCCTGCTCGGGGAACATCTGGGGTGAGAAACACGTTCGCCCTTGGCGTACGCGCACACCAACTCCTGCGCCCGGGGCGCCGCTCTGGGTAACGTAGGGGGTACTTGTTCGGAAGGGAGGCGCGTGATGACCGTGCTGTTGCGTGAGGCGATCGGTGATCGGCTCCGTCATGCCCGCACCAACCAGCGTCGTACGCTGCGCGACATCTCCCGCGCCGCCAGGGTCAGCCTCGGCTACCTCTCGGAGGTGGAGCGGGGCCAGAAAGAGGCGTCGAGCGAGCTGCTTGCGTCCATCTGCCAGGCCCTGGACCTTCCGCTCGGCGAGCTGCTGCACAACGTGGCGGCAGACGTATCGGCTCTCGACAACGTCGAGGTCCCACCGGTCGACGAGCGGATCGTGGAGGGCGCGGCCCGGGAGAAGCGGGGCGCCGAGGCCTCGGCAGCGGGCATCGAAGGCGGCCGCCTGATGTCCGAGCTGATCGGCAACGACCTCGCCGACCTGCGGGTTTCCCCGGCGCCGCGGATGAACACGACGTTGCGGACGACGATCGGGCAGCCCAAGCTGGCGTCCACGATCGCGGCATAATCACGGATTGGACACGCCGACGACCCCGGGCAACCCGCCCGGGGTCGTTCGCGTTGCCTACGGGTAGTGATCAGGGGGATCCCTGAATTCGGCCGGGTCGCCTGGAACGGAAGTGGCCGACCTGACACGATGGAACCCGACGCCGGGGTCGGTGCGTTGCACTTGCAGGGGAGCGACGCCCCACACCCCGAGTACCTAGGCCCGTGGGACGCAAGAAGGCAGGCGGAGGAGATGGCCAACCCGTTCGTGAAGTTCTGGAAGTACATGATGGCGGCGTTCTCGTCGAAGATCGACGAGCACGCCGACCCGAAGGTACAGATCCAGCAGGCCATCGAGGAGGCGCAGCGCAACCACCAGGCGCTGACGCAGCAGGCCGCCTCCGTGATCGGCAACCAGCGGCAGCTGGAGATGAAGCTCAACCGGCAGCTCGGCGAGGTCGAAAAGCTCCAGGCCTCCACCCGGCAGGCGCTCGTCCTCGCGGACGAAGCCCGCAACAAGGGTGACGAGCAGAAGGCCACCGAGTTCGAGAACGCCGCGGAGAGCTTCGCGACGCAGCTCGTCACGGCCGAGCAGAGCATCGAGGACCTGAAGACGCTGCACGACCAGTCGCTGCAGGCCGCGGCCCAGGCCAAGAAGGCCGTGGAGCGCAACTCGCAGATGCTGCAGCAGAAGCTGGCCGAGCGCACCAAGCTGCTCTCGCAGCTGGAGCAGGCGAAGATGCAGGAGCAGGTCTCCGCTTCGCTCAACCAGATGAGCCAGCTGGCCGCGCCGGGCAACACGCCGTCGCTGGAAGAGGTCCGCGACAAGATCGAGAAGCGCTACACCACGGCGCTGGGCTCGGCGGAGCTCGCGCAGAACTCGGTCCAGGGGCGGATGATGGAGGTCCAGGCCTCCACCACGCAGATGGCCGGCCAGTCGCGGCTGCAGCAGATCCGCGCGTCGATGCACGGTGACTCGGTCGCCCAGGTGACTGACGGTGGCAAGGCGGCTCCGGCGGCGAGCAGCCAGGCCGACATCCAGCGTGAGATCCAGGCACGTGTGCAGGCCGAGCAGGGCAAGAACCCGGCCTGACGCCGAAGGGGGCGAGCACCATGGGGCAGCAGGGCAGACGGCGCGACTTCAGTGAGCTGAGCGCGAAGCTGGAGAAGCACATCGAGAAGCTGCCCGACTACGCCGTGCGCGCCCAGGAAAAGCTCCAAAAGGTGCAGAAGTACTTCCCGCCGGCCGATCAGGCCGGCGGGAAGCCCGCACCGCAGCGCCCGAACCCGCTGCAGCGGCCGCCGGTCCGGCGGCCCGACATGACGGCCTCGCTGTCGTCCATGGCGAGCCAGGTCCCGGCGTTTGCCGAGGCCCGGGCCAAGTGGGACCGCTGGAACCACCCGGCCGCGAAGCTCGAACGCCGCAAGCGCCGGACGTCGAAGGCACTGACGCTGTGGATCATCCTGACGATCCTGTGCGCGGTCGTGACGGTGGCCGCCGCGGTGGGCTGGCTCAGTCCGACCAGCGCCGCGATGATGCCGCAGGCGATCACGGCGTTCGCGGGAACTGTCATCTTCGGCACCTTCAGCGTCCGATCCGGCCTCAAGCTGCGTGAACTCAAGCGCACGCCGATCCCGGCGGCACCGGCCGGACCGCCGCCGCTGCCGCCCGCCCGCTCGGCGGCCCGCGAGCCGATGGAACGTCTCGCCGAGTGCGAAGCCTCGCTGACGGAGCTGCTGCGCCAGCTCTCGGTGCCGTCCTCGCTGGGGACGCCCCCGGTCTCGGAGGTGTCGGTCGCCGACGCCCGCCAGACGGCGACCGAAGCGGCGGCCGCGTTGCGCGGCCTGGCCGGCCGCATCCAGGCGATCGAGCGCGGCCGCGACTCGGCGCCCGCCCGCGAGAAGACGGCCCTGGACGCGGCGGTGGCCAGGCTCCGCGAGCAGCTCGACGACGGCCTCGAAGGCTACCGCGGCCTGGTCGCCGCGGCCGGCCACACGGTCGCCGCGGCCGGCGACGGCCTGGTGACGTCCAAGCAGGCCCTCACCGACGCCACCGACCACCTGGCCGGCCTCGCCATGGCCCTCCGCGAACTCTCCTGACCGTGATCCGCAGGTCGACACGCGTGATTGAAGGGTCGACTCGCGTGATTGAAGGGTCGACACGGCGAACCGACTCCCGGCGCGGCGTGTCGACCTCCTAATCACGCGTGTCGACTCCCTGATCACGCGTGTCGACCTTCTCGTCACGCGAGTTTCGGGGTCGATCACGCGAATTCGGGGTCCGCTGGGCCATTGGGATCTCAAACTCGGCCGTTCGGGTGCCGCCGACCGGGGGAGCCGGCTGGTCGTCACCCGGCGTGCGTGATCGTGCGTTTCACCCCGGCGTCGCCCCCTGTTCACCTTCCGGGGCCGAAACCCGCGCGTAATCGGAAACTGATCGCGACGGAAACGTCCACGCCCTAACGTTTCTGTCATGCATGTAGAGGTGTCACTCGCCGGGAGGCCCGCCGTGCACTGAGGATCGCCGGCACCGACCGTACACAGTGGACTTTCTCGACCGCCGAGGAAAGGACGCCCCGTGAACACGCTCCCGCCGGACCCGGACCCCGTGCCGATCATCCCGCCCACCGCCTCCCAGCGCGTCATCGCGGCCTTCGAACGTCTCACCGAGGCCGGCCGCCCCGAACTCTGGACCACCCTCCGCGCCGTCGAAGACGTCCTCGTCGACGCCAAGGCCGTCGACGAACGCGTCACGGCCGGCGAAGTCCTGCCGCTGGCCGGCACGGTCATCGCCGTCCAGGACCTGATCGACGTCGCCGGCCAGCCGTCCGGCCACGGCGTCCCGGAGACCAGCGCCGCGGTCGTCGCCCGGCTCACCGCCGCCGGTGCCGTCGTGCTCGGCAAGACCGGCGCCGCCATGATCTCCTGCGCCTGGGACCGCACCAAGACCGGCGGCAACGGCGCCGCGGTCGCCGTCGCGCTCGGCGTCGTCGACCTGGCGCTGAGCACCGGCGGTGCCGTCCCCGCGGCGCTGAACGCCGTCGCCGCGGTGAAGCCGACGCGCGGCCTGCTGCCCGCCGCCGACGCCGTCTCCGTGTACGCGAACGGCCTGGTCGCGGCCCACCGCGCCCTCACCGTGATGACGGGCGGCGACCGCTCCTGGCCCGCCGACGTCCGCCTCGGCGCCGGCGAGCACCCGCGGATCGCCTACCCCGGCGATCTTCCCCTCGGCGAGGCGGCGACCCTCGCTTTCACGGCCGTCGTCGCCCGGCTGACCGCGGCGGGCGCCGTGCTCAGCCCGATCTCCGTTCCCGAGGCCGGTTTCGACGGTTTCGACGCCCTGCTCGTCCCGACCGTGCCGGACCACCCGGGGATCGCCGAAGCGCTCGCCGACCCGGCCGGCGTGAGCCACCGCCTGGCCGCCTGCACAGCCTTCGCGAACCTCCTCGACGTGGCCGCGGTGACCGTCCCGGTGCTGCCGGGCGACCGTCGTCCGTTCGGCGTCACCTTCCTGACGCGGGCGTTCGAAGACCAGATCGCCCTCGACCTGGCGACCGTCTGCACGGACGAGCCGATGACGCCCTACCCGGAGCCGGGCGAGGACGTCGTGGTGTTCGGCGCCCACCTGCGCGGCCAGCCGCTCAACGCCGACCTCACCGGGCTCGGCGCGCGGTTCACCGGGCCGGTCCGGACCACCGAGGCCTACCGGATGGTGCTCCTGGACACCGAGCCACCGCAGCCGGGCGTCCTCGAAGGCGGCGCGGGCCTCGACGGCGAGCGCTGGCGGCTGTCCCCGGCCGCGTTCGACCGCTTCGCGGCGACGTTGAAGGCGCCGTTCGTCCTGGAGCGCGTCGAGCTGGACGACGGCACCGCACCCCTGGCCGTCCGGTGCCTGACGGCGGAGGGCCGCGGCCTGGACCGCTACGAGTCCTGGCGCGGCTACGTGCGCTTCGCGTCTACCGCCGGGCTGCGAGACCCCGGCTGACGCGGCGCACCAAGCCCGGCCCGTGCAGCGCGAAGCCCGTGTAGAGCTGCACGAGCGACGCGCCGGCGTCGACGAGCCGGACCGCGTCGTCCGGGCCCGTGATCCCGCCGACGCCGATGATCGGCAGGCTCCCGCCGGTGTGGTCGTGCACGAACCGCACGACCTCGGCCGCGCGGGTGGTCAGCGGCCGGCCGGACAGTCCTCCCGCCTGTCCGGCCAGGCCGCTTTCCGCGGGTGCGATGCCCTCGCGCGCCAACGTCGTGTTCGTGGCGATGATCCCGGCGACGCCGTGCTCGAGCGCGACTTCCAGCAGCTCGGCCAGCGCGCCGTCGGTCAGGTCGGGGGCGACCTTCACCAGCACCGGCGCCGGCGACCCGCCGCCGGCGAGCTCGAGGGACGTCGAACGCAGCTCGCCGAGCAGTTCGGCGAGCGCGGTGCGGTCCTGCAGCTGCCGCAGCCCCGGCGTGTTCGGCGAGCTGACGTTGATCGCGAAGTAGTCGGCATATGGGTACAGCGTGCGCAGCGAGAACCGGTAGTCCTCGACGGCGTCCTCGAGCGGCGTCACCTTCGACTTGCCGATGCTGATCCCCAGCGGGACGCCCGGTTTGCCGTCGAGGGCGAGCTTGGCCGCGAGGGCTTCGGCGCCGTCGTTGTTGAAGCCCATGCGGTTGATGATCGCGTCGCTGGCGGGGAGGGTGAACAGCCGCGGCTTCGGGTTGCCCGGCTGCGCCAGCCGCGTCACGGTGCCGACCTCGACGAACCCGAACCCCAGCGCGGCCCACGCCGGCAGCGCCCGGCCGTTCTTGTCCATCCCGGCGGCCAGGCCGACGCGGTTGGGGAACCGCAGGCCCAGCACGCTCACCGGGTCGTCGACGCGCAACGCGCCGCGGGGCGCGACCTTCCCGAGCCGCGCGAGGACGCCGATCGTGCGCTCGTGCACCAGCTCGGGATCGTGGTGGGACAGCCGGTACAGCGCCGGGCGGACGATCTTGTCGAAGAACACGCCCCTATGCTGCCAAATCGCCCGGGAGCCGCGACCCGAGCGGGCACTTTCACGTGAAAGTGCCCACTAATCGCGGTCTTTCCACTCGTCTTCGAGCATCGCGTAGATCAGCTCGTCGGTCCACTCGCCCTTGACGATCTCGTTCTCCTTGAGGTGCGCCTCCCGGCGCATGCCGAGGCGTTCCATCAGCGCGGCGGACGCGGTGTTCCGGCCGTCGCAGCGGCCGATGATGCGGTGCAGCCCCAGGTCTTCGAAGCCCATCCGCAGCAGTTCCGTGGTCGCCTCGGCGGCCAGGCCCTTGCCGTGGTGGTCCGGGTGGAAGACGAACCCGATCTCGCCCTGGCGGTGTTCGCTGCTCAGCCACTCGAGGTTCAGGTCGCCGATCAGCTGCCCCGTCGTGGCCAGTTCGACCGCCACCGCCAGGAACTGCCCTTCCTTCGTCAACGTCGAGCTGTGCACCCGTTTGGCGAGCGCCGCGGCCGACTCGGCGCGGCTGCGCGGGCCCCAGTACAGGTAGCGGGCAACGTCGGCGCGGGACTGGAAGGAGTTCAACGCATCGAGGTCTTCGGGCGTGAACGGGCGCAGGAGCAGGCGTGCCGTGGTGATCGGGTAGTCGGGCCTGAGCATGCGTCCAGGCTAGCGAGCGTCAGCCGTTCGGGGGACAGAACACCGAAACGCTGATCGCCGGACGGTCGTCCTGCGACGCCGGGTGGCAGGACCCGCGCAAATGAGCGAAATGAAGGGACCCCCGGGGGTGCTCTCAAGCGCCGTCAAACGCCTGAGCCCGAGCCGGACTGGTGCTCGGGAACCCCGGGGGCACGGTGACTGCCTGGTATTCGCTATCAGGCACCACGTGAAGCAGGCGATGAGCCGAAGGTGGCTCGGTTGTATCGCTGCTCAAAGTCCTCCACGTACCATCCGCTAGCGGACAGTCACCTCACGAGTCCTGTTGGAATACAACTTAGGACCACCTCCTCTCTCGTGTACTTCCACGCTAGGTGAAGTTCGCGGTGCTGTGCAACGTCATTTTTGGGAGGACACAGCCGTGATCTCACTCCGCAGGACGGCTTTTCTTCGCTCGTCGAGGAAGGAGGCCTCCACGGCGTTCTCCGCGAGCCGGGCCAGTTCGGCCGCGGTGAGCCCGAGCGTCTCGGCGACGGCGACGTACTCGCCGGTGAGCGTGGCACCGAACATCGGCGGGTCGTCGGTGTTGAGCGTCACGACGACGCCGTGGTCCAGCATCCGCCGGACCGGGTGCGCGGCGATGTCCGGGACCTGCCCGGTCCGCACGTTCGACGTCGGGCACACTTCGAGCGGGATCCGGTGCGCGGCAAGGTACTCCAGCAAAACGGGGTCGGCCGCGCAGCTGGTGCCGTGGCCGATCCGCTCGGCGCCGAGGTCGTGCAGCGCGGACCAGATCGTGGCCGGCCCGGTGGTCTCCCCGGCGTGCGGGACGCTGTGCAGCCCGGCTTCCCTCGCCCGGGTGAAGTACGGCTCGAACTGTGCCCGCCCGACGCCGAGTTCCGGGCCGCCGAGCCCGAATGACACCAGGCCGCCGGGACGTTCGCGCAGCGCGAACACGAGCGTCTCCTGCCCGGCCCGCCTGCCCTTTTCGCCCGGAATGTCGAAGCACCAGGCCAGTTCCACGCCCAGTTCGGCGGCGCGGGCCCGGCCGGTTTCGAGCCCGCTCAGCAGGTCGTCGCCGGACATGCCGTCGAGCAGGTGGTTGTACGGCGTCACGGTGACTTCGGCGTAGCGGCAGTTCTGCGCGGCGAGATCCGCCGCCAGCCCCGTGACGAGGGTGTGGATGTCGTGGCGGTCGCGCACGAGCGAGGTGACCGCGAGGTACACGGTGAGGAAGTGGGCGAAGTCGCGGAAGGTGAAGAACTCCGCGAGTTCGCGTTCGCCGGTGGGGACGCCGGCCGCGGGGCGGCGCCGGGCCAGTTCCAGCACGGTCGGCAGGCTCGCCGAGCCGACCAGGTGGACGTGCAGTTCGACCTTGGGCAGGGCGTGCGCGAACGCGCGCAGCGCCTGCCCGGTGCGGATTCCGGGCATGACCGAGCTCCCTGGGGGTGTGGAAGAGAGGTGACGGAAGGAGCGCGGGCGGCTCAGGGAGCGAGGTCGCCGCGTTCGGTGTCGGCTCCGTAGAGCGGGAGCTTGAACGTCGTCACGTGAGCCAGCTTACAGCGCGGGGTAGGGGCCTGTCTGGTCCTTCGGGCAGAACCACGTCGGCCGCCGCTGGACGTCGTGGCCCTGCGTGCGGACCTGGACCTTGCCGCCGCAGCGGAAGCAGCCCTGGCGGGTGCGCTCGTACACCCAGTTCTTGCGGTTGCGGTCGAGGTGGCCGGTGGTGCTCTGGTCGAAGCGCCCGGCGAGGGCATTGGCCAGCAACAGCTTGCGGGCCAGCGCGACCGTGCGCCCGGCGTCCACTTCGGACACCGGCGTCCACGGCGTCACCCCGAGCAGGAAGGCGATTTCGCACTTGTAGAGGTTTCCGACGCCCGCCAGCACGCGCTGGTCGAGCAGGGCGAGCCCGAGCTCGCGCGCCGGATCGGCCGCCAGGGCAGCACTTGCGCGGGCCGCGTGCTCGTCCGTCCACTTCGGATCCAGCAGGTCCGGGCCGAGGTGGGCGACGAGGTCGTGTTCCTTGCCGGTGGCCAGCAGTTTCAGGTCGTGGACGCGGAACCCGATCACCTGGGCGTCCGCCGAGGTGAAGATCACGCGGGCGTGGTGGCCGGGCCGCCGCCACTTCGCGCCGGCCGGGTAGACGTCCCACATCCCGTCCATCATCAGGTGGGAGTGCAGGGTCAGGTCGCCGGAGAAACGGGTGAACAGGTGCTTGCCCACCGTGCCGACGCCGAGCACCTCGCGCCCGGACAAGTCCACAGTGGCCAGCTGCGGCACCCGGAATTCGCCGCGCAGCAACGTCTTCCCGGCCATCGCGTTGGCGAACCGCTTGGCGACCAGGAAGACGGTGTCACCTTCGGGCACGGCTCACCCCGCGGATTCGGACACCTCGGCCGGGGCATCGGGGTCATCAGGGGCCTCGGGAGCCTCGGGGGTCTCCGGGGCCGGGCCTTCGGGCCAGTCCGGGCCTTCGGCTTCTTCGCCGGCGATGCGGTGCCGGCCCGCCCGGTTGGAGCGCAGGATCTTCGCCAGCACCATGTTGAACGTCAGCGCGATCTCCTGGGCGCCGGGCGAGTGCCACTCGTGGATCGGGCTGCACGCGCCCTGGGCCTGCTGCACCGCGAGCCGGTCGGTGATCGCCGTCGGCATCACCAGCGAGCCGAAGTTCTCGCGCAGCTCGGCGATCCGGAACTGGTGCTCGTAGGAGCGCACGCGCAGCTTGTTCACCAGGACGCCGATCGGGCGCAGGTCCGGGTTGAGCTCCTTGCGGATCTTCTCGATCGCCTCCAGCGCCCGGGACGCCCCGGCGACGGCGTACATCGTGGGCTCGGTGACGATCAGCGCGCTGTCCGCGGCGACCAGCGCGGACTTGGTCAGCCGGCCCAGCGACGGCGGGCAGTCCAGGATCACCAGCTCGTACGGCGTTTCGCGCAGCGGCGTGCGGTGCAGCTCGTCCAGCGCGCGCGAGAAGTTCGCCAGGCGCTCGCTGTCGGCGTCCGGGTCGTTGAGCAGCTCCAGCTCTTCGGTGCCGACGAGGACGTCGACGTCCTCGCTCCAGACGCTCGGGGCGATCGCGCGCTCGAGCATCTCGCGGGTGGGGGTCTCGAGCACGTCGGCGAGGGTGGCGTCGGTGTAGGGCGGGTCGAGCGAGGTGGTGGCGTTGCCCTGCGGGTCGAGGTCGACCACCAGCGTCCGCGTGCCCCTACGCAAGGCGGCGGACGCGATACCGAGGGCGACCGTCGTCTTGCCGACGCCTCCCTTGAGGCTGAGTACGGCGACCGTGTGCACGTTCACCAGCCTACGGGTGCGGGCGGATGACGCCGCCGGGCTAGGGCCGTTCACTCGAAGGGAGGAGGCCGGGAGACGGGCGGGGGCGGGCACTACCCTGTGCGACATGAAGACGGAGACCGTGGCCGCCCGGGGTTCGGGTGCCGTCCGCCGGGTGCTCGAGGCCGAGATCGAGGCCGCTCGCGCCCGGGGCGCCGAGCACCCCCGCGTCGTGGACGTGGGCGGTGGCAGCGGGGGCTGGGCGGTGCCGTTCGCGGCGGCGGGCTGCCGGGTGACGGTCGTCGAGCCGAGCCCGAACGCCCTGGCCACGCTGCAGCGGCGGGCCGAGGAAGAGGGCGTCTCCGAGCTGATCACGGTGATCGCGGACGACTCCGACGCGCTCGGCCGGCACGTCGAGGCCGGTTCGGCCGACCTGGTGCTGGCGCACGGGCTCCTGGAGATCGTCGACGACCCGGCCGCGGTGCTTTCGGCGCTGGCCACGGCGGTCGCGCCGGGTGGCGCGGTGTCGGTGCTGGTCGCGAACCGGCACGCGGCGGCGTTCCACCGCGCGCTGGCGGGCCGGGTCGGCGAGGCCCGGCAGCTGCTCGAAAGCGCCGACGGGATCGCCCCCGGCGACACGGTGCTGCGCCGCTTCTCCACCGCCGGTCTGCGTGCCGACCTGGAGGCCGCCGGCCTCGAAGTGACGCTGCTGCAGGGTGACCGGGTGATCGCCGACCTGGTCCCCGGCGACGTCCGGGACGACGAGCTGGCGGAGTTCGAGCGGGTCGCGGCGGGGACGCCGGTGCTGCGGGACATCGCCGGCCGGCTGCACGCGGTGGCGCGCCCGGCCTGACCCCGGTCCGCGTCGCGTCCGCCCGTGATCGGAATTGTCGGTGGTGGCCGGTAGCGTCCTCGACGTGGGACGAAATGCCGAGTTGCCGGGCGGGATGGGCCGGTTCCGCGTCCGGCCGGGTGAGCCGGCGCCGGACGACACCGGGTGCGGGCTGCTGCACGTCGACATGGACGCGTTCTTCGTGTCGGTCGAGCTGCGGACCCGGCCCGAGCTGGCGGACAAGCCGGTCGTGGTGTCCGGGGGCGGCCCGCGGGCCGTCGTGGCCGCGGCGAACTACCCGGCGCGGAAGTTCGGCGTGCGCTCGGCCATGCCGTTCTCGACGGCGAAGCGGCTGTGCCCGCACCTGATCAACATCCCGCCGACGTCGGGGCTGTACGGGGAGGTGTCCCGTGGCGTCATGGGCATCTTCCGCGAGCTGACGCCGCTGGTCGAACCGCTCAGCCTGGACGAGGCGTTCCTGGACGTCAGCGGGGCGTTGCGGCGGCTGGGCACCACGCCGGCGTCGCTGGCCGCGGAGATCCGCTCGCGGGTCGCGGCCGAACACGGGATCACCTGCTCGGTGGGGGTGGCGAAGGTCAAGTTCGTCGCGAAGCTGGCGTCGGGGATGGCGAAGCCGGACGGCGTGGTCGTCGTGCCGGCGGCGGAGACCTTGCAGTTCCTGCACCCGCTGCCGGTGTCGGCGCTGTGGGGCGTCGGCGCGCGGACCGAGGAGCACCTGCAGCGCCTGGGCCTGGCCACGATCGCCGACGTCGCCGCGTTCCCGCCGGAGCGGCTGAAGAAGTCGCTGGGGACGGCGGTCGGCGAGCACCTGTACCGGCTCGCGCACGGGGTGGACGAGCGGTCGGTGGTGGTCGACTCGCCGGAGAAGTCGATCGGCGCCGAGCACACCTTCGACGTCGACCGGCACGACCGGGCTTCGCTCGGGCTGGAGCTGCTGCGCCTGTCGGAGCGGGTCGGCGCGACGTTGCGGGAGCGGGGCGTGCGCGGCCGGACGGTCTCGATCAAGGTCCGGTTCGCGGACTTCCGGACGATCACCCGGGCCCGCACGCTGGTCTCGGCGACGGACGTGGCGCGCGAGATCCACGCGGTGGCCGTGGCCCTGCTCACCGAGCACGCGCCGACCGGGGCGGTCCGGCTGATCGGCGTCCGCGTCGAAGGGCTCGACGCGGGGGAGGCGGGGGAGCAGCTGGTGTTCGACTCACCGGCACCGCGCTGGCGGGACGCGGAGGTGGCGGCCGACGTCGCGCGGTCGAAGTTCGGCTCGGCGGCGGTGCGGCCGGCGTCGCTGCTGGGGCCCCGGGAGGGGTGACGGCACGGAGGGTGATCTTCGACTCGGTGATCTTCCCCCACAACGGCGGTCGGGCGGCAAATCGGTCACGATCGGCTACGGTGACCGTCCGCAACGCCCCTCGAGCGGGATTTAGCCCAATTCGATCCCTCTTGGATGCGGGATCGGGTAGTCGTGCGGGCGTGGGCCTCGTATCCTGGACAGTGCCACCCCGCCTGGGGTTGGCTGTTGGGTCCAGGACGTTGCGCGGCCCGGCGCCCGCGACAGCTGTGCCGGAGGAGGAAAGATGCCACTCTCCGAGCATGAGCAGCGGCTGCTCGATCAAATCGAGCGCGAGCTCTATGCCGAGGACCCCAAGTTCGCATCCACGGTGCGTGGCACCCGGTTGCGTCGCCCCGCTCGCCGACGGCGTATTCAGGGCATCGCCCTGTTCGTAGTGGGCGTGGCCCTGCTGGTGCTGGGCGTGGTGGTGCCGCAGTTCCGGGTGGCCGACATCCCGCTGATCAGCGTGCTCGGGTTCCTCGTGATGTTCTTCGGGGTCATGATGGCCGTCACATCGATTCGGCACAGCGCCGAAGGAGACGGCAAGGGCGGTGGATCGGGCGCCCGCGGCAGCAAGCCGTCGGGTGGCCGGAGTTCCTTCACCCAGAGGATGGAGGAGCGCTTCCGCCAGCGCTTCGAGGAGCAGTAGCGCCGCAAGACGACGAGATCCGCGTCCCCCGAACGGAGGGACGCGGATCTTCTTGTGTGCTCACTCACGGGGCCGACGCTTGGCCACCCGTGGTGACGGTGGGTGACCCCCACCCGGGTGACCTGGCGTGCCCCGGCTCACCTCGGTTTGTCCCGGCCCCCGCTCGCGCGACCTTGTTGAGCAGCGAGAGCCTCTGGGCTCGGCGTGATCACCCCGCCCCGCCGCCGCGTGCTTGAACCCCGACTCACGTGACCGACGCCGAACTCGCGTGCTTGGCGGGGCATCGCACGTGATTGGCGGGTCGTCTCGCGTGATTGCAGGGTCATCTCGCGTGATTGCAGGGTCATCTCGCGAGGTGGGTTGGGTCAGTCGCGGTTGCGGAAGATCGAGCGGGGGAACAGTTTGCCCTTCCACGAGAGCGGGGCGTTCCGGCGAAGGCTCCGCCGGAGCCCCTCGAAAGCCGGCGGGAGTTCCGGCTGAGGCGTGTCGTCACCGCCGTACCAGGACTTCTCCAGCACGCCGATCACCGTTCGGAGACCGTCGCGGCCGTCGTCGTCGAGGTGGTGCTTGGCCGCCAGCTTCTGGCCCGCCACGCGGACCGTGTCGCTGCTCGGGATCGGCAGGCCGCGGTCGGCGCACTCCGCGCGCAGCTCCGCCCACGCCGCGTCGGCCGCGCCCGCCTCTTGCTGGACGATGCGCTGCAGCCGCCGCCGGCGGACCGCCTCGCGGATCATCGCGGGGCCCGCGACCAGGAGCAGCAGGATCACCACCAGCACGCCGAGCCACCACGCCACCGTCGCCGCCAGGAGACCGAGCGCGATGATCCAGAAGGTCACGGCCAGCAGCGGGAGCCAGCCGGCGAGGGCCCGGGGACGGGACGGTGCCGCCACCGGCGCCGGCGCGCGCACGAGCAACGCGCCCTCGCTCCGATCGCCTTCCCCCGGACCGGGCGGTGACTCGGGCCCCGGCCCGGATGGAGCCGTCTTCCGCGCGCGTCCGCGGTCCAGCAGCCGCCGCAGCAGCGCCGCGGCGAGCAGGGCGCCCGCGCCCAGCACCGCGAGCACCAGGGCGATGGTGACCAGCAAGTCGTCGCCGCCGGACCCTTCCTTGGCCGACTGCGCCGGGAGGTTCGGCTCGTTGTCGCGGGGGACGCCGGTCGGGGCCGCGCTCGACTGGACCGTGCTCGGCGCCACCTGGGTGTCGTCCGGCTGGTTGCCGTTCTGCGGGCCGGCCTGCAGGTACGAGGGGGTGATGCCGCGGCCGTCGGACAGCGGCGTCGGGTCGAACGTCACCCAGCCCCGGTCGCCGAAGTACGCCTCGACCCAGGCGTGCGCGTCCTGGGTGGTGATCGACAGGTAGTCGTTGACTTGGATGCCCGGCGTGAAACCGATCGCCACCCGTGACGGGATGCCCGCCACCCGCAGCATCACGGCCATCGCCGACGCGAACTGCTCGCAGAAGCCGCGCTTGCCGTTGAGGATGAAGTCGGTGAGCGCGTCGGTGTTGTCGATCGGCGGCGCGGTCTTCGTGTCGTAGACGAAGCCGTTCTGCGCCGTGAAGTAGCGCCAGATCGCCGAGGCCCGGTCGAAGTCGTTGGACGCTTCGCCGATCAGCTGCTGGGTCTTCGCGCGGACGCGGTCGTCGACCTGGTCGATCTGGGTGTAGCGGGGCGGCAGGTCGTCGACGCGTGGCGTCACGCGCAGCTCCGCGGCCGTCGGTTCCTTCAGCGACGCGTATTCGGTGTACGCCGGCGGCGCTTCGCTGCGGGTGGTGAACACCGTGCCGCTGATCTGGTCGTAGAGGTAGCCGTTGGTCGCGCCGTCGATCACCCGGGGCGAGCCGTACACCGGCAGCCAGTTGTCCCGCCAGCTGGTCGGCTCGACGTCGATCCGGCGAGCGGTGCCGGTGCCGTCGTCGCCCGGTGCGGGCGGCAGCTGCGGCCCGACCGGGACACCCTGCTGGGACCGGCCTTCGTCGTGCAGGCCCCAGCCCTTGTTGGGGTAGTAGGTGTCCAGCGTCATCGCGCGCAGCAGCCGCCGGTCGGTGCCGAGGCCGCGGACCTTGAACAGCTCGCGGTTGGCGCCCTGGTCGAGCATGCCGCGCAGCTCGGTGAACGGCTGGATGCCGAAGCCGCCGGAGCCCGAGCCCGGGCCGTTGCCGCCCTCGCCGAACGGCATCCGGCCGATCGTGCCGACCCAGGTGATCGCGCCGCCCAGCAGGCCGAGCACGATCGCCGCGCAGACGACCGCGACCGGCGCGGACAGCACGCCCGGCTTGCCGCTGCGGCCCGGGGCTTCCCGGGTGCGCCAGCGCCGGTGCCGGTGGTTGCCGTCGACGGCCAGCAGGCCGGCGAACGCCGCTCCGCCGAGGAGGAACGTCCACCACGGCAGCATTTCCTCGCTCAGCGCGGCCGGCACGGCGTAGACGCAGAGCAGCACGAGCCCGGTGGCGGCGGGCGCCGCGGCGGCGACCGTCAGCGTGTCGACGAGGACGGCGACCAGCCCGATCAGGATGGTGACGAGGCACAGGATCGGCTGGCTGCCCTCGACCGGCGGCAACCCGGTCCGGATCTGCTCGGCGGCGGCCGTCAGCGTGGTCCCGATCTCGGAAAACGCCTCCGGGCCGGGGATGACCTGCAGGATGCCGTGCGTGGTGAACGCGCCGGTGATGAGGAAGAGCAGGACGAGCAGCTGCCCGCAGCCGACGAGGACGGTCGGCACCTGCAGCGAGCGGAGCGCCAGCCCGGAGGCCCCGATGAGCAGGACGGCGACGAACAGGTAGCCGAACCAGGCCAGCCCGGAGACGACGCTGGTGACCGACGTCGCCGCGCAGAGGGTCGCGACCCCGGCGGCGACGGGTGCGAGAATGCTGCTGCGCCAGGCGGAAAGCGGACGTTCCGGACGGGGCGCGGGCCGATCGAACTTCCGCGGCGGCGCGGCGGTGCTCATCGCTGACTCCCGATCAAGGCGCGGCGGCGGGGCGCGGGCCGGGTGGGGCCGCGCTGTGGTGCGGGGCGGCGGGCTGCGCGCATCAGGAATTCCCGGGCGGTGTGCTCCCGATCGGCGTGCCGCCGGGGCAGGGCCCGGCGCGGGTTGCGGGCGTGCGTGGCCTGGTTCACCGTGGCCCCCCGATCAGCGTCCCGCGGCGTGCACCGCTGCGGCACAGCTCGGCCCACACCTGAGGCATCGGCGAACCGGGCCCCGCGACGATCACACCCCAGCCGGCCGCACGCAGCAGCGAGGCCGAGTCCTCCGTCGCCGCTGCCCGCTGCTCCGGGGCGCTCACCCCGGCCGACCACGTCGGCGTGTCCAACAGGACCGCCAGGCTCCGGATGCCGCGCGGGCGGTACTGGGTCAGCTCGTGCACCGCCTCCGTGCTCACCGTGCCGAGCACCGCGATCAGTTCCTGGCCGCCGGCCGGGTCGCCGGCCAGCGTGATGTCGCGCTGGTGCGCCGGCTGCAGTGCCGCGAGCGCGTCCAGCACGACGTGGTCGTAGTGGTCACCGCCGTCGCCCGGGGTGTCCGCCAGCGTGACGCCGTGCTCGCTGACCAGGCGGACGCGGTGGCCGGAGCGGCGCAGGTGCAGCGCCGCCGACGCCGCGAACGACACCGCCCACTCCAGGCTCGCCGCCGGGCCGCTGCCGTGGTGGGCAGCTGCCCGGTGGTCCAGCAGCACCGTCGTGCCGCCGCGCCACGGGCGTTCCTCGACGCGGACCATGATCTCGTCGCGGCGGGCCGTCGAGCGCCAGTGCACCTTGCGCAGGTCGTCGCCCTGGCGGTACTGGCGGACGATCACGTCGGCCTCGCCCTGCCCGGCGTGCAGCCGGACCGTGCCGTCGTCGCCGACGCCGATGCCCGCGCCGCTCGGCAGGCCCCACAGGGCCACCACCCGCGGCACCACGACCAGCCGCGAGTGCCCGATCAGCTCGCGCTCGAACTCGCACAGCCCGAACGGGTCGGTGATCGTCGCGCGCAGCGGGCCGACCTGCTGGATCCCGCGCAGCACCGGCTGCAGCGGGTAGCGCAGGGCGACGCGCCGGTCGTGCGGGAGCCGCTCGACGACGAACCGCGGCCGCGAACCCAGCGCGTACGGCACGCCGTCTTCGAGGAGGATCTCGCCGGCGGGCAGCCGCCCGCTGCGCCACAGCTCCAGCTGCACCTCGCCGTTGCCGCCGACCGCGACCCGTTGCGGGCGCAGCGCGCGGGTGGCGCCGATGCGCAGCCGCGTCGCCGAGATGAACGCGGCGACCAGCAGCGGCAGCGCCACCACGAACACCGCGACCCGCAGCAGGTCGCGTTCGTTGAGCACGAACGAACACACCGCGGCGGCGATCCCCGCGGCCAGGAGGCAGCGGCCGCGGGTGGTCAGGCCGGACAGGGCACGCAGCATGCCGTTCTCTTCCCCTTCGGCGCCAGAACAATTTTCGGGGGTTCGGGTGGCGGAGCCCCAGGTGTCACCAGCTAGGGCCGGGTGCCCTGCGGCACCGGCACCCGGTGCAGCACCGCGCGCACGACGTCGGTCGCCGACCGGCGGGCCGCGTGGGCCTCGGTGGTCAGCACCAGGCGGTGCGCCAGCACCGGGACCGCCACCGTGTGCAGGTCGTCCGGCACGACGTAGTCGCGACCCGACAGGGCAGCCTGCGCCCGCGCCGCGCGCACGAGGTGCAGCGTGGCGCGCGGGGAGGCGCCGAGCCGGATCTCCGGGACCTGCCGGGTGGCCGCGACGACGTCGACGGCGTACCGGCGGACCTCCGGCGCCATGTGCACGCTGCGGACCGTTTCGATCAGCCGGTGCACGGTTTCGCCGTCGGAAACCGGCTGCAGGTCGTCCATCGGGTTGTGGCCGGCGTGCTCGTCGACCATGGCCAGCTCGGCCTGCTGGTCGGGGTAGCCGATGGAGACGCGCGCGGTGAACCGGTCGCGCTGGGCTTCGGGCAGCGCGTAGGTGCCTTCCATCTCGATCGGGTTCTGGGTGGCGATCACCATGAACGGCTCGTCGAGGTGGTAGGTCGAGGTGTCGACGGTGACCTGGTGTTCTTCCATGCACTCCAGCAGCGCCGACTGTGTCTTCGGCGAGGCACGGTTGATCTCGTCGCCCACCACGATGTTCGCGAACACCGGGCCGGGCCGGAACTCGAAATCGCCGCTCTGCCGGTTGTAGATGGAGACGCCGGTGACGTCGCTCGGCAGCAGGTCGGGGGTGAACTGGATGCGGCTGACCGTGCAGTCGATCGACCGGGCCAGCGCCTTGGCCAGCGACGTCTTCCCGACGCCGGGCACGTCTTCGACCAGGAGGTGGCCTTCGGCGAGCAGGGTGACCAGCGCGATCCGGATGACCTCGGGTTTGCCGACCAGCACGCGTTCCACGTTGGCGGCGATCCGGCGCGCGGTGTCGTGCAGTTCGTCCAGCGGCACTCTGCCGGGCTGGCCGGCCGCTCGGCCGTTGCCCGTGGGCTCCGCCGGGTAAGGCGGCCGCCCGGATGCCTGCTCGCCCGATCCGGGCGCGGCAGACTGGATTCTCGACGTCACTCGACCTCCTGGTGGCGCATGGCCGCGCGCGTTGTGCGCACCGCCGGGCCGAACGGCCCCCTCGCTGCTGTCCGCGCGCAGCGACCAGCCTTCCACCCAGTGTGTCAAACCCGGGCGAACCGGGGGCTGGAACCCCGCGATGACACTGCGCAAGCAGCGACGATACCCCGATCGGGTGGGTATTCACCCGATTCTGGGTGCTCCCGCTGACGCCCCGCTCTGTCGTATGCTGCGGTTCGAGGTCGCCCGGCTACGGAGAGGCGTATCCGCTTATGAGCGAGCTGCGAACCCAGCCGCTTTTCGACGTGCGCGGCTTCGCGGTCGCGCCCGAGCTGGCCACGGACGCCTACGCGAAGCTCGGCCGGCTGCAGGACGTCGTCGGCGAGATGGTGCGCGAAGCCAAGGTGCTCGGCCGGAGCGTGCCGCTGGGTGGCGGGTACGCCGGGGAGATCGGCGAGTTCATGGCGGAGTACGGGATCGGCGGGCAGGGCTCGGCGGTGCAGCAGCTGACGGCGTTCGGCAAGGAGCTCGAGACGCTCAAGCAGCGGATCGGCGAGGCACTGGCGACGTACCAGCACGCGGACGAGCAGGCGGCCGAAGGCGTGGACTGCACGGGTGGGTGAACGGATGGACACGCCGGGCCGCGCGATGGCGGGTGGGCTTCTCCTCTTCTTCCTTGCCGCGTGCGGGCAGCAGAGCACCCCGCCCGCCGCCGTGGGGCACACCTCCGCTTCCGCCACGACCGCGCCCCCGGCCCCGCCGGTCGCCTGGACCGGCCTCGCCGCGCTCGACCCCTGCACGCTGCTCTCCCCGCAGGACCGGTCGACCGCCGGGATCAGCGTCCTCGGCAAGCCCAAGGACATCGGCGGCGCCCGCGCGTGCGACTGGAGCGTGCCCGGCACCTTCGGCGTCACCGTGACCCTCAGCGAAACCGACGGGCTCGCCGACCTGGAGGTCGCCAAGAAGAACGCCACGAAGACGACGGTCGGCCGGCACCCGGGGCTGAAGGTCGCCGACAAGAAGGCCGCCGACGGCACCTGCGCCGTGCTCCTCGGGGTCGGCGACGGCGCCAGCGTGCAGATCGACGTCAGCAACACCGCCTTCTCGGACACCCCGCTCGCGTGCCGCCGCGCGGGCACGGTGGCCGGGCTCGTCGAACCCAAGCTGCCCTGACCAGGAGGTGCGCCGTGCCCGAACCACCCGTGCCGACCGTGCGGTACGAGGCCTACAGCCACGAGGCGATGGCTGCGGAAGTCGAGCGCGGCAACGACCCGGTCGCCGCGGGCGAAGCCGGCGCGCGCTGGGACGGGCTGGCCAAACGGCTGCAGGAGTCCACCGCCGACGTCGCCGCCCTGGTCGCCTCCTCGGACGAACACTGGCGTGGCCGGGCGGGGGACGCGGCGCGGGCGGCGCTGGGCCGGGCCGCGCAGTGGCTTTCGCACTCCGCCGCCGTCTCGGCGTCGGTCGGCCAGGCGGTCGGCGCGCAGGCCGAGGTGGCCGCGCGGGCCCGGGCCGACATGCCGCCGCCGGTGACCTACGACCCGGCTTCGATGATCCGCGACGCCGCGTCCAGCGGGAGCGTGTTCGTCCTGGCCGGGCTGGCCGGGGAGATGGCCGCCCGCCGCGCCGAGGCCGAGGCTGCGCGGCAGAAGGCCGTCGACGTCCTCCGGACGCGGGACGCCGCGCTGCACGGGCATGTGCCCGCCGAGACGTTCCCGGCCCCGCCGGCGCTGGGGCGGGCTTGATCCGGGTTTCGGCGTCGGCGTTCGACATCCTCTGGACCGACCTCGGCCACGACCGCCCGCCGGAACCGCTGAGTGTCCGCAGCGTCGGCGTGACCGACGCCGAACGCGCCGAGGTGCGCAAGGCCGTCTACGCCAACCTCGCCGAGCGCGGCCTGTGTGAGGGGTACCGGCTGGAGCCGGCGCTGGCCGCGCGGCTGAACCTGCTCGCCGACGCGGACGTGTTCGTCGCGTGCGAGGCGCTGGCGGACATGACGGCGGCGACGCCGTTCCGCGCGGTGACGGCGGCCCGCGGCCGCCGCGGCGTCCTGGCGACCCAGCCGGAGCAGACGATCGGCCTGGACTCGATCCGCGACGGCGAGCTCGGCACGGCGATCGTCGACGTCCTGCCGGAGCTGGCGGCCGGCCCGGGCTACGGCATCAGCCTCCCGGCGTCGACGCTCTCGGGCGCCCCGGACGCCGTTTCGGGGCCGGCGTCCGCGCAGCTCGAGGAGGTCCGGGCGATCCAGGCACGGCCGGTGTACGCGGCGGGACAGTTCAGCGTGCGCCGGCGGTCGGCGTCGGGCCGGGTGGAGCGGGTCGGTGGCCTGACGTGGTTCGACACCGACGTCGGCGCCTACTGCGCGACGAAGACTCCGGGCCGGGGCGGTCAGGAGTGGGTGACGGTCAGCCCGATCGACAGCACCCGCCTCGCCGCCCGCGTCACGGCCCTCCTCACCCCGGAAGCCTGACGCGGCTCCGGCCCGAGGTCTTGAATGACTCATTCAGGACCTCGGAGGTCTTGAATGAGTCATTCAAGACGCCAGCCGGACCGGCGGACGCGGGCGGGCCGCCGCCATGCGGTAGGCCGAGACGAGTTGCGCGACGACCGTGTGCGGTTCTATACGCAGCTGGCTGGGGACCGTCTGGACCACGGCGACGCCGGCCGCGGCGTACCGGTTGTTGCGGGCCAGCGTTGCCGCATAGCCCGGCTGCCCGAAGTGAAACTCGTAGGAGTCGATCTCCCACGCCAGGGCCACCTCGTCCCACCAGGCGTCCGGGGTGGCGACGTAATGACCCAGGTCGTCCCGGAGGGTGAAGTTCCAGACCGGATCGGGCAGGCCGGTGCGGCGGAGCAAAGCCATGGCCTCGGCTTCGGCGACCGACCGGGCGCCGCGAGCGACCTCCTGCAGCGCTGCGCGAGGCAGGGCGCTGCCCCTGGTGCTCCCGTTCTCCAATTCGGTCGACAGGTCCGCCGGCGCGATCTTCAGCTGTTGCACCGCTTCGGCCAGCAGCGCACGGACCGAGGCAAGCTCGGTCAGCCGGCGGCATTCGTCCAGCACCGACCGGGTGGCCGGGGCCAAGGGCAGTCCGTCGATCCGGACGGGATCGGGCATTCGTGTCGTCCGTTCGACGACCACGTAGCCGCTGCTCGTGGTCTTCAGGTGGGCCGGCAGCAGGAGGTGGAGGAGTTCGCCGGGCACGGCAGAGCGCCGCAGGCCCTGTAGCCGGCAGGACTCGAGCCCGGTGATCACTGCTTGATCACCGCAGTAAAGGAGCGCTCCTTCGATCAACTGCCGGCGCGTCGGCTCGCCGGTGCGCAGCAGGACGACGCCGGGCAGGAGCCGTTGCCAAGGCCGGCCGGGGCGGCAGCGCCGGTAGCTCGTTCGTTGTGGCACGCCCAGATGCTCCAGGTGTGCGACGGTGATCACCCCGCGTCTGCTGGCCGCGAAGAGCTCTTCCGCATCGCGCGCCCATGTGTGTCTGCCCACCGGTCCATGGTCGCCTCGACCACCGCCCCCGGGGCGACGTTTCCGCAATCTGTGGACTACTCACGGTCATCGTGGCCGCCCTGTGGATAGCTCGGCGCTCACCCGAGGTCTTGAATGAGTCATTCAGGACCTCGGAGGTCCTGAATGAGTCATTCAAGACCCTTCTGGCGACGTGACTTCCCCACTTCGGCCCCCGTGCGTCCCCCACGAGGCCCCACCTGAGGGGTGGCGGAGGGCGGGGAGGGTTCTTTCGCGGCCGTTATGCGGACGCATGGGGAACAGCTGAGGTTGCTCCGGCCCCCGGTGTGGGGGATCTTGGCCACCGTCCCCCACCACGCCCCCCACCGGCCCCCACCCTGCTGACCTGCGCAAACGGAACACTCGACGGAGTGGTCTGCCCGTTTGTCGCGTTGACTGTGGTGAAAAGTGGGGTACGGTGGTGGCCAGTGGGGCGGAAGGGAAGCCCCGTGGCCGTTCGGGGTGGTTCTCCACCGTGGACGGTAGGGAGGTGGAGGCCGTGTTCCTCGGCACCCACACCCCGAAACTGGACGACAAAGGGCGGCTCGCGCTGCCTGCGAAGTTCCGTGACGCCTTGGCGGGTGGGCTGATGCTTACCAAGGGGCAGGACCACTGCCTCTTCGTCTTCCCCCGCGCCGAGTTCGAGCAGATGGCGCGCAAGGTCGCCGAGGCCCCGTTCACGAACGAGGCGGTTCGGGCCTACCAGCGCTACCTGTTCGCCGGCACGGACGAGCAACGTCCGGACGGCCAGGGGCGCATCACCATCGCGCCCGAGCTCCGCCGCTACGCGGGGCTCAGCAAGGAGTGCGTGGTGATCGGGGCGATCACCAGGCTGGAGATCTGGGACGCCCAAGCGTGGCAGGGCTACCTGGAAGAGCACGAAGACAGCTACGCGAAGGCTCGAGAGGAAGTACTGCCGGGCGTCTTCTAGACGTGCGGTCGCGGTGCACCTGCGTCGTCGGGGGACGAGAGGTTCGCCGCTCCGCGCGAAGAGGGGAAGCCCACCCGGATGCCGTGAGGCCTCTGTCCGCTCAACAGCCCTGGTGCACCTTCCCCGGTACCAGGTCGGCAGCGGGCGGACAGGGACCTGACGGCATCCGCCATATTTCCCCCCGGGCCGCCCAGGCGAGAAAGGGGGAGGGAACACCATGACGGCACCCGAGCACGTCCCGGTACTGCTGAGCCGGATAGTCGAGCTGTTCGCTCCCGTGTTCACCGACCGCGACGGCGTTCTCGTGGACGCGACGGTCGGCCTCGGCGGGCATTCCGACGCCCTCCTCGAGGCCTTCCCGCGGCTGCGCCTCGTCGCGCTGGACCGCGACCCCGCCGCGCTGGAGAAGTCCGGGGAACGCCTGGCCCGCCACGGCGACCGCGTCGACTTCGTCCACACCGTCTACGACGGGCTCCCGGAGGCCCTCGAAAGCGTGGGCCTGGACAAGGCCGACGGCATCCTGTTCGACCTCGGTGTCTCGTCGATGCAGCTGGACCGCGCCGAGCGCGGGTTCGCCTACTCCAAGGACTCCCCGCTCGACATGCGGATGGACCCCACGACCGGGTTCACCGCCGCCGACGTCCTCAACACCTACGCGCCCGGCGAGCTGATCCGGATCCTGCGGGACTACGGCGAGGAACGCTTCGCGCAGCGGATCGTCAAAGCCGTCGTCGCCGCGCGGGAAAAAGAGCCGTTCACGAACAGCGGGCGGCTGGTCGAGCTGCTCTACGACGCCGTCCCGGCCGCCACCCGCCGCACCGGCGGGCACCCGGCCAAGCGCACCTTCCAGGCGTTGCGGATCGAGGTCAACGGCGAGCTGGAGGTGCTGCGGCGGGCGATGCCCGCCGCGCTGGGTGCGCTCCCCGTCGGAGGACGCATCGTCGTCGAGTCGTACCAGTCCCTGGAGGACCGCCTGGTCAAGCAAGCCCTGGCCGAGCTCGCGAAGTCCCGCACCCCGGAAGGGCTCCCGGTGGAGCTGCCGGGGCACGGACCGGAGCTGAAGCTCCTCACGCGCGGTGCCGAGAAGGCCGGCGACGAGGAGATCGAACGGAACCCGCGCGCCGCTTCGGTACGGCTGCGGGCCGCAGAGAGGATCGGAGAGCCGCGATGACCGCTCCCGCGAAGTCCCGCCGCCGGGCCGCGCCGGCGACGCGGGGCCGCACCGAGGCCGCCGGCACCTCGACGACCGTCGAGCCGGACCAGCAGCCGGGCCAGGCCGCGCCCCGGCGCGGGTCGCGTGGCCGCACGTCCGCGGCCGAGCGGGCCTACGCCCGCCGTGCCCAGCGCGCCGACCTGCTGAAGGAGCGCGAGGCACGCCCGGAGCCGAAGGCCCGGCCGGCCGCGCTGCCGGAGAAGCCGAAGTTCCGGCTGAAGCTGCTGCTGCCGAAGTCGCGCGCGTCGTTCGTGCTGATGATGATGGCGCTGCTGGCCGCCGGCGTGGCGACCACGCTGTGGCTGACGACGCAGGCGATCGCCGACTCCTACCGGCTCGAGCAGCTGCGCACCACGAACGGGAAACTGGCCGAGCAGAAGGAACAGCTGCAGCGCGACGTCGCGAAGGCCGAGTCGCCGGCTTCGCTGTCGCCCAAGGCCCAGCAGCTGGGCATGGTGCCCGGCGGTGACCCGGCGCGGATCGTCGTCGGTCCCGACGGGAAGACCTCGCTCGTCGGCGAGCCCAAGAAGGCCAAGGCGGACACGCCGGTGGTGCCGGCCGCGCCGCCCGCCGCGCCCGCCGCGGGCACGCAGTCGCCGCAGGGCGCGCCGATCGAGGGCGACCAGCCCGCCGTGCCCGCCGACGCGCAGCCGCCGGCCCAGCCGGGAGGCGGCCAGTGATGGCTTCGGGCCGCAGCCAGGTCCGCGCCCGCGCCGCGGGCAGCGCCCGGCGGACGTACGCCGCCGGGACCCGCAGCGCGGCCGCCCGCCGGGCCAACGGCGGGCACCGCAGCCGGTTCTCCGCCGTGCGCCTGCTGCTGGTCGCCGTGCTGCTGGTCGCCGGGGTGAAACTGGTGCAGGTGCAGTGGTTCGACGCCGCGGCGCTGTCCGCCGCGGCCGAACGGCAGCGCACCCAGACCATCGACATCCCCGCCCAGCGCGGGTCCATTGTGGACCGCAATGGCGCGAAGCTGGCGTTCAGCGTCGAGGTGCGGACGCTGTCGGTGAACCTCAAGACGCTGCACAAGAACATGGAGGACTGGGTCGCGCGGAACCCGGGCACCCAGAAGACGTTCGACAGCGAGACCGCCGCGGCCGCGAAGTACATCGCGGCCAAGGTGCCGAACCAGCTGAGCGAGCAGCAACTGCTGGACCTGCTCCGCAAGCAGGCGTCCTTCACCTACCTGCTGAACAACGTCGAGCCGTCGGTCGCCGCGGACATCCAGAAGAAGTTCACCTGGATCAGCATCGAGAAGCGTGCGCTGCGGGAGTACCCGGGCGGCAGCCTGGCGGCGAACATCGTCGGTGCCGCCAATTGGCGCTCCGAGGACAAGGACGTGTCCAAGCACAACCTCCACGGCCTCGTCGGGCTCGAGCTGCTGCGCGACAACGACCTGGCGGGCACGCCGGGCCGGATGATGGTCAACACCAAGAACGGCAGCGACAACGTCGTCATCCCGGGCACCGAGCACGACCTGCAGGCCGCGGTCCCGGGCTCGGACCTCGAGCTGACCATCGACTCCGACCTGCAGTACGAGGTGCAGCGCCAGCTGACGGACTACGTCCAGCAGTCGCACGCCAAGGGTGGGCAGGCCGTCGTGATGGACGCCAAGACCGGCGAGGTCTACGCACTGGCCAACGACAACACGTTCGACCCCAACGACCAGAGCACCTGGAACACCGACGACCTGGCCAACCCCGCGGTCACCACGCCGTTCGAACCCGGGTCGGTCAACAAGCTCGTCACCGCCACCGGGGCGATCGAATACGGCGTCGCGACGCCGGAGTCGACGGTCGAAGTGCCGGGCGCGCTGCAGGTGGCCGACAAGACGGTGCACGACGCCTGGACCCACGGCACCCAGACGTTCACCACCACCGGGATCTTCGCCAAGTCGTCCAACATCGGCACCCTGCTGCTGGCGCAGAAGATCGGCGAGGAGCGCTACGCCAACCTGCTCAAGTCGTTCGGCCTCGGCCAGCGCACCGGCGTCGGCCTGCCCGGCGAGAGCGCGGGCGTGGTGCCCGCGCGCAGCCAGTGGTCGGCGACCACCTTCGGCAACCTGCCGATCGGGCAGGGCCTGTCGATGACCATCCTGCAGATGGCCGGGATGTACCAGGCGATCGCCAACGACGGCCTGCGCGTCGAACCGCGGATCGTCAAGGCCAAGGTGAACCCGGACGGCACGACCGTGCCCGAGCCGGCCCCGAAGTCGGTCCAGGTGGTCAGCCCGCAGACCGCCAAGACGGTGCGCGACATGATGCGCGCGGTCGCCCAGAACGGCAAGGGCCTGCAGAAGGGCACCGCCCCCTCGGCGGCGGTCGAGGGTTACCAGATCTCCGGGAAAACGGGCACCGGCCAGCAGGTCGACCCGCGGACGAAGGCCTACAGCGACCACCTGTACAACATCACCTTCGCCGGCATCCTGCCCGCCGACCACCCGCGGTTCGTCGTCGGGATCCGGCTGGACGCGCCGGACACGACGCTGCCGGTCGGGCACTCCGCCGCGCCGCTGTTCCACACCATCGCCTCGTACGTGACGCAGCGGTACCAGATTCCGCTGTCCGACGGCCCGTCGCCGGAGGTCCCGCTCATCATCGCCCCGTAACCCAGGTGCTCTGCCGCGGCTCGTCGTGAGTGGTAATTCGGGTTCTAACCCGAATTACCACTCACGACGAGCCGCGGCAGAGCGTCCACATGGGCCGGGGATGGGGAAACCGTTGTGGGGCAACGGGGTCCACGGCGCCGTTTAGCACATGTGTCAGGCTCGTACGCAATCGCCGTACCGCGTGCGGGGGCCCGGAACGCCCGCCGGTAGCCTCTTGGCCGTGTCCGTGTCCTCGTCCAGTTCCCAGGTGCCGGAAAGCCCGGTGAAAGCGGTCCCCGCGCCGCCCCGCCCGGCGCGCATCGACCCGGTCCCGCTGGCGACGCTGCTCGCCAGGGCGGACGCCCGCCTGATCGCGGAGAGCCCCGACGCCGCCGAGCTCACCGTGACCGGCACCACGCTGCGCGCGCAGCACGTGCTGCCCGGCGACCTCTTCGCCGCCCTGCCGGGTGCCCGGGCCCACGGCGCCGACTTCAGCGACCAGGCCGTCGCGGGCGGGGCCGTCGCCGTCCTCACCGACGCCGAAGGCGCCGAGCGGCCCGCCCTGCGCGACGCCGGCGTGCCGATCCTCGTGCACCCGGACCCGCGCGCGGCCCTGGGCGAGATTGCCGCCTGGATCTACGGCGAGCCCTCGCTGCGGCTGGCCGTCCTCGGCGTCACCGGCACCTCCGGCAAGACCACGACGTCCTACCTGGTCGACGCCGGCCTGCAGGCCGCCGGGCTGACCACCGGCCTGATCGGCACGGTGGAGACCCGGATCGCCGGCGAACGCCTGGTCAGCGGGTTCACCACGCCGGAGGCGCCGGACCTGCAGGCGCTGCTCGCGGTGATGCTCGAGCGCGGCGTCACGCACGTGCCGATGGAGGTCTCCAGCCACGCGCTCGCGCTGGGCCGGGTCAACGGCACCCGGTTCGCGGTCGGCGCCTTCACCAACCTCTCCCAGGACCACCTGGACTTCCACAAGGACATGCAGGAGTACTTCGCCGCGAAGTCCCTGCTGTTCGACGGCCGCTCCACCACCGAGGTCGTCGTGGTCGACAGCGCGTGGGGCCAGGCCCTGCTCACGCCGCAGACGATCACCGTCTCGACGGATCCCGGCACCGACGCCGCGTGGAAGGCCACCGATCTGGAGGCCACCCCGCAGGGTGAGCAGACGTTCACCCTGCACGGCCCGGACGGCGTCCGCGCCGCCGCCCGGATCCCGCTGCCCGGCGAGTTCAACGTCGCCAACGCCGTGCTGGCGGCGGCGATCCTGAGCACCGCCGGAGTAAGCCTCGAGCACATCGTCACCGGGCTCGCCCAGGTGCAGGTGCCGGGCCGGATGGAGCGCGTCTACGTCGGCCAGGAGTTCACCGCCGTCGTCGACTACGCCCACAAGCCGGCCGCGGTCGCCCAGGGCCTCGACGCGCTGCGCGCCCGCACCGAGGGCCGGATCATCACCGTGCTCGGCTGCGGCGGCGACCGGGACACCGCCAAGCGCCCGATGATGGGCGAGGCCGCGGCCCGCCGCAGCGACGTCCTGATCGTCACCGACGACAACCCGCGCTCCGAGGACCCGGCGGCGATCCGCGCCGCCATGCTCGCCGGCGCCCGCGCGGTCGGGCCCGCCGAGGGCGGCGAGGTCGTCGAGATCGGCGACCGCCGCGAGGCCATCGCGCACGCCGTCTCGCTCGCCGTGCCGGGCGACATCGTCTTCCTCGCCGGCAAGGGGCACGAGTCCGGCCAGGAGGCCGGCGGCGTCGTGCACCCGTTCTCCGACCGCGACGAGCTGGCCGCGGCCATCCGCAACAAACTCGAGGTGAGTGTGTGATCGTGCTCAGCCTGGCCGAGATCGCCGACGTCGTCGGCGGCCGGCTGCACCGCGCCGAGCCGGGCGCGCAGGTGACCGGCACCGTGGAGTTCGACACCCGGAAGCTCATCCCCGGCGGCCTGTTCGTCGCCCTCCCGGGGGAGAAGGTCGACGGCCACGACTTCGCCGCGCAGGCCGCCGAGGCCGGGGCGGTGGCCGTGCTGGCCGCCCGCGAGGTCGACGCGCCCGCCATCGTCGTCCCGCCGCTCGCCGCGGGCGAGGCCCACGAGCGGTCGGTCGCGCTGACCGGCGACAAGGACGGCTCCGGCGCCGCGGTGCTGGCCGCGCTGGCCAAGCTCGCCCGGTACGTCGTGCAGCGCCTCGCCGAGGGCGAGCTGACCGTCGTCGGCGTCACCGGTTCCTCGGGCAAGACCTCGACCAAGGACGTCATCGCGCAACTGCTCGAGCCGCTCGGCCCGACGATCGCGCCGCCCGGGTCGTTCAACAACGAGCTCGGCCACCCGTGGACGGCGCTGCGGGCCGACGCGCAGACCAGGCACCTGGTGCTGGAGCTGTCCGCGCGGGGCCCGGGGCACATCGCCCACCTCGCCGAGATCGCGCCGCCGAAGATCGGCGTCGTGCTCAACGTCGGCAGCGCGCACGTCGGCGAGTTCGGCTCGCGCGAAGGCATCGCGAAGACCAAGGGCGAGCTGGTCGAGGCCCTGCCCGAAGACGGCGTCGCGGTGCTGAACCTCGACGATCCGCTGGTCGCGGCCATGGCGAGCCGCACGAAGGCCCGGGTCGTGTTCGTCGGCGAGAGTGCGTCCGCCCAGGTCCGGGCCGCGGACATCACCCTCGACGACGAGGCCCGCGCGTCCTTCCGGCTGATCACCCCGGCCGGCGAGGCCGACGTCAAGCTGCCGCTGCACGGCGAGCACCACGTCGGCAACGCGCTGTCCGCCGCGGCGGTCGCGCTGGAGCTGGGCGCGACGCCGGCCGAGATCGCCACGCGGCTCTCGGCTCTCGAACGGCGGTCCGCGCGCCGCATGGAGGTCGTCACCCGGCCCGACGGCGTCACGATCCTCAACGACTCGTTCAACGCCAACCCCGAGTCGATGCGGGCCGGCCTGAAGGCCCTCGCGGCGATGACGCGGGAGACCGGCCGCCGCTCGTGGGCCGTGCTCGGCGTGATGGGCGAGCTCGGCGCGGACTCGGTCACCGCCCACGACGAGATCGGCAGGCTCGTCGTCCGGCTCAACATCGCCAAGCTCGTCGTCATCGGGCCGGAGGCGGCGGCCATGCACCAGGGCGCGCACCAGGAAGGCTCCTGGGGCGAGGAGTCCACTTTGGTACCCGACGTCGAGGCCGCCGCCGCCCTGCTGCATGATCAGCTCCGCCCCGGGGACGTGGTGCTGGTCAAGGCCTCCAAGGCCGCCGGCCTCTGGCGGGTCGCCGAGGCCCTGCTCGAACCCCGGGAAACCGACAACTCCGAGAATCGCTCGAACGGTGGTGACGCGTGATCAGCATCCTGATCGCGGCCGCTGCGGGCCTGCTGATCTCCATCCTGCTCACGCCCTACCTGATCCGGGTCTTCTCCCGGCAGGGCTTCGGCCAGGAGATCCGCGAGGAAGGCCCCCAGGGACACAAGTCGAAGCGCGGTACCCCGACCATGGGCGGTGTCGCGATCATCATCGCGATGGTCGTCGGGTACTTCGCCGCGCACCTGATCAACTGGATGTTCAACTCCCGCAGCGGCGCGCCGACGGCCTCCGGGCTGCTCGTCCTGATGCTCGCGGTGGGCCTGGGGATCGTCGGGTTCCTCGACGACTTCATCAAGATCCGCAAGCAGCGGAACCTGGGGCTGAACAAGACCGCGAAGCTGGTCGGGCAGCTCGTGGTGACCATCGCGTTCGCGGTCCTCGCCCTGAACTTCCCGAACGAGCACGGCATCACGCCGGCGTCGGAGAGCCTCTCCTACGTCCGTGACCTCGCGCTGATCACCTTCCCCTCGGTGATCTTCGTGATCTTCTGCTACATCGTGATCTCCGGCTGGTCGAACGCGGTGAACTTCACCGACGGTCTCGACGGCCTCGCCGGCGGTGCGGCGGCGATGGTGCTGGCCACCTACGTGGTGATCTCGTTCTGGCAGGAGCGGCTGTCCTGCGCCAACGCGCCGGCGGCCGCCTGCTACGACGTCCGCGACCCGCTGGACCTGGCCGTGGTCGCCGCCGCGGCGGCCGGCGCCTGCGTCGGGTTCCTCTGGTGGAACGCGGCCCCGGCGAAGATCTTCATGGGCGACACCGGCTCGCTGGCCCTCGGCGGCCTGGTCGCCGGCCTGTCCATGACCACCCGCACCGAGCTGCTCGCCATCGTCATCGGCGGCCTGTTCATGGTCGAGATGATCTCGGTGGTCGCGCAGATCGCGGTGTTCCGGACGACCCGCCGCCGGCTGTTCCGGATGGCGCCGTTCCACCACCACTTCGAGCTCGCCGGCTGGGCCGAAACCACGGTGATCATCCGGTTCTGGCTGCTCTCGGCGATCTGCTGCATGTTCGGGCTCGGCCTGTTCTACAGCGAGCAGCTGGGCCTCGGCGGCTGATACTGGCGGGCCGGTCTGCCGCAGCTGGTCGTGAGTGGTAATTAGGGTTAGAACCCTAATTACCACTCACGACAAGCCAGCCACGGCGGATGGTGAGGGTGGCGGGGAGGAAGGTTGGAAGTGGAGATCTCGGGTCGTCACGTTCTGGTCGCCGGCGCCGGCGTCACGGGCAAGTCCGTGGTTCCGGTGCTGGTCGAGCTGGGTGCGCGCGTCACCGTCACCGACGGCAACGCCGAGCGCCTGGCCGAGCTGGCGGGCCTCGGCGCCGAGCTGGTGCCGGGGCTGACCGAGCCGCCTGAGGGAACAGCACTCGTCGTGACCAGCCCCGGCTGGCGGCCGACGTCGCCGCTGCTCGTGGCCGCGGCCGAGGCGGGCGTCGAGGTCATCGGCGACGTCGAACTGGCCTGGCGGGTCGGGCAGCTGCGCGAGCACCCGCCGTCGTGGCTGGTGATCACCGGCACCAACGGCAAGACGACCACCGCCGGCATGCTCGAATCGATCCTCAAAGCCGCCGGCAGCAACGCCGTGGCCTGCGGGAACATCGGCTACGCGGCGCTCGACGCGGTCCGTGCGGGGTACGACGTGCTGGCGGTGGAGCTGTCGAGCTTCCAGCTGCACTGGTCCTCGACGCTGGCCCCGGACGCGGCCGTGGTGCTGAACCTGGCCGAAGACCACATCGACTGGCACGGCTCGATGGCCGAGTACGCGGCCGCGAAGGGCCGGGTCTACGCCCGCGCCAAGGTCGCGGTGCACAACGCCGACGACGACTGGTCCACCCGGATCGCCGCCGAGCACGCGCCCGAGAGCGCCCGCCGCGTCGGCTTCCAGCTCGACACCCCGCACGCCGGCGAGCTGGGCGTGGTCGAAGACCTGCTGGTCGACCGCGCCTTCGTCGCCGACCCGGCGAACAGCGCCGAGGAACTCGCGACGCTCTCCGACGTGCGCCCGGCGGGCCCGCACAACGTCGCGAACGCCCTCGCCGCGGCCGCGCTGGCCCGCGCCCACGGCGTCTCGCCGGACGCCGTGCTGAAGGGCCTGCGCGAGTACCAGCCGGCCCCGCACCGGGCCGCCGAGGTCGCCGAGGTGGCCGGGGTCCGCTACGTCAACGACTCGAAGGCGACCAACCCGCACGCGGCCGCCGGGTCCCTGCGCGCCCACGCGAGCATCGTGTGGATCGCCGGGGGCCAGCTCAAGGGCGCCTCGGTCGACGAGCTGGTGAGCAGTATCGCAAGCCGTCTCCGGGGAGTTGTGCTACTCGGCGTCGATTCACCCGTGATCGCCGCCGCGGTCGCGCGACACGCGCCGGATGTCCCGGTGAACAGCCTCCGTCCGGGTGACGATGAACCCATGACTGCGGCGGTGAGTGCGGCCAGCGCGATGGCCCGGCCCGGTGACGTGGTGCTGCTGGCACCCGCCGCGGCGTCGTTGGACATGTTCTCGAGCTACGGCGAGCGCGGCGACGCGTTCGCCGCGGCCGTGCGTGTCCTCCGCGACGACGCAGCGGGGGAGCCGAGTGACGACAGCTGAACCGAAACCTCCACCGCCGCCGAAGCGGCCGCGCCGCGAGCGCAAGGAGAGCGGCTTCGTCGCCGTCCGGACCGCGCTGACCGCGTGGCTCTCGCGGCCGCTGGCCTCGTTCCACCTCGTGCTCGCCCTCACCGGCGTGCTCACCGTCATCGGCGTCGTCATGGTGCTCTCGGCGTCGTCGGTCACCTCCTACAACCCGAAGACCGGCAGCGGCGTGTACTCGCTGTTCGTCAAGCACCTGGTGTTCGTCGCGCTCGGCTCGGTCGTGTTCTGGCTGGGCCTGCGGGTCAAGCTGGAGCGGATCCGGCGGATGTCGGCCACCGCGACGGTGATCTGCCTCGCCCTGCTGATGCTCGTGCTCACCCCGCTCGGCTCCACGGTCAACGGCTCGCAGGGCTGGTTCAAGATCGGCGAGTTCACCTTCCAGCCGGTCGAAGCCGCGAAGGTCGCGCTGGCCTTCTGGGGCGCGCACATCCTGGTGATCAAGTACAACGTGATCCACCAGTGGCGGCACCTGCTGGTGCCGGTGGTGCCGATCGCGCTGCTGATGTTCGCCCTGGTCATGCTGCAGCCCGACCTCGGCGGCACGGTCACCCTCGCCGTGGTGCTGCTGGCGCTGCTGTGGTTCGCCGGCGCCCCGAAACGGCTCTTCGGCGTCATCCTGGCCGGCGGCCTGGCCGGCGTGCTCGTGCTCGCCGTCATCGCGCCCTACCGGCTGGACCGGGTCATGTCGTTCCTCTCGCCGGACGCCGACACCAGCGCCGGGGGCTTCCAGGCCAACCAGGCCAAGCTGGCGCTCGCCGACGGTGGGGTCCTCGGCAAGGGCCTCGGCCAGGGCGCGGCCAGCTGGAACTACCTGCCGAACGTGCAGAACGACTTCATCTTCGCCCTGATCGGCGAAGAGCTCGGGCTGATCGGCTGCGTCGTCGTGCTCGCCCTGTTCGGCGGGGTCGCGATCGTGGGCCTGCGGATCGCCACCCGCAACATCGACCCGTGGATCCGGATCGTCTCCGGCACGCTGACGGTGTTCCTGGTGGCCCAGGCCGGCATCAACATCGGCTACGTCGTCGGCCTGCTGCCGGTCACCGGTGTCACGCTGCCGCTCATCTCCTACGGCGGCACCTCGCTGGTGATCACCATGCTCATCATGGGCGTGCTCGCGAACGCCGCTCGGCACGAACCGGAGGCGGTGGCCGCGCTGCGCACACAGGGGCCGGGTAAATTCGGGCGTCTGCTGCGGCTGCCCGCGCCCGACCCGTACCGCCCGCCCGCCACGCGCAAGGCGGCGGGGCGGAGTGGGGCGAAGGCGGCCAGGCCGGCGCCCCGTGCGGCCCGGCCCGCCCCGGCTCAGGAACGACGCAGGTCGGTCCGCGAGCCGGTGCGCCGCAGCGCGGCACGGACGAGCACGGCCACGTCTCGCGGCGGGGCCGCGCGGACAACAGCGAGCCGTGGTACCCGGAGTACCGCGAACCGGAGAGGTCATAGGTGAGTAAGCCCGTCAAGGGAACCGAGCGAGCCGCCGCGGGCAAGGGGCCCGTGGTCGTGGTCGCCGGAGGTGGCACCGCAGGACACATCGAGCCCGCCCTCGCCCTGGCAGACGCCGTCATGCGGCTGCGCCCGGACGCGACGGTCGTGGCGCTGGGCACCGAGCGGGGCCTGGAGAACAAGCTCGTCCCGGCCCGCGGCTACCGGCTGGAGCTGATCCCGCCCGTGCCGCTGCCGCGCAAGCCGACGCCGGAGCTGATCAAGCTGCCGCTGAAGGTCCGCGACTCGGTCCGCAAGACCCGCGAGGTGCTGCAGCGCGTCGGCGCGGACGTCGTCGTCGGCTTCGGCGGCTATGTCGCCCTGCCCGCGTACTTGGCCGCCCGCGGGCGCGTCCCGATCGTCGTGCACGAGGCCAACAAGTCGGCCGGCCTGGCCAACAAGGTCGGCGCGCGGTTCGCCAAGCGCGTCGCCGTCGCCGTTCCGGGGACGACGCTGCCGAACGCCGAGGTCGTCGGGATCCCGCTGCGGCGGTCGATCACGACCCTGGACCGGGCCGCGCTGCGGGCCGAGGCGCGCGAGTTCTTCGGCCTGGACCCGGACGCGCCGACGCTGCTGGTGTTCGGCGGTTCGCAGGGCGCGCAGTCGATCAACGCCGCGGTGTCCGGCGCGGCGAAGGACCTCGCGGACGCCGGAATCGGCGTCCTGCACGCGCACGGGCCGAAGAACACGCTGGTCGTGCAGGAGTTCCCGGGCAAGCCGGCGTACCTGCCGGTGCCGTACCTGGAGCGGATGGACCTGGCCTACGCCGCGGCCGACGTCGCGATCTGCCGCTCGGGCGCGATGACCGTCGCCGAGGTGACCTCGGTCGGGCTGCCCGCGGTGTTCGTCCCGCTGCCGATCGGCAACGGCGAGCAGGCGTCGAACGGCCGTCCCGCCGTCGACGCGGGTGCCGCGCTGATGATCGACGACGCCGACCTGAGTCCGGCCAAGGTCGCCGAACTGGTCGTTCCGCTGGTCACCGACGCCGACCGCGTCGCGAAGATGAGCGCGGCGGCGGTCGGCATGGGCCACCGCGAGGCCGACGAGACCCTCGCCCGGATCGTTTTGGAGACCGCCCGTGGTTGAGTCGGCACAGCTCGAACTGCCTGAGGAATTGCGCCGGGCGCACCTGATCGGGATCGGCGGGGCCGGGATGTCCGGCATCGCGCGGATCCTGCTGGCCCGGGGCGCTTTCGTGTCGGGCTCGGACGCCAAGGAGTCGCGCGCGCTGCTGTCGCTGCGGGCCCAGGGTGCCGAGCTGTTCGTCGGCCAGGCGGCTTCGAACATTGCGGCCCTGGCCGAACCGCCGTCCGCCGTGGTCGTCTCGACGGCGATCAAGGAGACCAACCCCGAGCTGGCCGCGGCGCGCGCGGCGGGCATCCCGGTGCTGCACCGGGCGCAGGCGCTGGCCGGGCTGATGGAAGGCCACCGCGTCGCCTGCATCGCGGGCACGCACGGCAAGACGTCGACGACCTCGATGCTCACCGTGGCGCTGCAGCACTGCCGGCTCGACCCGTCGTTCGCCATCGGCGGCGACCTCAACGAGTCCGGCGCCAACGCCCACCACGGCGAGGGCGGCGTGTTCGTCGCCGAAGCCGACGAGAGCGACGGCTCGTTCCTGACCTACTCGCCGTCGGTCGCCGTCGTGACGAACGTCGAGCCGGACCACCTGGACCACCACGGCACGGCCGAGGCCTACACCAAGGTGTTCACCGAGTTCGTGGGCCGGATCGTGCCGGGCGGGCTGCTCATCGTCTGCGGTGACGATCTCGCGGCCGACGAGCTGGGCAAGCAGGCCGCCGAGCTGGGCGTCCGGGTGCGCCGCTACGGCCGCACGGTGACCGATCCGGGCGACGCGCGGGTCCTGGACTACGTCCCGGCGCCGGACGGCGGGGTCGTGCGGCTCCTGCTCGACGGCTCGGAGCTGTCCGTGCGGGTCGCCGTGCCGGGCGAGCACATGGCGCTGAACGCGATCGCGGCCCTGCTGGCCGGGATCGAGCTGGGCGCGCCGGTGCCGGGCCTGGTGGACGGCCTCGCCGCGTTCGGCGGGGTGCGCCGGCGGTTCGAGTTCAAGGGCCGGGCCGGCGACGTCCGCGTCTACGACGACTACGCCCACCACCCGACCGAGGTGGCCGCGCAGCTGCGGGCGGTGCGGACGGCGGCCGGGTCCGGGCGGGTGATCGTGGTGTTCCAGCCGCACCTGTACTCGCGGACCAAGACGTTCTCCGTGGAGTTCGCCGAGGCGCTGTCGCTGGCCGACGAGGTCGTCGTGCTGGACGTCTACGGCGCGCGCGAGGAGCCCGAGCCCGGCGTCACCGGCGCGCTGATCGCGGACCGGGTGACCGCGGCGGTGCACTACGAGCCGGCGTTCGACGTCGCCGCGCCGCTGGCGGCCGGGCTGGCCAAGCCCGGCGACCTCGTGGTGACCATGGGCGCCGGGGACGTGACGCAGCTGGGTCCGGAGATCCTCGCCGAGCTGGACAAGCGCTGAGGCCATGAGTCCGACCAGGGAACGCCGCCGTCCGTCCTCCGGAGAGGAACCAGTGGACGTGCCGGATCGTGCCACCCTGGCCCGGCAACGCCGGGGGCGGCGCTCCGAGGAGGAGCGCCGCCGGACCCGCGCCGCGCGGCCCAAGCCGAGCGCCCGCACCCGGCCCAGCCGTCCGGTGGAGATCCGCCGCCGGTGGGTCGCGCTGCTGTCCGTGCTCACCGGGGTCGCGCTGGTCTACCTGCTGTTCTTCAGCTCGATGCTCGGCGTGCAGGACGTCTCGGTCAGCGGCGCCCGCACGGTGCCGGCCGACCAGATCCGCACGGTCGCGGCGATCCAGCCGGACAAGCCGCTGCTGCGGCTGAGCACCGACGAAATCCGCGACCGGGTGGCGGCGATGCCGGGCATCGCGACGGTCGAGGTGTCGCGCTCGTGGCCGAACACGGTCGAGATCACGGTGACCGAGCGGGCGGCGATCGCGTTCTTCGACAGCGGCCCGGGCGGCGACGGCGTGCACCTCGTCGACGGCGGCGGAGTGGTGTTCAAGACGGTCCCGGCGCGGCCGCCGGGCCTGCCGGAACTCAAGCTGCCGAAGGTGTCGGCGGACGACCCGGTGACGCGCGCGGTGACGGCGGTGCTCGGGGTGATCCCGGAGCAGCTGCTCAAGCAGGTCACGACGGCGACGGCGAAGACACCGGCGAGCGTGGAGTTCACGCTGGCCAACGGGAAGATCGTCCGCTGGGGGACCGCGGAGCAGACGGACCGCAAGGCCAAGGTCCTGGCCGCGCTGCTCACCCAGGACGGCAAGGTCTACGACGTCGCGGCGCCGGAACTGCCGACCATCACCTCCTGAAATCCCGATCGTGTGCACCAGTGTTCTCGTATGCCGTACGATCTCGTACGACATACGAGAATAGGAGGACGCTCATGACGATCCTGGTGACGGGCGCAACCGGCAGCGTCGGCCGGCTGGTGGTCGACGAGCTGCTCGCGGCGGGCGAGCCCGTGCGGGCGCTGACCGTCGACCCGGAACGCGCGCAGCTGCCGGCCGAGGCGGAGGTGGTCGTCGGGTCGCTGGCGAGGCCGTCGACGCTGCCGGTCGCGCTCAAGGGCGTCTCGGCGGTGTACCTGGCGCCGATGGCGCGGACCGTCCGGCGGTTCTGCGAGCTGGCTTCGGAGGCCGGCGTCGAGCGGGTCGTCGCGTTGTCGGGCAGCAGCGTCGGGGACGAGCACGAGGGGTCCAGCGGCCACGAGTACGCCGCCGTCGAGACCGCCGTCCGGGAGGCCGGGTTCGCCTGGACCTTCCTGCGGCCCGGCGTGTTCATGAACAACACGCTCGACTGGGCGCCGATGGTCCGGGCGGGCGAGCTCGCGATGGCCTACGGCGACGCGACGCAGACACCCATCGACCTCGCCGACATAGCGGCGGTGGCCGCCCGGGTGCTGGTCTCGGCCGGGCACACCGGCCGGACGTATGTCCTCAGTGGACCGGAGGCGATCAGCCTGCGCGGACAGGCCGAGACGCTGGCCTCGGTGCTGGGCAAGGACATCCGGTTCCGCGAGCTGACCCCGGCGGAGCAGCGCGCGCAGTGGATCGGGTACGGCGTCCCGGAATCGGCCGTCGGCTGGCTGCTCGAAGGCTTCGCGGAAACCCTGCGGCACCCGCAGGTGCCGACCGGCGTCGTCGAGCAGCTGCTGGGCCGGCCGGGAACGACGTACGCGGAGTGGGTGGGAGCGAACCGGGCGGTGTTCGGCTAGGGGGCATACCGTTCACGATTCGTGGAGAATGCCGTTGTGGACGCTGAGTGCGCGAGGGTCCGGCAAGCGACCCAAGGCGGCCTTCGGTGCGTCTGACGCACCCAAGGCCGCCTTGGGGCCCAACCCACCTGCCGGAGCCGGCGCCCGCACCGCCCGCCCACGCGCCCACGACCGGCCGCGGCAGAGCGTGGACGGCGAGCCGGGTGGCGTCAGGTGCGGGTGCGGGTCATTCCCGCCAGGCCGAGCAGCGGGAGCACGCCGGCGAACACGACGACCGCCGTCCAGCCGCCGAGGTGGTAGGCGATCGACCCGGCCTGGGAGCCGATGGCGCCGCCGATGAAGAACGTGCCGAGGTAGACGCTGTTGATCCGGGCGCGGGCGGACGGGTCGAGCTGGTAGATCGTGTGCTGGCCGACCACCAGCGTGGTCTGCACGGCCGTGTCGACGGCGATCGCGGCGATCGCCAGCAGGATGACGCTGTGCGCGCCGAGGCCGGCGAGCGCGAAAGCCGCGGCGCAGAGCACGAAGGCGGCCGCGGTGAGCCGCCGGCCGTGGCCGTGGTCCGACCACCGGCCGGCCAGCGGCGCCACCGCGGCGCCGGCCGCGCCCGCCAGCGCGAAAAGGCCCACGCCGAGCTGGGAGTAGTTGAAGGGCGGCGCGGTGAGGACGAACGCGATGGTCGTCCAGAAGGCGCTGAAAGCGCCGAACATCGCCGACTGGTAGAGGGCACGGTGGCGCAGCGCGGGGTGCTTCCGTGCCATGGCGAAGGTGGAGCGGAGCAGCTCGCCGTAGCGGACGTCGGTCTTGGGGGCGCGGCGCGGCAGGATGAACCGCAGCACGACGGCGAGCGCCGCCATCGCCCCCGCCGAGATCAGGAACACGACGCGCCAGCTGGTCACCTCGGCGAGCAGGCTGGCGACCACGCGCGAGAGCAGGATCCCGAAGAGCAGCCCGCTGACCACGCGCCCGACGATCCGGCCGCGGATGGCGTCGGGGGCGAGGTCGGCGGCGAACGGGATGAGGATCTGCACGACGACCGACGCCGCCCCGACGGCCAGGGAAGCGATGAGCAGCACGGCGAACCCGGGCGCGATCCCGGTGGCGACCAGGCCGGCGCAGGCGACCGCGAGCAGGGTCGCGACGAGGCCGCGGTTCTCGAGCCGGTCGCCGAGCGGGACGAGCAGCAGCATCCCGGCGGCGTACCCGATCTGGGTGGCGGTGACCACCCCGCCGGCGGCGGCCTCCCCGACGCCGAAAGCCTGCCGGAGCTCGACGAGCAACGGCTGGGCGTAGTAGAGGTTGGCGACGGTCAGTCCACAGGAGACGGCCAGCAGCAGCACGAGCCAGCCGGGCGGGGCCTTCTGCTCCGTCTCGGTCATCTGCGCCCCCAGGATTGGAACCGGTTTGATCGGTTCCCGACGGTACCAGTCAAACCGGTTCCGGCGTACGGTGACCCGTATGACGGACAGATTCCGCGCGGGAGCGGGCCGCCCGTGCCTCGACTTCATCCGGACGCTCCGGTACCGGGGAACGCCGTCGGAGACGGAGGAGCTGCCGGACGCGCCGGCGTGGGGGGCGTGGATCGACCGGTTCGGCCCGTTCGCCACCCCGGTCCACCCGGAGTCGGCGACCGACGCTCGTGTCTTGCGCGAGGCGATCCACGAGCTGCTGACGGCTTCGGCGCGCCCGTCGACGCGGCAGCGGCTGAACCGCGTCGCGGCGCTGCCGGTGCCGGCGCCTTCGCTGACGTCGTCGGGTGAATTGCGGTGGCAGGCCGCGGATCCCGCGTCGGCGATGCTGGCGTTGCTGGCCCGGGACGCGCTGGAGCTGGTGACGTCGCCGGAGTTCGCGCGGGTTCGGCGGTGCGAGGGGGCCCGCTGCGGGGCGCTGTTCCTGGACACGTCCCGGCCGGGGACGCGGCGGTGGTGCTCGATGGGGGTGTGCGGGAACCAAGCGAAGAAGTCGACTTATCGAGCGAAGGTGACCGACGGCCACCGCTAGTACTGCAGGGACACTTGTGTGGGTGACCTGGGGAAACAAGGTCACCGTTTGCCGTGGCTGGTGGTCGTGAGTGGTAATTCGGGTTCTAACCCGAATTACCACTCACGACCAGCCGCGGCAGGACTGTAAGCCGGACCCTGGCCCGACTTCGCCAACAGCACCCTCCGGCGCCCCGAATGAGTCATTCGCGGCGTGCGGACGCGACGCACCCTGGTTCGCGGCGAGTGGTCTGGTCCGGCGCACCCGCGGCCACCTCCAGTGGCGGCGGATCCGCGTTTGCGGGCGACGGTGGGGAATCCGCCATCCGTCCAGGGGCACGGGCTAGCCCGGATGGAGCAGCGCCGTGACTTTCCGCTGCGCGCCGATTCACTGGCCCGATGAATTGCCGGTAATTCTTGCGCACTTCTACGCTGATGAGGTCGGGTTCTCGGCAGTTGAGGAGTGGCGATGCGAAGGAAATGCGCGGTTTTTGCGATCGCGGTGTTTTCCCTGTTCGGTCTGTCGGCCGTGCCGGCGGCCGCGGCGACCGGTGATTTCGCGCCACCCGGCTGCTTCGGCGAGCGTTACGGGATCCTGTTCGGACAGGGCGTTTCGGTGAGCTGCTTTCCCGGTGAGGGCTACGGATACCGCGTGATCGCGCACTGCGCGAACGGCGGTGCGTTCTGGCTGGCGGTCGGTCTTCCGGTGCCCTATGGGTTCGGTCCGGCGGTCGCGGAGTGCTCCGGTGCACTGTTCGTGCCCGCCCAGGTGATCGCGTACCAGGTCGACGAAATCTGATTCGGGCACGGAACCGCCCGGCCGCCGTTTTTCGCGGTGGCCGGGCGGTGTCGTGCCCGGATTCCGGCGGCGAATTCGGTGCCGGGACGTGCCCGGCAAGGGGACGGCCGGGCACGTCCGGTGCCCGCCAGACTCCCGTCCGGGCCGTCGCTCGCGAAGCCGTGTTCTACTTGGTTCAGACCTTTTTGCAACGCCGCGAAGAAGGGGTGACAGCACGGTGCGGGCGGGCCGACGGCCAGTCCGCCTCTCGGGCATGCGCAAGAAAACTCTTACTGTGACAGTGTTTTCGAGTATCCACAGTGGATGAACAACAGGGAATTCCGGACAGAAGACCGGACAAATCTGGACCCGGTGCCGGCCCGGACCGCACACTCTGCGGACGGTGTGTTTCTTTCCCCCGGCCTTGGAGGAGTTCCCATGCGTCGAAGAATCGCCCTGGCTCTCGGCAGCGCCGCCGCCGTCCTCACCGCGTCCCTGACCGCCCTCACTCCCGCCGTCGCCCAGGCGTCGCCCGGGCTGATCGCCGCCATGCAGCGGGATCTCGGGCTCACCGCCGCGCAGGCGTCGGCCCGGCTCACCCAGGAAATGTCCGCCGCCCGGGTACTGCCCGGCGCACAACAGGCCGCCGGCGCCGCGTTCGGCGGTGCGTGGTTCGACCCCGCACGGGGCAAGCTGGTGGTCGGCGTGACCGACCCGGCCGCGGCCGCCGCCGTCCGGCAGGCCGGGGCCGAGCCGGTCGCGGCGCGGACCAGCGCCGCGAAACTCGACGCCGCGAAGGCCGCCATCGACGCATCGGCCAAGGCGGAGCCCGCCCCGGCCGCCGTCAGCGGCTGGCGCGCCGACCCACGCGCCGGCAGCGTCGTGGTCACCCTGCGGCCGGGCGCGCGTGGCGCCGACGTCGACGCCTTCCTGGCGCGGGCGGCCAAGGCCGGCCCGGTCACGGTGGCGACCGCACCGGCCGCCGAACCCTTCTCGGCGGGCACCGTCGGCGGCGACCCGTACTACATCAACGGCAACACCCGCTGCTCGATCGGCTTCTCCGTGCAGGGCGGCTTCGTCAGCGCCCGGCACTGCGGCGGCACGGGCAGTTCGGTCGTCGGCTGGGACGGCTCGTGGATGGGCACCTTCGCCGGCTCCTCCTTCCCGGGCAACGACTATTCGTTCATCCGGATCGGCGGCGGCTGGTGGACCGCGCCGGTCGTGCTCGGCTGGGGCACGGTGAGCGACGCGCTCGTCCGCGGGTCCTGGGTCGCGCCGGTCGGGACGTCGGTGTGCCGCTCGGGCTCGACAACGCACTGGCACTGCGGCACGGTGCTGGGCCAGAACGAGACCGTCAACTACGCCCAGGGCGCGGTCTACCAGATGACCCGCACCAACGTCTGCGCCGAGCCCGGCGACTCCGGTGGCTCGTTCATCACCGGTGACCAGGGCCAGGGCGTCACCTCCGGCGGCTGGGGCAACTGCGGCTCCGGCGGCGAGACGTGGTTCCAGCCGGTCAACGAGATCCTCCAGACCTACGGGTTGTCCCTCGTCACGGCGTAGCCGGTGAGGAATGCCGGCGGCGGCCGACGAATCCGGCGGCCGCCGCCGGTAGGTACCGGTGCGGCCGCGCCACCGGGGCGCGGCGATCAGGCACCGGGAGCAGTCATGAGCGTGATCGTCGTCGAGTTCACCACCTTGGACGGCGTCGTCGAGGACCCGGACGGTTCCGGCGGCACGGCCACCGGCGGCTGGGCCTTCCGACACGGGCCGGAGGCGGTGGCCGGGGACAAGTTCCGGCTCGGCGCCCTGCTCGACACCGGTGTCCTGCTGTTCGGCCGGACCACCTGGGAACTGTTCACGAAGCTCTGGCCCGGCCGCTCGGGCGAGTTCGCCGACCGCCTCAACGCGGCGGCGAAGCTGGTCGCGTCACGGACCGTCCACGACGTGTCCGCATGGCAGAACTCCGTGCTGCTGCAGGGAGATCTCGCCGAATCGGTCGAGCGGGAAGAACGGGACGTCGTCGTCATCGGCTCGGTCGGGATCGCGCAGCAGCTGGCCCGCCACGGCCTCGTCGACGAGTACCGCCTGCTCGTCTTCCCGAGCGTCGCGGGGACGGGCCGCCGGCTCTTCGACGTCGCGGTGGACCTCGAGCTGGTCGCCACCACCCGGGTCGGGCCCGCGATCCTCGGCACCTACCGGACGCGCTAGGTCCGCAGGAGACTCCCGAGCCAGCCGCCGAGGACCTGCTGGACCTCGGCGCGGGTCCGGGCCGGGTCATCGGCCGCGGCGATCATCCGCGCGGCTTCCATCACCGCGCTGAGCACCAGCTGAGCCAAGGCGTGGACGGGCAGTTCGACGATCAGCCCGTCCGCGCTCGCCTGCTCCAGCACGGCGACGAGCAGGCCGAGGCCGTACTCCGCCTCGATTTCGCGCCAGACGTCCCAGCCGAGCACGGCCGGGGCGTCGGTCAGCGAAATGCGGCGGACCTCCTCGCGCAGGCAGGCGTCGAGGAAGACGCCGAGGCCCTGCAGCATGCCCGACAGGGGGTCCGGGCCGGCGGCGAACGCGGTCCGGACCTCCTCGGTCAGCTCGCGTTCCAGTTCCTCGACGACGGCACGGAACAAGCCCTGCTTGTCGGCGTAGTGGTGGTACAGCGCGCCGCGGGTCAGCCCGGCGGCGCGGGTGATCTCGTCGGCCGGCACCGCTTGGTAGCCGCGGGCGGCGAACAGCTCGCGCGCGGCGGCGACCAGGGCGGCCTTCGTGCCGGCGGAACGGTCCTGCTGGGTACGTCGCACTCGCCTAATCTGCCATGGCGCCCGCGAACCCGACGACGTGGCGGGCCAGCACCGCGGGCTGGTCCTCGGACAGGAAGGTGTAGGAGTCCGGCACCTCCACCAGCTTCGCGTCCGGCAGCAGGCCGGCCAGCCGGTGGGCCAGCCGGATCGGGAACAGCTTGTCCTCCGGCGCCCACGCGAGCAGCACCGGCCGGTCGAACGTGCGCAGCGCCTCGGCGGCGGCGAGCGTGTGCCGCGGATGCACGGCACGCAGCAGTTTCCGCAGGTCCCGGCGTACGCCGGCGGACTTCCGCAGCGGCGAGAGGTAGGCCTGCGCGACGGCGTCCGGCAGCGGCCGCTTGACCACCCAGCCGAAGAGGATCGGCAGCGGGTACAGGGCGCGGATCCGCAGCAGCTGGCCGAGCACCGCCATCGACCCGGGGATCCGGGCCAGCGGCGGCAGCACCTTGAAGATCGGGGGGAAGAAGTACTCGAAGCAGTCGGACGGCGTGAGCACGACCCGGCCGACCCGCCCGGGACGGCGGCTGAGCAGGATCTGCGTCAGGGCGCCTCCGGTGTCGTTCGCGACGAGCGTGACGTCCCGCAGGTCCAGCGCGTCGAGGAAGTCGGCGATGACGTCGGCGTTGCCGACGGGGGAGAGGTCGGCGTCGGCGCGCATCGGGATGTCGTGCGCGCCGAGCGGCAGATCCGGTGCCAGGCACCGGAACCCGGCCGCGGCGACGTCGGGGACGACCTTCCGCCACAGCTCGGCGTTCGTCAGCACCCCGTGTACGAACACGACCGGTGCTCCGGTGCCCCGCTCGAAGTACCGCACTTCGCCGGCGGGCAGCCGGACGCGGTGCTCCTGGCCCAGTGATGCGCTGCGCTTCGTCATGCGGCCAGGTTACATACGTGGTGTATGTATGTAAATGGGCTCAGGAGGCCACGGTGAACCGGGCTCGGTGGTGCCGTGGCCGTTCCGCTTCGTCAAGCAGGGCCACGGCGAAGTCCTCCATCGAGATCGCCGAGCGGCCGGTGGTGTCGGCGAGCACGTCGTCGTGCCCGAGCCGGTAGCGGCCGGTGCGCTCGCCGGGCTCGATGAGCAGGGGCGGGCTGGCGTACGTCCAGTCGACGGTGGTGTCGGCGCGGTACACCTCGTGCTGGGCTCGGCAGGCGGCCGCGATCGGGCCCAGCTCGGCGGGGAAGCCCGGGGTGTCGAGCACCAGCGTCCCGCCGGAGGTGCGGAGGGTCGCCGCGCCGCCGACGGCCAGAAGCCGCACGCCGGTGGCGGCCAGGCCGGCCAGCAGGCTGCGGGTGGTGTCGACGAGTTCGGATTCGCGGCCCGGCGCGGGGCGGGTCGCGGTGATGACGAGGTCCTGGCCCCGGGCGAAGGCGGCGACGTCTTCGGGGTTCGCGGCGTCGCCGGGGCGCACGGCGGCTTCGGCCGGCAGGTCGGCGGCGCGGCGCGGATCCCGCACGACCGCGGTGACTTCGTGACCCCGGGCCAGGGCTTCGGCGACGACCCGGCGGCCGATGGCGCCGGCGGCTCCGAACACGGTGATGCGCATGAGTCTCCCTCAGTGGTTGCTTAACGCTAAGAAGCATAGCTTAGGGCTAAGTTAACGGGACGAGGAAGGGGTCTCGCGGCGGCTGGCTGGAAGCGGGGGAGGTGGCGGCCGACAGTGGGTGCGGAGCCGGGGGCGCGCTCAGGGTTACCGGATGGCGGCCCTGCGGTGTCCACTGTGGATCCTGTGGCCGCGTTCCGGCGCCGGGCCGGCTTTCCGTGCGGCGCTCGGGCCGGTGGTGCGCTCGGCCGGGTGATGCGGTGATGCCCCGGGACGTGGCTTCGGGGAAAGGTCGGCTCCGGGGGCATCACCGCCCGCGGGACAGCTGACACGGTGTCCTGCGGTGGATCCACCCTACGAACCGCCGACGGTTCTGACCAGGGCCTCGATGCGGTGTCGAAGGTTTGTCGCCCGGTCGGTCATCGGGCGTACCGAGAGTGGGCCTCCGCCGATGTCTCCTCGGGCCCGGGTTCGTCCGGCGGCCGGTCGCCGTGGCGGTGGACGATCTTCCACCCGCCATCTTCGCGCCGGTACACGTGCGTGGCGCGCAGGGTGTACGTCGTGGGCGTGCCGTTGACCGACACCGTGTTGTGCTCGAAGCCGATGGTGTAGGCGAGGTCGCCGCTCGCGCCCGCCGCGACGACCTCGAAGCGGTAGCCGAGCGAGTCGGAGAACTGGGCCGCGACGCGCTCGAACGCCGCGCCGACGTCGGCCCAGCCGGTCCGGATCGGCAGCCAGGCGCCGAAAAGGCTCACCGGGTCGGCGTGGGACCAGAGCTCGCCGCGGGGGCCGGCGTCCCCGTTGTGCATGGCCCGTTCGGCGGCGGTCTGCCGCGGCAGCACCTCGGCCAGGAAGTCGTCGGTGGGTGATGGCATGATGACTCCAATACAGTCGTGCTGTTTTCAATACAGTGAGGATGTATCGGATGAGCGGGCCGGTCAAGCGGCAGTACGACTCGAGCCGGCGCCGGGAGCAGGCGCGGGAGAACCGGCGGCGGATCCTGGGCGCGGCGCACGACCTGTTCGTCACGCGCGGTTACGGCCGGACGACCATCGCGGACGTCGCCGCCGAAGCCGGGGTCGCCCCCGAGACGGTCTACGCGGCGTTCAAGAACAAGCCCGCGCTGCTGCACCGGGCGTGGGACGTGGCCGTGGGCGGCGACGACGAGGACGTACCCCTGCTGGAGCGCCCCGAACTGCGCGCCCTGCTCGCCCAGCCCGACCTGCGGACCCGGTTCGCCGCGCTGGCCGTCTTCAACACCGCGGCCATGCGGCGGACCGCGCGGCTGCACCTGGCCGTGCGCGGCGCCGCGGCGAGCGAACCCGCGGCGGCGGCGATGCTCGACGAGATCGACCGCCAGCGGCTGGACGCGATGGCCGGGCACGCCCGGGCCGCCGCGAGCACCGGGCAGCTGGCGGTCTCCGAGGACGAATGCCGCGACGTGCTGTGGTCCACGACGGACGGGACGCTGTGGCACCAGCTCGTCGAGCGGCGCGAGTGGCCCGACGAGCGGTACGCGGCCTGGCTCGGCCGGTTGTGGGGGTCGGCCCTGCTGGCTTGACCGGCCCGGACTGCGTGCCTACCATCAAGTTGAAACTTCAACCGATCTGCGCGCAGCACGGAGCCTCGATGTCGATCTTCCGCCTGAACCACGCCGTGCTCTACGTCCGGAACCTGGCCGAAAGCGTGGCGTTCTACCGGGACGTGCTCGGCTTCGGGTACATCGACGGCGGTGACGCGCACCGGGGCGCGGCGTTCCTGCGGGCGCCCGGATCGGCCAACGACCACGACCTCGGCCTCTTCGAGATCGGCGCGGACGCCGCCGATTCCGGGGCCGGGCGGACCTCGGTGGGCCTGTACCACCTCGCGTGGGAGGTCGACACCCTCGGGGACCTCGAGCGACTCGCCGCCCGGCTCACCGAAGCGGGCGCGCTGGTCGGCTCGTCCGACCACGGAACCACGAAGTCCTTGTACGCCAAGGATCCCAGCGGGCTGGAGTTCGAGGTCGTCTGGATCATCCCCCGCGACCTGCTGACCGACGCGGACCGCACGAAGAGCGCGTCGCCCGGGCGGCTCGACCTCGCGGGCGAGCTGGCGAAGTACGGTCCCGACGCGCGCAGCGGCGTCGGGATCTCCCGCCCCTCCTAGTGCTACAGGGACACTTGTGTGCGTGACCTGGGTGAATAGAGGCACCGTCTGCGGTGGCTGGGTGGTCGTGAGTGGTAATTAGGGTTCTAACCCTAAAAAACACTCACGACCAGACATGGCAGACCGGCATCGGGGCTGTCCCGGGCAGGCCGTCTTCGGCCGCACCGAGGCAACGATCTGGCCCTGTAGTACTAGACCGCGGCACCCGCCCGCGTCGGCTCCGAAGAGCGCTGCCGGACGGACAGGTTGTCCAGCGCGAAGCGGCCCGGGCCGACGAACGCGATGAGCAGCAGCGACCAGCAGAACAGCGCGGCCGCCTCGCCGCCGTTCTGGATCGGGAACAGGCCGGTCGGCAGGTGGACGACGAAGTACGCGTAAGCCATCGAGCCGGAACCGAGCACGGCGGCGACCCGGGTGCCGAGGCCGACGCAGACGAGCACGCCGCACACGAGCTGGATGACGGCGGCCCACCAGCCGGGCCAGGCTCCGACGGCAGCGGTGGACTTCGCGCCGAACAGGCCGAAGAGCGTCTTGAGGCCGTGGCAGGCGAAGAGCAGGCCGATGACGATGCGGTAGAGCCCGACGACGTGGTCGCGGGCCGGGTCCAGGCGGTGCATGGTGCCTCCGGTGAGCGGGGAGCGGGCGGCAGCGAACCGGCCGGCTGTGCGGCCGGCCCCGTGCGAATTCAGTCACCCAGATATACCGGTCGTGGACAGTCGTCACAAGCGCCAAATGTCGTGTAAACAGTTTCGAAAATAACGAGCGAGCGTCCGCGTGGGTCCAGCCGCCTTGTGGCGCAACGAGAAGCCGCCGTACGGGTGATCTTTCCCGAGTGGTCCAGACCGCCGGATAATCCGGCTCGCACTTTCGCGATTATTTTCGAGTCTTTCGATGCGGGCACTTAACGGACGACTTAACAAATGGTGGATCCGAATGTCGTATTCCACACACCCGAATGATGTGTTGATTCCGGTGGTGTGGATCACACGAACATGTTCGCCACAGTGGCGGCGTGACTCCGGGAAGCACGTACAACCGCCGGGAGCCGCCCGGCGAAACCCGCGTTGACGCGCGAGGGGATCGTGGCGACCTGGTCTCCGGCCCCGGCCCCGCCCGCGTGAGGTGGGCGTACGACGCGCTGCTGAACGGCGCGGTCGCCACCCCGCGCGCCCCGGCCCCGAGGAGGCCTGATGACTCCGCACGTCACGATCGCCGGTGGCGGGCTGGGCGGCGTCACGCCGGCCCTGTCGCGGACAGCGAGGGCGCCCTGAGCCCGCGGCCGATCCACGCCCTGCCGGTCGGCCACCGCTGGGCGCGGTGCCGGGGGTGACCCTGCTCGGCGACGCCGCGCACGTGATGTCGCCGTTCGCCGGCGAGGGTGCGAACCTCGCCATGCTCGACGCCACCGGGCCGGCCCCTTGCGCCGGCGGACCACGTCGACGTCGAAAGCGCTCTCTCGGCCTACGAGGCCGCACTGTCCCCCCGCGCCGAAGAAGCCGCCCGGGCCTCGGCGGACAACCTCGAAACCTGCTTCGCCGCCGGCGCACTCGACGCGATGGTCGAGCAGATGAGGCGGTTCGCCGCGCAGCGCTGACAGAAGGAAAGCCCATGGATTTCGACCTCCTCGACACCGACACCGACACCGATACCGACACCGACACCGACACCGACACCGGCGACCGCGCCGTGCTCGTCCTGCGCGGCGGCGCCGGACCGCGCAGCGTCACCCCGATCGTCGCGGCGGCTGGGCCGGCTCGTCCTGCTCGACGCGATCGGCCCGGAGATCGCGGGCCACCCGGTGCGGATGCCGCAGCCGCCGCCCGGTGCGCCGGGACCGGATCCGGCCGACCCGGCCGCGATGCGGACCTACGCCGGCCCGAACCTGGCCGATCCGAACCTGCTGCGCCGTCTCGCGCGGGTCCGGATCCCGGCCCTGCTGATCTGGGGCGAAGACGACGACGCCGGCGTTCGGCAAGGCGTACGCGGCCGGGTTCGCCGACGCCCGGTTCGAAGTGGTTCCGGCGCCGGGCACCAGCCGGCGCTGCAGGCTCCGGACCGGACGTTCGACATGATCGACGAGTTCCTCGGCTGGCTTGAGGTGCCACCCCCTAAGGTGGCTCCATGGTGGACGAAGAAGTCGTCTCGGAGCGCATCCGGCAGATCGCCGCCACCCTCGAGGGCCGCGCGGGCGAGCTCACCGGCGAGCTGGTCCAGCTGTACGCCACCGATCTGCCGCAGCTGGTCAACGACGACGAGCGCATGGTGAGCCTGCTGTCGTCGAGCGTGTACCAGAACATCGAGACGGCGCTGCAGATCTTCCGGCACGGCATCGACCCGGCCGGTGTCGAACCGCCGGCCGCGGCGATCGAATACGCGCGCCGGCTGGCGCAGCGCGGCACCCCGGTGTTCGACCTGATCCGGGCCTACGACCTCGGGCAGGCCGCGATGCTCGACTTCGGGTTCGAGGAGTGCACCCGGCTGGTCGACGACGCGGCCCTGCTCGGGGCCATCATGCGCCGGCTGCTGCGGGTCGCCTACGAATTCATCACCCGGGTCGTCCGCCACCTCGTCGGCGTCTACCAGGACGAACGCGACCGCTGGCTGCTCAACCGCAGCGCCGCGCGGGCGGCGAAGGTGGCCGACCTGCTCGACGGCAACGGCGGCCCGCCCGACGTCGACGCGGCCGAGGCGCTGATCGGCTACCGCCTGCGCGGCACACACGTGGGGATGATCGTCTGGCACGCGTCGGAGGCCTTCGCCGACGACGCGCTCTCGCTGCTGGAGTCCGTCGCGGGCGCGGTGTTCGAGCGCGTCGGCGGGCAGGGGCGTCCGCTGTTCGTGCCCCGCGACGAGGCCAGCGCCTGGGTGTGGCTGCCGCTCGCCCCGGGCGCGACGGTCGGCCGCGAGCACCTCGACGCGGCGCTCGCCGAAGCCGGCGTGCGGGTGACCGTCGGCGACCCGGGCACCGGGGTCGCCGGCTTCCGCGACACCCACCAGCAGGCCCGCCGGGTGCACGCGCTGGCCCTGGCGGCGGGGGAGCACTGCGACCGCGTGCTGACCTTCCGCGAGGTCGGCACGGTCGCGCTGATGACGAGCGACCTGAACGCGGCCCGCCTGTGGGTCGCGAGCACGCTCGGCCCGCTGGCCGCCGACGACGAGAACTGCGGCCGCCTGCGCGAGACGCTGCAGGTGTTCCTGACCACCGGCGGCAGCTACACGGCGGCGGCCGCCGAGCTGACGATGCACAAGAACTCGGTGCAGTACCGCGTCCGCAAGGCCCAGGAGCTCCTCCCGCGCGGCCTCGGCGACGGGCGGCTGGACGTCGAGCTGGCCCTGGCCCTGTGCTGCCGCCTGGGCTCGGCGGTGCTCTCCCCGGCGTGATTTTGGTGTCCCGGACCACCGGGGCCGAAGATCGTTGGGCCGGCGGCACGAAGCCGGTGCGCTGATCTTCGCTTACCGTGCTCGCATGGGTGAGAACGGTGGGATGCTCGCACTGGTGCGGCTACGCCGGGGCGTCGTCGGCGAGAGCAGACGCGTCTGTCACCTGATCCCGGTGCCGGCCGGTCCGGTGCCGGAGCACCTGACGGCGTTGTGCGGGGAGTCGATCTTCCCGGGGGAAGCCGAAGTACTGGACGGGCTGCGGGGCATGCCGTGCCACGGGTGCCTGGTGCGCAGCGCGCCGTCGGGTCCGGGCCTGCTGGCGAACGCGGGCTGAGCTCGCGGCAGGTCCCGGTCACGTCCGGTGTGGACACCGCCCTCCGCGCGACTGAATCGATTTCGTGAAAATGTCCCCTGCATGCGGGCCGAAACCGAGTGACCGAATGGCCGGTCGGTGAATATCCGACCGGAATCGTGACCTATTCGGTCGCTATCACGGTCGGTAGTCGATCGAATGTCCACAGTGGCCATCGATCACGATTTCGCTGTGGAACACGTGCGAAACTGCTGCGTCTGGTCCAGGTTCGATAGGTCATTCGGCTGAATTCTGCGGATTACGTACCCCTGGACGGTGTCGTGCCCCTTAACCTTGCGTGATTCTTCGTCAATCGCACTGGGGAGTGAGATGAAGTCCACGGCACCACCTTGGTTTCCGCGCGCCTATTCGCCGTCGGGGGCCGACGGCCGGCGATGACACAAGCCGGAATTCTCAGAAGTTTCGCGGAAATCGCCCGGCGCTCGCCTGATCTGATCGCGGTGCTCGAGGACTCCGGGACCGTGCGCTACGGCAGGCTGGCCGCGCTGGCCGGCGGGCACGCCGCGCGCCTGCTCGACGCCGGGGTGCGGCCGGGGGAGTTCGTCGGCCTGGTCACCGGGCACGGGAGCGCCACCATCGCCGCGATCCTCGGCACGCTGGCCGCGGGCTGCGCCTACGTCCCGCTGGACCCGACGTTCCCGCGGGATCGGCTCGCCCACCAGGTCGCGGCCGCCCGGGTGTCGGCCGTGCTGGCCGATCCCGAGCACCTCGAGCTGGCGGAAGCGTTGTGCCGCACCGGCTCCGCTCGCGTGGTGCGGTCCGGGAAGGACGGTGGGAACGGCGATGGCGGGGACACCGCGCCGCTGCCGGTGCCCGACCCGGACCCGGACGTGCCGGCCTACGTGCTGTTCACCTCCGGCTCCACCGGGACGCCGAAGGCGGTCGCGCAGACCCACCGCAACCTGCGGCACGTGGTGGACAACCAGATCGCGACGCTCGGCATCACCGCCGCCGACCGGGTCAGCCTGCTGGCCTCCTTCGGCTTCGACGCGGCCATCCCCGACCTCTACCCGGCGCTGCTGACCGGCGCCGCCGTGGTGCCGGTCGACGTCCGCGCCCACGGCGTGGCCCACGCGGCCCGCGAGCTCGCGCGGCACGCGGTGACCGTCTACCACTCGACGCCCACGGTCTACCGCTACCTGCTCGACGCCCTCGAAGGGGACCTGCCCTCGGTGCGGATCGTCCTGCTCGGCGGCGAACAGGCCGCCTACGCCGACGTCCGCCGCGGCCGGTTCGCGCCCGGGTGCGTGTTCGTCAACGGCTACGGCGCGACCGAGGTCACCTTCGCCGCCCAGTACCGGCTGACCGCCGCGGACGTCGACGACCACGCCACCGGCCCGCTGCCCATCGGGACCGCGCTGCCGGGCTACACGCTCACCGTGCTCGACGGCGGTGAGCTGGAAGTCAGCGGCGAGTACCTGGTCGACGGCTACTTCGGTCAGCCGGGCCCGGCGTTCGGCACCACCGGCGGCGGTGTCCGCAGCTACCGCACCGGCGACCTCGGCCGGGTCCTGCCCGACGGGAACCTGGTCTGCCTCGGCCGGCTGGACCGGCAGGTCAAGGTGCGCGGGTTCCGGATCGAGCTGACCGAGATCGAGACGCGGCTCGGCGAACGGCCCGAAGTCGCCGAAGCCCGGGCGATCGTCCGCGCCGGGGAACTGCTCGCCTACGTCGTCCCGGAGCCGGGGGCCCGCCCGGACGGGACGGCGCTGCGGTCGGCGCTGGCCGAGGTGCTGCCCGGGCACGCGGTGCCCGGGGCCGTGATCGTGGTCGCGGCGTTCCCGCTCACCGTCAGCGGCAAGCTCGACGAGGAAGCGCTTCCGGACCCGCGGCCGCCCGGGCCCTTCGCCGCCGGGCCGATGACGCCGGCGGAGCGCCGGGTGCACGCGATCTGGTGCGCGGTGCTCGGGCACGACCGGATCGGCACCACGGACGCCTTCTTCGACGTCGGTGGCCACTCGCTGCTGCTGGGCCGGGTCCAGCAGCGGCTGGCCGCCGAGTTCGGGGCCGGCGTCCCGCTGCTGAGCCTGCTGGAGCACCCGACGGTCGCGGCGCAGGCCGCGTACCTGGAACAATCCACTTCGGACATTGCGACGGCCGCCGGGCACGAGCAAGGGGCGGCCGAACCCGGCAGCGACCTGATCGCCGTCGTCGGGCTGGCCTGCCGGTTCCCCGGCGCGCCGGATGCCGGGGCGTTCTGGTGGAACCTCTGCGCGGGCGCCGACGCCATCCACGACTACACCGACGACGAGCTGGCCGCGCTCGGCATCGGCCCGGGCCTGCGGGCCGACCCCGCGCACGTGCGCGCCGGGGGACGGCTCGACGGCATCGAGGACTTCGACGCCGGGTTCTTCGGGTTCACCGCCGAAGAAGCCGCGCTGACCGACCCGCAGCACCGGCTCTTCCTGGAGACGGCGTGGCGGGCGCTGGAGGACGCGGGCCGCGACCCGGCACGGGAACACGGCCCGGTCGGCGTGTTCACCTCGGCCGGGGTGAACCGGTACTTCCTGTTCCACCTGTTCGGGAACCCGGCCGTGACCGGCGACGCCGACCCCGACGACTGGGAAGGCCGGCTGCTCGGCCGCCAGCTCACCGACCACCTGCCCGGCCAGGTGGCCTACCGGCTGGGCCTGACCGGGCCCGCGGTGGCCGTCCAGAGCGCCTGCTCCAGCTCGCTGGCCGCGGTCGGGCTGGCCGCCCAGAGTCTCGCGGAGTACCGCTGCGACCTGGCGATCGCCGGCGGGGTCAGCATCACGTGGCCGCGCTACCGCGCTGGCGGCATGGCTTCGCCGGACGGCCGCTGCCGGTCGTTCGACGCGGCGGCCGACGGCGCCGGGTTCGGCTCGGGCGCCGGGGTCGTGGTGCTGCGGCGGCTGTCGGACGCGCTCGCCGACTCCGACCACATCCACGCCGTGCTGCCCGGCTGGGCGATGACCAACGACGGCGGCGACCGCGCCGGGTACGCCGTGCCGAGCCCGGCGGGCCAGGCCGCCGCGGTCGCCGAGGCGCTGGCCGTGGCCGAGGTCGACCCGGCCGAGGTCCGGCTGATCGAGGCGCACGGCAGCGGCACCCCGCTGGGCGACGCCATCGAGGTGGCCGCGCTCAACCGGGTGTACCGGGACCTCCCGCCCGGCACCTGCGCGCTCGGCTCGGTCAAGACGAACATCGGCCACCTCGACGCGGCCGCCGGCGTGGCCGGGCTGATCAAGGCCGTGCTTGCGGTGCGCCACGGCGTGATCCCGCCGAACCTGCACTTCACCGCGCCGCACCCGGAGGTCGACCTGGCCGGCGGGCCGTGTTATGTGCCGGTCAAGGCCGCCGACTGGCCGGACGTGCCGCGGCGGGTGGCCGGGGTGAGCGCGTTCGGGATGGGCGGGACCAACGTCCACGTGCTCGTCGAAGAGGCGCCGGCGCCCGGGCCGCGGGTGACGGCGGACGGCCCGCACGTCCTGCCGGTGTCGGCGCGGGACCGCGGCGCCCTGCGCGAGGCGCTGTCGGGGTTGCGGGACCGGCTCGCGGCCGACCCGCCGGAGCTGGCCGACGTCGCCTACACCCTCGCCGTCGGCCGCCGGGAGCTCGACGTCCGCGCGGCCGTGGTCGCGACGACCGCGGCCGAGGCCGTCGAAGGTCTCGAGGCGTTGCTGGCGGCCGGGACCGACCTGGCCGGGCCGCCCGGGGCGGCCCGGGAACTGGCCGCCCGCTGGGTGGGCGGCGCCGGCGTCGACTGGGCCGCCCGGCACGACGGCGCCCGCCCGGGCCGGGTGCCACTGCCCGGCTATCCGTTCCAGCACAGCAGGTTCTGGATCGACCCGCCGGCTCGGGGACACCACCCGTGAGCCGCACGCACCACCACACGGCCGCCACCGCGGCCGTGCCGAACTGGGGAGTTCACGTTGACCGACACGTTGCCCGGCACGGGCATCGACGGCCCGGCACGGTTTTCGACCGCACCGTCCTATTCGGACACAACCGTCGCCGCGCTGATCCTGGCGCAGGCGGAACGGACGCCGGACGTACTCGCCGTGCGGCAGGGCGCCACCCGGCTCACCTACGCTGAACTCGTCGCCGCGGCGTGGGGCGTGGCGGCGGCCCTGCGCGAGCGCGGTGTGGGCCGCCAGACCCGGGTCGGGGTGTGCGGGCACCGGACGCCCGCGCTGGTGACCACCGTCCTCGGCGTCCTGTTCTCCGGCGGCTGTTACGTCCCGCTCGAACCGGGCGGACCGCGGGCCCGGCTGTCCGGGATCGTCGCCGACGCCGGGGTCTCGCTGGTGATCGGCGACGCCGCCGTCGCGGAGTTCGGTCCCGCGCTGGGGATCGACGTCCCGCCGCCCGCCGCGCCCGGGGTCTGCCCGGCCACGCCGGACAGCACCGCGCACGTGCTCTACACCTCCGGTTCGACCGGGCGGCCGAAGGGCGTGCTCACCACCCACCGCAACATCGTCGCGTTCGCCGGCGGGTTCGCCGGGCGGCTGGGCGTCGGCCCGGACACCCGCACCCTCGGCATCGCCTCGCCGGGGTTCGACGCCTTCACGATGGACGTCTTCGTGCCGCTGATCGCCGGCGGCTCGGTCCAGCTCGCGAGCTCGGCCGACCGGGCGGACCCGGAACGGCTCCGCCGGTTCGTCGTCGAGCACGACGTGAACTGGGGGTTCATCACCCCGACGCTGCTGTCGCTGCTGGACCCCGAAGACGTGCCCGGCTGGCGGACCATCGCCTGCGGTGGCGAGCCGGTGCCCGCCGAGCTGGCCGCCCGCTGGCTGCCCGGCCGCCGGTTCTTCAACGTCTACGGCCCGACCGAAACGACCGTCGTCGTGGTCACCGACGAGGTGACCGGCATCCCGGCCGACCCGCTGCCGCTGGGCACGCCGACGCCGGACCACCGCGCGCACGTCGTCGACGCCCAGCTGCGGCCCGTCCCGCCGGGCGAGGTGGGCGAGCTGGTCATCGGCGGTCCGGGCGTGGCCGCGGGGTACCTGGGCAGCCCGGAGCTGACCGCGCGGAAGTTCGTCGAAGACCCGTTCACCCCGGGGGAGCGGCTCTACCGCACCGGCGACCTGGCCCGGCTCCGCCCCGACGGCAGGCTGGAGTTCGCCGGCCGCGCCGACCGCCAGGTGAAGGTCCGCGGCCAGCGGATCGAGCTCGGCGAGGTCGAGGCCATCCTCGGTGCGCACCCCGGCGTCGACGCCGTCGCCGTGGAAGCCGTGCCGGGTCCCGGCGGCACCCGGCTGGTCGCGTTCCTCTCCCCGGCGTCGGCGCCCTCCGACGAGGACATCCACGCCTACGCCGGAGACCGGCTGACCGAGGCGATGCGCCCGGCCACGATCCGGCGCTTGGCCGCGCTGCCCGTCAACACCGTCACCGGCAAGGTCGACCGGCCTGCCCTGCGGGCCCTCGCCGAGAGCGAGCCGGTGGCGGCCGAGGCGCCCGGATCCCCGGTGGAGGCGGTGTGGCGGAAGGTGCTCGGGCCGGGCGCCGGGACCGACTTCCTGCGCTCCGGCGGCGATTCGATCTCCGCGATGCGGCTGGTCGCGGCGCTGCGGGCCGAGTTCGCCGCCGACGTGTCCGTCGAAGACGTCCTCGCCGGGCGGACCCTGGCCGAGCTCACCCGGCGGGTGGCCGCGGCCGCCCCGCTCACCGGGGCCGGGCCGACGACCGGGCACGCGCCCGCGCTGTCCCCGCCGCAGCGGCGGCTGTGGTTCCTCGACCAGCTCGCCCCGGACGCGGCGCCGTACAACATCGCGATGGCGTTCCGGCTGACCGGCCCCCTCGACGTCGAGGCGCTGCGGGCCGCGCTGCGGGCGGTGGCCGAACGGCACGACGTGCTGCGCTGGCGGATCCGGCCGGTCGACGGGGTCCCGCGGGCCGAGTGCCTGCCCCCGGGCGAGGTGGCCCTGCCGGTCGTCCCGGTGGCCGCCGAAGCCGTGGCCGACCGGCTGGCCGCCGACGCGGCGACGCCGGTGCGGCTCGACCGCGAGCCGCCGTGGCGTGTGCGGCTCTACGAGCTGGGTCCCGACGAGCACGTCCTCGGGTGCACGCTGCACCACGCGGTGTTCGACGGCTGGTCGCAGGAACTCCTCTGCGCCGACCTCGGCGCGGCCTACCGCGGCGGGACACTGGCGCCACTCACGGTGTCCTATGCGGACTACGCGGTCTGGCGCGCGGACCGCGACCGCCGCCGGGAAGCCGCCGACCTGGCCTGGTGGACCGAGCACCTGGCCGGTGCGCCGTCCACTGTGGACCTGCCACGGGACCGGCCGCGCCCGGCCGTGCAGACCTACCGCGGGGCGAGCCACCACCAGGCGTTCCCCGCCGGCGTCGCCGAGGCCGCCCGGGACCTGGCCCGGCGCACCGGGACCACCCGCGTCGGCGTGGTGCTGGCCGCGTTCGGGCAGCTCCTGCGGCGCCTCACCGGCGGGGACGACCACCTGGTCGCCACCGTCGTCGCGGACCGGCAGCTGGCCGAAACCCAGGACGTCGCCGGGTTCTTCGTGGACATCGTCCCGGTGCGGCTGCGGGCCGGGGACGCGGACTTCACCACGCTCGTGCGGACCAGCGGCGACGAGCTCCTGGCCGCCACCGCCCACCCGGCGGCGCCGATCGACCGGCTCGTGGACGCGCTCGGTGTCCCTCGCGACCCGTCGCGGGCGCCGCTCGTGCAGGTGATGGTCAACGTCCTGAACTTCACCGAACCCCGGCTCGACCTGCCCGGGGTGCGCGCGGCGTGGCTGCCGGTCGGGAAGCCCGGCTCCCCGTTCGACCTGACGGTCTACGTCCTCGAACACGGGATCGAGCTGCTCTACAACCCGGACCTGTTCGACCCGGCCCGGATGGCCGCGCTGGCCGAGGACTTCACGGCGCTGCTCGCCGCGCTCGTCGCCGAGCCGGACCGGCCGGCCGCCGCGTGCGCGCCGGAGCTCCCGCGGCCCGCCGTCCGGGCCACCGCGCCGGGTGCCGCCGGTCGTGCCCCGGCGCGGGCGGATCCGGAGCCCGTCGCCGACCCCGTTGCGCTGGCGGCCACCGAGGCGGTCATCGCGGCGGTCTGGCGGGAGGTGCTCGGCCGCGACGGCGTGGGCGTGACCGACAACTTCTTCGACATCGGCGGGCATTCGCTCGCACTGGCCCGCGTCCACGCCGAGGTCACCGCCCGGCTCGGCCGCCGCATCCCGATGGTGGACCTGTTCACCCACCCCACCGTCCGTGCCCTCGCCACCCACCTGCACGCGGGGGCCGCACCCAGCCCCGAGCTCGCCCGCGCCGCCGAGCGGGTCGCCGCCCGCCGGGGGCGCACCCCGTCCAGAAGACCCCGCCGCAGTGCCGGCACGACCGGCCAGGAACAGGAGCGACCGCAGTGACCCACGACCTCGAACCCGATGCGAGCGCCGAACCGATCGCCATCGTCGGGATGGCCGCCCGCGTCCCCGGCGCCGGTGATCTCCGGCAGTTCTGGCGCAACCTCGTCGACGGCGTCGAGTCCATCAAGCCCGCCACCCGCGAGGAACTGCTCGCCCGCGGCGCGGACCCGGCCACGCTGGACGACCCCAGCTGGGTCAACGCCACGACCATGGTCGAGGGCTTCGACGAGTTCGACGCCGGCCTGTTCGGCATGACCAGCCGCGAAGCCGAGATCACCGACCCGCAGCACCGTGTGTTCCTCGAAGCCTGCCACTCGGCGCTGACCGACGGCGGCTACGACCCGGCCCGCTACCGCGGGGCGATCGGGGTCTACGGCGGCACCGGGCGGACCGGCTACCTGATCGAGAACCTGCTGCGCAACGAGCGCGTGATGGCGTCGCAGCACGGCGGCATCGGGATGTCGACCGGCAACCAGCCGAGCTACCTGACGACGTCGGTGTCCTACAAGCTGAACCTGCGCGGCCCGAGCCTCGCGATCCACACGGCGTGCTCGACGTCGCTGGTCGCGGTGCACCTGGCCTGCGAGGCCCTGCGCAACGGCGAGTGCGAGATGGCGCTGGCCGGCGGCGTGAACCTGGAGATGCCGCACGGCATCGGGTACATGGGCGTCGAAGGCTTCACCTCGCCGGACGGGCACGTCCGCGCGTTCGACGCCGGTGCCAACGGCACGGTGTGGAGCAGCGGCGTCGGCGTCGTCCTGGTCAAGCGGCTCGCGCAGGCCCTGGAGGACGGCGACCACATCCGGGCGGTCGTGCTCGGCAACGCGATCAACAACGACGGTGCCACGAAGGTCGGCTTCTCGGCGCCGAGCGTCACGGGCCAGACCGAGGCCATCGCGCAGGCGGTCGGCATGGCCGGGGTCAGCCCGCGCACCATCGGATACGTCGAGGCGCACGGCACCGGAACCGCGCTGGGCGACCCGATCGAGGTCACCTCCCTGTCCACTGTGTACGGACATGGGGTCGCGGACAGCGGCTGGTGCGCCATCGGGTCGGTGAAGTCGAACATCGGCCACCTGTCCCAGGCGGCCGGCGTGGTGGCGCTGATCAAGACCGTCCTGGCGATGGAGCACGGGCTGATCCCGCCGACCATCAACTACGAAGAACCCAACCCGGGCATCGACTTCCCGCGCAGCCCGTTCTTCCCGGCGCGGACGGTGACCAAGTGGGAGGCGGCCGACACCCCGCGCCGGGCGGGTGTCAGCTCCTTCGGCGTCGGCGGTACCAACGCCCACCTGGTGCTGGAGGAGGCCCCGGCGCCGCGGCGGCACCGCCGCCCGCACCCGGCGCACCTGCTCCGGGTCTCGGCGAAGACGCCGGAGACCCTGGCCACCGCGGTCGAGCGCCTTGCCGACCGGCTGGCCGGGGACGTCGACCTCGACCTCGCCGACGTCGCGCACACCCTCGCGGCCGGGCGCACCGAGTACCCGCACCGCGCGGTCGTCGTCGCCCGCGACTCCGAAGACGCGGTCGACGGCCTGCGCGACCCGCGGCGCCTGCTGACCGCGCAGGCGGCCGAGCTCAAGGTGGCGTTCCTGTTCTCCGGCCAGGGTTCGCAGTACGCCGGGATGGCCGCCGAGCTGTACCGGAGCGAGCCCGTGTTCGCCGCGGCCGTCGACGAGTGCTGCGAGCTGGCCGGCCTGCCGGGCCTGAAGGAGCTGATCTTCGACCGCGGCGGGGACGCGCGGCTGCGGGAGACCCGCTACACCCAGCCCGCGCTGTTCGTCGTCGAGTACGCGCTGGCCGTGCTGTGGCGCAGCTGGGGCGTGCGGCCCGGGGCGATGATCGGCCACTCGGTCGGCGAGTACGTCGCCGCGACCGTCGCCGGGGTGTTCACCCTGGCCGACGCGGTGGCGCTGGTCGTCCGGCGCGGCGAGCTGATGCAGGCGATGCCGGCCGGCGCGATGCTCGCCGTCCAGCTCGACGAAGAGGCCGTGACGCAGCGGCTGCCGGAAGGCCTGGCGATCGCGGGCGTCAACGGCCCGGGCACCTGCGTCGTCGCCGGGCCGTCCGACGCGGTCGCCGGCTTCGCCGCGCTGCTCAGGTCGAGTGACGTGCAGTGCCGTGAGCTGGTGACCTCGCACGCCTTCCACTCGCCGATGATGGACCCGATCCTGGCGGAGTTCACCGAGGCCGTCGCCGCGGTACCGCGCTCGGCGCCGTCGCTGCCGTTCCTGTCGAACCTGACCGGCGGCTGGATCACCGATACGCAGGCCATCGATCCGGCGTACTGGGCCGCGCACCTGCGCCAGGCCGTCCGGTTCGGCGACTGCGTCCGGACGCTGTTCGCCGGAGGCGACCGCTGGGCGCTCGTCGAATGCGGCCCGGGACACCAGCTGGCCGGGCTCGCCCGCGGCCAGGTACCCAAGGGCCTGCCCGCGCCGCAGCCGAGCCTGCCCGGCCGCACCGACCGCGAAGGCGACGTCGAAACGCTCTACGCCGCGGCCGGTCTGCTGTGGACACACGGGGTATCCATCGAGGCACCGGCTGCCGGGTACCGGGTGCCGCTGCCCGGCTACCCGTACGCGCGCAAGCGCTACTGGGTCGACCCCGACCCGGCGGGGACGGCCACCGAGCCGGTGCGGCCGAGCGGGCCGCAGCCCCTCGACGAGTGGTTCGCCGTGCCGTCCTGGCGCCAGGACGGGCCGCAGCTTCGGCGTGAGCCCTTCGCCACCTGCCTCGCGTTCGTCGACGACGACGTCCTGCCCGGACTGCTGCGGGATGCCGGGGTCGCGGTCACCGAAGTCCGCCCGGGCGAGCGGTTCGCCGCCGTCGAGGATGGCTTCACCCTGCGGCCCGGGGTCCGCGAGGACTACGACGCACTCGTCGCCGCGCTCGGCGCCCGCCCGGAGCGGGTCGTCCACGCGTGGGCGCTCGGCGGGACCGAGACCGGCATGGCCGCCCAGGACCGCGGGTTCTTCAGCGTCCTCAACCTGGTCCAGGCCTGGGGCGAGCCGGTCCGGATCGACGTGCTGAGCACCGGCACCGCCGACGTCACCGGCACCGACCTGACCCGGCCCGAGCACGCGACCCTGGCGGGCATCGCCCGGGTCGTCCCCCTCGAAGTCCCGGGCACGGTCGTGCGGCGGATCGACATCGAGCGCCTGTCCGGCGAGGTCGTGGCCGAGCTGTTCGGACCGGCCGGCGCGGCCGAGGTCGCGCTGCGCCGCGGCCGTCGCTGGGTCCAGGAGCACACGCAGCTCACCGTGCCCGAGGTGACGCCGCCGGTGCTGCGCGAAGGCGGCCGGTACCTGATCACCGGCGGGACCGGCGGCATCGGCATCACCCTCGCCGAAGACTTCGCCCTGCGCGTCCGCGCGAAGCTGATCCTGCTGACCCGAGGCGGCCTGCCGCCCCGCGAGGACTGGGCCGCGCACACCGGCGACGACCGGGTGGGCCGCGCGATCCGCGCGATCCGGCGGATGGAAGCCGCCGGCGCGGTGGTGCACGTGCTCGCCGCCGACGTCACCGACCCGGCCCGGTTACGGGAAGTCCGCGAGCTGGCCGAGCGCGAATTCGGCGGGCTCGACGGCATCGTGCACGCGGCCGGGCTCCCCGGCGGCGGCGTCGCCGAAGTCAAGGAGCGGACGGCCGCGGAAGCGGTGCTGACGCCGAAGATCGGCGGCACCCTGGCCCTGGCCGAGGCCTTCGCCGATCTGCCGATGGACTTCGTCGCGCTGTGCTCGTCGGTCACCGCGGTCTCCGGCGACTTCGGGCAGGTCGACTACTGCGCGGCCAACAACTTCCTCGACGCCTACGCCCGGGGCGACCACGGCTGGCAGGCCCGCGTCGTCTCGCACAACTGGGGCGGCTGGGACGAGGTCGGCATGGCCGCCGAGGTGGCCGCACCGACGACCATCCGCTCCACCCGCACGAAGGCGGACGGCCCGGTCGCCCACCCGGTGCTCACCACCCGCACCGGCGAGAGCTGCCACGGGCTCGTCTCGGCGGCCGGGCACTGGCTGCTGGCCGAGCACCGGATCGCCGGTGTGCCGGTCGTCCCGGGCACCGGCCACCTGGAAACCGTGCGGGCCGCGGTCGAGGCCGCTTTGCCGCGCCCCGGCGACGGCCACGTCGTCGAACTGCAGGACGTCGCCTTCCTGGAGCCCTTCTCGGTGCCGGAAGGCACCGTCGCGGAGTACCGGGTCGGCTTCGACGGCGACGGCTTCACGGTGACCAGCCGCGCGGCCGGGGTGACGAAGGTGCACGTCCGCGGCTCGGCGGGCTGGGTCGCGGCGCCCACGACGTCCACTGTGGACCTCGACGCGGTGCGCGGCCGGACCAGCGTGCTCGACGACGGCAACGCCTTCGGCACCGGCCGGACCAGCATGGTCACCTTCGGCCCCCGCTGGGCCGCGCTGCGCACCCACCGCGTCGGCGCACACGAGGAGCTGGCCTCGCTCGTCGCACCGGACGCGGCGGCCGGGGACAAGGGCTGGGGGCTGCACCCGGCGCTGCTCGACGTCGCGACCGCGTTCGGCCGCGGCCGGGGGAGTGGCACCTACCTGCCGATGAGCTACGGGCGGGTGGTCGTGCACGCCCCGCTCCCGGCGAGCTTCCACAGCCACCTCCGCTACCGGGACGCCGGCGGCGACCAGGTCATCTCGGCCGACCTGACGCTGTGCGACGACACCGGCCGCGTGCTGGTCGAGATCGAGGACTTCGTGCTGCGGCAGGTCGACGAGAACGCGGTCAGCGGCGGCCTCGCGGGGGTGTCACCGAAGTCCACTGTGGACTCTGCGGGCATCCGGCCGGTCGACGGCGCCGAGGCGTTCCTGCGGGCCCTGACGCCCGGCCTCGGCGGCCAGGTGGTGATCAGCACCCGCCCGGTAGCCGACCTGTTCGCCCGCCGGGTCACCGCCGAACGGCTGGAAGATGCCGAAGAGGTCGCGGAGACGGTGTCGACGCAGGCGCAGGACGACTACGTCGCCCCGCGCACCGACCTCGAGGCGGAGATCGCCCGGCAGTGGGCCGAGGTGCTCGGCGTCGAGCGCGTCGGCGTCCACGACGACTTCTTCGCCCTCGGCGGCAACTCCCTGGTCGCCATCCAGCTGATCGCCCAGGTCCGCAAGACCACCGGCGCCCGGCTGGCCATGAAGACGCTGTTCGAATCCTCCACGGTGGCCGCACTGGCCGAGCGGATCGAGGAACTGCGCGAGGCGTCGCTTTCACGTGAAAGCGACGCCTCGGCGGAGCCGGAACCGGCCGTGGCCACCATCCCCAAGCTCGAGCGCTGAAGCAGGAGACATGACCGACACGAAGGAATGGACGTTCCCGGCCTCGTTCGGGCAGGAGCGGATCTGGCTGTCCAACCAGCTCGACCCGGCGTCCCCGGTGTACAACCTCCCCTGCCAGGTGCGGCAGGACCTCCCCCTCACGGAAGGCCAGTGGCGGGCCGCGCTCGGCGTGGTCGTCGGGCGGCACGAAGCCCTGCGGACGGCGTTCCGGATGGACGGCGCCGACCTCGTCCAGGTGGTGCACAAGGACGTCCCGATCGAGTTCGAGGTGCACGACCTGCGTGACCACCCGGACTCCGAAGCCCGCGCGATCGAGCTTTCGGAAGCGATCGCGCGCCGCCCCATCCCGCTCGACACCGCCCCGCCGTGGCGGGCACAGCTGTGCCGGCTCGCCGACGCGGACTGGCTGCTGACCTTCGTCGTCCACCACACGGTGTTCGACGCCGGATCGGCGGTCGTCCTGGCCGCGGAGCTCGACGAAGCGTGCAACGCGGCCGCCGAGGGCCGGCTGCCGAAGCTGCCCGAGCTCGCCATCCAGTACGCCGACTACTCGGCCTGGCAGCGCGGTCAGCTCCCGGCCGTCCGCGCTCAGCTGGACTACTGGCGCGAGCGGCTCGCCGGCCTGCCGCCGGTGCACAGCCTGCCCACCGACCGGCCGCGGCCCGCGGAGTTCGGGTTCGGCGGCGACCAGGTCGACTTCGCCCTGCCCGACGGCCTCCTCGGCCGCGTCGGCGAGGTGGGCCGCGAGCTGTCGGCGTCGCCGTTCATGGTGCTGCTGGCCGCCTACACCGCGCTGCTGTCCCGGCTGTCCGGTTCGGCCGACATCGTGGTGGGCGTGCCGGTCGCCGGCCGGGACCTGCCGGAGCTGGCGCCGCTGATCGGGATGTTCGTCAACCAGCTCGCCGTCCGCGTCGGCTGCGACGGCGACCTGCCGTTCGCCGGCCTGGTCGGCCGGGTCCGGACCGCCGTGCTGGACGCCATCGAGCACGGCCGGGTGCCGTTCCAGCTGGTCGCCGACGAGGTCCGCCCCGAGCGCGACCCGGCGGTGCAGGCCCTCTACCAGCTCGGCTTCAACTTCATCCCCGACTCGGGCATCGAGCCGGTCCGCTACGCCACCGCCAAGGACGACGTCGCGATCGACCTGACCGCGACCGGCGGCCGGCTGCTCTACCGCACCGACCTGTTCGACCGCGCCACCGCGGAGTCCATGGTCGAGCGGTACCTGCGGGTGCTGACGGCCGCGGTCGCGGACCCGGCCCTCGCCGTGGCGGACCTGCCGCTGCTGTCGGACGCCGAGCGCGGCCAGGTCCTGGAAGAGTGGAGTGGTTCGTCCACTGAGGACGCCCCGCTCGTCGTCCCGCGGTTCGAAGACCGGGTGCGGGCGACGCCGGACGCCGTCGCCGTCGACCTCGGCGGGGTCCGGCTGACCTACGCCGAGCTGAACGCGCGGGCCAACCGCGTCGCGCACCGCCTGGGCGGGGGTGGCGTGGTCGGAGTCTGCGCGCCGAACTCGGCGGAGCTGATCGTGGGCATCCTGGGTGCGCTCAAGAGCGGCGCGGCCTACGTCCCCCTGGACCCGGCGAACCCGGCTCGGCGCCAGGCCCTGATCCTCGCCGACGCCGGGGCGCGCGTGGTGCTCACCGCCGGGGAGGCGGCCCTCGACGGAGACACCCTCGCACTCGACGACCCGGCCGTCTGGGTGGGCTCGTCCGACAAGAACCCCGCGCAGCCGGGCCCGGACGACATCGCGTACGTCATCTACACGTCCGGCTCGACCGGGCGGCCGAAGGGCGTCCAGGTCGGCCACCGGGCGCTGGCCACCTACCTCGGCTGGGCGCGCGAGGCGTACCCGAGCCTGGCGGGCCGCGCGCTGCTGCACACGTCGGCGTCGTTCGACCTCACCGTCACGACCCTGCTCGGCCCGCTCACCGCCGGTGGATCCATTGTGGACTCCGGTCGGCCCGACTTCGTGAAGGCGACGCCGACCCACCTCGCCGTGCTGCCGGAGGAGTCCTACCCGGCCGGTGACCTGGTCGTCGGTGGCGAAGCGCTCATCGGCGAGGCTGTGCGGCCGTTCTCCGGGATCGCGGTCACCAACGAGTACGGGCCGACCGAGGCGACGGTCGGCTGCGTCGCCCACCGGCTCGACGGGCCGGTCACCGGGCCGGTGCCGATCGGCCGCCCGATCCCCGGCACCCGCGCCTACGTCCTCGACGACCGGCTGCGGCCGGTGCCGCCCGGGGTCGCCGGGCAGCTGTTCCTCGCCGGCGCGCAGCTCGCCCACGGCTACCTCGGGCTGCCCGAGCTGACCGCCGAGCGGTTCCCCGACGGCCCCTTCGGGCGGATGTACGCCACCGGCGACCTCGCGCGCTGGCGCCGTGACGGCACCCTCGACTACCTCGGCCGGACCGACGACCAGGTCAAGCTGCGCGGATTCCGGATCGAGCCGGGGGAGGTGGAGGCCGCCTTGCGGGAGCTGCCGGAGATCCGGGACGCGGCGGTGGCGGTCCGCGAAGGGACCCTCGTCGGGTACGTCGTGGGCAGCGCGGACGGCGCGGCCGACGTCCTGCGGACCACGCTGCCGGAGTACCTGGTGCCGACGGTGTTCGTCACGCTGGACGCCCTGCCGGTCGCGGCGAGTGGCAAGCTCGACCGGGCCGCCCTGCCGGATCCGCAACTCGGCGGCGCCGCGGAGTACGTGGCCCCGGGCACCGCGGCGGAGGAACTGGTCGCCGAGGTCCTCGGCGAGCTGCTCGGCGTGGAGAAGCTCGGCGTGCACGACGACTTCTTCGCCCACGGCGGCAACTCGCTGCTGGCGATCCGCGCAATGGTCCGGATCCGCAAGCAGGTCGGCATCGATTTGCCGGTCCGCGGGCTGTTCTCGTTCACCACGGTGGCCGAGCTCGCCGCCGAGGTCGAGCGCCGCCTGGAAGCGGACCTCGACCAGCTCAGCGACGAAGAGGTCCGGGCCCAGCTGGCCGAAGGCGGGCCCGCGTGACGACGATCGACGAAACCAGCAGGGCGGCCGCGCGCCGCGCACTGCTGGAGCAGCGGCTCCGACGGCGTGCGGAGCCGGCCGCGACCATCACCCGGCGGCCGGACGGCGACCCCGTCCCGCTGTCCTACCAGCAGGAACGCGTCTGGTTCATGGAGCAGTTCGCTCCGGGCACGACGTCGTATCACATCCCGGTGCCGATCCGGCTCACCGGCCGGCTCGACATCGGCGTCCTGCAGGCGGCGCTCGACGCCCTCCCGGCCCGGCACGAGGCGCTGCGGATGCGGTTCCCGGCCGGGGACGACGGGCAGCCGTCCGTCCACGTCGAACCGGTCGTCACCGTGCCCTTGTCCATTGTGGACGCGGGCAGTGAGGACGCGGCCCGGGCGGCGGTCGACGCCGCCGCGGCCGAGCCGTTCGACCTGGCCACCGGGCCGCTGCTGCGCGCCACCCTGGCCCGCGTCTCCGACGACGAGCACCTCCTGGCCGTGTGCACGCACCACATCGTCGGCGACGGCTGGTCGGTCGACCTGCTCCTGCGCGACCTCGCGGCGCACTACCACGGCACGGCAGCCACCCTGCCCGCGCTGCCGGTCGGCTACGGCGACTTCGCGCACTGGCAGCGCCGGACGCTGACCGGCGCCGAACTGGACCGGCAGCTCGACCACTGGCGGGCCGCACTCGACGGCGTCGAACCCCTGGAGCTGCCGACGGATCGCCCGCGGCCGGCGACCCAGACGTTCGACGGCGCGATCCACGAGTTCTTCGTCGAGAAGGACCTCGCCCGCGCCCTCGGCGCACTGAGCCGCGAGCACGGCGTCACGCTGTTCATGACGCTGCTGGCCGCCTACCAGGTCCTCCTCTCCCGGTACTCCGGGCAGGACGACTTCGCCGTCGGGTCCTCCTCGGCCGGGCGCGGGCTCCCCGAGCTCGAAGGCGTCGTCGGCATGTTCATCAACATGCTGCCGCTGCGCGCCCAGCTCGACGGCGACCCGAGCTTCACCGAACTCCTGGCCCGGACCCGCCGGCACGTGCTCGACGCGTTCGAGCACGCCGACGTCCCGTTCGAACGCCTGGTCAACGCCCTCGGTGTGCCGCGGGACGTCAGCCGCTCGCCGGTGTTCCAGGCGATGTTCGTGCTGCAGAACTACGAGATGGGCCGGATGGGCACGGCGGGGGAGTCCGCAGTGGACTTCCGCTGGCTGCCGATGGACCTGCCCGCCACCCGGTTCGACTTCGAGTTCCACGCGATCGAGATCTCCTCCGGGCTGATCGGCAAGTTCGTGCACAACACCGCGCTGTTCGGCACCGAGAGCGTCGCGGGCATGGCCGAGCGCCTGGTCACGCTGCTGCGCTCGATCGTCGCCGACCCCACCCGGCCGCTGTCCGCACTGGACATCCTGGGTGACCAGCGCGACCTGGTCCTCGACCGGTGGAACGACACCGCGGGCGAGATCCCGCCGGGCACGCTGCACTCGCTCGTCGAGGCCCAGGTCGCCCGCACGCCGGACGCGCCTGCGTTGACCTTCCGCGGTTCTTCGCTGTCCTACCGCGAGCTGGACGAGCGCGCCAACGGGCTGGCGCACCACCTGCGCGAGCTCGGTGTCGGACCGGGGAGCCTCGTCGGCGTCTTCGCGAACCGCTCCTTCGAGCTGGTCGTCGCGCTGCTCGGGGTGCTCAAGGCCGGTGGCGCGTACGTGCCGCTCGACCCGGAGTACCCGGCCGACCGGCTCGCGTTCATGCTGGAAGACGCGGCCGCGCCGGTCGTGCTGACCCAGGCCGCCCTGCGCGAGACCCTCCCGCCGGGCGACGCCACCGTGGTCGTCCTCGACGACCTGACCGGACCGGCGACACCCGTGGAATCCCTGGCGAGCGCGGACGATCCCGCGTACGTCATCTACACCTCGGGCTCGACCGGGCGGCCGAAGGGCGTCCCGAACGGCCACCGCGGGATCGTCAACCGGCTCGACTGGATGCAGCGCGCGTACGGGCTCGACGGCTCGGACGCGGTCCTGCAGAAGACTCCGGCGAGCTTCGACGTCTCCGTGTGGGAGTTCTTCTGGCCGCTGATGACCGGTGCGCGGCTCGTGCTGGCCGAACCCGGCGGCCACAAGGACGCCGCGTACCTGCGGGAACTCCTCGATACCGAAGAGATCACGACCGCGCATTTCGTGCCCTCGATGCTGACGTTGTTCTTGGCGGAGCCGGGCATCGAGCCGGTGACGGCGCTGCGGCGGGTGGTCTGCAGCGGCGAGGAACTGCCGCTGGACACCGCGCGCGAGTTCGTCCGGCGGCTGCCGCACTGCGAACTGCACAACCTCTACGGCCCGACCGAAGCCGCGATCGACGTCACCGCCTGGCACTGCACGCCCGAGGCCCTCGCCGAAGTCGCGTCCGTGCCGATCGGGGCGCCGATCCGCAACCTCCGGATCTACATCCTCGACCGGCGGGGCAACCCGTGTCCGGTCGGCGTGCCGGGCGAGCTGCACATCGCCGGTGCCGGGCTGGCGCTCGGCTACCACAACCGGCCGGAACTCACGGCCGAGCGGTTCGTCACGGACCCGTTCAGCGCGTCTGCCGGCGGCCGGATGTATCGCACGGGCGACCTCGCACACTGGCGAACCGACGGCACGGTCGCGTTCCTCGGCCGGCTCGACCACCAGGTCAAGCTGCGCGGCCTGCGCATCGAGCTCGGCGAGATCGAGGCCCGCCTGCGGGAACAGCCCGGGGTGGCCGACGCGGTCGTGCTCGTCCGCGAGGACACACCGGGGGATAAGCGGCTGGTCGGGTACGTCGTCGGCGACGCCGACCCCGGCACGCTCCGGACCGCGTTGAAGGAGACCCTGCCGGACTACATGGTCCCGCCGTCGTTCGTCACCCTCGACGCCCTGCCGCTGACGCCGAACGGCAAGCTCGACCGCAACGCCCTGCCCGCCCCGGTCGCCGCCCGTGACGCGACCACGGCCCTGGTCGAACCGTCGACACCGTTGGAAGTGCTGCTCGCCGACATCTGGCGGGACGTGCTCAAGGTCGAAGAACTCGGCGTCGGCGACGACTTCTTCGACCTCGGCGGGCACTCGATGCTCGCCACCCAGGTCGTCGCGCGGATCGCGAAGGCCGGGCACCAGGCGGGCGTGATGGACCTGTTCCAGCACCGCACGATCCGCGAACTGGCGGTGTTCCTCGACGGCGACCGGGACGACTCGGGGCACCTGCTGTACGAGCTGACCAAGCCGGTCGCGAAGCCGACGCTCACCTACGTCTGCTTCCCGTACGGCGGCGGCAGCGCGATCGTCTACCAGCCCCTCGCGGACGCGCTGCCCAGCGGGTACTCGCTGTTCTCGGTCGCCATCCCGGGCCACGACGTCGGGCTCTCCGAGGAAGCCGTGCCGTTCGACGAACTCGTCGAGCGGCTGGCGGAGGAGGTCCTCGAGCGCATCGACGGCCCGCTGGCCATCTACGGCCACTGCGGCGTCGGCAACGCCCTCGCGGTCGGTGTCGCCCGGCGCCTGGAGGAGCGCGGCCGTGAGCTGGAGGTCGTCCACATCGGCGCGATCTTCCCGTTCGCGCGGATCAAGGGCGCGGTCGGCACGCTGCGCACGCGGCTGGAAAAGCTGCGCAGCAACCGGTACTACGCGAACTGGCTCAAGGGCATGGGCGTCGACACCGACGACCTCGACCCGGCCCAGGCCGACCGGATCATCAGCAACATGCGGGCCGACAGCCGTGCCGCCGAGGAGTACTTCAGCGGCCTGCTCGACGCCCGCGTCGCCAAGCTGCGCGCGCCGATCATCTCGGTCGTCGGCTCGGAGGACCCGGTCACCGACTACTACGCCGAGCGCTACCGCGAATGGGAGTTCCTCACCGACCGCACCGCCCTGGTCGTCCTGGACCAGGCGGGGCACTTCTTCCTGCGCTACCGCGCGGAGGAACTCGCGGAGATCATCACCCGCGTCCACCCGGCGCTCGACGAGCCGGGTGACCTGCACGTCTCGGCCCGGGGCGAGGATGCGGGCTGGGCGGTGCACGACACCCACCGGGCGGAAGTGGACGACAAGCCCGCGGTGAAGCCGAGCATGGCCCGGTTCGTCACGGTCACCGTCGGCCAGTTGGTCTCCTCGACCGGCTCGGCGCTGACGTCGTTCGCGGTGCCGATCTGGCTCTACACGAAGACCGGTTCGGTCACCGACCTCGGCCTGCTCTGGGCCCTCGCGCTGCTGTGCGGGGTGCTGGTCCTGCCGGTGGCGGGCGCGCTCGTCGACCGCGGCGACCGGCGGCGGATCATGATCGCGGCCAGCGTGATCGCCGGGGCCATCCAGCTCGTGCTGGCGCTGCTGCTGACGGCGGGGAACCTCCAGCTGTGGTTCCTCTACGTGCTGATCCCGCTCGGGTCGGTCGCGGGGTCGATCCAGCGGATCGCCTACCAGTCGTCGGTGGCGCAGCTGGTGCCGAAGCAGTACCTCGGTCACGCGATGGGCCTCGCGCAGCTGTCCAACGGCTTCGCGCAGCTGCTGATGCCGGTGATCGCGGCCGGGCTGCTCGCGGCGATCGAGCTGTCCGGGATCCTGGTCCTCGACATGGTGAGCTACGTCTTCGCCGTCGTCAGCCTGCTGTTCGTCCGGTTCCCCGACCTGCTGGGCTGGCGCCCGCGCGAGCCGCTGCTGACGGCGATCGCGGGCGGCCTGAAGTACTCGTGGAACCACCGCGGCTTCCGCACCATGCTGCTGTACTTCGCGCTGGCCAACGTCTTCCTGGCGCCCGCACTGGTGCTCGTCTCCCCGCTGGTGCTGTCCTTCGGCTCGGTCACCGACGTCGCCCAGGTCGCGCTGGCCGAAGCGATCGGCGCGGTCGCCGGCGGTATCGGCATGGCGCTGTGGGGCGGCCCGCGCAAGCGGCGGATGGTCGGCGTCCTGTTCGGCAACGTCGGCATCGCGCTCGGCAGCCTGGTGATGGGCCTGCGGCCGTCGCTGGTCGTCGTCGCGGCCGGTGTGTTCCTGCTGGCCGCCGCGATGGCCGTGTCGCAGGGCATCTACGCGACGCTGGTGCAGGTCAAGGTGCCGCAGCGGTATCACGGCCGGGTGTTCGCGATCAACCAGACGATCACCTGGTCCACGCTGCCGATCGGGTTCGCGGTGCTGGCCCCGCTGGCCGTCGGCTGGTTCTCGCCGCTGCTCGCCCCCGGCGGGCCCCTGTCCGGGTCGGTCGGCACGGTGCTCGGCACCGGCGAAGGCCGTGGCGTCGGGCTCGCCTACGTCGTCTACGCGCTGATCCTGCTGCTGATCAACGCCGGTGGGTTCAGCGTGCGGCTGCTGCGCCGGTTCGACACCGAAGTCCCCGATTCGCTGCCGGACGACCTCGTCGGCGCGCAGGAACGGGAGCGCAAGCTCGCCGGGAAGGAGGCCACGTGAACACTGTGGTGCTGATCAGGGAAGCCCGCGGGCACTGGGTCGGCGAGGTCGCCGCCGCGGTGCACGCGGCCGGGCACCGCGCGGTGCTCCTCGCGCCCCCGGTCGACGAGGCCGAGCGCGCGTCGCTGGCCGCGCTGGTGGACGAGGTGGTCGCGGTCGGCGACGTCTACGACGCCGAAGCCGTCGCCGAGACCATCCGGTCCCGGTTCGGGGCGCCCGCCGCCGTGCTGACCGGGTCGGACGGAGCCATCGCGAGCACCGCCCGGGTCGCCGAGCTGCTCGGCGTCGCGCGGTGCCCGGCGTCGGCGTTCCGGTTGTGCGCGGACAAGTCCGCCGTCCGGGAAACCCTGGCGGCGGCCGGGCTGCCGGGCCCGGCGTTCGCGCTCATCTCCTCGGCCTCCGAAGCGGCTTCGGTGGCCGACCGCGTCGGGCTCCCGGCAATCGTCAAGCCGGTCAACGGCGCCGGCAGCAACCTCGTGCGCACCGTGTCCACTGTGGAGGAACTGGTGGCCGCGTACGAGTTGTTGGCGGCGCGCCTGCCCGAGTCGGCGGACCCGCGCTACCACCGGCCGCTGGGAACGGTGGACCCGGCGGCGACCTTCCTGGTCGAAAGCTTCCTGAACGGCCCGGAGTACGCGGTGGACGTGCTGATCCGCGACGGCGTCGCCGAGCCGATCGAGATCCTCGACAAGCCGCTGATCGACGAGCGCAAGTTCGAGCTGGTCCTGTCGTGCCCGCCGGCGGGCCTCTCGGCGGAGCGGGCGGCACTCGTCACGTCGGCGGCGACCTCGGCGGTGCTCGCGCTCGGACTGGACAACACGGTCGCGCACGTCGAGGTGATCGACGACGAGCGGCGTGGCCCGACGATCGTCGAGGTCAACGCGGGCCGCCCGGCGGGCTCGATCATGCCGCTGCTGGGCAAGCTGCGCACCGGCGTCGACGTCTTCGCCGAGCTGACCGCCCTCGCCCTGGGCGCGCCACCGCCCGTGCGGGAACCGGCCAAGCTGCCGATTCCCCTGGCGATGCTGATCCTCTACGCGTCCGGGTCCGGCACGCTGCGCAGCGTCGGCGGTCTCGACGAGGTCGCCGCGCTGCCGGAGGTCGTCGACGTCGTCACGACCGTCTCGCCCGGCCAGCTGCTCACCGACGAACAGGAGACGTACGCGGTCAACCTCGTCGTCGCCGGGTTCGCCGACCACGACGACCTCGCCGCCCTGCACGCCGAAGCGAGCAAGCTGATCCGCCTGGAGGTCGCGTGAAGACCGCGTTCATCGTGCGGGAGACGCGCGGCTACTGGATCCGCGACTTCGCCGCCGCGGTCCGGGCGGCCGGGCTGCGGACCGAACTGGTCACCGAACCCCTCGACGACGCCGAACGGGCCGAGCTGGAGTCCCTGGTCGACGGGTTCGTCGTCGTCGGCGACGTCCGGGACGTGGCCGCGGTCGCCGCGGCGATCCGGGCCCGCGATCCCGAGCCGGCCGGCGTGCTCACCGCCGCCGAAGGCATCATCGCGAGCACCGCCCTGGTCGCCGAGCTGCTCGGGGTGGCGCGCTGCCCGGCGTCGGTGTTCACGCTGGCGCACAACAAGTTCGCCGTCCGGGAGAAGCTGGCTGAGGCGGGCCTGCCCGGACCGCGCGCCGCGTTGTTCGCCGACCCGGCCGAGGCCGCCGAGATCGCCGGGCGGGTCGGTCTGCCGGCGATCGTCAAGCCGGTCAACGGCGCCGCCAGCACCCTCGTCCGCACAGTGTCTACTGTGGACGAACTGGTGGCGGCCTACGAACTGCTGGCCACCCGGCTGCCGGAGAACCCGGACGCGCGCTACCACCGCCCGCTGCCCGGCGGCCTCGACCCGCGGCGGGTGTTCCTCGTCGAGGGCCTGCTCGACGGGCCGGAATACGCGGTGGACGTCCTGGTCCGCGACGGCGTCGTCGAGCCGGTCGAGATCGTGGGCAAACCGCTGGTCGACGAACGCAAGTTCGAGCTCGTCATGGTCAGCCCGCCGTTCGGGCTGACCCCGGAGCGGGCGGGCCTGGTGACGCAGGCGGTGGCCGACGCCGTCCGGGCGCTGGGCCTGGACAACGCCAGCGCGCACGTCGAGGTGATCGACGACGCGGTCCTCGGCCCGGCGATCGTCGAGATCAACGCCGGCCGTCCGGTCGGCGGCGCCACCGCCCTGCTGCTCAAGCTGCGGACCGGCGTCGACGTCTTCGCCGAGACGGTGGCGCTGGGCCTCGGCACCCCACCGCCGCCGCGGGCGCCGACCGCGCTGCCCGTCCCGGTCGGGGAACTGATCCTCTACGCGTCGGGCCACGGCCGGCTGGTCCGCATCCACGGCCTCGACGAGCTGGCCGACCTGCCCGAGGTCTTCTCGGTGATCACCACCGTGGCACCCGGCCAGCTGCTCAGCGACGATCACGAAACCTACGCCGTGAACGCGTTCGTCGCCGGCTTCGCCGACGCCGACGACCTGGCCGCGCTGCACGCCGAGGCCACCAAACTCGTCCGATTCGAACTGGAGGAAGCATGACCGCTGTGACATCCGGAGCTTCGCTGAGGCAGCTGGAGGGCAACGAGCACACGAAGATCGCCGTCTTTCCGGCCGCGGACTTCGCGGCGGTGGAGGCGCACCTGCCGCGGCTGCAGGAGCAGCTGCGTGACCACGGCGCGATCCTCCTGCGCGGGCTGCCCGCCGACCTCGACCTGTTCAACCGCGTCACCGAGACGATCGGCGGCGCGCTGCTCACCTACACCGAACGGTCGACACCGCGCTCGGCGGTGGCGGGCAACATCTACACCTCCACCGAGTACCCGCCCGCCGAGTCGATCCCGATGCACAACGAAAACTCCTACTCGGCGAGCTGGCCGGCGCGCCTGTTCTTCCTGTGCGACACGGCCGCGGAAACCGGCGGGGCGACGCCGATCGCGGACAGCCGGGCGATGTACCGCCTGCTGCCCGAAGACCTGCGCGAGCGGTTCGCGGGCGGCGTCACCTACACCCGCGCGTTCCGCGAAGGGCTCGGGCTGACCTGGCAGGAGGCGTTCCAGACCGACGACCGCGCGGTCGTCGAGGACTACTGCACGAGCCACGGCCAGACCTTCGAATGGACCGACGAGGGGCTGCGCACCCGGCACGTCCGGCCGTCCTTCGTGGCGGAGCCGCACACCGGGGACACCGTGTGGTTCAACCAGGCCAACCTCTTCCACATCCGGAGCCTCGGCGAAGAGGTCAGCGAGGCGCTGCTGGAGCTGTACCCGGAGGAGGACCTGCCGCGCAACGCCTACTTCGCCGACGGCAGCCCGATCCCGGTCGCGGACCTGGAAAAGGTCCGCGAGGTCTACGACGAGGTCAGCTACGCGTCCCCATGGCAGGCCGGCGACATCATGGTGATCAACAACATGCTGATGGCCCACGGCCGTGAGCCGTTCACCGGCAAGCGGCGCATCCTGGTCGCGATGACGGGATGACCGCACCGGTGGTGGTGCTGCTCGCCCACCCGCGGCCCGGCAGCTTCAACCACGCGCTGGCCTCGCGAGTGGTCGACGCGCTGGACCGCGCGGGAACGCCCGTGCGGTTCCACGACCTGTACGCCGAAGGGTTCGACCCGGTCCTGACCGCGGAAGAGGCCTACACCAGCGGGACCCGGGCGGAGGAGTTCCTCGCCGCCGAACCGGACCCGCTGGTGCGGCAGCACCGGGCAGAGCTGGGCACCGCGGGCGGGCTCGTCGCGATCCACCCCAACTGGTGGGGTAAGCCGCCGGCGATCCTCGGCGGCTGGCTCGACCGGATCCTCGTCCCCGGCGTGGCCTACCGCCTCGACGACGCCGGCGGCGCACCCGAGTCGCTGCTGTCCCTGCGGCGGCTGCTGGTGGTCAACACTTCGGACACCCCGGAGGAGCGTGAGCGGACGCTGTTCGGCGACCCCCTGGACGCGATCTGGCGGCGCTGCCTCGCGCCCTACCTGGGGGAGCCGCAGGTGCGCCGGCTGGTGCTGCGGGTGGTGGCCGACGCCGGCGCGGCCCAGCGGGCGGCGTGGCTCGACGACGTCGAAGCGGAGGTGCGCGGGCTCTTCGGTGGGGTTAGCTTCGGAGGGCGTCGAGGGAAAGCTTCGCCGCCTGCGCGATGAGCCGGTCATCGTGCTCGGCGTGCTCGGTCGGACGGCTGGACATGATCGCGACGACGATCGGTGCCCGCCCCGGCGGCCAGACGACCGCGATGTCGTTGCGCGTGGCGTACTCGCCGGTGCCGGTCTTGTCGGCGACGGCCCAGCCGGCCGGCGTGCCCGCCCGGATCACGGTCGCGCCGGTCTTGTCGGCCCGCATCATGTCCGTGTAGATGCTCCGCTTCTCCGGCGGCAGCGCGTCGCCGAGGGCGAAGGTGCGCAGGGTGCCGGCCATCGCGCGCGGGGTGCTCGTGTCGCGGATGTCGCCCGGAGCGAGGTCGTTGAGCGCGGGTTCGGTCCGGTCGACGTGGGTGGTCCTCGAAGACGGGCACGCTGCTGAACCTGCGGCACGAGATGGGCGTGGTCGAGCACGCGGACGGCGGGGTGTTCGCGGTGGTGGCGCTGACGGAGTCGAGGGTGCCGGCGGTCCTCCAGCCGGAGGCGGAGGTGCTGGTGGCCCGGGTGGCCCGGGCCTTGCGCGATCAGCTGCGCGGCGGGGGATGAGAAAACCACTGGAGACCGGGTCCGGTGCGACCTAGGCTCCGGTGGTGTCGTTCACCAGACCCGAACCCCCGTACTACGCGGTGATCATCACGAGCGCGCTGGACGCGGACAACCTCGACGGTTACGCGGAAATGGACGCCCGGATGGCCGAGCTGGGCCGGGCACAGCCGGGCTACCTCGGCCGCGAGTCGAGAACGGACCCGGACGGCCGCGAGCTGACGGTGCTGTACTACCGGGACGCCGAGTCGATCACCGCGTGGAAGCAACACCCGGAGCACAAGGAAGCCCAGCGCCGGGGCCGGGAGCAGTGGTACGCGGGGTACCACATCGAAGTGGCCCGCGTGGAGCGCGCGTACGGCTTCGAGCGCGGGTAGCGCGACTCCACGGATGAGCCCCTTCGTGAGTGGCCGACGGCGTTGGGAGCTGCCGCCGATGCAGTGAATGAGTCATTCACTGCACTCCGGAACCGCCCGGCCCCCGGGGAAATCCGCCCTCACACCGGTGCCTTCACCCCGAACTCCACCTCGTCGGTCGCCACCGTTCCCGCCGTCCGCCCCGGAGCCGTCTGGTACTTCCAGTACAGGTTCGTGTGCGCGATGACCTGCCCGGGCGGGGGCGCACCGTAGGCGGACAGATCCTCCGTCGTGTGCGCGTCGGCCACCAGCGCCGTGTCGTAACCCCGTGCCAGCGCCCCGTGCAGCGTCGAGCGGATACACGCGTCCGTCTGCGCGCCGGCCACCACGAGTGACCCGATCCCGCGGTCCGCCAGCACCTCCTCCAGATCGGTGTCCTCGAACGAGTCGCCGTACTCCTTGTGCACCAGCGGTTCCCCGTCGCGGCGCACCAGCTCCGGCACGTACTCCCAGGTCTGGCTCCCGCGCGGCAGCTCGCCGCTGGTGTGCTGCACCCACACCACCTCGGTGCCCGCCGCGCGGGCTTTCTCCACCAGCGTCACGAGGTTGGCCAGGACGGATTCGCGTTCGTGGGCCGTCTCCATCACGCCGTTCTGCACGTCGACGACGAGCAGAGCGGTGTGCGGGCGGCCGGTCAGTGTGGTCATGGCGTCACCTTAACCACCGGCACCGACAATTTCCGGAGCTAGCATGCCCGGCATGGACTACGGGACGCTCTTGCTCGGCATCGTCGTACTGATCACGGTCGTCGGACTGGGATCCTCGGCCACGGACCGCAGGCTCGGCCGGGTCGACCGCCGCCTCGCGCGGGTGGAACGGAAGCTCGACGCGATCGCCGACCGGCTCGGCGTGCCCGTCGAGGAACCGGAGCTCGCCGAGGTGACCGAGCTGCTGCGGCAGGGCAAGAAGATCCAGGCGATCAAGGCCTACCGCGAGAGCACCGGCGCCGACCTCAAGGAAGCCCGCGACGCCGTGGAGCGGCTCGGCTGACGGGCGATCGCTAAGGTGCCCCGCCGATGTGCTTGGCGGACACCGCTTCCCACACCGCGTCGAAGTTGTCGTACCGGTCGCTGTCCGGCAGCCCGCCGAGCGAGCCCAGCACCGAGTCGCCGCCGCCTGCCGCGGCCGCCCGCCGCAGGAGCTCGTCGCGGCCGCACGGGTACTCGGTCTCGGCCAGGTGCCGTTCCAGGCCGGTCCGGTCCGAATCGGGCATCGCACACCTCCTGATCGTTCTCTTCCCCCGCGTACCCGGGGCGGCCGAGCAGGAAACTCAGCCCACGACGATCGTGTGCTCCGACCGCGGCTCGAGTGACCCGATCACCGGATGGCCCGGCAGCTCGCCGGCCACCAGCAGGCCACCGGACGTCTGCGCGTCCGCCAGCAACAGCGCCTCGTCGGGCGAAATCCGGGACAGGTCGACGTGCGGGCGGACCCAGTCGAGGTTCCGCCGCGTGCCGCCGCTGACGTACCCGTCGCGCAGCGCCTCCCGCGCGCCGTCGAGGTAGGGCACCGCCGCCGGATCCAGCCGGGCCGTGACGCCGCTCGCGCGCGCCAGCTTGTGCAGGTGCCCCAGCAGGCCGAACCCGGTCACGTCGGTGGCGCACACGGCCCCGGCGGCCAGCGCGGCCAGCGACGCCGGCGCGTTCAGCGTCGTCATCGCGTCGATCGCCTGCTCGAACCGTTCGCCGGTGGCTTTGTGCCGCGAGTTGAGCACGCCGATCCCGAGCGGCTTGGTCAGGGTCAGCGGCACGCCCGCCCGGCCGGCGTCGTTGCGCAGCAGCCGCGACGGATCCGCGACGCCGGTCACCGCGAGCCCGTACTTCGGCTCCGGGTCGTCGATGCTGTGCCCGCCGGCCAGGTGACACCCCGCCGCGGCGCAGACGTCGAGGCCACCGCGCAGGACCTCGGCGGCCAGCTCGAACGGCAGCGTTTCGCGTGGCCAGCCGAGCAGGTTGACCGCCACCACCGGCGTCCCGCCCATGGCGTAGACGTCGGACAGCGCGTTGGCCGCGGCGATCCGGCCCCAGTCGTAGGCGTCGTCGACGACCGGGGTGAAGAAGTCCGTGGTGACGATCAGCGCGGTGCCGCCGGCGATCCGGACCACGGCCGCGTCGTCGCCGGTGTCGAGGCCGACGAGCAGCTCGCCCGGTGGCGAAACGGGCGCGGCTCCGGTGAGGCCGCGCACGGCCGCTTCCAGTTCGCCGGGCGGGATCTTGCACGCGCAGCCGCCGCCGTGTGCGTACTGCGTCAGTCGGTGAGCCACCGGTTCATCGTGCCCGCCGGGCGCGAACTTGGCAGGATGGCCACCATGGTGCAGGGAGGCGTATCCGGCCTGGTGACCGGCGCGGTCTTCAAAACCGTCGAACGGCAGGTTCTGCCGCTGGCGGGTTCGATTCCCGTCCGCCTCCGCCATGCCTGACCCCCGCCGCGCGATCCCGCGGACCGACACGATCCTGGCCGAGCCCCGGATCGCCAAGGCCGCCGGTTCGCTCGGGCGGGACCTGGTGAAGTCGCTGGTCAACGAGGTCCAGCGGGCCGCGCGGGCCGGCGAGATCGCCCCGGAAGCCGTCGTGGACGCCGTGCTCGCGCGGCTCCCGGCGAGCGCCTCCTCGCTGCGGCCGGTGGTCAACGCGACCGGCGTCGTCGTGCACACCAACCTCGGCCGGGCCCCGCTTTCGGCCGCCGCCCTCGACGCCCTCGTCGCGGCCGGCGGCGCCACCGACGTCGAATTCGACCTCAGCACCGGCGACCGGGCCCGCCGCGGCCGCGGCGCCCTCTCCGCCCTGCACGCGGCCGTGCCCGACGCCGGCGCGGTGCACGTGGTCAACAACAACGCGGCCGCCCTGCTGCTCTGCGCGCTGGCGCTGGCTCCCGGCCGCGAGATCGTCGTCAGCCGGGGCGAGCTGGTCGAGATCGGCGACGGCTTCCGCATCCCGGACCTCCTCGAATCGGCCGGGGCGCGACTGCGCGAGGTCGGGACCACGAACCGGACGTCGGCCCGCGACTACGCCGCCGCGATCGGCCCCGACACCGGGTTCGTGCTCAAGATCCACCCGTCGAACTACCGCGTCACCGGGTTCACCGCGGAAGCGGCGCTCGGCGAGCTGGCCGGCCTCGGCGTGCCGCTCGTCGCCGACATCGGCTCCGGCCTGCTCACCGGGCATCGGCTCCTGCCGGACGAGCCGGACGCGGCGAGCGCGCTGCGAGCGGGCGCCACGATCGTCACCGCCAGCGGGGACAAGCTGCTCGGCGGCCCGCAGGCCGGCCTGCTCCTCGGCGACGCGGAGATGATCGAACGGCTGCGGCGGCACCCGGCCGCGCGGGCCCTGCGCGTCGACAAGCTCACCTTGGCGGCCCTCGAAGCGACGCTGCGCGGGCCGGAGCCCCCGGTGCGGGCCGCGCTCGAAGCCTCCGTCGCGAGCCTGCGGGAACGCGCCGAAGCGCTGGTCGACGCCCTCGGGGACGTCGATGCCCAGGTCGTACCGTCGGTGGCGGCCGTCGGCGGCGGGGGCGCGCCGGGCGTCGAACTGCCCAGCGTCGCGGTGAGCCTGCCCGCCCGGTACGCGGCCGCGCTGCGCACGGGGGAGCCCGCGGTGGCCGGCCGGGTCGTCCAGGACCGCTGCCTGCTCGACCTGCGGACCGTGCGCCCGGAAGAAGACGCGAAGCTGCGGGAAGCCGTCCGCCGATGCGGGTGATCGTCACCGCCGGGCACGTCGACCACGGCAAGTCCACCCTCGTGCGGCGGCTGACCGGGATGGAGCCGGACCGGTGGGCCGAGGAACGCCGCCGCGGCCTCACCATCGACCTCGGCTTCGCCTGGACCCGGATCGGGGACGAGGAGGTCGCGTTCGTCGACGTACCGGGCCACGAGCGGTTCGTGCCGAACATGCTCGCCGGCGCCGGGCCGGCCCCGGCGGTGCTGTTCGTCGTCGCCGCGGACGAGGGCTGGATGCCGCAGTCGGCCGAGCACCTCGCCGCGCTGGCCGCGTTCGGCGTCCGCCGCGGCCTGCTGGTCGTCACCAAGGCCGACCGCGCCGACCCGGCCGCCGCGACGGCCATCGCGCTGCGGGAGATCGCGAAGACGTCGCTGGGTGCGGTCCCGAGCGTCGCGGTCAGCGCCGTCACGGGCACGGGCCTCGACCACCTGCGTGCGGCGATCGGCGACCTCACCTCCGGGCTGCCGCCCCCCGACGCGGACGCCGACGTCCGGCTGTGGATCGACCGCGCGTTCACGGTTTCCGGGGCCGGGACGGTCGTCACGGGCACCCTCTCCGCCGGAACGCTCGCCACCGGCGACGAGCTGCTGCTGGGCCCGGCGCGGGTCAGGGTCCGCGCCCTGCAGGCCCTCGGCGAACCCCGCGACCGCGTCGGCGCGGTGGCCCGGGTCGCGGTGAACCTGCGCGGCACCGCCCGCGGCGACGTCCGCCGCGGCGACGTCCTGCTGACACCCGGCCGGTGGCGCACCACGGCCGAGTTCGACGTCCGGCTGCGCGGCGCGGCCGCCGCCGACCTGCACCGCGAGCTGGTGCTGCACCTGGGCACGGCGGCGGTGCCGGTGCGGGTCCGTCCACTCGGGACGGACACCGCGCGGCTCACCACGGCCACCGCGCTGCCGTTGCGCACCGGGGACCGTGGCCTGGTGCGCGATCCCGGCGAGCACCGGATCGCCGCCGGGTTCGACGTCCTCGACGTCGACCCGCCCGCGTTGTCCCGCCGCGGCGCGGCGCGGGCCCGTGGCCGTGAGCTGGCCGATCCCGACCTGGCCCGGACCTACCTGTGCCGCACCGGGTTCGTCCGCGTCGGCGACTTCGCCGTGCTGGGCCTGCCGGAGACGGGGGAGCGCCTGGGCGAGTGGTGCGCGGACGAGGAGCGGTTCGCGGCGTTGCGCGCGCAGGCGGCCGGAATCGTGGGCGCGTGGGACAGCACGGCCGCGGGCGTGCCGGTGGAGGCGTTGCGGCAGCGGCTCGGGCTGCCCGCCCCGGAGCTGGTCGTCCCGGTGCTGCGCGGCACCGGTTTCGAGGTGGCGGGCGGCCTGGTCCGCCGTCCCGGCGCCGGGCTCGCCCCGGCGGTCGAGAAGGCCCTGCAGGTGGTCGCGAAGCGGCTCGCGGAGCATCCCTTCCGCGCGCCGGAGGCGGCCGAGCTGCAAGCACTGGGCCTCGGCCGGCGCGAACTGGCGGCCGCCGTCCGCCTCGGCCGGCTGACCGCGGTCGCCGAAGGGGTGGTGCTCGGCCCGGACGTGGCCGAGCGAGCGGCCGCCGAGCTGCGCCGGCTGCCCCAGCCGTTCACGGTTTCGGAGGCCCGCAAGGCCCTCGACAGCACCCGCCGGGTGATGATTCCGCTGCTGGAACGCCTGGACGCCGCCGGACGGACCGAATCCCTCGGCGACGGCACCCGCCGCACGAGGGACTGAGGGGTCGCGCCCGGAATTCTCCGGGGTGATTGCGCGGCCGGTGGGCGACAGCCTGATCTCCGGTTAGGATTCGGCTTCCGATCATGCGCACACCTGGGGGGACCTTCCATGACGACGCCCGAAGACAGACCGCAGCAGCCCGCGCCGGACGCGAATCCCTTCCGGCCCCCGGCCCCGGAGGCTGCCCTGCCGCCGTACCCGGCCGCGCCGTACCCGGCCGCGCCGTACTCGCCCGCGCAGTACCCGCCCGCGCCGTATCCGATGCCGCTGCCGGGCGGCTTGCCGCCCAAGAAGCGCAGTGGCCTCAAGCTCGCGCTGCGGATCGGTCTTCCCCTCGTGTTCCTCGCGGTCGTCATCGTGGCCGGGCTGACCGCGTCCACGACCAGGAGCAGCAACGTCGGCGACTGCCTCAAGGGCAACGCGGACAACGCCGACAGCGTGACCTCGGTGGCCTGTGGCCCGGAGGCTAGCTACAAGATCGTCGGCAAGGTCCCGGACCAGTCCAAGCTGGCACTGACCTTCGGCGGTGGCTGTGACGAGTTCCCGACCGCGACCGTCGCGTACTGGGAGGGCGTCGAATCCTCGAAGGGCACGCTGCTCTGCCTGGAGGACGTGAAGAACCCGGGCAAGGGCATGCCGCAGGTCGGTGACTGCGTCAAGGGAGACCTCTCCGATGCCGACCACACCGAAAAGGTCCCTTGTGGACCGGAGGCGAGCTACAAGGTCGCCGGTGTCGAGGACGGCGGCGCGCTGGGCGGGCTCACGAAGGCGTTTTGCACCAAGGTCCCGTCCGCGGCCGCCTCGATGGAGTGGAAGCGGCAGGGCAGCCTGTCGTCGAAGGTCCTGTGCCTGGAAGACCTGAAGAACCCGGACAACCGCAAGCCCGCCGTCGGCGAGTGCATGGCGACCGGCGCCAACGACGAGCTCCACCTCGCCCCCTGCACGAAGGGTGCGGCGAAGGTGCTCGGTCAAGTGGACGGCCTGAGCAAGATGGACGGTCTGTCGAAGACCGTCGAGGAGATCTGCAAGGACTTCCCCGGCGCGGACCAGGCGGCTTCCTGGAGCATGCAGGGCTCCCTCGCGGTGACCACCTTCTGCATGCAGTCGGTCAAGAAGTAGGACCTTCGGAACCGGCCACAAGGTGGCGGGCGGACCGGTCCGCCCGCCACCTTACGGCCGGGCCTGCGTGCGCGACAAGGCCGCGAAACGCGGAGCGGATTCCCTTGGCGGTGGAGGGGGTTCCGGGGTATCCGGCCCCGTCCGGGTTCAGCGGAGCAGGGCGGTGGCCCGGGCGTGGAGGAGAGCCCCGGAGGAGTTCCCGGCGGCCCCGTCCACGAGAACGTCCGGTGTGTCCAGGTGACCGCTGTTGTGGTACGCGGCTTTGCACAGGTTGTAGGTGGCCGCGAAGGCGCCCAGGCCGATGGTGGCTATGTGGAAGAAGGCGTTGCAGAGCGGGGGGCACTGAGCTTCCTGCCACGCGGACGGTTCTTCGCAGTTCATGGCCTTTTCGACGACGTTCAATCCGGACCTGCTTTCGTGCTGTGCGAACGACGGCGTTCACGGGCACGTTACCTGGGTGTCATCGCGGGAAACATCAGCCAACGTGATGAGTCGCACTCGCGATCGGCCGCCTACCATGGCTTGCGACGTGGACGCCCCCCGCGGGCCGAGCCAGGAGGAAAAGTGAACCGAGTCGAATCCGTCGCCACGCTCGTGTCGGGCGATCTGCAGCCGCTCCGAGCGGAAGCAGAGGTCGCGATGCCGACGCTCTGCACCTGCTGGGTCGTCGCCGCCGCGGGCATCATCGGCGGGGCCGCGGGCTACTACTACGGGCACGTGAACTGCAAGAACCACGGCTGTGTCCAGGAATCGCCAGAGGTGCTCTCCGGACTGGGAGACCTGCGTGACATGTCTTCGGACGGCATGGTCGAACTGCGGACAGCGGCGGCCCGCGCCGCGCGCTGAACCCGCCCTGCGGCGTCACCCCGCCGACGCGGTCCACAGCGTGAAGCCCTCGAACACCCCCAGGCAGAAAAACCGCTGCCGCACCCCGGCGTCCGGGGCGCGGCAGCGGTTTCGCATCACTTCTTGTCCGTCACGCCCTTCACGGCGTCCTTGATCTTCTCGCCGGCCTGCTTGAGCGAGCCCTTGGCCTGATCGGACTTGCCCTCGGCCTGCCACTGCTCGTTGCCGGTGGCGTCGCCGACGGCTTCCTTGGCGCGGCCCTTGAGCTCTTCGCCCTTGTTTTCCATTTTGTCGTTCATCGGGATGCACCTTCCATCGCGGGCGACATTTCCGGATCGGCCAGTCGCCAAAAGGGCCTTGACAGTCTGATACCCACTCCTCGCGGAGCTACACATCGGCGGGGAGGTGCCCGCCCATCCGCTCGATCCGCTGGATCGCCGGCTCGGCGAGGACGCCGTGCACGATCACCGACACCGCCACGGCGAGCGCGCCGACCCGCCACAGCACGTCCTGCTGCGGCACGGGAAGCCGGTTGAGCGTGTAGGCCAGGTAGTAGAGCGTGCCGATGCCGCGGACGCCGAAGAACGCGATCGCCGCGGTGGCCGGCCGTCCCGGCGAGGGCGCGCCGAGCAGGGAAAGCCAGCCCACCAGCGGCCGCACCACCAGCACGGCGACGACGGCGATCACCACTTCGAGGGGCTGCAGCCCGCGCAGCAGGCCGTCGCCGATGGCCAGGCCCAGCCCCAGCAGGGCGAGCGGGACGAACAGCCGTTCCAGCTGGCGGCCGAAGGCGTGCAGGACGCCGTGGTACTCGTGCTCGCGTTCCTGCGTGCGCACCGCGACCGCCGCCACGAACACGGCGACGAACCCGTTGCCGTGGGCGGCTTCCGCAAGCGCGTAGGGCACGAACGCGAGGGCGAGCAGGACCAGCCCGTCGGCGTACTCGGCCAGCCGCAGCCGGTCCGACGGCGCCCGGAAGATCGCCCAGCCGAGCACCCGGCCGGTGAACAGCCCGGCGACCACGCCGATGACCAGCGGCAGCAGCAGGTCCACCAGCACCCAGGACAGGTCCAGGCGCGGCTGCCCGCTTGCCAGTGCCAGGCCGAGGAGGACGAACGGCATGGTCAGGCCGTCGTTGAGCCCGGCTTCGGTCGTCAGCGTGAACCGGATTTCGTTGTTCCGGGCCAGGTCCGGCTCGACGCCCGCGTGGGGGACGCCGATGTCGCCCGCCAGCACCGGGTCGGTCGGTGCCAGGGCCGCGGCCAGCAGCAGCGCGACGCCGGGGGCGAGCGCGAGCCACCAGTGGCCGAGCACGGCGATCGCGAGGATCGACACCGGCATGGTGATGGCGAGCAGCCGCCACGTCGAACCCCACCGGCGCAGGCCGAACGGCCGGTCGACCGACAGCCCGGCCCCGGCGAGCGCGACGAGAATGCCCAGCTGGGCGAAGGATTCCACACCCTGCAAGTGGGCGGCCGGGTCGCTCCAGCCGTTGCCGTAGGGGGCCGGCAGCGGCAGCATCCCGAACACGATCCCGGCGATGAGCATCACCAGCGGCACCGAGAACGGCCGGTCGGCGACCAGCTTGGGCACGATCGCCGCGGCGAGCGCGAGCAGGCCGGCCACTCCGAACAACACCGTCAACGACGACAACGATCTCCTCCTGCCCGCTCGGCAGGACGGCCGGGCGTGAATCGGGGCGCACCGCAACCGGCCGGCGTCCGGGAGCCGGGGTAGCGTGGCAGGAAGAGGCGCGCCGCGGCCCGGGTTCCCGGCGTGCGAGCGGCGAAACCGAGGAGGCCGCGGTGACGGCGATGAACGGGGCGGGCGGGCCGTGCCGGTTCTGCGGCAGGCGGCGCGACCCCCGGGTGCCCGGCCGGAACGGCCCGATCTGCGTGGACTGCGTCCGGGCCGGCCTGCGGGTGGTGCGCGACGGCGCGGACCGGGAGAGCGGCGCGGGTGATGTGCTGGCGGCGGTGACGTCGCCGCTGGCCGCGGTCTGCGACTTCTGCGGCCGCCGCGAGCGCCGGACGTTCCTCGGGCTCCGGCGGCCGCTGCTGCGCGTGGACTGCGCCGCGCGGGACGCCGTGATCTGCGTGGACTGCCTGGACCACGCCGGGGATGCGCTGAACGTCGCCCTGCGCGGCTGAAGAGCGTTTCCGGACCGGCCCGCGCGGGTAGCCGGGCGCCATGACGTCCACTCGCGAACACCGCACGCGACCGGAGACCGCTTCGGTCGCCGAAACCCTGCGCGTCGCGGTGCAGGTGGCCTTGCCCACGCTGGCCGGCGGGGTGATCAAGCGCCGTCCGGCGGCGCTGGCGGTGGCCGGGAAGCTGCAGGTCGACCGGCCGGCGATCCGGTTGCTGCGCCGCCTGCGCGACCGCCACTTCGGCCGTCCCCTGAAGCTGCGCGTGCCCGGCCGGTCGGTGGAACTGGCGTTGTCGGGTGCGGACGTCAAGCGGCTGCTGGCCGGCGCACCGACGCCGTTCAGTCCGTCCACAGTGGAGAAACGCGCCGCGCTGAGTCACTTCCAGCCCCACGGCGTCCTGATCTCCGACGCGGCCGACCGGCCGGCCCGCCGCCGGTTCACCGATGCCGTGCTCGAACCCGGCCGCCCGCTGCACGAGTTCGCGACGCCGTTCGCCCGGGCCGTCGCCGAGGAAGCGGCCGCGCTGCGGAACTCGGCGACACTCGACTGGGACACCTTCACCGTCACCTGGTGGCGGCTGGTCCGGCGGGTCGTGCTCGGCTCGGCCGCTCGCGACGACACGACCCTGACCGACCAGCTCGAACGCCTGCGGCTCGACGCGAACTGGGCGTACCTGCACCCGCAACGCAAGCAGCTGCGCGCGCAGTTCCGCGAGCGGCTCGTCGCCCACCTCGGCCGCGCCGAGCCCGGCAGCCTGGCGGCGCTGATCGCCGAGGCGGGTGAGGACACCGCCCCCGACCAGGTGGCGCACTGGCTGTTCGCCTTCGACGCGGCCGGCCTGGCGACCTACCGGACGCTGGCGTTGCTGGCGAGCCACCCGGCGGCCCAGGAGCGCGCCCGCACCGACCTCGAAGGCATCGATCTCGCGGAGCCGAACCAGCTGAGCTACCTGCGGGCGTGCGTGCTGGACGCGGTCCGGCTGTGGCCGACGACCCCGATGATCCTGCGGGAGACGACGGAGGAGACGTCGTGGGGCCCGGCGGGCACGACGATCCTGATCTTCACCCCGTTCTTCCACCGCGACCCGGATCTGCCCTACGCGGACCGGTTCGAACCGGAGCTCTGGCTGGACGGCCGCGCGGCGGAGAACCCGGCGCTGGTCCCGTTCAGCGCGGGCCCGGCGATCTGCCCGGGCCGCGACCTGGTCCAGTTCTGCGCGAGCACGATGCTGGCGAACCTGCTGCGCGACCACCGGTACGAGCAGGCGTCGGGGCCGGTTCTTTCCCCGGAGCGCCCGCTCCCGGCGACTCTGGACAACTTCCACTTGAAGCTCAAGCTGATCGACTGAGCCGTTTCCGCCGCAGCCGGACGACCTCGACAACCGCCGCGGCGCCCAGCAGGACCAGCACGATCGGTAGCGCGGTCGGCAGCCAAGGCCAGGCGTCGCCTTCGAAGACGATCCCGTCGGTGGGCAGCTCCAGCACCTTCGCCGTCCAGCGGGCGGTGGCGACGTCGGTGCGGCGGGACAGGGCGCCGACCGCGGTGTCGTACGGGAAGCCCGCCCGGTCGTGGACGTACTCGGGGGCCGGTCCGTCAGGTGACGTGATCCCGCGTGTCGCGCCCGGCACGAGCAGCCGGTCGAGCTCCGCCGAGGCGAGGGACGCCCGGGGCAGGAACGTCAGCCCGTGCCGGGACCGGATCGGGCCGCCGTCGGTGCTCACCGCAAGGGTGCGCGAGGACAGTGACTGCCCTTCGGTGTCGAACACCGACGCGAGTTCGACCTCGCCGACACCGTTCGCCAGCAGCACGCCGATTTCGTCGGGGTTCCAGCGGAACCCGGCGTTGACGATCGCCGCCGCGTCCGGCATCCCGGCCGGCTGGTGCACCGGCACCGCGCTGCCGTAGCGGCGCCAGCCGATCGCCGCCGCGGCGTCGGCCGCCACCGCGGGCCCGGCCAGCCGCTCGACCCAGTGCAGCGTGCCGTCGATGCCGGAGAGGATCCCGGCCGTGGTCACGACGTTCCCGTCGTCGACGAACCGTTCCCCGCGCACCCACCGCACCGCCGGGTACTCGGCGGCCCAGGCGTCGACCTTCAGCCAGTGTGCGGTGGCCGGCCGCCCGTCGAGCAGCCCCACGGAGGCGAGCACCGCGCCGCCGTTGCAGACGCTCAGCAGCTTCGAGCCGTGGGCGGCCCGGTCCCGCAGCCAGGTCGTGACCGGTTCGGTGCTCGGTTCGCCGACGTCCGGGAACGCGGGCACGACGACGAGGTCCGGCGCGGCTCCGCCGAGCCGGGCGGCGAGGCCGGCGAAATCGAGGTCCGGCACCAGGTCGAGACCGCCGGTCAGCGGCTTCGGCTCGCGGTGCGGCGCGACCGTGTAGACGTTGAACCGGCCGGTGGCGGCGAGGATCTCGTAGGGGGCGAGCGCGTCGGAGACGACGGCGCCGCGGTCGCCGACGACGACCACCGCGGTCGGCTTGGCCGGGTCGTGGAGGACCAGCGCCGCGGCGGGGACGGGCCGCGGCGGGCCGGCGGCGTAGAGGGCGTCGATCGCGCCGAGTGCGGAGACGGTCGCGCCCACGGCGGGGACCACCAGCACGGCGGCCACCGCGGCGAGGAGGAGAGCGATGCGCTTGAGCATGCTCAGTGCCAGTACTCGGCGCGGCGCCACACCATGGCGGCGAGCATCAGCGGGAACATGATCACGTGCCCGGCGACCATCAGCGCCGTGCCGGAGATCGCGCCCAGCCAGTACGGCACCAGCAGCGCCACGAACGGCAGGTACATCACCGCGGCCATCTCGGCGATCCGTGGCCACGAGTGCCGGCGCAGGGCCATGCCCAGGACCATCGCGACGGTCATGTTCGTGGCCATCACGAGTGCGTCGAGGTCCGGGCGTTCGAGCCAGGCGGACGGCCATAGCGCCCCGAGCGCCACCATGCCGACGAGCATGGCGACGACCATTTCGACGTAGTGGCCGGTGAACCGGGCGAGCTTGCGGGCGGTGGTCCGGGTGGTTTCGGTGGTGGTCATGGTTCCCTCCAGGTTGTTCCTGGACGAGAATCCCGGCTGGAGCCCGTGCTGCCAGGTGCCGGAAGTCATGACCGGGGGTCATGGTCTAGAGCAGGCCGAGGTCCCTCGCCCGCAGCGCGGCCTGGGTGCGGTCGCGCGCGCCGAGCTTGCCCAGGACGTTCGTGACGTGGTTCTTGACCGTGCCTTCGGCGAGGAACAGCGCCGCGGCGATCTCCCGGTTGCTGCGGCCGTCGGCGAGCAGCCGCAGCACGTCGAGTTCGCGCTCGGACAGCGGCACCACCAGCGGCTGGGGCCGCGGTTCCGGCGCCTCCGGCAGCTGCGCGAACCGCGCGACGACCTTCGCCGCCACCGAGGGCTGCAGCACGGACTCACCGCGGGCCGCGGCCAGCACCGCCTCGACCAGACGGGCCGACGAGACGTCTTTCAGCAGGTAGCCGACGGCGCCCGCGCGCAGGGCGGCGAAGACGTCTTCGTCGTCGTCGAAGGTGGTCAGCGCGATGACCCGGACGTTCGCGTGTTCCGCGCGCAGCCGCCGGGTCGCGGCCACCCCGTCGAGGACCGGCATGCGCAGGTCCATCAGGACGACGTCCGGTGCCAGCTCGGCGGCTTCGCGCAGGGCTTCGGCGCCATTCCCGGCTTCGCCGACGACGTCGATGCCGTCGTGGGTGGCGAGCAGGGTGGCGAGGGCTTCGCGGAACAGGGCCTGGTCGTCGACCAGCAGGACGCGGACCGGCGTCATCCGGGGATCTCCATGGTGAGGGCGCTGCCGCGGCCGGGGGTCGAGGTGAAGGCGAGTTCGCCGCCGAGGTGGGCGGCCCGTTCCCGGAGCCCGATCAGGCCGAAGCCGGTCGCCGCACCGGCGTCGCCGCCGCGGCCGTCGTCGCGGACTTCGACCCGGACCGCGTCGGCGGCGTAGCCGAGCACGACGTCCACGGTTGCGGCGCCGGCGTGCTTGCGGACGTTCGTCAGGCCTTCCTGCGCGGCCCGGAAGAGCGCTTCGCGCCGGTCGTCCGGGAGCGGGCGTTCGGTGCCGGTCACCGTGAACCGGGTGGCCACACCGGTCGCCGACGTCTCTTCGACGAGGGCTTTCAGCGCCTCCGGCAGCGGCGGGACCGGCCGCGGTTCGCGCAGCGTCCGCACCGAGCGGCGCACCTCGGCCAGCGCGGTTTCGGCCTGCTCCTGCGCCTTCGCCAGCACCTCGTCGGCCTTGCCGGGATCGGTCGGCAGCACCGCCCGCGCGGCCTTCACCTGCATCTGGACGACGGTGAGCGAATGCCCGAGCCCGTCGTGGATGTCGCGCGCGACCCGGTTGCGCTCCTGCGCCGTCGCGAGCCGCTCCGCCTGAGCGGCGTGGTCACGGAGTTTCGCGTGCGCTTCGGCGAGTTCGGCGCGCGAGCGCTGCTCCCGCAGCAGCAGTTCGGTGATGATCGCGGCGAACAGCACCGACATGAGCGTGCCGATGCCTTCCCGCAGGCCCTCGCCCAGCGACATCCCGAGGTGCACGAGCGGGACCACGGCGATGACGAGCGCGATCGCCGGCCGCGGCAGGCGCAGCAGCACGCACTGGCTGACCAGCACGACCAGGAACAGCGTCGTCCCGACGCCGGCGTCGATCGTGAAGAGCACGAACGCCAGAGGCAGCTGGACGGCGACGTAGGCCGCACTCCACGCGAGCCGCTCGCGCCCGCGCACCCAGCCGAAGGCCACCGTCGCGAGCACGGCGAAGACCGCGCCGAGCACGAGGGCGAGCCGGGGTTCCCCGGAGCCGAGGACCCCGAGCACGATCGAGAGGAGGGCGCCGCAGGTCAGCACCCCGAGGGCCCGGTTCATGCGGTCACTGTGGAGGCTGCGGCGCTCCGCGGTCAACCACGAAAGCGTTCACACGGCCGTTCGAAGCCCCGGCGCTTACGCTGGGACCAACGGCGAGGCCGATACGGGGGTTTGACATCGATGTCAGTGCTCTGGGGCGTGTCCTTCGACGCCACTCCGCTGTCCGGGGTCGTGGTCGAGTTCCTCAAGACGGCGCACCGCTTCGCCGCTCGCGGGCACCGCGTCCACCTGGACCTCGGGTACGACATCAAGGCCGACAAGGGCGCGTTCTTCCGGCCCTACCGCGACGAGGCCGAGCTGCTGCCGGCGTGGGTCACGCTCGACCGCGTGGCCGGGGTCGAGGAGATCCGGGGCTACGACCGCGAGTTCGTCGAAGCGGTGCTCACCGGAATCGTCCAGGCCGGTGCCGACACGCTGCGGCCCGAAGTCGACCGCATCGCGAGCGAGCTGGCGGACCGGATCGTCGCCACCTGGGAACGGCTCGGCGTGACCGTGGTGATGGTGGAGAACGGGACCCTGCCGGAGAACGTCGCCTACACCGAGGCGCTGTACCGGGCGATCGACCGGTACGGCGCGCGCCACCGGCTCGGCCGGTTCGTGTTCTGGCGCGACCACGACCTGATGTGGCAGAGCGAACCCGGGATCGCCAAGTACGGCGCGTTCCCGTACCCCGGCGTCCCCGCGCCGCGGAACTCCCCGCACATCCACTACTTCGCGCTGCACGAGCAGGCCAGGGCCCGGACCCTGGACTGGGTGCCGGAGCTGGCGAACATCGACGTGCTGCCCAACTCCTTCACCATCGCCCCCGCGCGGGCCGACGAGCGCAACGCCGCTTTCCGGCGCGACCACGGGATTCCCGAGGGCGTCCCGCTGCTGGCCCGGATCACCCGGATCATCCCGCAGAAGCGCATCGACCGGGACCTCCACCTGCTGGCCCTGTTGCCGGGTGCCTGGCTGTTCGTGGCCGGAGACACCGGCGAGACGCTCACCGAGCACGCCCGGCTCGTCGAGCTGGCGGACCGCCTCGGGGTGCGCGACCGCGTGGTGTTCGGCGGCTGGCTGACCCCGTACGACACGGCCGTCCCCGGCCGGTACTCCGTGCGCGACCTCCTCGCGCACGCGAGCGTCGTGTCGTTCCTGACTTCCTACGACTACGAGAGCTACGGCAACCCGGTCAGCGAGGCGATCGCGTCCGGGACGCCGTACGTGACGAGCGGGTACGAGCTGTACGACGTCGTCTACGGCAGCCAGGGCTTCCGGGCGCCGGTGCTGGACATCCGGGCGCGCGACCTGCCGGACGCGGCGTTCGCTCGTGAAGTCGCCGAGCTGATCACCGACGAAGGGAAACGGGCGGACGTGGTGCGGGTGAACTCGGAACTCGGGCAGGCGCGGTTCGGCACGCGGGTCGTCGACGACCTGGTCGACCGGCTGTACCCGCCGCCGATGGGCGCGGCGACCCGGCTGAGCGTCGTGCTGCCGGTGTACGACGAAGCCGCGAACCTGCCGGAGGTGCTGCGGACGCTGCACGACCAGCGCGACGGCGACGCGCCCCTGGACAAGAGCCGGTACGAGGTCGTGCTCGTCGACAACAACTCCACCGACGACACCGTGGCCATCGCGCACGCCTTCGCGGCCGCGCACCCGGACCTGGCCCTGCACGTCATCCGCGAGCCCGAACAGGGCGTCTCGTGCGCGCGGCGGGCCGGGATGGACTTCGCCGCGGCCCGCAGCCGGAACCGGCCCGACAGCGACCCGGGGGAGCGGTTCCACCTCGTCTCCGCCGACGCGGACTGCCGGGTCGACCCGCACTGGCTGAGCGAACTCCTGGACGCGATGGAGACGACCAAAGCCGCCATCGGCGTCTGCGACTACCACTACAACGCCGAGCACTTCACCGGGCGGCCACGGCTGTGGGACGCGATCCAGCGGACGCTGCGCTGCCGCGCCGTCACCTTCGCGCTCTTCGGCGGCTTTCCCGACGGCAAGGGCTTCGCCGTGGAGCGCGACGCCTACGAGCGCGCCGGCGGCATCGAGATCTTCTACCAGCTGCAGGACGGGAAGTTCGTCAACCACCTCTCCGACGACTGGGACTTCGGGATCAAGGTCGCCAGCGGCGGCGACGCGATCACCTACGCACCGCGCTCGCGCGTCGAGATCAACCCGCGCCGGGTCGACCACGCCATCGACGAGGTCATCGCCGGCCGGGCCTACGGCTCGGACGGCATCATCGTCATGCGCGACATCCGGCCGTCGGCGCCGTCGGAGCCCACCGACCTCACCGAAGCCGAGGCGAAGCAGGCGTGGGAGTTCTCGATCAAGGACTTCACGCCGAAGAACACCATCCTGCCGGTGCTGCTGACCCCCGCGCTGCTGGAGGACGACGCCGTCGTCGCGTTCTTCGGGCCCGATCTCGCCGCGCGGCTGGCCCGGCGGATCAGCGAGATCCGGCACGAGATGCGCGTCGTCGACTTCACGCCGATCCACGCCTACAAGACGCCGTCGTACCGGCTGTACTTCGAGTTCGCCGACGAGCTGTTCGCCTGCCTGCGGCGGCACGTCGGCGAGGACATCGGCCACCCGCCACCGCTGCCGCCGTGCCTGGCGGAGGTCCCGGCGGAGCGGTTCGCGGAGTTCGTCCGTTACTACTGCGAGGACCGCGAGTCGGGCGAGGCCCACAACTACTTCGGCAACGGAGGGGTGTTCTGATGACCCTGGGCTATGAAGAGGCGATCGGCTCGCTGCACACGATCGACCCGGCGTGGCCGCGGCCCGCCGTGCTCGACGTCCTCGAAGCACCCGAGAACCGGCACCTGCTCGACTTCGTGCAGGAGGACCCGTTCGGGGCGCACGTGTTCCCGGGCAACGTCCCCGGCTCGCCGTCGGAGTTCCTGCGCGACCTCGACGAGCAGCTGGCCGATTCCCCGGGGCCGATTCACCTGTGGTCCTACATCCCCACCTGCGCCTACCGCTGCCGGTTCTGCCAGTACCCGGTGGTGCTGGTCAAGGGCAAGATCGAGAAGGCGGCACACTGGGTCGACCTCAACATCGCCGAAGCGCGGCTGTGGCTCGACGCCGTGCCCCACCTGCGCGCCGCCGAGGTGGGGGAGTTCAACGTCTTCGGCGGCACCCCGTCGCTGCTGCCGGAGCCCGAAATCCGCCGCCTGCTGGAGTTCTACCGGTCGAACTTCGGCTTCACCGCCGGCACGACGATCCGCTTCGAGGGCGACCCGAGCACGTTCACCCCGGCCAAGCTGGCGCTGCTGCGGGAGCTGGGCTGCACCAAGCTCTCCAGCGGTGTCCAGTCGTTCGACGACCACGTGCTCGAGCTCTGCGGGCGCGAGCACAGCGCGCAGATGTGCGTCGACTTCGTCCGCAACGCCACCGCGGCGGGCTTCGAGTGGGTCAGCATCGACCTCATGTACGGCCTGCTCGACCAGAGTCTCGACAGTGTCCGCCGCGACCTGGACGTCGTGCTGGAGAACGAGGTCACGGCGGTGGTGTGCACGAAGCTGCACCTGGCCTCCTACAGCGACACCCGCACCGGCGTCACCGGGGAGAAGCCCGCCGCGTGGCAGCTGCCGTCCTACCGGGACAAGCTCGTGCGCGACGGGCACCGCTGGCCCACGCTCGGCGAGCAGTACCAGATGCGGGAGCTGCTCACCGAAGGCCTGCGCGCGGCCGGGTACACCGAACACCCGACGATGTACTTCGCGCGCGACGGCCTCGGGCCGGAGAAGTGGAAGTCCATCATGGTCGATCAGGACAAGCAGGAGGCCGAGGTCGCGATCGGGCTGGGCGGCAGTTCGAGCTGCCGCGCGTCGGAGGCGATCACCGACGTGAACTCCCGCCGCTACCCCGAAAGCGTGCACTCCGGCCGGATCCCGCTGGGCTCGGCGACGCGGTTCACCCCCGAAGCCCAGGAGGCCCGGGCCGTCAAGATGGCGCTGACGACGTTGCAGCCACTGCGGGATTCCCTGCACCGCGAACGCTTTCCGGGGCGCTCGCTGTTCGCGGAACCGTGGCTGGGCAAATTCCGTTCGCTGGCTTCGCGAGGCCTCGTCCGGTTGGAGCCGGACGTCGTCGAGCTGACCCCGGCCGGGGAGGTGCTCGTCGAGGCGATCATCACCACCGAACTCTGAAGATCACCGCATCGGGTGACACCCGCCTCGCGGGGAACGAAAACGGCAGGCAGCATGGGCTGGAGGATCTGCTGCTACCGAGATCGGAGCCCGGATGAACCGAACCGTGGCGGGACAGCGGCTGTCGGGAGCGGCCGCGCTGGCGGTGCTCGCGGCGGTGGTGGTCGCGACGCCCGCCCGAGCCGACTACTCGCTGGCGGACACGAACTACGCGGGCAGCCAGATCGCGCGCCACGAAGGCGTCCAGGGCGCTCCGCGGGCCGACGCGGCCGGGCAGACGCTCGGGCACGACGTCAGTGGGCACCAGGGGCCGGTCGACTGGCCGGCCGCGGCCGGCGCCGGGGCGAAGTTCGCCTACGTCAAAGCGACCGAGGGCACCGGGTTCGTCAACCCGCAGTACGCGCAGCAGTACGACGGCGCGCACGCGTCGGGCATCATCCGCGGCGCGTACCACTTCGCCCGCCCGGACGTCTCGGGCGGCGCCGAGCAGGCGACGTACTTCATCGCCCACGGCGGCGGCTGGCGCGCGGACGGCACCACCCTGCCCGGCGCGCTCGACATCGAGTACAACCCGTACGGCGACGTCTGCTACGGCAAGAACCCGGCCGACCTGACGGCGTGGATCGCCGACTTCACCCGCACGTACCTGGCGAAGGTCAAGCGCAGCGCGCTGATCTACACGAGCACGGCGTGGTGGAAGCGCTGCACCGGCAACACCGCCCGCTTCGGGAACACCGACCCGCTCTGGCTGGCCCGCTACGGCCCCGACGTCGGCGAACTGCCCGCGGGGTGGGCGAAGCAGAGCATCTGGCAGTTCGCCCGGGGCGGCGGCCTGCCGGGGGACCAGAACTACTACAACGGCCCGATCGGCCGGGTACAGGCCCTGGCCAAGGGCTAGTACTGCAGGGCGAGATCTTTGTTCGGTGCGGCCGAAGAGCGCCTGCCAGGACAATCCTGGACGCCGACCTGCCGATCTGCCGCAGCTGGTCGTGAGTGGTAATTCGGGTTAGAACCCGAATTACCACTCACGACCACCAGCCACGGCAAACGGTGACCTTGGTTCCCCAGGTCACGCACACAAG